>NZ_JBQPVW010000010.1:0-22409 GCF_052712805.1 Fodinibius sp. AD559
GTGGTAAACTGCAGGCGCCCCTCCCGCTGGCTGCGGGCGAATATCGTCTCCAGGCCCGGCTCGTAAATCGGGATCTGTCCGTCTCTTAATTTTTTTACTTTATCCTCATCAATATCTACGCACGTCACGTTGTTGCCGGAATCGGCGAAACAGGTCCCGCTGACCAGTCCCACATATCCCGTGCCAATAATTGCAATATTCATAATATTTTATCTCTTAATGCTTTTGTATTTCAATTTTAAAAGACTTACTCAATATTCATTTTATCAATCGGCTCATCTCCGTTTATCAATTTCTTATAATCGCCCTCAACCATATCTTTCACCAAGTCGTTAATCATGTACTTAGGTTCCCAACTTAACTTCTCTTTAGCCATTGAAGCATCACCTAAAAGTATATCCACTTCCGTCGGACGAAAATATTGAGCATCAACTTCGATTATGGCTTCGCTTTCGCTCAGCGTTGAGTTGTTGAATTGTTGAGATGTTGAAGATTCAAATTTTTCTTCATCAATAGATTCAATGATTCCTTTTTCGTTGACACCTTGACCTTTCCATTTGAGATTAATTCCCAAGTGTTCAAAAGCCATTTTACAGAAAGCGCGTACTGTCGTTGTTTCTCCAGTAGCTAAAACAAAATCTTCCGGATTTTCTTGTTGTAACATTAGCCACATACCGCGGACGTAATCTTTCGCATGTCCCCAGTCGCGCTTGGCATTGAGATTTCCCAGAAATAGTTTCTCTTGCTGGTCCGTAGCAATACGTACAGCTGCTCTGGTTATTTTCCGCGTCACAAACGTTTCGCCCCGGCGTGGAGACTCGTGATTAAACAGGATGCCGTTCACCGCAAACATATCATAGGCTTCGCGATAGTTTTTGGTAATCCAATAGGCATACAGCTTCGCCGCGGCATAGGGTGATCGCGGATAAAAAGGCGTATCCTCGTCCTGCGGCATTTCCTGAACATTTCCATACAATTCAGAAGTGGAAGCTTGGTAAAATTTCGTTTTGTTTTCCATGCCCAAAATGCGAATAGCTTCAAGCATTCTAAGTACACCCATCGCATCAACGTCCGCCGTGTATTCTGGGGATTCAAAGGAAACGCCCACATGACTTTGTGCCGCCAGGTTGTAAACTTCGTCGGGTTGGGTTTCCTGAAGAATACGCGTGAGATTGGAGGAGTCGGTCATATCTCCGTAGTGTAAATAAAAAGGTAATCCTTCGTAATGGGGATCGTGGTAGAGGTGATCTACGCGATCTGTCTTTATAAGACTTGCCCGTCTCTTTATGCCATGGACTTCGTAGCCTTTATCGAGTAGCAGTTCTGCTAAATAAGAGCCGTCTTGTCCGGTCACTCCAGTTATAAGGGCTGTTTTATTTCTTGATGCGCTCACGATTTAGTATTTGTTTAAAATTTTCTAGAAATCTAATATTTCCGCCTTTGGGCATAATGTATGTTCATTTTTTGTGACCAAACAGATTCTACCGCCTTTTAGCTTGACCCAAAAGGCTCGTAAAAGCTCAAGAAGAATTTAACTTCTCGGTGCTGATTTCATCTACAAACGCTGATCACGTTTTATATCAGCACCTCGTCAGACAGAAATTTCTCCGGTTTAGTTTTGTCACTTTCAAAAATATCGGATTAAATTCTCATCCTAATTTTTCGGTTTCATCAATCGGCCTTGAATTGTGTGCTGAAGCCAAGGGATGCGGTTGTAGATTTTGTACCGGTGATATCCCAACAATTAATTACAATAGTCATAGGACCATCAAAATCTACGCATCCTGCAGGCTAAAGCGTTTACACAATTCACAGCCTTGATCTTTTAGCACCTTTTGGATCAAGCCAAAAGGTGCACCATAATACACTTAAAGAACAATAATATTTCAATCGAGGGAATATCTAAACATCCCTCCCCGCCTACGGCGGTACTCCCTTCAAAGGGAGACTATTAAGATTTTATTTCAACCTCCTTAATTCTATCCAAATTCTTCAAAAACCATTCGTAGGTTGCCTTTATCCCATCCTTCAATTCAATGTTATAGGTCCATCCCGCTTGCGTCATACGAGTTACGTCCATTAGCTTTCGGGGCGTGCCATCCGGCTTGGAAGTGTCCCAATTTATATCACCTTCATGTCCCACAATATCCTGTATCAACAGCGCCAGATCTTTAATGGTGATATCCTTTCCGGTTCCCACATTATACAGATCGTACTGCATTTCATTATTGAGGGTAAAAAATACCGCATCGGCCACATCATCCACATGCAGAAATTCACGCATCGGTGAACCGGTACCCCACAAAGGTACAGGGCTGTGTCCGTTTTGTTTCGCTTCATGAAACTTGCGGATCATCGCCGGTAGCACGTGGGAGGTTTCCAGATCAAAATTGTCATTGGGGCCGTACAGGTTCGTCGGCATCAAGGAGACGTAATCCCGGTCGTACTGCCGTCGCAGGGCATCCACCATCTTTACTCCCGCAATCTTGGCGATGGCATACCACTGGTTCGTCGGCTCCAGCGGTCCGGTTAGCAGTGAATCTTCACTCATCGGCTGGTCGACGTGCTTGGGATAGATGCAGGAGCTTCCCAAAAATATCAGCTTTCCCACATCCTGCTCGTGAGAAGCGGCAATAATGTTGTTTTGAATCTCCAGATTTTCATAGAGGAACTGCCAGGGATATTCCTTGTTGGCCATAATTCCGCCTACGCGTGCTGCGCCATCTACAACCACATCCGGCCGTTCTTTTTCAAAGAAATCCTTTACGGCCTGTTGGTTACGCAGGTCAAGTTCGGAGCTGGTTCTGTAAATGAGGTTTTCATATCCCTCTCGTTCCAGCTTTCGCTTTACGGCCGAACCCACCATACCTCGGTGTCCGGCGATATAAATTTTAGAATCGTTGTTTAACATCTCTTGCACTTTAATTGAGACGCATGCGATGCGCCTCTACATTTTAAATTCTTGACGATTGACCGAAAATAGACGACCGTCACCGGTCTTCTGTCATTAGTCTATCTTAATCGCTCAATAATCAAAGCCGATCAATAATGAGTATACTCGTAACCACCGTTGAAGCTATAGGTCCTATAACTTTGCTGCAATCCGCAAAATTTACTCACCGAACTCTATCCACAATAATAAATGCGGCTCCAATTGTCGTGGCTATTGAACCAATAACACGAGCATAATCAATAATTGAAGGACGACGTTTTACTTGCAATGAAACAACCTGATTATTTTCGAGCTTAAAATTTCGCATCCCGCGCGGTAGTGGTTCATTTAAGCGATATTCGAAATTTGTTATTACTTCTTGTCCTGTTTCTGGATTAAATTCCGAAATGTTAATCTCAATACGCATCTTGGACCAGTCCAGCTGTGTTTGCTGGTCGTTAATCGTACGCGGGCCAAAAGCATAGGAAATCAATTGTGGCAAGGTGGTTTTACGCGGGATAAGGTATCGTCCCGGGCTTCCCACGTCTCCCCATACGTTTACGGTATCAGCCAGTTGTCCCGGTTCGGCCACGCGGATGATGCGTTCTCCCAAGCGAAATTGTTGTCCAGGTTGTCCTTGCCCTCCTTGTCCTTGGGCTTTAACATCAACCTGCCAAAATCCGGTAATAACGAGGGCTATTGCTAATATTTTTATTGTTTTAACTATGTTCATAAAACGGATTAGATGCGGATATCAATCTAAGATTATTATTTTTCGTCTCCCTTTCCGATGGCTCCCAAAATGTTTTCATTGCATTGTCTTCAATAAGAATCGTAAGGGTAATGGTTGGAGAAGTTATTATCAAGGTATTTCTTTGCTCTTTAGTATAACGTATTTAGTAGAAAGTTCTGGACAGATATTGCTCTGAAATAATAGGACATTTTTAGTCTGTGTTTACTTTTTTGAGTAACTAAAGGTTATGTTGAATATTTAAGCCTGAGGCGTAATCGGTAAGTTTGTTTTCATATTATATAGTTGAGATATCTAGACAAATCTTACCCTTCATCAGAATAAGAATCATAATCTTCGTACAGCTCGCGGTAGTAGTGTGAGCTGTAATAGTAATCGCTGGTCTGGTTATAGTCGAATGCCATGAGCACCGTACCCAATACATTCGCCTTTATATGCTGCAGGCTATTCATTACGTGATCCAGCTCTGTTTCGGTAGTTTCATTGAACTTTGTAACTACCACAATACCATCCGTCTGTTGTACCACGGCCGAAGCATCCGTTATGATGCCGTAAGGAGGAGTATCAATGAGTACAAAGTCAAAAGTCTTTTCCAAATCCTTGATGGTTTGCAGAAAGGCATCGCTCTTCGTTATCGACGAAGGATTGGGCGGACGCTTACCCGAAGTAAATATTGACAATTGAGACATTGGCGTTTCTTGAAGTGCTTCCTCAATAGGTACATTGTCAAAAAGCACCTCAGCAATACCAGGAGCTCGCTTAGAACCAAACATATTATGAAGATTCGGGCGGCGCAGATCAGCATCTACAACAACCGTTTTATAACCTGATTCAGCCAAGACTACACCGAGATTCGAAGCCACCGTGGTTTTGCCTTCTCCCTTAGTGGAACTGGTAATCATCAGGGAGTTCAAATCCATATCCGGATTCGAATACACAATATTGCTTTCCAGTCGTCGGAAGGATTCCGAAATAGGAGATACCGTATCCAACATCGAAACCAGAGTGGTTGAAACCTCAGACCCCTGCACATTTACCTTTTCCTGATTATCGTATTCATCTTTGATAAATGCACTCATGTCAGGTATAACTGCCATCAAAGGCACACCATAGCGTTTCAGTTTTTCAACTCCATCAATACGAATATTAAAAGCTTCCCGTACAAATACATACCCTACACTAATCACCCCTCCAAGAATAAACCCAACTAATAAATATATCTTAGTATCCGGCTTGATAGGACTCCCAGGTACAATTCCGCGTTCTACTATACGTCCACGACCAAATTGTGTCTGTTTCCATAACGACATTTCAGCATATTGCTGTGAGATAGTTAAATAAAGTTCTTCATTAATCTTAACATCTCGCTTCAAGCGACCCAAAGTCATCATGTTTTCAGGAAGGGATTCTAAAAATCCTTCTAATTCCTTCATCTGTTCATCAATAACTTCTATTTGGGCCAAATTCTGCTCTCTTTGAACCTGAAGTTCAACAAGCTGCTTGTTAAGATCCGTAATAGCTTGCGTAACATTTCCACCTGATCCTCCCAAAAATCCTATATATTCATCCCCTTCAGCAATAAGGTTTTTCGTTAAATCTCGTACATTATTTTTATAGATTTCTATTTTGTTATTAATTTTCTTTAGCTCCTCTGGCAGTTCCGGCGCATCTTTAAGAGAGGGGTTATTAGCCAACAACTGCGTTTTTTCCATCTCCAGTTCGGCTAATTTATACTGTAGCCGTTGCATATTAGGACCAATAGCATCGGCATATTGTTCTGCGAGTCCAGGTTTTATTTTATTGAGCCGTTCGCGATAGTTATCCATTCCAGACTGAACGGCTTCTAATTTTATCTTAGCTTGCTGCCTCTCGGCTTCCAGAGTAGCCATCTGGTTTATTACCTGGCTTGTCTGCTGGTCAATCTGCACCAATTCTGTTTTTTTCATATACTGGCGGAGATCATTCTCAACGTTTTTAAGCTGTTTCTCGATTCGATCTTTCTCATTGGCAAGAAACTGGACCGCCGAATTCGCAGAACGGCGATTCTGGCGGGTCGAAATGATTGTATAAACCTCCATCGCAACATTTACAATATCAGAAGCTTCTTGGGGCGCAGGGCTATTATATGTAATAGATATTACATCGGTATCCTGACTAGTCTTTGAATATGAAATCCCTGCTTCCAGCCTTCCAATAATTTGATCTCTGGAGGCCAAAGTTGAATCCTCTGGATAGCTTTCAAATAATACTGGGTACTGATTGCCATTTTCCATTAGTTGTTTTTTAATAAGCGTATCAGCAATCTCAGCGATCATGTTGCGAGAACGCATAATTCTCAGCTGATTGCCAATTGCACTACCCGTTCCAATACCATAAGTGTTGGTCAACATACTTGCTAAGTCACTACCGGCACTCGAGTATTGATTCTGCTGTTGCGTTATAAGCAATGCCCCTTCACTACGATAAATAGGGGTCGTATTATAAGCCATTACACCGGCAATTAATATTCCTATCAGCACAGTCCCCATGATAAGCCACTTGTAATGCCAAAGAGTATAAAAGAGTTGTCTTAAATCTACTTCATTAGGACCTGGGGCATTTTTCGGGGGTGAAGACTGCCCACTGTATTCTCCTCTATATGAGCCGTTGCCGAAAGATCCCTGGGGTCCCGGGGGATTGTTGTCGTTACCTATCGCCATTTATCTTAGTAGTTGAAAAAATTATAATTCTCGAAAGCAAGGTAAGGAAAAGAGTCAATCCTTAAAACTCTTAATCAAGATTTAGTAGTCAAAATGCGGTAGTCTTTTTTTGATTTTTTTGTACTCTCTGAAATTGGTACTCCATAGCTCTTCTTCAAAAGAGGTACCAGCCCTATGGAGTTATAATAAGATTTCCGGAACAATTCCTCTGCAGAATCTTAGGTATAGCATTAAAAGGCAGGATCTTAATATTAACATTTCTGATAATTTAATGCCCGGAAATCGTGTCTATGTATATAATCATCTTAGCAACTTTTGTATCTTTTAATTCCGGATAAAACCTTTATAAAAATATTATTTTGATATGCGGACTGTAAAAAAAATAAAAAAATAAATTTGGGAACCCGAAGGTAGGGGGTGGTTTATATTGATGGGGTATCGTTTCTATGAGAGTAAAATAAAAAACGATGTTGCTTGCAAACCCTGGTTAAATAAAGACGGGGGGTTTTTCTGTGAGAATCCTAAAGATTTATTTTAAACCATACCCCCCCTTAATAAAAAAGCCCCGAGGCGAACAGCCTCAGGGCGTTATGCAGCCATGCCGGGCAAGCTGGCCGCATGCTTATCTATTTGAACCTTCTATTAAGGAATATCCGATACCTTTATTGCGTCTTGCAAAAGCATGGATGCCAGTCGCTCTTTAAAATACTCCACGGCAGCATCTACCTTTTTCAAGTGCCCATCTTCAAAGTCGTTGCTTTGATTGATCACCTGCTTAAGCTCCGCTATGGATTTTGCCTTAGACAGGCTCGCGTTATAACTCATTCACTGTTTTATTTCATTGCAATACGTGAAGCTTCCACTGTATTGTCGCACGTATTCCAGAAACAGCTGGTCAAAATTATTATTTGTTATCTTATTCTTGTTCATTGTTATCTTCTTTTAAATTTAAGTTACAGTTCGTAAAATCAAGGGTCTTAAATTGATCGGGATCTAAATTCCCGTTTTTGACGCCTTGTAATATGGCCGGCGCTTTCTCGGCCGGACGTTTTCATTTTTGTTTCTTGGCGATGTATCGTATCACGTCCGGGGACGTATTCAACTGCTCAGCTGCCCGATACATGCCTTTTTCTTTCCATATTTTTTCAATGGTCGCAAGGCCATATTCCTCTATTACTGTTCAGGTCTTGCTGTACGAGGTATCCCTTGGCTCGCGCTCCTGGGGATATCGATGTCGTGTACTCATATTTATCTTCTTTTTGTTAATTGTGATTGTTTTATCACCTGCTACGCTTATTTGTAGCGTGCTCATTATATAATGTTCGAATTATTTTTCTGCGGCTTTGCTCGAAGCCTGGAAGTCCCGTTGTATAGCTGGTTCAAACCGGTCAGTCATGCGGAGTGGCAAATTGGAATAGATGGCTACTTCGGCCTCCTCACGGATCACCCGGGCCCGGCCCGCGGCCTGCAAGAGCTCCCCTTCGATGAGGCTCAGCTGTATCTCCCGGAGATCTTCATTCTTAAAGGTGTTAAAGGAGTACCGAAAGCCCCCTCTGGTCACCGTCTGCATCCCGAACTCTCTGTTAAATTTGTCCACGTTGGCTCCAAGTACTTTTCCAATTAAATAGTACTGGGCATTATGCTTATGGGGCGTGCCCAGCACGTTAATATCCTTCCCGGAATACCCATTATACCCTGAACAATTCTGAAATCACATCGTTTCGGACGCACTTTTAATATTGTCATTAAAGCTCTTGAAGGTAATTGTCGGCCGTCCCTTGGTCTTTTCGTTGGCTTCCTCGATCCGCTTGGACAACGAGTTCCGACTGTAGGAGTAGTCCGTATATTGCGTTACCCGTCCTTGTTGGGTTACATCACTGATATTCACCTCCACCACGCGCTGCCCAAACAATTTTTTATAGATAAAGGTAGGAATCGTCGCACTCATAATGATGATCTTTTTGTCCTCGGGGAAGCTGCTGGTATTAATAAAATGGATCTTGTCCCGGTCGTTGGGGTCCTTGTAGAAATAGTCGCACTGCAAATACTCCATGATATTACTCTCGATATCCCGGGCATACAGCATGCCAACCAAATGACTGTCAATATCCACTTCGAACCGGTTGGGAAACTCTAAAATCCGGTCCTCTTCCACATCTTCGAGATACCGCTGCAAATCCAAGATACTCAGCTCTTTGTTCCCAAACATGTTGGCATTCTTTTCAATCTTTTTCAGGTCGGCGATACGGAGAGTATCCACCTGAAGCAATTTATCGATCGGATCCTCATCGTATATAATAGTCTCATGACCAAACGTTGTATGCATCGCCCGGTCGTGGGTCGTAAAGACGGTCTCTATGGAGCGCCTGGCCACCTTGGAATCATCGAGGTAGGTCCGGGCCAGATACTGATCATTCCCCATCCCATAGACGCCCTTTTTAATATCCCAGAGTAGCCGGTGGGCCTGCTTGCCCAATCCCAGCGTATAGAGTCGCTGCAGCTTTTTATTTAACAGCTCATCAGAGAACGTAGGCAACTCCGGCGTCATCACCGCCGTGGTCGGATATTTCCGCTCCCGGTATAATTCCTGCTTAAGATCATTGGTGGGAAAGGCAATCGTCACATCATCGAGGTCTTTGATCCTCCACGATTTTCCAATTCCGGTTGTGAGCCGGAAGATATAGATCTTATTATCTAGACTACCCAACGCCTGATTGAGCTTATATTGCAACAATTGCTCGGCCTTCTTCAACGGGATCCGGTTAATGGGTTCGGTTTGCTCGATACCGGAGATAATATCGCGTTCAGCCTGAATTAAATTTCGGTACTTATGGTCTTCCCTGTAAGGCGAAAAATTCTCCAGTCGCTGTGGAAAGTAGACTCCTTCCACCGCCCGGTTATACTTTTGGAGCGATCGTATCAGCTCAAAGCGCCCGTCATGCGGATAGGGGTTATTACCTTCATGGTTGGAATTGAATTCCCGAAGGCGTTCTTCATAAATGCGTTTTCCGCCCTTCATTCAGACGAGATTTTGGGCCAGTCCTAACAACTGTTCGTACTTTAGCCGCTCATCACTATTCATGAAATCATAAAATATCCCGACGCGCTGTTGCAGTTTGTCCCAGTTCACAGATTTATTATTACGGTTGTCGCGAAGGGTTTCAATGGCCTGCCGTTTCTCCTCCAGACTCAGTGAGCTCTGCAGTTCTCCTATATTATTAGTATAGGGCGACTGCTCTCCACAAATACGTCGAATAAAACGGGGACCTTCCTGGTCAGCCTTAATCGTATACATGCGTCCGCCATTCTTAATCTTGTCGGATTCCAAGGCCGCAAACAGCACGTCAAGGGAAATAGCCTTTGGGTTGAGCACCTCTCCTTTTTTATTAGTGCCGTAAAAGAAGTGCGCTTCATCGCGGCAAGCCTTGTCGGCTTCGGGGTACATGCGAAATAACCCATCCATCAGGTAGTTTCGGGCCTGACGATTAGTAATCAGCGTATCCAAAAAGAATAGGAGTCGAAACTTTCGCTTTTTGGGGCTGTCGCCGTAGGTGGGGTAAAATGCACTGGGCAGAATATCGTAGGCCTGTATCCGCTCGATCGCTTCCGAAGGAGTAATGCCACCATCAAAATCCAAAGCCGCTATACATGAACCTACCCAATTCTGGTTGGACCGACGACCGTCAAAAACAGAAGGGCTTCAGGATATGCCCTGCTCGATGCCCTCCAGAAAATCTTCGACGGTACTCACGTTGGCCGGTTGCAGGCTATTATTAATCTTGGCAGCCTCCTCAGTGGTAGGCTTTTGCTCGTAGGTATTGGGGTCTGCTGTAAATTCAAATTTTTCCATTCTCAATCGTATTGTATTTAACACTTAATTATGTACTTCTCTTTGTTATCTAGTTTCCTGTTGTAAGAATGGTTGTCTGTTGTCTTTAGGGGCATGCGTAGGATTAATTCCCGCATACCTGTATATAATCTATTCCAGATAATTGGTGATTTCAACTCTAAATGAAATAAATTTCCCTTTTTGGCTGGTTTATTTAAAAAACGGCCTCTAGATGCTAACAAGAAGGATTTGAGGAAAAACTAAATAACTAAACCTTCTAAATTAAAAAGGACCAAACCGGCGTTGGAGAACCTCCTTTTGCCGACCTGACCCTTTTATCCTTCTTAGAGCGTTTTCGTTTAGACAGTTTATATTTTTAGAAACCCCGGCAGAATCCTACAGAGGTCGATTACCGGCTAAACCACTGCCTAAACTCTTTCCCGGCAATTGTTAGATCTTCGGGGAACGCCGTACATCCGCGGGTGCCCACTCCGGGGATATGCTTTTGGCCTTTCTTAATCCCGGGAAATTTCTCGAACCATTCCAGCAGCGGATCCTTTCCTCCTGTATGGGTGGCAAGCTCGGTATCAATCCAGCACTTGTTATCGATCCAGACAAGTCCTTCCTTGACATCATAGCCACCAAACTCCGGGTCATTGTTCCACTTCTTGAGTAAGTTGGCAAGCATTTCCTCGCGAACCTGATTCTCTTTTAATTTCGGATACCAGGCAAGTTCGACTGCTTTTAGCAGCTGGTCTTCCACCTGCGGAGATCTGTTAATATCGACAAGCCTTGCCATAGATAGCAGCGGTGCTACAAGCTGACGTTTCCTACCAGTTAAGGATCCGCCGGATGGCAGTTCAATGGGGGACGGGATGCGCCGGTAAAACTTTTTTATCCCCCTGTGATGATATAAACCCAGGGCGTAACATCCTCGGCGAATCATCTCGGTTCGTTGTTGAATCTCGGGAGCATCGGGTTCCCAAAGGTTAAGATGCTGACGGCTTGGCATCTTCCTCATGGGGATAGGAATTACCCGTGAGCTAAGGGCTGGGGCTTCAATGGGATCAATACTGGCCAAGGCTTTGGGAGAATACAGGTTATAGGTCGTCGAATTTTTTCCCGTCATCTTCCGGTAGCTGCCCCCTTCCTTGTATCCGACATTGACCATGTGGGTATATTCTGTCCCTGTCCCCTTGGAGTGTGACTCAAACTCATCAAGGCCAAGCGTGCATCCCAGCTTATGTACTTGCTGAATCACGCTTGCGCGGGTGGCCTGTGATTCCAACAGCCCATTAAATCCGCACTTGGTTATGAGTTCAAGAAAGGTCGTTTTTCCGGCCCCCTTGTTGCCATGCAGGTGAAGATAACCATAAGCGTTGAAAAGCTTGTAGACATATCCCCCCATAATCCACAGGCCAACTAACGAGGCCGTTTGTGGGTGTTCCAGATAAATATGATCCAGAATAAGGGATTTCAGGCTATCAAAGGTATTTTTGGGCGTCAGCTGGCGCGAGGAGCGGTCGATGTTAAATACATCGGCTTTCGTCAGGCGGATCCCCGGATCCTCGTGGATGGAAGCATCAATATTATAGATATCTTGTACCTCCTGCTCCTCGAGAATATTGAAGGGATGGGAGTGGACAACGGTCCCTTCCGCTGTTCCATACCAGAACATCCCGCCTTTGTGATGCTGCGGAAAGTACAAGGCCTCACTTTTATCCCCGCTGATAAAGGATTGGTACGTATCTTTGTCAAAGGCCACCGTTTGGTTGGCACGTTCTCGCTGAACCGTATCCAATAACGTATCCTTGTGGGAAGGATTGTCCATTAGCCACTTTGTTAGCAGTTTACCCTTGGTTAGAGGCATCGTATGTATGCTTTTCACCTGCGTATCTAGGTCCTGAAGGCATTTTATAAACGGGTGAAACGAATATTCCCATTCGCCTCGCTCATCGCCAATAAGCAGTACAGCAGTCTTGCCCTGGAGAAGCCGCTCGTAGTCGATCCAGTCCAGTCCACTGTCATGAGGCCGAACATATACCGGCTCTTCCAGGATATATTGTAATAACTTGGCCTGCAACGGGTTTTCTACAAACCAAACTCGCGGGGCGTCCGGACATGGCCCGATGCGGGGCACGCCGACGATAGTTTCTCTGCGAGACCCATGTTGCCAAGAAAACCTGCTTACGGGATGACCGATCTCACTTCGCCACAGATAATGCAGCGTCCGGCCATCCTGGTCCAGCCATAACGGATAATCTTTGGCTATGGACGGAGGCAGTCCGCTAATAGCCTCCAGCTCTTGCAACCGCTCGGAGTCTTCTCGAAAGGCTGACAGGCGACTGTCGCAAATATGTTTCCTAAGTGCCTCATCATCACGGGATTCGGCATCGAGTGCTCGCTTGATTCCTTCTTGAGTAAGTAGAGGATAGCTATGAAGCAGTAAATCCTCCTTGTATCCTTCTCCGCCTGTTGCATGGCAATAATATCGTTCAACTTCTCCAATTTTCT
This sequence comes from Fodinibius sp. AD559, assembly GCF_052712805.1. Lineage (NCBI taxonomy): Bacteria > Pseudomonadati > Balneolota > Balneolia > Balneolales > Balneolaceae > Fodinibius > Fodinibius sp. AD559. The sequence goes on from NZ_JBQPVW010000010.1 coordinate 12,726, forward strand.
CGATGCGTATCTTGTCATCTCCAAAAGGAGATTTGCCTTCAAGAGGAAATGTTCCATCGATTGATTGTTCTGATTTGATTTCTGAGATATATCGTTTATAAAATGTTAGTGTTTCCATAATTATTATCTGTTTATGTAATTAAATATTTCTGCCGATGGCAGTTGATTGTTTCATGAAGCCTAGTATAGCTTCCGTTGTTATTTTCTTATTGGGAAAATCCGAACCTGTCTCTGTTAGTGCCTGCAAGCCGAACTGCTTGGCAACATGTTCCAGTGCTGCTGGCCTGAATCCCTCGGTATAATCTGCAAGGAGTTGGTAGTCGACTACTGTATCGGCTTTTAACAAGGGCGACAAGAAGTGTCTGAGCAGCTCAGCCCTTTGCTGGCGATTTGGAAGTGTAATCGTAAAGGTGATTTCCATCCGCCCAATTCGACGCAGGCTGCGGGGTAGGCTACGTTGATGCCGGGCGAGACCGATAGTGAGAATCTTATTATTCCCCCGACTTTCATCCAGACAGTTTTGAAGGCTGAATATCCATGCAGGAGTGTTATTCGTTTCCCCATCCAGGGTGGAAAGGCCATCGATAATAATTAGACATCCCTCCTTCGACGATGCCTGTTTATATATTTCATTTACAAGATCTGGGGTCGGATTCTCACCTGCCCCCAGTTGAAGAATAGGCCAATCTAGTTCTTCGGCGATGGCCGATGCGATGGTGTCCTTTCCCATCCCGCAGGGGGCGCAAATGAGCAGACCATTTATGGGTTCCAGCTGATGCTTTTTAGTGAATTCTGGATGCTGCAACGGATAAATAACTTTACGCTGGATGTTGCTGAGCATCTGCTCATCTTTTCCTGCCAACCGATCCAACCCTGTTATAGTATCATCCAATTTTCGCTGGCCCAACGTTTGAGGTTTCCCCAGCCCTTCATCTTTTGGATTTGAGTTCTTCCACTTGGTTTCTATAGTGATATATCCGGAGGTGGGGTAGCATCCGGTTATTTTGATTAGATCGCCTTTGAAATGGTACCTGCCCCCTTCTTGTACTTCTATTCCTTCTAAGACTGGAATGGCATCAGCCCCATCTTCAGCCAATTCATATTGAATCTCCCTTACCGGATCCTTCCTGCTAATCTGAATGGTAGCAACGGACCTATTGGTGATTTGAAGTATTTCCCCCAGCTCCGGGCTGACCAATAAGTAATTTCCACCCTGGGTTCTATGGCCCGGCTCGGAGATTTTTCCATGCAGGGAAAAGCCATTAATTTGGACGCAGTAGCTTTGAAAATAATTCCAGTGGAGAGAACCTCCACGCAAGAGCGTTTCTGATGCTACATCGATGCGCGTGACATCCTCGTCGATCTTACATCGCAATTCAATGGATTTCATATTATTGATATCTTAAAAGGTAGTTGACTCTAATGTGATAACAAGCAGCGAGGTTTCTGAGGCCGGGCTACTTTTGGCATTCTTCACATAATTGCCGGGCGCAATAATCCCTCAACGGCTTAAGCGACTCCATGCGATCACGAATCTGGTCCTTGGGTAATGGGGTACCGGTTGCATCCCAGATGGTATCCTTGTCATCAAGTGCTAATTGGCACTCTTTAATTTCACTATCGTAGGAGTGGTACAATGCCCTGTAGAAATCGTCATACGGAATTTGTTCTCCCTCTTCTTCTGCCTCTTTTTCTAATTCCAATAACCTTCCCCAGTAATACCATCTCGTAAATCGAAGGATTTCCTTTAACTCTTTTTCTTTTGCTTGGTCTAAATACTCAGTAAGCCGTATTAACCAGTGGGCAATCATATTAACTTGTTGATCCAATGAGGTATCGAATGTACTGTTATGTGGATTTTTCATAAGACTATGTGTTGTTGATTTGATTTTAGAAGTGATATACCTCAGGTAGTTATTCCTCCCCTTGGGCTTTAATGCGACGCTCATCCATGAATTTTTCCACGTCTTCGGTGCGGTATACTATTTTTCGACCTTCCTGGGAAAAAGAAATTTTGCCTTCCGATCTGAGATAGTGCTGTTTTCTATATGAAAATCCGGAAAGTTGCTTAAAATCAGCGGTGCTGAGATATTCCTTGGAATTGGCTCGACGTATGATTTTCGGGATGCGTCGTTCAAGAAGGGATTCTACTTCATCAGAGATTATCTCTCGGAATTTTTTTTCTGTAGGTATGTAGACTTGTTCTTTCATGGGTTGTTTATTGCGTTGTGATTAACTCACTACAATATCAACCCAAAACACTATAAATACAAGGGAGACAATGGGTTACAACTTCTTAAACACTTCCAAATAACTTCTATTTTAATTCGGTGTTTTTTGAGAAACAGATTTGTAGTCTCGTATCCATCCCCTTAACGTTTTATCACTGGGTAAATTCAAGTTTTTGAAATCTCCAATTTCTTTAATTTTTCTAAGGCTAGCAGAAAGTGAAATTTTTTCAAATGAGTCTCGATTTCTCTCAAAAAGTTTTAAAATCCGTATACAGGTATCTTTATTCCGCATTTGATCCGCAAATGCCTGAATACTCAACTTTTGTTTTTTGGTAAGTTTGTTATTTGTTGATTCCTCTTGTGTTATTTGCTCAAGTTTACGTAGGTATCTAGAGTGGACATAAGTTTTGTATAAACCTTCGAAATATTTTCCGAATATATCAGCATCCCCTCCTAGAAAGGTACCCCCCATTGCAATTGCATCCTCAAAAAGTTGATGCTCTAAAAGAATTGCCCTGTAAGTATAACAATCAATTTCCCCTCTAGGAATTACACCTCGTATCATTTTTGATATGTTATCCCTATCATTGTTAAGTTTTTCTTCTATTCTTTTCTTTTCGTTTTCCTGATAGGAAATTTGCTGTTCAAGGGCCATATTTTCTAATACCCATTTAAAAAATCGCACCTTGGTCTCAACAGTGGAGTTCACCGCAAGCTCAAATACTCGTTCCTGTTCTTTTACAATCTTATCAAGCTCTACTTGATCCATCATCGATGGCTCATTCACTGATGCCCAATATTCAGGCCATAAACCCGGTTTGTCCAGAAAATAATTAGTCTTAAATGCATTTCTTGTCCTATCATAGGTAGGAGGTGGGAAAGGGATTTTTCCATTTTCCCAGTCCTCAAAAGTAAATTTACTGGTTTTCATAATTATATAAATTATGAGCTTCGGCAAGAAAAGGGGGATGAGGGATTGCAAAAGAAGAAGAGCATTGTGAAACTGCTTTTCTCATTCCTCGAACCACTTTCCAAGCAAAAGCTCGCTTAAAAATTGGAATTTTGTGGTCGGCACTCACTTTTTGAGAGTGCCTTTGAGGACTGAGATTTTCACAGTCACATACTGTTTAGCTACTAAAAGTCCTTTCGGTTTTTTTAACCAAAAGAATGAGATTGGCAATACACCGATTAACTTTTTTAGTCAATCAGAATATTAGTCATTCTTAGGACATTTTTTCAAAAAACATTAATTAAAGATAAGGCATTCTGACACTTATATGCAACTATAATTTAGTTTTGGTCGATAATTGACTAAATAAATTAGATAAGATTCTTTCTATTCTGTTTAATTACCGCCTCTAATGCTAATCAGTTAAAGGGATTATCCATGGTTTGATCCTTGGCCTGTAGGCCTAGCCTATCTAAATAGTTTTCAGTTGTTGAAACTTTTGAGTGTCTTAGTTGACGGGAAATTTCATAGATGGAAACTCCTTTATTCACCAAATACTGGGCAAAACTATGACGTGCAACATGGGTACTAATTTGATCAGCAATGCTCTCTTTAATATCAGCCTGTTTCCCAACTTCCTTAATTGCCTTGTTTACAAGTACTAGTGAGCTAGAGACATTATTTTCGACTAGAGTCTTATCTTTTCGCTCCTGTTTTGAAAGTCCATCCAAGAAAGGAAACACGTATGCATCATCAGTCTTATCAGAATCCCTATATTTGTCTAAGATCTTTTTTCCAGGTTCAGGTATGGGAAAATACATGACGGACCCCGTTTTGCTCATCCGGTACGAGAGGCGCCCGTTGTTAATTTGGCCCCATGTCAGTTTGGCCATATCACCAAACCGGACACCATTCAAATAAAAAGCCAAAACAAACACATTTCTTGCATTCCATTCGTTGGAGCCCTCTGGCAATGAAAGGTTAGCCATGGCCTGAATCTGCTTATGTGTGAGTTTCACTTTTGGTGCTGGATCTCCCCTTTTAACCGGCTTTACACCATCAAAGGGATCATTGAAAAGAAGGTTTGCATCACGGGCTCGTTCCAAGATCCGTCGCATATCACTCATGTTTTTACGGATAGTAGTGCCTTTATTCCCCTTCTCTTGCTGCATCCAATCTTGAAATCTCGAAAGAAAATCGCTGTTGATCTCGGTGAATAGCAGATTCTCAGATCCGTTAAATTCTTTCAGCTTTGAAAGGGTAGCATTGGTCTGTTTTTTCAGATAAAACTGATCATTCCGTTCCAGCTCTTCTAATTCTTCATTTGCCATAATGAAGAAATTTTCTTTTGAAGCACCTATTAGACGATCCCGAATAGCTACAGCACTTTCTTTGTTATTACGACGAAGTACCCGGGCGGCTTTTTTAGCTTCCGCTAAAAGTATATCTAACTCTTCATTTAATTTGTTATATGTTGCATGAGTTCTACGCACCTCTTCTTTATCATCTCTCCAATCAGACGGACTTACTCTGATGCCTGTATTATAATATTTTATCTTTCTGTTACAGGTAATTCTAAGATATATGGGACATTCCCCTTTATGGTTAGCCCTTTGCTCTCTTAAATAATAATGGAATGTTGCTGGCATAATTGATACTATTTTCATTGAATATGTTTTACCGTAATAGAATTTTGGTAAAACATTGGTAAAACAAAAGTCGAAATCACCCTATTTCAATAACCCTCATTACATTACATAAACAGCACTATAGGGACGTATGAAGGGAAAAGCATAAGGGTAGATTACAATATTCTACCCCAGTCCAGGGCACTCAAACCCTTGTAAGTCATTGGCTTGCAAGGGTTTATTATTTTAGGTACAAATATTTACTATTCTTTGGGGAGTATTTATTTTTATACATATTAGAAAACATTCATTGGGTACAAACCATAATTAAAAATCAAGAGTTCTAATATGTCATCAACATATAAAGGTTCAATTGCAAGCCTATTAATCTTCTCATTTTTTCTAAGTAGTTGTGCTACTATATTTAAAGGTAGTAATGCTGAAGTTCGCTTTAATTCTTCACCTTCCGGAGCAGAAGTTCTAGTAGACGACATCAATAAAGGTGAAACCCCTACATCATCTCAACTTTCACGCAGTGAAAGCCATATTGTAACATTTCAAAAAGATGGGTATGAGGAAGTAAAAGTTAAAATAAACAGAAATTTTGATGGTGCTACCACTATATTAGGTAATTTAGTTTCGTGGTGGCTTCTCGGAGTTGTAGTTGATGTAGCATCAGGAGCTGCTTACACATTAAGTCCAGCAGATGTACAAGGGAATCTTAATAAGCTTGAGGAGGCAGGAGTTATAAATAAAGACGAATTACCTCAAGCTAAAGAGAATACCATCCACGTATTCATGCTGACCAAAGAAGAATGGGAAGAAATTCAAAAAAGTGAATAGTAAATAATATTTAAACCCTCCCGAGCGTACTCCATAGGAAGGCTCGGATAATAAAGTGTTTAGGTGCCCAAATTTCGGTGCTCCTACCCTTTTCTGGCTTTTTAGCTACTGGTTAGTTATTTAGCAACGCAATATTTATTCGTACACATCTTATACCCAATATCATTATACCCCCAACAAAAGAGTAGATATAATGAAATATGAAGCTTTGAATTTCGAAGAAAAGTTCGGTCTGCTTGACGAGCAATGGTCACCTAAAGTCATTGCCGAAATGAATGACTACCAATTTAAAATTGCCAAAATAGAGGGAGATTTCATTTGGCATAGTCACCAAGATACGGATGAAACCTTCATTGTGTTGGAAGGGAGTCTCCGTATTGATTTTCGAGATGGATCTGTGACCTTAGAACAAGGCGAAATGTATGTTGTACCTGAAGGCGCTGAACACAAACCGTACGCTGAGAATGAGGTGAAATTGCTATTAATTGAACCTAAGGGCGTACAAAATACAGGAGACCGAGATGAAAATGAACGTACTGCTGAAAACGATGTGTGGATTTAAGGGGAAACAGTGAGCGTATTCGGCATAATCAGCTCATCAAACGGATGGATCCCACAAGAGATCAGGTGCATGACCTATCATCTGTTGACTTTTAGCTCTCCGTTTAGGATGTATGACAAGATTCTAAGCAATGTTCACAACCGTTTGCTGGTTCGTATCCTTTTGCTTCTGCTTTATCAAGAGCAATATCACAGGACTCATACTGACCCAAAAACTCTCTGTGAGCAAGTTTTGGTAGCCACGAGCATGTAGAGTTATGAACTTCATAATCTCCATTTTCATCAATCCTCTTGCGAACATAATATTTATCCACGGACATATAGAAAGGTATTAATTAGAGCTTAAAATAGTATAACAGCTAAGCTATCCAATCCTTACCATAAATTTCAAATAGTTTACTTCTAAGGGCTAAAAAATCCTTGGTAACAGCTCTGTCATTGCAGTTACGCCGAGGGTACTCATCCACTCATCCAAATGCTATATGATTTAGATAGATATTCTCCAGATTAATTTTAGTTGTCATCAGTCAGGATGGATGAATCAAAATCACTCTTAATTTCTTTTAGGGTATCTATAATAATTTCTGAATCAGCTTCCCAAATTTCCCCATTCTCAAACCTTACTTTATTGACATAGGCAATACCCGTATAAAAACTAAAACCTGAAGGAGTTTCATGAACCCATGTTCCACTATTTCCTTCCCTTCCTTCCAATCTAACCATTGCTATTCCATTAGTAATACCTAAATACTCGTTAAATATATTGAATGAGACGAATCCAAATTCGATAGCAATTGGGTTCACTCTACCTGAGTTTACATATACTACTTTATGCTGGATGCCTTCTTTTGTATTGGATCCCGCTTCCTCAAAGAATGCTTCGTATTTTTTTTATTTCAATGGGAGAGTTAGGTTGGTCAACAATGATAGTCTCTGTATCCTGGGCGAATGAAATCGAGGCTATTAGAATACAAAATAAAGACAGTAATAGTTTTTTATACATTTTCTTGCTCTGTTTAATTACTCAATACATTCTATATCTCAATTAAAATGCATTTTTACAAATCCTCTTTTTGAGTTTACTGTTAATGCCCATAATTTTTACGGCACTTTTTTATACGTTAGAAGTGTAAGCTCCCCCATTTCTCGGACCACTCAAAAGTAGAGGATTTCGGTTAAGGTAGTAGTTCTACCGGTGTTTTATACCCCAGCGATTTGTGGGGTCGGTTGTGGTTATAATCGTATTTCCATTGCTGTTTTTTTAATAAAAAAGTTTGCCCTTTTACTACTGAATAGGATAGCTTAGCAACCATGATCCTATATTTAACCTGCTAACAATCACTCAATTTATAATACTATGTCGAAATGCGATTTTGATATTGCCTATTCACAAGAACCAGATGAGGCTAAGAAAATCATCTCCGAAGAGATCACCAACAATGACGGCGAAATCCAAATCAATGGAAATGAAGGTGAGTTTACTATCTCGGTACCTGGCGGTGAGGTTACAGGTAGTGTGACATTCAAAAATAATACGATCTCAGTTAGTATTACAGATAAACCAAGCTTAATCCCCTGTGGAATAATCGAATCAGTGATACAGAGTTACCTGTAATAGTTTACCGTGTTTCTGCTACTCTTTATTTAGATTGTCAGCGATAGATTTAGAATGGAAATTTATGGAAAAAAGTATACTGAAATCTGTGTGAGGACTATTCTCCTGATATTTTTCCAATTAAAGGGGTTATACAGCAAAGCTATTCCTATTTGGGGATAAAAAGATATCCGCGTTTGAAGCCATAGCTGCTTACGGAATCGCATTTTTAATGCTGGAAGCTGTTTCCATGCATTTAAAAATCGGCGATCCCCTTAAGAAGTCTTTTCCAGCTTTTACTTTTCTGGTTTTATCCCTCATAATTGCACTACTCTAACATCTCACTACAAAAAATTATAAAACGCAATCGTGGATCACAGAGTATCCATCAAAATAAAGAGAAGACACAGAATTAGAGGTTTTAAATAGTCATAGAATAGGTGGATCATAGATACAAGCACTACTCAGTAAATGGTTGTGCCCGTTGAGTGCTCGAATGTACGCTCAGTGCCGTCACTGTGACCAAAATCAGTCCTATGCCGACGATTTGTGGACCGACCAGGTTTTCATTCAAAACTAAGACGCCGAATATCGACGCGGTGACCGGTTCGACCATTGCCACAATTGACGCTACGGCCGGTGCGGTATGCTTCAGGCCGACGATATAGAGAATGAAGGACAATCCCGCGCCGAGTACACCTAATACTGCGAATAACAGCCAATCTGGTGTATACAGGACTGCAGCGACCTGGTCAGCATCGCCCAGCCAGAAAAGACTGATGGTAATTACCGAAAATGCTATTGAAAGGATCGCCTGCGGACTGCCGTGGGGTGCCGCATATTTAAATCCAAAAATGAATACTGCGTAGGACAACCCGGCAAGCAGCCCAGCCCCCACACCGATAGCTGTGACGCTGCTCTCGCTGATGTCATAAACCTGGGTAAGCAACACGATACCCAGCATCACCACAGCAATTGCAGCCCACTTCAGCATGGTGGGGCTTTCAAGCTTTAGTGCGAATGAGACCAGGTACACAAACACTGGAGCGCAGTACATCAACGTAACTGCAACAGCGAGGCTGCCCTGCGCGATACTCATGAAATAGAATGCAAAGTTGCCGGTTACGCCCAAGCCGGCAATTGTTGACCAGAACCATAACCGGCGATTGGCCAGGCCACTGCGGCGCGGGCGAAGTAATAGCCAGACGAGGACGAACAGCAGTCCGATCGCACCCCGGTAGAATGAGACCACAAACGGATTCCAGCCATCGGCCATAAGAATACCACCGATCCCGCCTGAAACTCCCCAGAAAAGAGCTGCCAGCACCACCAAAGTTGTACCCGCGCGTATCATTTGATTACCATTTATCATTATAATGTTAAGACGACTCGTGGCAGTAAGTCTCGCACCGCTAAACACGTCTCTAATCATCAGCCCAAATCGAAAATGGAACCGAATATCTTAATCGCAGTTTGTTAAAGTATACAAAGAAGATCATGTTGCCTATTATTTGGTTAAAAACTAAATTTTATGGAAATAATTCTGTAAGAATTAGGCGGGTCGACGGTTTTTACTACCAAAGTCGGACCTGTATTGAGCTAACTTCAATTTATGAGTCGTAATTCACAAGCAAATATCAAATGGGATATCCTATCTTTTTACTTGCTAAAAAAAGACCCTCCCCGTAGCATCTTCATCGTTATACACTTTAATTGCCCACTAAAAGTATTGGAACAAAAGCAGGCGTTCTTATTATAAACAACACATTCTACAACTAAACTTGGGGGATTATGATCAAATTAAAGTTAGGAATCGTCTTGTTTTCTTTTCTTCTCATCACCGGATGCAGTGGCCCGGAACAACAATCAAGTGATCAG
>NZ_JBQPVW010000011.1:0-14968 GCF_052712805.1 Fodinibius sp. AD559
GAACCCCAACCTAAGTTGGGGCTGACAAGGGCTCGACGTGCGATCGTCTGTATGTTCTCAGTCTGTCAAAGAACGAAACAATGCGCTGTTTATTAAGCACTTTGCGATTTTTATCAGTTCGCTCGCCCTTGTTTCAAGGCGTTCCAATGATAAGGAGTTATTCCCTACAAAACAAGTTTTATTTCAAACAATTTTATTACACAAAAAGGGAGAGCTTATCCACCTAAAGCCGTTAAAATTGAGGTCGGTTATTCTTCTTCGGAAGCTGATTCTTCTTTTTTCTGAGCTTCAGAAGAGGAAGTCGTGCTCTTGGATTTACCGGCTCGGCGTGTTCCTTTATTCTTCTTGCTATCTGTTGGTTTTATGTCATTATAATCAACCAATTCTATAACAGCCATCTGTGCATTATCGCCAGATCGGTACCCAAGTTTTACAACACGCGTATATCCGCCAGGTCGATCCATAGCTTTCTGGGCAACTTCATCAAAAAGATGTGAAACTACAGCTTTGTCTTCCAGCTTAGAAAATACCTGCTGTCGATTATGCGAAGTATCTTCCTTGGCTTTCGTAATTAAGGGCTCAACAAACGTTCTAAGCTCCTTGGCCTTAGGTACTGTCGTTACTATTCTATGTTCTTTAATTAAAGCTACAGAAAGCGCACTCAATGTTGCCTTACGGTGCGATGGTGTTCTACCGAGCTTTCTACCTTTATTTAAATGACGCATTTGTTTCTATAATACCTTTATGATTTATCTAAATACTTTGTTACATCCATTCCAAAATGAAGATCCTTGCCCTCAATAACTTCTACTAATTCGGCCAAAGATTTCTTACCAAAGTTTCGAAATTTTAATAAGTCTTGTTCATCTCTGGCTACCAATTCACCAATAGTATTAATATTGGCCGATTTTAAGCAGTTATATGAACGTACACTTAAGTTCAGATCTTCAATACTTGTTTTCAACAAGTTTGCAATTCGTTGCTTTTCTGCATCAACTTCTTCTTCCTCTTGTGTGAATGGCTCATCAATTTCTTCAGTAATAAATTTCTCAATGTGCTCTTTTAAAATTTTACCTGCTATTGTAAGAGCTTCTTTTGAATTTATTGAACCATCAGTAGTTATATCCATAACCAACTTTTCGTAGTCGGTACGCTGACCAACACGAACATTATCTACATCAAACTGTACCTGTTTAATAGGAGTATAAATAGCATCTATAGGGATAAGACTTACATCCTCTTCTGTATCTACATTTTGTTCCTCTGCAGGCACATAACCACGACCTCTGCCAACGTGCAGCTCCATTTCTATATCTGCATCTTCCGCCATCGTTGCAATAAGCTGGTCGGGGTTAAGAACTTCATAATCTGCTGTGGCCTCAGAGATATCCTCAGCTGTAAGTTTCCCTTCTCCAGATTTTGAAAGATGAACAATTCCACTGCTCTGTTCAATCTGTTTGAAACGAATCTCTTTTAGGTTAAGGATTATTTCATAAACATCCTCTTTAACACCTTCAATACTGGAATACTCATGCTCAACTCCATTAATTTTAACAGCATTGATAGCAATTCCCGGTAAAGAAGAAAGCAATATCCTGCGGAACGAATTACCGATGGTAACTCCAAAACCTCGTTCCAATGGCTGTAAAATAAATGTACCAAAGGTATCCGTTGCTTCTTCAACCTCAAGCGGTTCAGGCATTTGTATACTATAATTACTCATATCAATCGCTTTATAAACTAATTAATTTAAATTACTTAGAGTAGAGCTCAACGATAAGCTGTACATTAATATTTTCAGGTATTTCTTCCATTTCAGGTACATTCAAAAACTTACCCTGCATATCTTTCTTATCAATTTCTACCCATTTGTACTTACTCGAAGGAGCGTGCTGTAACGACTCATTAATTACTTCTAAAGTCTTAGATTTTGGTCGTACACTTACTACATCCCCAGGCTTAAGCTGATAAGATGGAATATTAACAACCTCTCCATTAACCACTATATGCTTATGGCTCACTAATTGCCTTGCCTGTCGACGCGTTCTTGCAAAACCTAAACGATAAACAGTATTATCAAGACGGCTTTCAAGCAGTTGCAACAGAATCTCACCTGTTACACCATCTTTGGCATTTGCTTTATCAAACAGATTTGAAAACTGCTTTTCAAGCAAGCCATAGGTATATTTTGCTTTCTGCTTTTCTTCAAGCTGAATAGCATATTCTGATTTTCTCGAATATCTGGATCGGCCGTGTTGACCAGGTCCATATGGTTTTCGTTCCAGCGCCTTGCTGGGACCAAAAATTGGTTCACGAAAACGTCTTGCTTTCTTTTGTTTTGGGCCTCTGTATCTTGCCATGATTAACTATAAATTTACTTCGTTATACTCTTCGTCGTTTAGGTGGTCTACAACCATTATGAGGAATGGGAGTACGATCTTTAATCGCAGTTACTTCCAATCCACTTGATGCTAAAGCACGAACTGCTGCTTCACGTCCAGAGCCGGGCCCTTTCACAAAAACCTCAACTCGTCGCAATCCCATTTCATACGCTGCAGTTGCTGCCGTTTCAGCACTTAATTGTGCTGCATATGGTGTATTTTTTCGAGATCCCTTAAAACCTTCTTTACCAGCTGATGACCAAGAAAGTGCATTACCATCAGCATCAGTAACCGTTACTAAGACATTATTAAATGTTGCCTTAATAAACGCCATTCCATTGGGATCTGAAAGCTGCTTTCGTCGTTTCTTTTTCGCAGATTTACGTTGTCGCTTTGCCATTTAATTATCTCGTTTAATTATTTTCGAGGAGCTGATTTCTTACCCGCAACGGTTCGACGCTTTCCTTTTCGGGTACGTGCATTAGTTTGAGTACGTTGTCCTCGTACGGGCAATCCTTTACGATGTCGATTACCACGATAAGAACCAATCTCAATTAACCGTCGTATATTGGCTTTCACCTCACTTCGTAATGCTCCTTCCACTTTATACTCATTATCAATCTTTTGACGGAGCTTTGATACTTCTTCATCAGTCCAATCTACAACTTTAGTATCACGGTCAATTTCAAGCTCATCAAGAATATCCTGAGCAGTTGACCGGCCAATACCATGGATGTAGGTCAGACCTATTTCACCGCGCTTATTTTTAGGTAAGTCTATTCCAGCAATTCTAGCCATAAAAAACTATCTGAATTAATTATCCTTGCCGTTGCTTGTGGCGTGGATTCTTCTTGTTAATTACATAAACACGACCATTGCGTCGTACAATTTTGTCGTCTTCACTTCTTTTCTTTACTGAAGATCGAGTCTTCATAACATTAAACTCTTTTAAATTGAAATTTTATTTGTAACGATACGTGATACGTCCCTTCGATAAATCGTAGGGAGACATTTCCACAGCGACTCGGTCGCCGGGAAGAATTTTAATATAATACATTCTCATTTTACCTGATACATGGGCCAATATTTCGTGCCCGTTATCAAGTTCAACGCGAAATTGTGCATTGGGTAATGCTTCAATAATTTCGCCATCCTGTTTAATTGGCTCTTCTTTAGCCATTGCTAAATATTTGCGTTTATTCGACTTTTCGTTATCTCTCTAATATAATCAAAAGTACTTAAAATTTCAGCTTTTCCTTCTCGTACAACAATATCATGTTCATAATGTGCAGATACCTTTCGATCAGCTGTAACAACCGTCCAGCCATCATCTAATGTTTCTACTTGCCAAGAACCGAGCGTAATCATTGGTTCAACAGCAAGTGTCATTCCGGATCGGAGACGCTCTCCTCTTCCAGACTTTCCAAAATTTGGTACTGAAGGATCTTCGTGTAGTGACTTTCCGAGACCGTGACCTACCAAGTCTCTAACTACTCCAAATCCTTCACTCTCACAATGGCTTTGCACAGCTTGAGACATATCTCCAATTCTATTGCCATGCACAGCCTTTTCAATTCCTTTATATAATGATTCTAACGTTGCACGTAACAAACGAATTTTTTCGTCCTCACATTCACCAACGGCAAACGTATAAGCATGATCGCCGAAGTATCCATTCTTTTCAACACCACAATCAATGGAAACAATATCACCTTCCTTCAGCTCGCGTTTATCACTGGGGATACCGTGAACGACCTCTTCATTAATTGAAATACACAACGTTCCCGGGAATTCATTCCCTTTAGGTCCATACCCTTTAAAAGCGGGTCGACCATCATTCTTTTGTATATACTCTTCAGCAATTCTGTCGAGCCTTCCCGTCGTAACTCCAGGTTCAATATGCTTTGCAACCTCACCCAGTGTGCGAGAAACAATCTGCGCGCTTTCGCGCATTTTTTCTATTTCTGATTCGCTTTTTAGGAAAATCATCTTACGATCTACGCCGACCTTTCATCTTACCAGTTTTCATAAAGCCATCATAATGGCGCATCATCAAGTGGCTTTCAATTTGCTGTAATGTATCAAGAGCTACACCAACAATAATCAACAAGCTGGTTCCGCCATAAAACAGGGCGAATCCCGGTGTAACTCCCATCCTGGCCACAATGGCCGGCATAATAGCTATAATCGCTAAGAAAATCGAACCTGGCAGTGTAACCTTCGTCAAGATATTATCAATAAATTCAACAGTTTGATTTCCTGGGCGAACCCCCGGTATAAATCCTCCCTGACGTTTCATCGTATCTGCCATTTCTCGGGGATTAACCGTAATCGCGGTATAAAAGTATGTAAAGAACACTACAATGATCCCAAAGATAATGGAATAGGTGATTCCTGTAAAATCACTCGACCAGGCAGTCAACATTTGCACGGTCTGGTTATTAGGGAAAAACGTTCCAATTGTACTTGGGATAAACATAATAGACTGCGCAAAAATAATCGGCATCACACCAGCAGCATTTAACCGGAGTGGCAGATATTGTGTCGTGCCTCCGTAAACCTTACGACCTACTACTCGCTTCGCATATTGTACAGGAACTTTCCGTACACCCTGTGTCAATAGCACACAAGCAGCGATTACCAGAACCAACGCTGCGATCTCAACAATCACAATAATGAGATTACCTTTAGTGGTCACCTCGTTGATCAAACTCGCAGGTAACCGAGCAATAATACCAATCATAATAATGATTGAAATACCATTACCAATTCCACGGTCAGAAATTCTTTCCCCCAACCACATCACAAAAGCAGTACCTGCGGTTAAGATAATCATTGAGGTAAGTACAAACGTAAAATTACTTACCACAATAGCATTTGGTGATGTTGCCATTAAGTTTATAGCAAAACCTATAGACTGAACCAACGTAATTCCTATAGTTCCATAACGCGTTAGCCTATTTATTTTTCGTCTTCCTTCTTCACCTTCGCGCTGCAATTTTTGAAAATAGGGTACTACTGCACCCATTAACTGAATAATAATGGCGGCAGTAATATAAGGCATAATTCCAAGTGCAAATACACCTGCACGTGAAAAAGCACCACCAACAAACATATCAAAAAGACCAAGTAGACTTGAAGCATCTCCGGCCTGTTGCGTTAATTGAGCAGCATCAACACCGGGAAGTGTTACAAAACTTCCTATGCGATAAACCATCAAGATACCGATGACATAGAAGATGCGATTTTTCAGCTCTTCTATCTTAAAGATGTTGCGAAAGTTTTCGACTAAACTCATTTAGAAGGTGGCCTATCTATTTTTATTGATTATTCTTTGCGAATGTGATGTTTCCACCAGCCTCTTCAACTTTTTCCTGAGCAGAATCACTTGCATTATGTACTTCAATATCAATTGATGCTTCGATATCACCATCGCCAAGTAATTTTACTAGATCATTTTTACCTGCAAGTCCAGCATTACGAAGATCTTCAAGAGTAATTGTCTCTTCAAGTTTTCCGTGCTCGACAAATAGTTGAATAGTACCAGTATTTACAGCTACATACTCTTTGCGGAACTTATTATTAAAACCCCACTTAGGCACGCGTCGCTGTAAAGGCATCTGTCCACCTTCAAACCAAAATTTTTCTTTGAAACCACTACGTGAACGCTGACCGTTGTGACCTTTTCCAACAGTATGTCCACCTCTTCCTGAACCTTGGCCACGACCAATACGTTTGGCCTTTTTCTTATTGGGTTCAGGGGCTTTTAAATTACTTAAATCCATTTTCTTACCTTGGTTAAATTCCTTAGATCTATTAGCCTTCAAATACTTTATTCATTGAAACACCACGTCGTTCAGCAACCTCAAATGGATCGGTCAGATTCTTCAACCCATTATATGTTGCCTTAACCATGTTATGCGGATTTGATGATCCTACTGATTTTGTAAGAATATTTTGCAATCCGGCAATATCAAGTAACGCCTTAACTGGTCCTCCGGCAATTACACCGGTACCTTCTGATGCCGGTCGAAGTAACACTTCGCCAGCACCTTCCTTTCCGGTAATTGTATGATAAATACTACCGGTTTTTGTCATCGGTACTCTTATAAGATTCTTCTTAGCATTATCAAATCCTTTTTGGATGGCATCGGAGACTTCATTGGCTTTTCCAAGACCGTGTCCTACCACTCCGTCTTTATTACCAACAACCACAATAGCATTAAAGCTAAAGCGGCGGCCACCTTTTACCACCTTGGAAACCCGGTTAATATGAACCAGTTTTTCTTCAAGGTTAAGATTTGTAGGCGTTATGTTATGTCGTCTTCTTACTTTTGGCATAATTATTCTTGTTTAAAAGTCTAAACCTCCTTCGCGAGCACCCTCTGCAAGGGCTTTAACAACGCCGTGGTATTTATAACCACTTCGATCGAATACTGCTTTTTCAATTCCTTTGTCAACAGCAAGCTCAGCTAAACGCTTTCCAACTATGGCAGCAGCTTCTTTCTTGCTTTTATCTTTGACTTCATCGGCAATTTCTTCAGATTCAGTAGAAACTCCAGCCAAAGTGTGTCCCATACGATCATTAACAAGCTGTGCATAAACATTTTTATTGCTTTTATACACTGATAATCGAGGGCGTTCGGCTGTGCCTTTAATTGTTGCTCGAATACGGCGACGTATCCTATCGCGACGTAATGTTTTTTTAACGTTTTTATCCATCGTAAATAATTCCTATTAAGCTTTAGCAGCAGATTTACCAGCTTTTCTACGAACCCATTCATCAACATATCGAATTCCCTTACCTTTATAGGGCTCCGGGGGACGTAATGAGCGTATTTTAGCGGCAACCTGACCAACTAATTCCTTGTTAATTCCAGATACAATAATCATAGGGTTCTTTTTTGTCTTTGTATCAACTTCAAGATCAACTCCATCAGGTGGCACAAAGTATATTGGGTGAGAAAAACCCAATGTCATTTCAAGAACTCCGTTACTTAAAGATGCACGGTAACCAACGCCAATAATTTCGAGCTCTTTTTTATATCCTTCTGATACTCCAATCATCATATTACTGATCAGAGATCGGTAGAGCCCGTGTAACGAGCGGTCAATTTTCTGCTCACCCGTTCTATTGACAATTAATTCACCGTCTTTTTTCTCAACATTAATGCTCGGATCCATCTGCAGTGTATCACTGCCCTTTTCCCCTTTCAGGGTGACCACATTATCAGCATCAATGCTAAACTCAACATCTTCTTTTAATTCAATCGGTTGATTTCCGATACGAGACATAATTCTATCACCTTAGTTTTAATAAACAGTGCACAATACTTCGCCACCCACCTTAACTTTGCGGGCTTCTTTATCAGTCATTACTCCGCGAGAGGTTGAGAGTATTACAATTCCCAATCCGTTAAGAGCTCTGGGAATGTTATCCGCTCCACAATACTCACGAAGTCCCGGTTTAGAACGACGCTTCATTTTCTTAATAACCGGATGACCATACGCATCGTATTTCAAAAACAGGCGAAGCATTCCCTGTTTTCCATCATCAATATTGATAAACTTATTAATGTAACCTTTATCCAAAAGGATTTTGGTCATTGCACGCTTCAACTTGGACGCGGGAATATCCACCCGTCGGTGTCCAGCTTGTTGAGCGTTACGTATTCTTGTTAAATAATCTGATATTGGATCAAACATAGAAGTTCTTCGTTAAAATGTTACCAACTTGCTTTTCTTACGCCAGGAATCTTCCCGTCGAGTGCAAGTTCACGAAATTTAATACGAGAGATACCGTACTTGCGAATATAGCCGCGACAACGTCCTGTTAAATTACAGCGATTGTTTACGCGTGTAGGACTTGCATCACGAGGAAGCTTTTGTAACTCTTCCCACTTGCCTTCCTCTTTAAGCTTTTTTCGCTTTTCGGCGTATTTCTTTACCGTTCTTTTTCTTTTTTCGTTACGTGCTATCCAAGCTTTCTTAGCCATAATTGTATATGCTTGTAAATTTAATTTCGTTTTTGAAACGGCATTCCAAATTCCTTCAGTAGAGCATAAGCTTCTTCATCGGTGTCAGCTGTAGTGACAAACGTAATATCCATGCCATGAATATTATCAACGTCATCGGTATTTATTTCAGGAAATATCGTATGCTCCTTAACACCGAGCGAATAATTTCCCCTGCCGTCAAAACTTTTATCAGGCACTCCTTGAAAGTCTCTGGTTCTTGGGAGCGCAAGATTGATCAAGCGATCAAGAAACTCATACATCTTTTTCTTTCGCAGAGTAACCTTGCAACCTATGGGCATTCCATCTCTGGTTTTAAAATTAGAGATAGATTTCTTTGCCTTAGTAGTTACAGGTTTTTGCCCCGTAATCTTAGCAAGGTTGTCGGTAACAGTGTCTAATACTTTCTCATTCTCCACTGCTTCACCAACACCGCTGTTAATTACAATCTTTTCGAGTTTGGGAACAGCCATTACGTTTTCGTAGTCGAACTGTTCCAACAAGTTCGAAATAATTTCGTCTTTGTACTGTGTGTAAAGTCTTGCTTCTGACATTCTATAATTACTTCTTATTTATCAATGATCTCGCCACTGTTCTTTGCGTATCGCACCCACCGTCCACCGCTGTCATCTTCAATGCGCTTGCGGCCAATACGGGTAGGTTCTCCTGTTGCAGGATCTAATAACATCACATTCGATACATGTATTGCAACTTCTCGTTCAATACGGCCTCCCTGGGGATTTTCCTGGGTTGGCTGATCGTGATGAACTCGCATGTTGATTCCTTCAACCAATACGCGTTCCTTTTCGGGAAATACAGCCAAAATGCGACCTTCTTTTCCTTTCTCGTTACCAGCGATTACTCGTACTTCATCGCCTTTTTTAACGTGTAATTTCTTTTTCTTGTTTTTAGTACGTGGCATAATAAATTTCGTTTTTAAAGCACTTCTGGAGCAAGTGATACAATACGCATGTAGTTTCGCTCACGAAGTTCGCGAGCTACTGGTCCAAAGATTCGTGTACCAACCGGCTCACTTTCTTTATTAATAATAACAGCTGCATTCTCATCAAAACGAATGTAACTGCCATCCTGGCGACGTATCTCCTTTTTAGTTCTCACTACTACAGCTTTTACTACTTCTCCCTTTTTAACATTACCTCCAGGGATTGCAGTTTTTACTGAGCAGGAAATAACGTCACCTATTCTTGCGTATCGACGCTTTGAATCGCCAAGAACTTTAATACAGTTGAGTTGACGAGCGCCGCTGTTATCAGCAACATTTAATTGTGTTTGTGCTTGTACCATTGCAGATTCCTAAAATATGTCCGGTTATTTTGCTCGTTCAATTATTTCTACAAGACGCCAAGACTTTCGCTTAGAAAGCGGACGGGTTGACATAATTTGTACCAAGTCACCCTCATTAGCCTCATTACTTTCATCATGGGCCATGTACTTAGTCGTCTTAGTGATATATTTTCCGTAAATCGCATGCTTTACTTTTCGATCTACAGCAACTGTAATGGTTTTATCCATTTTATTGCTGACCACGCGACCTTTTCGTTCTCTTCGTTGTACTCGTTCAGTTTGTGCCATTGTGTTAATTATTCAGCACTTTCTTGTTGTTTTTCAGTAATAATCGTATGAATTCGGGCAATCTCGCGACGTGTCATAGTAATACGTGCGGGATTTTCAAGCTGGCCGGCAATTGCACGGTTAAACTTCATATCTTGCAACGCCTGCTTTTCATCGTCCAGCCGGGCCTCCAATTCAGCAATTGATTTATCTCGTAGTTCGTGTGCTTTCATGATTTATTAAATACCTTATTAATTATGGTCCATCGTAATCACGACGAACGATAAATTTCGTTTTAATAGGAAGCTTGTAATCTGCTCGACGCATTGCTTCCCAAGCTAAATCCTCGGGTACACCAGCAATTTCGAATAGAATGCGACCGGGTTTTACTACAGCTACATACTCTTCAACAGCTCCCTTACCCTTACCCATACGTGTTTCAGCGGGTTGGGCCGTTTTAGGCATATCCGGAAAAATTCTAATCCAGGTTTGGCCATCACGCTGCAACTGACGAGCAATTGCAATACGGCACGATTCAATCTGCCGTGAAGTGATGTACTTCGGCTCCATTGCCTTTAAACCAAAATCGCCATAAGCAAGCGTATGTCCACGTTGCGCAGTACCTTTGAGGCTGCGACGATGCTGCCTGCGGCGTCGTACATTTCTTGGTTCTAACATGACTCTATTTATTTACAGTATTAATTCTTATTTCTTCTACGTCGACGTGATCGGCGCTTGCCGCCTTTCCCACGTCGTCCTCGCGAATCATCCTTTTGCTGGGTATGAGCATCTCCGGGTGTCAACTCAATATCACCGAGTATTTCACCTTTGAAGATCCAAACCGTAACACCAATTGATCCGTAAATAGTATTCGCTGTTGTATTGTAATAATCGATATCAGCACGCAGTGTGTGTAATGGCACACGTCCTTCGCGATATTGCTCAGTACGTGCCATTTCAGCACCGCCTAATCGACCTGCACAGCGAATCTTTATTCCTTCTGCCCCCATACGCATTGCAGAGGAGATTGCCGTTTTCATTGCACGGCGGAATGAAATCCGGGCCTCAAGCTGTTGTGCAATGTTTTGAGCAACCAAACTTGCATCCGTTTCGGGTCGTTTAATTTCACTTACATTAATTTGAACTTCTTTGTCAGTAATTGTTTTAAGCTCTTCGCGCAGAAGTTCAATTTGTTCACCGCCCTTCCCGATAATAACGCCGGGGCGACTGGTTTTAAGTGTAAGTAGTATTCGTTTTGGTGTACGTTCGATTATGACTCGAGAAAGCCCGCCATTTTCAAGCCGCGTGTGTAAATACTCCCGCAACTTTGTGTCTTCATATAAAATTTCGGGTTCATTCTCTTCGGAATACCAATTGGAATCCCAACCGCGAATGATACCGAGTCGTAAACCTACTGGATGTGATTTCTGTCCCAAGGTATTATCGTTTATTGATTAACTAATTCTTTGTTATTAGCCACAACAACTGTGATGTGACTTGTACGTTTGCGTATCTGATTAGCACGGCCCATTGCTCTTGGCTGTATGCGTTTCAGTGTCGCACCTTCGTTCACAAAAATTTCTGAAATATAAATCTCCTGGTTATCAAGTCGAGCTTCCTGAAACTTATCGCGTATGTTAGCAGCTGCTGACTTAACAACTTTGGCTACTTCATCTGCAGATCCTTTGTTGGTAAACTCAAGCTTTTTCAGAGCTTTGTCTACACGATCTCCTCTCACAGAATCAACGACTAATCGTACTTTGCGAGGCGACCTGCGAAGATGTTTTTGCGTAGCTCTTGCTTTTAAGGTTTCTTCAGCCATAATACTTTATTGTCCTGGTTTTTTCGGTGCTTCACGTGTTGCTTTAGACTTCACTGGGTGTCCACGGAATGTCCTTGTAGGAGCAAATTCTCCCAACTTGTGGCCCACCATTTCCTCAGTAATATAAACGGGTATAAATTGCTTCCCGTTATGAACAGCTAATGTCAGTCCAACAAAATCAGGCGTAACCATAGAGCTACGCTTCCATGTTTTAATGACATTCTTCTTGCCGCTCTCATTCATTGCATCAATCTTACGCTGCAACTTGTAATATACGTAAGGTCCCTTTCTTAGCGATCTTGGCATAACTAATTACTTTTTAGACTTTTTGCGACTCCGAACGATATATCGATCCGAGAGTTTCTTGCGTTTTCTTGTCTTCAATCCTTTAGAAGATTGTCCCCACGGCGAACGCGGATGTCCACCTGAAGCTTTACCTTCACCACCGCCCATTGGGTGATCAATCGGGTTCATAGCAACACCACGTGTATGAGGTCGTTTTCCTTTCCAGCGATTACGTCCCGCCTTACCAACTGTCGTATTAAAGTGATCGGGATTGCTGGTTGATCCAACAGTTGCAATACAGTTACCTAAAATCATTCGCACTTCACTCGATGGCAACTTAACCGTTACATAACGATCTGTTTTTGCCACCATCTGAGCAGCTGTACCGGCACTTCTGCATAATTGGGCTCCCTGTCCAGGGTGCAACTCAATATTGTGAATGAAAGTACCAGGCGGCATGTGCTTCATCGGCATTGCATTACCAACATCCGGCTCAACGCCTGTTGTTCCACTAATAATAGTATCACCAACACTTAACTTATCCGGAGCAATAATATAGCGCTTTTCTCCGTCAGCATATGCAACAAGGGCAATTCGTGCCGACCTGTTGGGATCGTATTCAATTGTTTGAACTTTTGCAGGGATATCATGCTTATCGCGATTAAAATCAATCTGACGATAGCGACGCTTATGACCTCCCCCACGATGGCGCGAAGTCATTCGTCCCTGTCTGTTCCGTCCACCGGATTGACCTTTACCTTTAACAAGCCGCTTAACAGTAGGCTTGTTAACGGTCACATCATCAAACACAGGAGAAATTCTGTGCCTGGAACCGGGTGTAGATGGTTTTGATTTCTTAGTAGCCATTGAACTATTTGTTTCTAAATTTCGCTAAAGAAGTCTATTTCGCCTTCTTTGAGAGTTACAATTGCTTTCTTCCAAACTTTTTCTCGGCCTACGATATAACCACTCTGGGTATATCGACCTTTAGGCTTAGAAGGCATGATCATAGTGTTGATCTTCTTAATCTTCACTTCCGGATATCTATCAATAACAGCTTGCTTGATATCCGCTTTTGATGCATGCTTATCTACCTTAAAAGCATACTTTCCTTCTTCCTGAAGCCGAGTAAGTTTTTCAGTAATTAATGGTTTCTTTAATACTTGTTTCATGCTACAGCCTCCTCAGCAGATTCAATTGATCCTTGCAGTACTTCAACAGCACTTTTTTGTATTAGAATAACATCAGCATCAAGAATCTGATACGTCGTAGGTTTATTTGCTTCCAATAATTCAACATTTGGAATATTTCGTGCAGACTTATAAAGCACTTTATCAGTGTCTGCTGTCAAAATAAGAACCTTTTGTTCATCTATATCCAGACTCTTAAGAATATCAGCAACTTTTCGCGTCTTAGGCTCATCGAACGTAAAGTCATTTACAACCTTGATCGCTTCATCAGCCGCCTTTGCAGACCATGCTGATTTACGAGCCAAACGCTTAGTCTTTTTAGACATTTTGAACGAATGATCTCGCGGGCTTGGACCAAATACCGTTCCACCACCTTTCAACAATGGGGACCGAATAGAACCACGTCGTGCTTGACCGGTTCCCTTCTGACGATAAGCCTTACGGCCACCACCACGAACTTGCCCACGTTCTTTTGTATTCGATGTTCCCTGGCGCTGATTGGCCATATATCGGCGAACATCTTCATAGATAGCAGTTTCATTAGGCTCGATTCCAAATATTGAATCGGCTAACTCAATCTGATCTCCGCTATCTTTACCTTCAGTTGTTAATATCGAAAGCTTCATTGCTAATTATCTCTTACTGTCTATTGTAAATTTCAACAAATCGTCCATTAGGACCGGGTACAGAACCAGTAACCATCATCAAGTTCGACTCACTAAATATCTTAGCAACCGTCAAGTTTTTGATCTTGTTACGTTCATTACCACTTCGACCGGCCATCTTGATTCCAGGAAAAACACGAGCTGGATCAGATGCCTGACCAATGGAACCAGGGTGACGTTGTCTATCGTGCTGACCGTGTGTTGCTTCGCCAACACCACTAAAGTTATGTCGCTTAACCACACCGGTAAACCCTGTTCCTTTTGATACACCAACAACATCAACATTGTCACCAATGTTAAACACATCAGCAATATTCAACTCATCTCCGAGTTCAGCATCTTCAGGAATAAAATCTCTGAATTCCTTAATGTATTTTTTTGGCGTTGTTCCGGCCTTTTCAAAATGTCCTTTCAACGGTTTTGAAGTACTTTTCTCCTTTTTATCAAAAGCAGAAAGCTGTATAGCTTCATAGCCGTTTTCTTCATTAGTCTTGATCTCCGTAATAACATTGGGAGCAACTTCAATAACCGTTACGGCATAATTTTTTCCATTGTCATCAAAGACATTGGTCATGCCAATCTTTTTTCCTATCAAACCACTACTCATTGTTCAGTGATTATAAATGTTACACTTTAATTTCTACGTCCACACCAGAGGGCAACTCCAGCTTCATTAATGCATCTACAGTTTGCGATCCCGTTGAAAGAATATCGATCAAACGTTTGTGAGAACGATACTCAAACTGCTCTCGAGCAGTTTTGTTAACATGAACGGATCGGTTCACTGTAATAATATTTTTCTTCGTTGGAAGCGGTATCGGACCCGATACCACAGCTCCTGTTGATTTTACTGTCTGAATTATCTTTTCAGCCGATTTATCGATCAAATTGTGATCGTACGACTTAAGTTTAATTCTGATTTTTTGTTGAGTAGCCACTTATCAGAACTTTTTTATTCTATTATTTCAGTTACAACACCGGCGCCTACCGTGCGGCCGCCCTCGCGGATCGCAAAGCGCAGGCCTTCTTCCATCGCGAC
>NZ_JBQPVW010000012.1:0-5556 GCF_052712805.1 Fodinibius sp. AD559
CTTATACAAAAAAAAGAGCGGGCGGGGACCTACGCTTCCTCCCAGTCGGGAAGTACCATCGGCGCTGCCGGGTGTCACGGCCGTGTTCGGGATGGGAACGGGTGGAGCCCCGGCGCTTGGCCCGCCTGCTCAAAAATTCAGGATGTCAAAAAAGTCTTCGACGTAGTGATAGCTGAGAGTAAGGAAGTGGTCGATCGGGTGTTGCTGTTTGCTCGTTGCCTCGCTTTGGCGGCTTGCGGCCGACCAAACGGTCGTGCAAGCCATATAAGCGGAAGCCGGTAGCCTTATTAGTACGGCTCGGCTGAACGTGTTACCACGCTTACACCTGCCGCCTATCGATCTGGTCGTCTTCCAGAAGGCTGCAATAGGGAATGTTTATCTTGGAGCGTGCTTCGCGCTTAGATGCTTTCAGCGGCTTATCACTTCCGCACATAGCTACCCTGCGATGCCCGTGGCCGGACAACAGGTGCACCAGCGGTACGTCCACTCCGGTCCTCTCGTACTAGGAGCAGCTCTCCGCAACATTCCAACGCCCACAGCAGATAGGGACCGAACTGTCTCACGACGTTCTGAACCCAGCTCGCGTACCGCTTTAAATGGCGAACAGCCATACCCTTGGGACCTTCTCCAGCCCCAGGATGCGATGAGCCGACATCGAGGTGCCAAACCTCCCCGTCGATGTGAACTCTTGGGGGAGATAAGCCTGTTATCCCCGGAGTACCTTTTATCCTTTGAGCGACGGCCCTTCCATTCGGAAAACCGCCGGATCACTAAACCCTGCTTTCGCAGCTGCTCGACCTGTATGTCTTGCAGTCAAGCACCCTTATGCTTTTACACTCTGCGCACGATTGCCGACCGTGCTGAGGGTACCTTTGGGAGCCTCCGTTACTGTTTAGGAGGCGACCGCCCCAGTCAAACTACCCACCATACACTGTCTTCCCGGTGGGGAATTAGAATTCAGCGGCCCAAAGGGTGGTATTTCACGGACGACTCCACGCCAGCTGGCGCTGGCGCTTCTGGGTCTCCCACCTATCCTGCACATCGGGCAGCTAAAGCCAATGTAAAGTTGTAGTAAAGGTTCACGGGGTCTTTCCGTCCCGCTGCGGGTAATCGGCGTCATCACCGATACCACAATTTCACCGAGCTCGTGGCTGAGACAGTGTCCAATTCGTTGCACCATTCGTGCAGGTCGGAACTTACCCGACAAGGAATTTCGCTACCTTAGGACCGTTATAGTTACGGCCGCCGTTTACTGGGGCTTCAGTGGGCCGCTTCATCGCCGAAGCGATTAACAGCCTTCCTTAACCTTCCAGCACCGGGCAGGTGTCAGCCCCTATACATCGTCTTACGACTTAGCAGAGGCATGTGTTTTTGGTAAACAGTCGATTGGACCTGGTCATTGCACCCCCAACCAGCCGAAGCCGGCCGGGGGGATCCTTCTCCCGAAGTTACGGATCTAATTTGCCGAGTTCCTTAGCCACGATTCGCTCGAGCACCTGAGGATCCTCTCCTCATCTACCTGTGTCGGTTTTGGTACGAGCGCTATGCCAGCAGATGACGACGGGTTTCTTGGCAGCAAGATTACCCACGCTATCGGTTTGCCCGTAGGCTCCCCGTACTGTCGGCGTTCGGCCTTGGTGGTGGGCGGATTTGCCTACCCACCGGCCTACTGCCTTTAACCTCGCATTCCATCGCGAGGCGGTGGTGTCACTTCTGCGTGACGCCTTCATCTATAGCTAGATAGCGGTACCGGAATATTTAACCGGTTTTCCATCGGCTTCGCCTGTCGGCTACGCCTTAGGTCTCGACTAACCCTGATCCGATTTGCGTTGATCAGGAACCCTTAGATTTTCGGTGGAGGGGGTTCGCACCCCTCTTATCGTTACTCATGCCTACAGTTTCGCTTCCAGGGCCTCCACTGGCTCTTACAAGCCAACTTCGATGGCGCTGGAATGCTCCTCTACCACTGTCCCGAGTAATCGGGACAATCCACAGCTTCGGCACCAAACTTATGCCCGCGAATTATCGACGCCGGGCCGCTCGACTAGTGAGCTATTACGCACTCTTTCAAGGAATGGCTGCTTCTAAGCCAACCTCCTAGTTGTCTGGGCAACCCAACTTTCTTTGTTCAACTTAGTTTGGATTTAGGGGCCTTAGCTGGTGGTCTGGGTTGTTTCCCTCTTGCGGGAGGACGTTATCGCCCCCACGCTGACTACCTGGCAACACACGCCGGCATTTGGAGTTTGTCTAGATTTGGTAGGCGGTGAAGCCCCCTAGTCTAATCAGTGCTCTACCTCCGACATGCTACACGCCAGATGCTATACCTAAATATATTTCGAGGAGAACGAGCTATTTCCGAGTTTGATTGGCCTTTCACCCCTATCCACAGCTCATCCGGGGGCTTTTCAACGCCCGTCGGTTCGGACCTCCACGTGGTCTTACCCACGCTTCATCCTGGCCATAGATAGCTCACTCGGTTTCGCGTCTGCCCCGCCGTACTTTCGCCCTGTTCGGACTCGCTTTCGCTTCGGCTGCTCTCCTGAGGAGATTAACCTTGCACGACAGGCGCAACTTGTAGGCTCATTATGCAAAAGGCACGCCGTCATCCCTCCGAAGAGAGACTCCGACCGCTTGTAAGCGTATGGTTTCAGGTACTATTTCACTCGCCTTCTCGGCGTTCTTTTCACCTTTCCCTCACGGTACTTGTTCACTATCGGTCATAACCAGTATTTAGCCTTGCCGGATGGTGCCGGCCGCTTCAGACAGGATTTCTCCGGTCCCGTCCTACTCAGGGGATCCCACCACCGCACCTCGCTTACGTCTACAGGCCTGTCACCTTCTGTGGGGCGGCTTTCCAGTCCGCTTCGTCTTCGCTTGGGTTGGCTTATGTGGGCCCTACAACCCCCTACCGCCGTAGCAGTAGGGTTTGGGCTGTTCCGCGTTCGCTCGCCACTACTTGCGGAATCACTGTATTGTTTTCTCTTCCTAGGGGTACTTAGATGTTTCAGTTCCCCCCGTTAGCTTCCTAAAAAGGATATCTGCCCGAAAGCAGATGGGTTTCCCCATTCGGATACCTGCGGATCTGGGCTTTGGTGCAGCTCCCCGCAGCTTTTCGCAGCTTTACACGTCCTTCATCGCCTGGTTATGCCAAGGCATCCACCATACGCCCTTTTCTGCTTTCACTTATATGACTTGCACCACCCTTCGGCGGGCAAGCCTCGAAAAACAATGAGCGTTTCGCTTTGGTGTTATTTCTAAAAAATAACCTCGATCTTAACATTTCTTACCTATCAGCTATCACTACGTCAAAGAACACCTTGCAGGTGAGGCTGTTTGTCGGTTTCGCCGGCTGCTTTCTACGCCGCCAACGATCATCGACCCACAAACTTCACTACAAGAAAATCAAAGAACTCGTTGCATGAGCGGCTATTTGTTGGTCCCGCCGGCCGCCTTTTTAACAAAGCTGGCCCGCAATAAGAACCCCCACTCTACAACACTTAAAAGAACACATGCCTTCCGGCACGGATCTGCTCGCTGCTGGCAACCAGCGGCGAGCACATTCGTGCCCAACCATCATGACAATACAAAAGAACAATACAAAACTCCGTGGAGCTACGGGGACTCGAACCCCGGACCCCCTGCTTGCAAAGCAGGTGCTCTAGCCAACTGAGCTATAGCCCCGATGTGGGCTTGGCAGGAGTTGAACCTGCGACCTCACGCTTATCAGGCGTGCGCTCTAACCAGCCTGAGCTACAAGCCCATGGAATGGCCAGCCGGCGCCCGCCCCAACATTACTTGCACATCGGGAGGCCCTGCTGAGACCAGAACATACAGACGATCACACGGCGAGCCGCTAAGGCCAAGGCTCTCCTTAAAAAGGAGGTGATCCAGCCGCACCTTCCGGTACGGCTACCTTGTTACGACTTAGCGCCAGTCACCAGGCTTACCCTAAAGACCTACCTCCCCGAAGGGTTGGTACGGCCGTATCAGGTACTCCTGACTTCCATCGCTTGACGGGCGGTGTGTACAAGGCCCGGGAACGTATTCACCGCGACATTGCTGATACGCGATTACTAGCGATTCCGACTTCATGGAGTCGAGTTGCAGACTCCAATCCGAACTGGGAACGGTGTTGGGGATCAGCTGGCCCTCGCGGGGTCGCTTCCCATTGAACCGTCCATTGTAGCACGTGTGCAGCCCTAGACGTAAGGGCCATGATGACTTGACGTCGTCCCCACCTTCCTCACTACTTGCGTAGGCAGTCTGGCTAGAGTCCCCACCATTACGTGCTGGTAACTAACCACAGGGGTTGCGCTCGTTGCGGGACTTAACCCAACACCTCACGGCACGAGCTGACGACAGCCATGCAGCACCTTCTATGGTGCCCCGAAGGGAAGCTCCCTTTCAGGAGCGGTCACCGTAGATTTAGCCTAGGTAAGGTTCTTCGCGTTGCATCGAATTAAGCCACATGCTCCACCGCTTGTGCGGGCCCCCGTCAATTCCTTTGAGTTTCATTCTTGCGAACGTACTCCCCAGGTGGCATGCTTACTGCGTTAACTGCGTCACTGCCCCCGAAGGGACAACAACTAGCATGCATCGTTTACAGCGTGGACTACCAGGGTATCTAATCCTGTTCGCTCCCCACGCTCTCGTGTCTCAGCGTCAGTATCGGACCAGTTGGCCGCCTTCGCCACCGGTGTTCTTCGTGATATCTATGCATTTCACCGCTACACCACGAATTCCACCAACCTCTTCCGAACTCAAGAAATCCAGTTTCGAAGGCCCTTTTACCGTTAAGCGGCAAGATTTCACCTCCGACTTAGACTTCCGCCTGCACACCCTTTACACCCAATGATTCCGGACAACGCTTGCACCCTCCGTATTACCGCGGCTGCTGGCACGGAGTTAGCCGGTGCTTATTCACTGGGTACCGTCAGTGGTCCTCGAAAGGTCCAGGTTCTTCCCCAGTAAAAGCTGTTTACAACCCATAGGGCCGTCTTCCAGCACGCGGCGTGGCTGCGTCAGGGTTGCCCCCATTGCGCAAGATTCCTCACTGCTGCCTCCCGTAGGAGTCTGGGCCGTGTCTCAGTCCCAGTGTGGGGGATCATCCTCTCAGACCCCCTAGCCATCATTGCCTTGGTAGGCTTTGACCCTACCAACTAGCTAATGGCACGCAGGTTCATCGTTAGGCTCCCGAGGGATTTAACAACTGTGGCCATGCGGCCCCGCTGCATCATCCGGTATTAGCTCACCTTTCGGTGGGTTATCCCAGTCCTAACGGCAGATTACCTACGCGTTACTCACCCATCCGCCGGTCTCCGCGGCCCCGAAGGGCCGCTTCTCCCGCGACTTGCATGTGTTAAGCCCGCCGCCAGCGTTCGTCCTGAGCCAGGATCAAACTCTCCATGGTAAATACACCTAATAAATTGTTTGAGTCTCTGGCCCTAGCTTCACTGTACTTCTAAATTGATCTCTCATCGAACCCCAACCTAAGTTGGGGCTGACAAGGGCTCGACGTGCGATCGTCTGTATGTTCTCAGTCTGTCAAAGAACGAA
>NZ_JBQPVW010000002.1:0-620469 GCF_052712805.1 Fodinibius sp. AD559
TGACACCCGGCAGCGCCGATGGTACTTCCCGACTGGGAGGAAGCGTAGGTCCCCGCCCGCTCTTTTTTTTGTATAAGGTGATCCTCTCGGGGGTCACCTTTTTTATTTTAAAGTGTAAAATCAATGAATAAGACGCCTACTACGTTTTTACCAAGGAATATTATTCGGTATATTGAGATTTATAAGGACATTTCATTTAAAAGGGTAGAGGTGTTTTTTAACTCTCTCAAAATTTGTTAATGGCTATGGATTTTTCTGAATTTATCAATCAATATAAAAATAAGTTGCACAGTCTCTTCAATGTGCAAGGCGATATCGATGAATTAAGTTTAAGTCGTGGTTTGCCCGATGAAATTTTCAATGAAGTAATGGATTGCAAACCATTGAGTGTATTTATTCCTGAAGAGTATGGTGGGCGTGGAGCAGAAACACATGAAGCGTTGTCAATGTTAGAAGCCAGTTCGTATGAGTCGCTTCCGCTTTCATTGATGATGGGAATTAACGGAGCACTTTTTTTACAGCCGGTGGCAAATTACGGACGTGAAGAAATTAAACAACCTATATTTGATCGGTTCTTGCATGAGAATAATATGGGTGGATTAATGATTACGGAACCAGACTTTGGCTCTGATGCCTTACATATGGAGACGTCTTTTAAAAAGATTAAATCAGATGAGGGCGATGCATTTCAAGTTCGTGGAACTAAGCATTGGGCAGGCTTAACGGGAGCTGCTGATTTTTGGTTGATAACAGCTCGTAAAGAAGGTAATAACGGCGATTTAGGTCGCGATATTGGGTTCTTTATCCATGATAGTAAACGCGGAGGCATTGAAGTAGAAGAATATTACAAAAACTTAGGGCTGTACATGCTGCCATATGGCAGAAATAAGATTGATATTACGGTACCGGAGGAGTATAAATTACAGCCTAAGTCTATAGGTATTAAGATGATGCTGGATGTACTGCACCGGAGTCGTTTGCAATTTCCCGGAATGGGCATTGGTTTTTTGAAGCGATTAATGGATGAAGCTATTACGCACTGTAAAGAGCGCTATGTTGGCGGACAAAGTCTATTTAATTATGATCAGGTGAAGAAACGATTAAATAGGTTGCAATCTTCATTTACAGTCTGTTCTGCAATGTGTGCCTTTACCAGTGAAAATGTTCCGCTTACAAAAGATGTGTCGAACATGAGTCTTACGGCCAATACAATTAAGACCTATACTACGGATTTAATGCAGCAAGCAGCTCAATCTCTGTTACAGTTGACCGGAGCTAAGGGATATCGATTGGATCATATTGCCGGTCGAGCGTTTATTGATAGTCGCCCTTTCCAGATTTTCGAAGGATCTAATGATATTCTTTATCAGCAAATTTCAGAATCGGTATTGAAAAGTATGCGTAAAATGAAGTTTAAAAATCTTCATAAGTTTTTGAGTGAATTCAAGCTTACAGAACGTTCAGCTGATTATTTTTCTGATCTGTTGGATTTTAAAATTGATCACACGTTAGCTCAAGACCGGTTAGTTGAACTGGGAAAAATATTAAGTCGTGTAATTTCTCTTGAGTTTACACTACGTCTTGGTGACAAAGGTTTTAATAAAGATCTGATCAATAATGCTATAAATGTACTCAAAACAGATGTAGAAAGAATGGTGGCGTCTTTTGCTAACGAGAAAGTTCCGAGTGTTGTTGAGGATTATGAAGAGTCAAGTTCTTGGTTGGAATCTATTTTGCCCCAACAGGCTCATAGTCAATAATAAGCGTTCTGCCAATCCAATATAAACGCACGCTATGGAGAAGGTGATAGTTTTAACCGGTGCTGGCATGAGTGCCGATAGCGGATTGAAAACCTTCCGAGATTCTGATGGCCTTTGGGAAGGTCATGATATCCAAGAAGTGGCTACCCCACAGGCTTGGGAAAGAGACAAAGAACTTGTTTTAGAGTTTTATAATGAGCGTAGAAAGCAATTGCATGCCGTAGATCCCAATGCCGGGCACGAGGCTTTGGCTGAGTTAGAAGGGCAGTATGATGTGACGATCATTACACAAAATGTAGATGATTTGCATGAACGTGCTGGGTCATCCGATGTGGTTCATTTGCATGGTGAGCTCTCAAAGGTTCGCAGCGAGGAAGATCCATCACTGATATATGATATTGGTGGTGATGCCATTGAAGTTGGAGACACAGCCGAGGATGGAGCACAGTTAAGGCCTCATGTTGTTTGGTTTGGTGAACCTGTTCCGAATATGCGAAAAGCTGCGAATATAGTTCCTGAGGCCGATATATTAATTGTAATTGGTACTTCGCTTGTCGTATATCCCGCAGCGGGATTAGTCGACTTGGTAGATCAAAATATTCCCAAATATATTATTGATCCGGCCACTCCCGAGCTTCGAACGTTTAAAGGGTGGGAACATGTTCAAGCCCGTGCAGCGGAAGGGACGCCAAAGTTAGTTCATGATTTGATAGAGAATTAGAAAAGTAATTATCTGAGGTAACGTATTTTATGAGTGAGCACAAAGCAAGTAAAGAAGAGAAAGAAGTTTTAGAAAATTATTTATTACAATTTCTAAACCTGGAAAAACGGTATCCATTGCTTCCCGGCATTGAAAATGAAGAAGCTATGGCCGGATTAATGGGATTAGAAAAGGAGGAGCTAAAAGAGCTTCGTGATCGTTTTTCTTCTAATGCCAAAGAAGCTGCAATTGAGTTATTGGAAGATGGCGAAGTAGCGGAATGGATTGAAGATCTTCCCTTTGAACAAGGGGATACCATTGTTGCTATTGGAGATTCCCTGACTGATGATCTGCAAAGTTGGTTTAATATTTTTCAGCATGTTTTGGAAATTGGTCTCGAGGATGCCGACTTAAATTTTGTAAATAGTGGGGTATCATACAATACTTCTACCGATGCACTCAAACGGTTAAATCGTGATGTATTAGATCACGATCCGGACTGGGTAATTGTGGCGTTAGGTACGTTTGATGCGCAGCGCCTGCACGTATCGCCGGATCGTACATTGGTGCCACTGGCTGATTTCTGGGAAAATCTGAATACGATCGAAACAGTTGTCAATGAGGTGACAGATAATCCGCTTATTTGGCTTACTCCTCCGCCGGTTATTACCGAAATGCAGCAGCAGATGCGACTTTTCCATTTTGATTTGTTTGAGGAGGATTTGAGTCAGTATCGAGAAATATTGACGGGTAAAAAGGGATATATCGTGGATCCTCTTGGAGAACGGATGAAGGATAAAGATGACAGCGTAGAAGAACAGGAGGAGGAAGAACCCGGTCCGGCAGCGTGGAATTATTTGAGTGATGGATTACATCCGTCACTTTCGGGCCATTCCAATACCGTCAAAGAGCTTATCCGTTATTTGGCGCTGGCTAAAGAACCCGAAGAAGGAGCCCAGTTTGATACTCCTGATGATTATAATGCGGAAGTTGAGGATTAGTTAAAGATTGATCTTTAGTTCAACAACATTTAGAGAGGGTTCATAACTGGTACTAAAATGCTTGCTGGAAAGGTGTTTCTGTTCAATAAATTCAGGATTTACCATTCCTATTTGTATTGATTGGTCAGCATTGCTATAGGTTATAAGACCATTAACGTTTTGTTGTGGCTGAGAAATCGTAGAGGCCTGTAGGTTTGCAGGCCTTTCAGCAAGCATAAAGGTATCGATCAGTCCAAAGCCCATACCAATCCAAGCGCCGGCACCTGCTCCGTATTGTAATCCCTTTTCAATTCTTTCTTGCAGGATTAAGGTAACTGAGGATCCAACCAGCATCCCACCGACTGCTCCATAAACGGTATCGAGTAATACGAGGATTGATCGGTTCGTACCGTCATTAAATGTGCCTGAAATATAAAACTGTTGTCCTTTGTCAATTTGGGACATATCATAGACGCCCATTCCAATACCGTAAAGGGTTCCCGCGCCAAGTCCTACTTCAACAGGTCTAAAATTATTGGAGTTTTGAAGAGCCATCGTAGCTCCGCCGAGCAGAACACCATTCATTGCCCCGTTTAGAGTGCTGCTGCCTAATAGTTCAATGGACTGTGCTTTTACTTCGTTTTGAGATAATGTAAAACCGAAAATAATTATGAGTAGTAGTACGAAATGTTTTTTCACGACCCTTGATTGCTATATAATTAAAATTACAGCGTTAATGTAGAAAATATAGGCTAAGAATCCCATTCGCTATTATTCGGGATCTTCGAGTGCAACCGGAAGAATTTTTCCGTTATAAAATGCAGATTCCTCTATGGCAAAATTGGCAATATAGTTCCCCATTTCTTTTGCAGTTAAGGGAGCTTCAATGCCGGGGAAAGCTTCTTCAAGCATTTCGGTTTGTACCGCTCCAAGACAAAGGGCATTAGCTTTAATGTTTTTGTCTGATAACTCAACAGAAAGGCACTCCGTTAAGATGCTTAGTGCCCCCTTGGAGACACTGTAAGCCGCAAGCCCCGGAAATTTAGCGCTGCCCTGAAATCCTCCCATACTGCTTATATTTACAATATGAGCATCATTGCTAAATAAGGGGAGCATCTTTTTTGTTATGTGCACAGCGCTGATCAGATTACTTTCGAGTTGTGATCGCCAATCATCCAGAGTAAGCTCCTCGAACGATTTATTAATTAAAGCTCCTGCGTTGTTGATTAGAATATCAACGGTGTTAAAATCCTTTTTTAGTTGTGTTATAAGTTTGTCAACATCCTTTTGATTGGTAAGATCAGCAGGAATAGCAGAAATATCCAGATAAGAATTGGCCAACTCGTTTAATGGCTGTTCCGATCGGGCAACACCTACTGCATGATGCCCTTTATCAGCAAACTCTTTACAAATTTCGCGACCTATTCCACGACTCGCACCAGTAACAACAGCAACTTTTGACATAACAACAGTTTAATTTTTTAATGAATGTACAAATCCAAATTAGACCTTACAACGAAGATTTACTTTAAAAAGTTTTGACCTCATTGCGTTGTTAAAGTGACCTAATTTATTCATATTTATAGCCGAAAATTATGTGTACTTACTCCTGAATTGAAGTTTAAATTTCAGTTACAAATTTGGTAGTTATGGCTGATTCCAGTGAGCGTTCTTTAGTGCCAGTTAACATTCGCGATTTATCTCCCTATGTGGCAGGTAAAACCATTGCAGAAGTCGAGGAAGAATATCAACCGCCGCAAATATCCAAGCTGGCATCTAACGAAAATAGATTGGGATGCAGCCCTAATGTAAAGCATGAAGTTGTGAAGGCTATGCAGGAAATCCAAGACTATCCGGACCCGATTTCCCGGCAGCTTCGCGAAGTATTGGCAGAGCAGAATAATGTACAGCCGGAAAATATTATGATTGCAGCTGGATCTGAAAGTGTTATTGCAAATCTCTGTCGTACTTTTTTCTTGAATCATGAAGAAGCTATTACCGCCGACGCTACGTTCGTCGGTTTTTTTGTTCAGGCAAATATTCGAGGAGTTTCTATTAATAGGGTACCTGTAACCGACGACTATCGGTTTGATCTTGAAGCTGTGGCAGACTGCATCTCAGACCGGACAAAAATGATTTATATCGCCAATCCCAACAATCCCACCGGCACGTATATTACTGATTCAGAATTTGAGCGCTTCATGCGCAAGGTTCCGAGGGATGTTTTAGTGGTCATGGATGAGGCTTATTACGAATATGCAAAAGAGGTGGCAGATTATCCCCATTCGCTTGATTATGATTATGATAACGTGATTACCCTTCGCACTTTTTCGAAAGCCTACGGTCTGGCTGGGTTTCGAATTGGTTATGCTATTGCATCTGAGAAAATTATTAGCGAGATGATGAAAACAAAGTTGACCTTTGAACCGACAACTCCGGCACAGGCGGCGGCACTGGCGGCACTTGGGGATCAGCAGTTTCTAAAGAAGACGAAAGATGTAGTTGAAGAAGGAAAAAATAGGCTTTACCAGTTTTTTGAAAAACACCATGTTAATTATGTGCCGTCTATTTCGAATTCTGTGATGATGATTTTGCCCGATGAACAGCAGGCTATCGACTTTACCCAGGCTATGTTGGAAGAGGGTGTTATTTTGCGACGAATTAATGCTTTTGGATTACCGAACTGTGTGCGGATTACGATCGGACGAAAAAAGGAGATGAGCCATTTTGAGCGCAGTTTTAAAAAAGTGATGAACGCATAGAAATTATTAAAAATAAGCTGATAACAAATTAACAGTTATGCCGACTAAAAAAGAGCAACAGAAAGAAATGCCCGAAGTAATATCATCGATCGATTGGAATTGGCTGGCAAAGCTGATGTTGACCTCTCGAGCCATGGATGATAAAGAGGAAAATGAGCTTGTCCCCAACAAGGATGTCTTATATCAGTTTTCGGCCCGGGGACATGAACTCGGGCAGATTCTATTGGGATCCCAACTCACACATAAACATGATGCGGCCAGCGCCTACTATCGCTCGCGTCCTCTGATGCTCTCACTGGGATTAGACCTGGAGGATGCCATGGCAGCGCCTATGGGCAAGTCTGGCGGATATAGTGACGGCCGTGATATTGGTGTAGTTTGCAATAAGCCCGGTATCGATGGTCCTACAGTATTGCCGATGGCCGGCGATGTGGGATCACAGTACACCCCGGCCGTTGGCTGGGCTCAGGGTATTCAGTATCACCAGAACCAGCTGGATGTAGAAGAATATGAGCGAGCAATTTCTGTTGTTTTGGGCGGTGAAGGTTCGGTTGCTACCAATGGGTTTTGGTCAGCATTGACCATTGCTACAACCCAGGATTTACCCATGCTATTTTATATTGAGGACAATGGTTATGGGATTTCGGTTCCGGGTGAATTGCAAACACCGGGCGGTAACATTGCTAAAAACCTGTATTCTTTTAAAAATATCAGAATTTTTGATGGTGACGGAACTGATCCTGTGGAAGCAGCTGATCTTATCAGTCAATCGGTAAATTATGTGCGGGATAGAAAAGGACCGGCCTTAATTCACTTAACGATGCCTCGATTAAATGGTCATTCGTATCAGGATAACCAGGCATACAAACCTGATGAATTGATTGAAGAAGAACAGCAGGATGATCCGCTGGATCACCTAAAAACATTTTTGATTCCCGATCGGCTTTCTGGTGATGATTGGAAGGAACTGGGAAAACAGGCAGATGAAGATATTGAAGAAGCCGCTGAAGCAGCTTTGGCACGTCCCGAACCTGATCCCCGGAAAACAGAACGTTATGCTTTCTCAGAAACGGATGCCGACGGAAATGTAGATACTCAGCTTGTTGGTGGTTTGGCTCCATCAGAGCACTCTTTTCCCGAAAGTTCCGAAACCCCCAGTCCTGGGAAACAGCGAATTAATATTGTAGAAGCTATTCGAAAAACGTTGGATTATGAGCTTGAGA
The DNA here is from genome assembly GCF_052712805.1 of Fodinibius sp. AD559. Taxonomy (NCBI): domain Bacteria; kingdom Pseudomonadati; phylum Balneolota; class Balneolia; order Balneolales; family Balneolaceae; genus Fodinibius; species Fodinibius sp. AD559. The sequence continues at coordinate 7,426 of NZ_JBQPVW010000002.1, forward strand.
CTAATCCCAAACTGATGGTCTTTGGGGAAGATGTAGGGGCAAAAGGAGGGGTCCATGCCGTGACGATGGGACTCCAAACCAAGCACGGTGAATCCCGTGTTTTTGATACCAGTCTTTCTGAAGAGGGGATCATCGGTCGTTCGGTAGGTTTGGCGTACTCCGGATTGATGCCTGTAGCCGAAATTCAGTTTCGCAAGTACGCCGATCCGGCCACCGAACAGCTTAATAATTGTGGAACAATCCGTTGGCGAACGGCGAATCAGTTTGCAGCGCCCATCGTGGTGCGCATGCCCGGCGGTTTTGCAAAATGTGGTGATCCCTGGCATAGCCTCAGCAACGAAGTCTTTTTTGCTCATGCTGTGGGGTGGCAAATTGTGATGCCCAGCAATGCGCAGGATGCTGCAGGACTGCTCCGATCCGCAATGCGAAGTAATAATCCTACCATCTTTTTTGAGCACCGTAATTTGCTGGATGCCAAGTATGCGCGTAAACCCTATCCGGGTGACGAGTTTGTAGTGCCAATTGGCAAAGCGAATAAATTACAGGAAGGAGAAGACCTTACTGTTGTAACGTGGGGTGCCATGTGTGAACAGGTGGAAATGGCTGTAAATGAAATGGATATTTCTGCTGATATCTTGGATCTTCGCTCCATCATGCCATGGGATAAAGAAGCTGTGTTGCAATCTGTCCAAAAGACCAATCGTTGTTTGATTGTTCATGAGGATACGAAGACGGCCGGCTTTGGTGCTGAAATAAGTGCTGTCCTTTCGCAAGAAGCATTTAAATATTTAGATGCTCCCATTGAACGGCTTACCATGCCTGATATTCCTGTACCATATAATGTTGAATTGATGGATGCAGTGTTACCAACATCCGAAAAGATTGTGGGTAAGATAAAAGCGTTGGTGGCTTTTTAGGATAACGATTTTCAACAATAGGGTAGATTAACTTCCTTTGAAATCTATTGCTGGTTAGTGTGGTGCGTTTGTTCGCTGCATGATACTATCAATGAATCAATTTATTGGGTGGGGTATATAGCAAGTTCAGTGACTTTGGCATATCTGCCCTTGTTGGATAATTATGTAAAATTGTGAGACAGTTAACTTTATAACTTTTATGAAGCTCAGTACGAAACTAATAGGCAGTTTTTCAATTGTAGTCCTTGTTGTAGGGGGTATTGGATTGACTGCTTCTTATTTTAATGATGCAGTTAAAGATCAGGTAACATTCGAAAGTGATAAAGCTATTCAGGAGGTTACCTTAGCCGGTGAATTGGGTTTACAGCTTTTTAAAAGCCTGACAAGAACACAATATTTGTTGGAGGATAGCTATCGCGAAACTCTCTCGATGGATTATAGCAGGAGCAATAGAACCAAGGAGGTTCAAATCGCAAAGATTGAAAAATCGCTTGGAGAGTTTGAGAAAAGCCTAAAAAAGTTGAAAATCCTGGTGAAGTCCAACCAGAAAAATATTTTTAACCCACCCAAAGACTCATCAAAAGTTCTTAGCCTGTTAAAAAAATTAGAAAAGAAATATAGAAATTATTCATCACTTCTTATCCAATTCCAAAACATCAGTACCGAAAACTACCAAGATCGTAAAGAGTTTTTTACGGTAACAATAGAGCCTTACTTTCGATCGAATTTATTGCCGGAAATTGATCGACTGCGAAATCACATCCAGCAAACCCACCAACAACAAATTGCCGGGTTAAATAGCCAGCTTGACAGGGTCGGCTATATATTGGTGATTGCCACCGGCATTGCTTTAATTGTTGCAATTGTTCTATCCCTGTTTATTTATCGATCGATAGCAAATCCTATTGCAAAGATTGCAGATGCAGCCCAGAGTGTAGGGAAGGGCAATTTGCAAAATCGGATCAATTATAACTCTAACGATGAGTTAGGACAGCTGAGTTCTACCTTTGATCAGATGGCGGAAAATCTCAGCAAGACGACGGTTTCACGCGACTACGTAGATAGCATTATAGAAGCTATGGCTGACCTGCTGGTTGTTACCAATAAAGATTTTAACATTACCCGTGTTAACTCAGCGGTATCTGATATCCTTGGATATACAGAGAATGATCTGTTAGGTAAATCGATTGATGCATTATTTAATGAGATGCCAGAAAATATTTTCACAAAACAAAATACGGATAGCAACAGAACATATACCGGTGAGCTAATAGGGAAAAGTAAGGATATTATTCCGGTTAGTATTTCCCGAGGTAAAATTAATGGCAAAGAGGAAGCGACAGAGGGGTATGTTTTTGTCGCCAGTGATATAAGTGCCGAAAAGGAAGCACAGAAGAAGATTAAACAGTCGCTAAAAGATAAGGAAGTGCTATTGGCCGAGGTGCATGATCGTGTAAAAAATAATTTGGCGGTAATTACCGGGATGTTACAAATGCAGATTTGGGAGGCTGAAAGTGATCTTGTCGTTTCTGCTCTTCAGCAGAGTAGGCTTCGTGTTCAGAGCATAGCACTTGTTCATGAAAAGCTATATCAGTCAGATAGTCTTTCTTTTATTGAATTTGATAAATATGTCCATGATTTACTTGAAAGTATACGTAGTACGTATTCAAATAAGAAATCAGATATAAAAATAACTACCGAGCTTGATAGGATCGTGTTGAATATTAATCAAGCTATTCCCTGTTCATTATTAATTAACGAACTGGTGGTAAACTCATTAAAACATGCATTTGAGGATGGGCAAGAGGGACATATTAAAGTTTTATTCAAAACGTTCGATAACAAAGTAGTTTTAACTGTAAAGGATAATGGGATAGGATTTCCTGAGAAAGGGGATCCGGAATCTTTAGGAATTACTTTGATTAAAACATTGGCTAAACAGTTAGAGGGAGCTGTTACTTTCAAAAATAAAAATGGTGCGGAAATTTCTGTATTATTTAAAGCAGAAAAAGTTTTGAATACTTAGTTCCTGGGTACTTATAAAGATGGTTAGCGAGAGTATGTAAATAACCGTACCTTCTTCTTGTAAAAAAAGATAGTTTGCTTTAGGTGTTTTTTATGGGATACAAAAGAAATTATGCCATTTGTGCATTTCTTAATTTACTACTCATACTGGTATTTGTATTGCCTGCCGAGGCTCAGCGATACAACTTCAAGTCTTATTCCGTAAATAATGGTCTTCCGCATTCCCAAGTACATGGATTGTTCCAAACTCATGACGGTTACTTATGGGCCGGAACCTATGGCGGGGGACTGGCTAAATTTGACGGTGAAGAGTTTACAACCTATACCACAGAAGATGGCCTTAAAGATAATAGTATTGAAATTATCTTTGAGGATAGTAATGAAAACCTATGGGTTACTACCTATCAGAGCGGTATAGCAAAAATGGAGGGCGATGAATTTATTTATCCTTTTGATAACAGCACCTTAGATACTGCTGATGTTTTTGCCGTTGATGAAATGAGGAATGGCGACTTGTGGATAGGTACTTATGATGCAGGGATATTCATTTACGATGGTTCAGAACTTAATCGGATAACTACTGAGGATGGATTAGTAAATAATTCTATCTGGGATTTCTGGGAAGCTGAAAATGGAGATATCTGGATTGCTACGAGTGGTGGAATTTCCATATTAAAGAACAACCAGCTTAAGGAGGGTAAAGAGTTCCAAAATTTCACTACTGAGGACGGTCTTAGCGGAAGTGAGATTTATCGTGTTATTCCCGACTCTGAAGGTAGTTTATGGTTTGCAACCAGTAATGGTATTACGGTGTGGGATGGATCCTCGTTTTCGACGATAACAGAATTAGCCGGTACAGAGCTTGGCTACATTTATGATATCATCTCTGCATCTGAGGGTAGTATATGGGTAGGAACATATTCAAAAGGGGTATTTGTATACTCTGACGGTACAGCGAAACATATTACGGAAAACAATGGATTAAGCAGCAACTATATTTATGATCTGTATGAGGATGACGATGGGAATGTCTGGATAGCTACTGATGAGGATGGTATCAATCGGTATGAGGGTGAAGCATTTACTTTTTACGGAACAGAATCAGGAGTTACATCACAAAAAATATATAGTTTACATGAAGATCGCGAGGGTAATATTTGGGTGGGAACATCCGAAGGGATATTTAATTTTAAAGATGGAAGTTTTAAGTCAATAGGTTTTCCGGAGGGCTATGAGAGTTCCAAAGAAGTCTGGGCTATTGAGGAGCTTGCCAATGGTGACCTCTTATTTTTAATGCCTGACAATGCCATTTATAGATATGATGGTAAAGATTTCAGCAATTATTCAGAAACTCATAATCTCGATTTATGGTTCACCTATGATTTGTATGTAGATCAGGATAATACATGTTGGGTTACTACAGAGTGGGGAGTATTTCAAATCGATAATGAAAAAGTTACTCATTATACAGCGGAAAATGGCTTGCCCTCTGATGTTGTTTACCAGGTCTATAAGCATAACGGGTATTTATGGTTTGCCACATATAGCGGTATTAGTAGGTTTGATGGCTCTTCTTTTAAAAATTATACGACTGCAGACGGAATAAATCACAGGTATATTTCTTTTATCACTTCAGATGGAAAAGGAAATTTGTGGTTGGGTACCGGGGGAGGAGTTAGTCTGTTGGATTTAGATGAAAATGGCGATGTAGTATCGATTGATAATTTCGGGAAAGAAATTGGGATGAAATCATTGACCACACAAGTTTTGTGGTTCGACGAATCAGGAACGCTTTGGCAAGGTACCAATGGCGGCATTCATCGTCTGGATGTTCCCGGTTATTGGGAGACGGGAAACATGGAATTGATGCACTATCGGTTGACTGATAATGGTATTGGTATTGAAACTAATCAAGGGGCTGTATTACCTATTGATGATAATCGAGTTCTCTTTGGTACAATGGAAGGAGTTCTGGAACTGGATCCGAATAAAATTGAAGAGCAAACAAAGGATTTGAATCTTCATATAACGAATGTCCAACGTAATTCGCAGGAAATTGAATGGGACCAGTATGTAGATTCCCTATCTTATAAATTTGGCAGACTTTTATTTCCTGAAGTCACTTTTCCCTATGGGCAACATACCTACTCTATTAATTATAAGGCCCCATTTTTTGGCAACACATCCAACGAAAAATTTCGATATAAACTGGAAGGTTTCGATGATGAATGGTCTGGACCGACCAGCTCTAAGACTGCAATATTTACCAATCTGGATCCGGGAGACTACAATTTTATTGTACAGGTAAAGGCTAATGACTCAGAATGGTCGCAAAATGAAGCTCATTACCAATTTGCAATAGCCCATCCTTTTTGGCAGACGTATTGGTTTTACGGTTTAATTGCTTTATCGACTATCGGTTTAATATATGGGTATATTAGATTTAGAGTAGGAAGCTTGGAGAAGCAAAGGCTCGAGGAACTTGTGGATGAACAAACTAAAGATTTACAGGAGGCCTTAGCTGAAAAGGAAGTACTCATTAAAGAAATACATCATCGGGTAAAAAATAACCTGGCAGTTATATCAGGATTACTGGAACTGCAAAGGGGTTATGCAGAGAATGATTTTGTAAACCGAGTTCTTTCGGAAAGTCAACGCCGTGTGCAGTCGATCTCAATGATACATGAAAAACTATATCAAAATGAGCGGCTGGCAGAAATAGATTTCGAAAAATATATTCGTGAGCTTGTAGATATTATAGCATATTCATTTAATTATACGGATAAAGAAATTGAGGTAGATATCGATATTGATGATTTTAAGCTGGGAGTCAGCCAAGGTATTCCTTGCGGTTTGATGCTCAATGAACTTGTCAGCAATTCCTACGAACATGCTTTTACAGATCAAGAAAATGGAAAAATAGAAATATCTGCTGAACACAAGCAGGAAGGCAAGATAAAACTTGTTGTAAAAGATGATGGAAAAGGATTACCCGAAGATTTCTCTATTGGGGAAAATGGATCATTGGGATTAACACTTATAGATACATTGAGTGGCCAGTTACAGGGAGAATACGTACTGGAGAATACCGAGAATGGAATGCAATTTATCCTCGAATTCGAAATGGAAGAGCCCCAGGAAAAAGTACCTGTATAAGCGGGAACTTTTTACTTTGATAAGTACTTCTGCCGATCAGATTCGGGCAATTTTTCAATAGCATATCGCAGCATTGTTCTTGGCATAAAACTAATGTGCTCATCCAGAAAACGTTTCAATACTTGTTCATTGCGTTTTCCGGTTTCACGCAGCATCCAACCGGTTGCTTTATGGATGAGATCGTGCTCATCTTCCAGCAGGAGTTTGGCTATAGCCAAAGTATCATCAAAATCGTCATTTTTGATAAAGTGAAAGGTGCTCAAGATGGCGATCCGCCGCTCCCATAAATTGTCAGACTTAGCCAGCTCGTATAAAATAGATCGATCCTTATCTGAGAGGTATGCACCTACGATATATTCTGCAGAGGTGTCTACCAGATCCCAATTGTTGATGTATTCGGTATTGTCCAGATAGAGGTCGGATACTTTTTTTAGCTCGTCTTTCTCTGCCTTTTTGGATTTGTTTACGAGGATAATTAACGCACAAAGGCGCTCCTCGTGATAATCGGAATGAAGCAACCGTTCAGTTTCCTCAAGAGAGAGTTGCTTAAATTTTCGCGCGACCTTGCGTACTTTGGGAACGCGGATACCCAGGAACCGGTCCCCTTCTCCGTATTCTCCGAAACCAGTTTTAAAAAACTGGGTAGAGCTTTCCGCTACTTCAGGATCTGCCATTTTCCTGAGGGCCTCCTGAACGTTGGTATGATCCATCTTTAAAATAAATTGTTAGGAGCTTTTAAACTCTTCGATAAAGTTTTTGGTAAAATCAGAAAGTACCAGCCGCCCACTTATTTCTGCTCGTTCTTCCAGTAGCTTATCCCAGTCTTCCGTTCCTTTCCAGAGCACTTTCTTCAATTCTTTCATCGCATCGGGACTGTAATCTGCGAGCTGTTTAGCCAATGCGTTCACTTTTTCATCCAGATCAAAGTGATTTTCGCAGACTTTTGAAAAGAGTCCATTTTCGCGAGCCCATTCGGCTGAGTTCCAGCTCGAGGCATCAACCGATAGTGTGCTAAACGCTGAGGTACCTACCTTGCGCTCAACGGCGGGCCCTACTACAAATGGACCGATACCCAATGCAAGCTCACTTAGCTTTATAGCGGCAGATTCGTGGGCTATGGTGTAATCTCCCGCGGATGCGATACCTACTCCTCCGCCTACCGTTTTGCCCTGTACACGGACGATAATAAGCTTTGGACACTGACGCATGGCATTGAGTACCAGTGCAAATCCCATAAAGAAATGTTTGCCTTCTTCGTAATCGTCGATGTTAATAAGTTCATCAAACGAAGCTCCGGCACAGAAGGCACCATCGCCCCGACTTTTTAAAACAAGTACATGAGCTTCGGGATTATTGCCCATTTCGATAATAGTATCAGCTAAATCCCGCAGCATTTGTCCCGGCAGGGAGTTTCCTTTTGGGTGGTAAAATTCAATGGTTCCGATGTTGTTTTGAATGTTGGTCGTAATTTCTCCGTTTTCAGGCATGATATCGAGCAAATATTTTTGTTAAAGTTTTGAAGTAAAAGAAATCGGTACTCAGGAGTCAGAATTCAGGATTATTCCACGGTAAATAACTTGATTTCCCCTCCGGGGAGGGGATTAAGGGGTGGGTTAATCTTTATGTTTTAAAACCCACTGTTCAATAACACGTAATACATTATCAATATCATTTAAAACTTCTTTTTCTGAAAACCTGAGAAACTGAACTCCAAATGATTCGAGTCTACGTTGTCTGGACAGATCATATTTCTGTTGATGGTCATGATACTCTCCATCAATTTCGATAGCAAGTTTCAGTTTTTTACAGTAGAAATCAACGATATAATGATCAATAGGTTTCTGCCTGTCGAAATCAAACTGGTGCATTTGTTTTCTTCGAAGATATTTCCAGAGCCTTTTTTCAGCAGGCGTACTTTTCTTTCGAAGTTCCCGGGCTTTCTCAACCAAGTGTGGAGCGTAGGGAATGATATCAAGTTTTTTTCTTGGTCATGACGAACCCACCTCTTGTTCTCCTCCCATGGAGGAGAGACTCTTTTATTATCTACTACTCTTCCTCAAAAATATCCATATCCAAGACTTCACGGCGTTTTATTAGCGTCAGAATTGTATATTCTGCTACCAATTCGTCATCTTGGTTTGTGACTTCGACATCCCAATAAATAATTCCAAACGGGAATTTATCCTTGGCCTTTTTCTGGCGGACGGTCTTCCGCTTTACAATCAGCTTCGCCTGGATGGTATCACCGGGCGCAACGGGATTAGTGAAACGGAGGTTTTCCAGTCCATAATTAAGTATTATAGGACCTTCATCAGGATGAACAAACAGTCCCGCTGCCCTTGAAAGCACAAAATAACCATGGGCTACAATTTCGCCGAATAGTGAGCGTTCGGCAGCCTCCGGATCGGTATGAGCATAGAATTCGTCGCCCGATAGGTCGGCAAATTGCTCAATATCCTCTTCAGTGACTGTGTGCGTGCCAGTTGTTCTTGCTTCGCCCACTTCCAGATCTTCAAAATATTGTTGGAAGGGGTGTGTTTCTGCCTCTTCGGTATCCGCACCTTTGATATATTGTTTCGTAATATTTTTTAGGGTTGTCGGTGATCCTTGCAAAGCCACCCGCTGCATATTGTGGATGACGGCACGTGCGCCCCCCAGTTCTTCTCCGCCTCCGGCATGACCGGGTCCGCCGTGTACCATATGCGGCATCGGCGAACCGTGTCCCGTTGACTCGTCGGCACAATCTCGGTTCACCACCATAAAACGTCCGTGATAAGGTGCACATCCCAGCGTAATTTCACGGGCAATATCGTCATCCGCCGTAAATAGTGAGCCTACCAAAGAGCCATCTGCTTTATTGGCCAACTTGATTGCTTCTTCGTTTGATTCGTAGGGCATTACCGTGGTCATCGGTCCAAAAGCCTCGACTTTATGCACTTCATCTACTTCCATTGGTTTATGGCACAGCAATACTTTGGGACTGGTAAATGCTCCTTCATGTTGTCCATTTCCATTTGTGTAAACCGACTCAGTTGTTTCCATCAGCGAAGAAACTTGTTCCTTAAACCGTTCAGCCTGCTCCGAGCTGGCCAGCGGACCCATTTTTGTTTCCTTTTGGGCGGGATCCCCAATAGAAGTCTTATCCAGTCGGTCTTTTAATGCATCAATCACATCATTCACGCGCTCTTTGGGGATGATCGTACGACGAATAGCCGTACATTTTTGTCCCGTTTTGACCGTTATTTCATCGGCCACTTCATCCACAAACAGATTGAACTCCTCCATGTCTGGAGTAACATCAGCGCCGAGAATCGAGCAGTTTAGTGAATCGGCCTCCAGGTTAAAACGCACATTGTTGGCGACAATATTGGGATGTGATTTGAGCTTTTGCCCCGTAGTAGCCGAGCCGGTAAAAGAAACGGAATCTTGGCTGGTAAGATGATCAAGCAGATCGCCCGGCACATCGGCGGCAATAAACTGGACTGCGCCATCGGGAAGCAAATTCGATTCCAGCATATCTTCAAAAACCTTATAGGCCAAGTACGAACCTGTGGGGGACGGTTTGATGATAGCTGGCATCCCGGAAATAATACAGGGGGCCAATTTTTCCAGCATTCCCCATACCGGAAAGTTAAAAGCGTTGATGTGTACGGCGACACCGTGACGAGGTACGCAGATATGCTGTCCTACAAACGTACCTTCACGCGAAAGCCGCTCGTGGTCTCCTTCTACGTGATAGGGTAGATCAGAAAGTTCAATACGTGACTTGCTGGACAGGGTAAACATACTGCCGATTCCGCCCTCGATATCGATCCATGAATCCTGTCGCGTAGCGCCGGTGTGGGTTGATAGCTCGTAATAATCTTCCTTTCGATCGAGCAGATACTGAGCCAAAAACTTGATTTTAAAAGCCCGTTCGTGAATGGACATTTTGCGAAGTTTTGGCCCGGCTTTTTTTCGTGCATATTCGCAAGCACCCTTGTAGTCCAGATCCGCTTCCAGCATCTGTGCTACCGGTTCGCCGGTTACTGCGCTAATGAGATCTTGTTCTTCACCTTCATTAACCCATTTTCCTTTGATATAGCTTCGTACTTTCATGGTGTTTGCATCTTATTTAAGTAGTCATCTCGACAACGGGAGAGATCTTTGTCTCACATAGAACAAAGATTTCTCGCTTACACTCGAAATGACATATCATTAAAGTTATTTCTTCTTAGCTTTTCCCCAAGTTTGATATTTTTCCGATTGACTTGGTCGGTCTTTAGGCTCCTCCCGAAGCGGTTCACATTCTTTCAGAGAATCATGAAGCTGTCCCGGTAATTGTTGATACAATTCCGTCCCCTTTGTTTTCCATTGAATCATCTCATCGGAAACATCTTTGACAATTTTCGCCGGATTACCAACCACCAGTTTTCGCTCGGGAATTTTCATCCCTTCCTTTAAAAATGACATGGCCCCGACAATACATTCATCTCCCAACTCCACATTATCCATTACTACGGAATTCATTCCTACAAGGCAGTTGCAGCCAATATGTCCTCCGTGAATAATGGCACCGTGACCGATATGGGCACTTTCTTCTAACACAACAGTTACCCCCGGAAACATGTGGATTGTACAATTTTCTTGTACGTTGCATCCGTCTTTAATTACGATCTTGCCCCAGTCGCCACGAATGGCTGCACCCGGAGCGATGTATACATCCTTGCCAATTACCACATTGCCCGTCACCGCAGCCTGCGGATGGACATAGGCGCTTTCATCAACTACCGGTTTATATCCTTCAAATTCGTAGATTGCCATTTTTGGTTTTAGTTAAGATTCGGATTTTCTATACAAGTGCCCCCTCCTTATGAAGGAGGGGACAGGGGTAGTTGAACTACCAGTAGTCTTCACGCTTCTTAAATATATTTGCTACATGTTGAACGACGCCATCCAAATTATCATAAACTTCTGAAGTAGGGATTCTGATTATTTCAATTCCTTTATCCCGAATAAAAGCATCTCGCTTTTTATCGTGCTCTTCTCCTTCCCGGGTGTAATGAGACTCACCGTCAACTTCAATGGCCAGTTTTAATTGAGGGCAGTAAAAGTCCACGACATAGCTGCCAACTCCGTATTGTCGTCGGATTTTATACCCTGTAATCTGTCTGCCCTTTAATTTACCCCAAAGGATAACTTCAGTTTCTGTCATATTATTTCGGAGGTGTCTTCTGATATTTTTACTATATTTAGGATTTAAAGACATAAGGCAACCTCCCCTTAATCCCCTCCTTGATAAGGAGGGGAAATATTTAGTTCGTAATTATACTATGTGTTATCATAATAGAACACTGATTTTGCGAATCTTACAGATTTTCGTTGATATAGTATCTGTGATTATCAATTAAATCTGCCTAATCCGCGTTCTGTTACACTTTTTCTAAAATGACAGCCATTCCTTGTCCTACACCGACACAGAGCGTGCAAAGCGCATATTGTTTATCCTGCTCATGAAGTTCAATGGATGCTGTTTGAAGCAATCGTGCGCCTGACATGCCCAACGGATGTCCCAAGGCAATGGCTCCACCGTGCGGATTCACGCGCGGGTCGTCATCATCAATGCCCAGCTCGCGTAGTACTGCCAGACTCTGGGCCGCAAATGCTTCGTTGAGTTCGATAATGCCCATATCATCGAGTGATAAATCGGCTCGTTTTAAAACTTTCTTGGAAGCTCCAACTGGACCCATGCCCATAATTCGTGGCTCTACTCCAACGACGGCCGAAGCGACAATTCGTGTCATCGGTTCTAAATCAAAATCTTTGATGGCATAATCTCCGGCGACCAGCATAGCGCAGGAACCGTCATTGATTCCACTGGCGTTTCCGGGAGTCACGGTTCCACCATCTCGAAAAACAGCCGGCAGTTTACTTAGAACTTCTGCCGTAGTATCAGGACGAACAAATTCATCTTTTTCAAAAATTTTAGGATCACTTTTGCGCTGTGGGATTTCCACCGGCATAATTTCTTTAGCCATTCGCCCACTTTCGGTAGCCTGACCAGCTTTCTGTTGCGACCATGCTGCAAACTTGTCCTGATCTTCGCGGCTTACGCCGTATTTCTCCACAATATTTTCGGCGGTTTCTCCCATTGCTTCACTGCCGTACTGCTCATCCATTTTGGGATTAACAAAACGCCATCCAAAAGTAGTGTCATGCATTTCGGTATTTCCGGAGTAGGGCGCTTCCCCTTTACCCAGAACCATTGGCCCGCGTGTCATATGTTCCATGCCACCCGTAATAAACAGGTCGCCTTCGCCCACTTTGATTGACTTATAGGCCTGGACAGCACTGCTCATTCCGGAAGCGCAGAGACGATTTACGGTTTCACCGGGCACAGAGGTTGGAAGTCCTGCCAGCAGCGCTGCCATCCGGGCTACGTTGCGATTGTCTTCACCCGCCTGATTGGCGCAGCCAAAAATGACATCCTCAATGCGTTCTGGATCAATAGTAGAATTTCGGTTCATTAATTCTTTGATGGTTAAGGCCGCCAGATCATCGGCCCGGATAGGAGATAACGATCCTCGATATTTACCGATGGGAGTTCGAATGGCATCAATAATATAAGCTTCTGACATAATTTTAGTCTTGAGTTTTAGGCCGTGAGTTACGAGTTAAAACCAATAGAAACTAATAAATTTGCTGAGGACTCAATACTCACGATTTGTTACTATTTTCCTTAAAATGATATTCTTGAGTTCTAAAAACGGTTCCACGAAAAAGTGCTATCTGCGCATCATCCTGATTGGTAATACTAATGTTATAGACACCAATGCGTCGTCCGATGCTTAGTTCATCTGTTTTGGCCGTAAGCGTATCCCCCGGCACTACTTTCTTCATGAAAGAAATGTTGTTTTCCATTGCTACTGCCACTCGTCCATAGCTATTAGAAGCAAACGCCAAGGCGCTGTCGGCCAGCGAAAAAGCAATTCCGCCATGTGAGACATTAAATCCATTGACCATTTCGTCTCGGACCGTCATTTCAAGCTTTGTATATCCCGGTGTAATATCGACGACTTTGATACCCAGCCATTGACTGAAGGCATCATCCGCCATCATTTTTTTTACTATTTTTTTTGCTAATTCTTCTTTTTGCATTGTCATATAGCTATCAGTCGTCAGCTTACAGCTTTAGTTTAATTATTTTCTGAAAGTTAAATGCTGACAGCTTTTTATTATCAATAAAACGTTTCTCCATTTCGCACTTTTCTCTTCAACAGCGGATTCGGCCGGTATCGATCTTCACGATATTCAGTCTGTAATTTACTGATTCGATCAAGCACTTCCTGCAAGCCAATCTCGTCGGCCCACTTCAGCAACCCTTTGGGATAATTAACACCCTTGGTCATGGCCAGATCCACATCCTCAACTGTAGCTACATTCATAAATATGGCGTCGGCTGCTTCATTGATAAGCATTGCCACAATACGATCTACTATTCTTTGACCAAGTTCTTTGTCTTTAGTTGGTTCGGGATTGTCAGTGTTATCACCGTAATCGTAAAATCCCTTTCCTGATTTTTTACCCAGCCAGCCAGCTTCAACCATCCGCTTTTGTGTAAAAGACGGCTTGAATCGTGGGTCGTAAAAGAATTCTTCAAAAACGGTTTCGGTTACTTTGTAATTGACATCATGACCGATGAAATCCATGAGTTCAAAGGGCCCCATTTTAAAACCGCCGATTTCTTTCATGGCCCAGTCGATAGTAGGTACGTCGCCGATACCTTCTTCATACATACGAATAGCTTCGCTGTAAAACGGTCGCGCTACTCGGTTAACAATAAAGCCGGGTGTATCCTTAGCTAATACGGTAGTTTTGTCCCAGTCGTCAATTTGTTGTCGAGCTGCTTTTTGGGTTTCGCCAGAAGTAGCAATACTTGGCACAATTTCTACCAACGGCATAATCGGTGCCGGATTGAAGAAGTGAATGCCCAGAAATCGTTTGGGTTTTTTAAGGGCTGATGAGATCGAAGCAATCGATAGGGAAGAGGTATTGGTTGCTAAAATACAATCGCGTGAAACAATGCCCTCCAAACGCTGAAAGACATCTTTTTTGATTTCTAAATCCTCTACAACAGCTTCGATGACTAAGCTGCATTCGTCATAATTAGTTAAATCTTCTACAAAGTGGATACGGTCCATAACGCCGTCCACTTCTTTCTGTGTCATGCGGTCTTTTTCGACTTGTCGCTGGAGAATTTTTCGAAGGGCATGCATGGCTTTGCCCAACTGATCGGGATAGGCATCATACAAATAAACTTTATGATTATTTTGGGATGCAATTTGGGCAATGCCTTGTCCCATCGTTCCCGCTCCCACTACACCAATAATCTCATCATTCATTTTTTGGATCTTTATTTTCAAATTCTTGCACTCTGAAAATAATGATTTCAATCCTAAAACCAACTTGTTTAAGAGCAGATAGGCCATTTGTTATATGCAAGTAAAAGTGATATCATGATGATATCGTCAATAGAAGAAAAGGTAATGCTATGAGTAAAAATGTATTAGTTAGAAATATTGATAAAGAAACGCTTAAAAAGCTGAAGAAGAAAGCTGCAGCCAACAATCGATCACTGCAGGAAGAGCTCAAAGAGCTTCTTGAAATGCATGCCGGTCCTGATATCGAAGAGGTTCGTCAGATGGTAAGAGAAAATTTGGAAAAGTATAGGAAGCAAGGTCGAAAATTTTCTGATAGCACCAAAGATATAAGTGAAGACAGAGAGCGATGAGCCTTGTTATTGACTGTTCGGTAGCAGCAAAGTGGCTTTTTCTCGAGGAGGGTTCATCGAAGGCTGAAAGTATTTTGAAAGAGTTGTCCTTCTTTTTTGTTCCGGATTTATTTGTTGTTGAGATTGATACTGTTATCTCAAAAAAAGTACGACAGCGGGAAATATCGAGTGAGGAAGCATTCCAGAAAATTGTTGAACGGAAAAAATTACCATATCAAACTTTGAATTATACTGATATTTCTAAATTAGCACTGGAAATATCAGTATCTCTACCTCTAACACTGTACGATGCAACCTACATTGCTACGGCCATTGAAAAGCATGCTGTAGTATATACTGCTGATCAACGATTGGTAAATAGTGTTTCAAAGTCCTCGCTTAACAAATACGTAGAAAGTATTTGGGATTTGGGTTAGTTACTTCCCTTGAAATTCCGGCTTTCGCTTTTCTAAAAAAGCTTGTACACCCTCGTGGTAATCATGAGTGTTACCGGCCTCGGTTTGCAGATCAGCTTCCAGCTCAAGATGCTCATCTAAATTGTTGGATAGGGATTGGTTGATAGCTTCTTTATAGAGCGCAAAACCTTTGGTAGGCATTTGTGCCAACTTTTGACAAATGGATTGAGCTTCATCCATCAACTGATCTGCTTCTACCGCTTTATAAATAAGGCCAATTTCTTCAGCTTTTTGGGGGGATATTTTCTCATCCAGCAAATACATGGCATTAGCTCTTTGCAGACCAACTAATCTCGGCAGAAAAAATGTACCGCCGCTGTCGGGAATGAGTCCGATTTTGCTGAATGATTGTACAAAAATGGCTTCGTTTGATGCGAGCACAATATCGCAGGCCAGTGCGATGTTAGCGCCGGCTCCCGCAGCGGTTCCATTTACGGCGCAGACAACCGGTTTGTCTAGCTCTCGAATGAGGTTGATGATGGGGTTATAGCTTTTTCGGACGGTGTCGCCGAGTTCATAATCTTGACCTTTATCGACGACTTCTGGAAGATTCTGACCCGCACAAAATGCTTTGCCGTTGCCTGTTAATAGTACACAACGTATGTCTTCATTTCGCGTTGCATCGGTAAGTTCCTCTTGGAGCTCTTTAGCCATAGGCTCAATAAAGCTATTGAGCTTATCAGGGCGATCTAAGGTAATAGTCAGAATCTTATTCTCAAGAGATGTAGAAATAAATTCACTCATAGATAAATATTTTAGGCCACAGATATGCACAGATTTTAACTATTGAAAATTACCCTTATTGGTTCTAATCTGTATAAATCAGTGGCTATTCTAAATACACTTAAAATGTTCAAAAGGCTCATCACAATCATGACAATAGTATTGCGATTTGCAGGCAGTAGAACCAAATTCGCTTTGTAGTTCGGTATTGGTTGAATCGCAGTAGGGACAGGAAATAACTCGGCTTGATCCCTTTAAATTTTTCAGAAAATCGTCATCTTTATCCGTCTTTCCGGGAGGAGCAATTCCGTACTCTTTCAATTTCTGTTTGGCTTCATCCGGCATCCAGTCTGTAGTCCAGGTTTCAGAAAAATCCTTGACAACTTCAAAATTCTGAATGCCGTTTACTTGCAGCGTTTTCTCAATTTCCTGCTCGATGGCTTTCATTGCCGGACATCCGGAATAGGTGGGAGTAATACGTACTATAACCTTGTTATCATCAATCGTAACTTCTCGAGCAATGCCAAGTTCAATGATAGACAATACCGGAATTTCGGGATCTTTTACCTCTGAAAGTAAGTCCCAGATATCTTCTTTACTATATGTTGTTACTGAAGCCATGACATTTTATTAACTAATAACCAATAACAAGAAATTACTCCCAATCCGCATCAGGATACGAGCGACGCAGGTGCTGCATTTCTGCCAGCAGGTGCCCAAGGTGTTCGGTATGTAATCCTTGGCGACTGCCTTCCACCATAAATTGATCCCAATCGGGAACTTCTAAGGTTGCTTCTTCAAGGGTATCGGTAACTAAATCTTTCCAGTCTGGTTTGAAGGTTGCGGTATCAGCAGCCAAATTTTCCTTATGCAGTAATTCGTCAACCTCATCCTGATGAAACAGTTCACCAATGTAAGTCCAGATGTCGTCAAAAGCATCCTGGATGCGCTCGTGACTTTCTTCTGTGCCATCGCCGAGTCGGAGTACCCATTCGCGGCTGTGCCGCAAGTGATATTTAACCTCCTTAAAATGCTTCTCAACCATGCCGCGGAACTGCTCATCTTCAACATCCGACAATAATTGGTATAAATAATAGCTGTAAGAAGAGAATAGAAATTGTCGAGCAATAGTAAATCCGAAATCACCTTTAGGCAGTTCAACCAGCTTTAAGTTCTTGTATTCGGGATCATTGCGGAAATAAACCAAATCGTCACGGTGGCGATCTTCCCCTTCGATTTCAACAGCGTATTCATAAAGATTGGCTGCGTGACCGATGTAATCCAATGCAATATTAGCCAGTGCAATATCCTCTTCGAGAATCGGACCGTGTCCGCACCATTCCGAAAGGCGATGGCCTAAGATAAGACGGTCATCGGCCAGACGTATGAGATATTCAAAAAGGGCTTCTTGTTTTGTTAATTCTTTGGTAGCTGTACTCATGATCGTCGTTTTGAAACTCGGGGTACACTGTAAAATTGGGGGTGGCGATATGGTTTGTCATCCGCAGGATCGAAAAAAGGTCCTTGGTCTTTTCCTTTGGATGCAACAATTTGATCACTGGGTACCACCCATATATTGACCGCTTCCTTACGGCGCGCATATACGTCACGGGCATTTTCCAGCGCTTTTTCTGCATCGGGAGCATGCAGGCTGCCGGCATGTTCATGAGGTTTGCCATCCCTGGGCTGGGTAAAGACCTCCCAAAGCGGCCATTGTGTGTCTTCGTTGTTATTTTTCTTATCGTTGTTGCTCATAATCTCTGTTTAATGTTGGATAATGAGTATTGAGTGGGAAGAGATTTCTCTTACGACTTCGGACTCACTACTCACAACTATTTATGATGCTTTTTCCTTACTCAATTTCTGTTTACGGGCATATTCTTCAGCTGCTTCACGGACCCATTTGCCATTTTCATGTGCTTCGCGACGTGTCTTCATGCGCTCCTTGTTCATGGGACCATTGCCTTTTACAACATTCCAAAACTCATCCCAGTCAATTTCACCAAACTCCCAGTGACCAGTTTCTTCATTGTATTCCAGATCATCATCAGGGATTTCAAGTCCTACTTCATGAGCTTCAGCGATATGACGATCAACGAAACTTTGACGAAGTTCGTCATTGGTTTTTGACTTTACACCCCATTTTATAAGCTCAGCACTATTGGGCGAATCCTCATCGTGTGGACCAAACATCATTAACGTTGGCCACCACCAGCGATTGACAGCGTCTTGGATCATCTCTTGTTGTTCAGGAGTACCATCGGCCATTGTAGCAACCATTTCATAGCCCTGCTTCTTGTGAAAACTTTCTTCTTTACAGATGCGAACCATGGCGCGCGAATAAGGTCCGTATGAACTGCGAGCCAGCATGGTTTGGTTGATGATCGCAGCCCCATCCACGAGCCAACCAATAACTGCCACATCGGCCCATGTAAGTGTAGGATAATTAAAAATGCTGGAATATTTTGCCTTGCCTTCCAGAAGCTGGTTGATGACTTCTTTTCTACTTGCCCCCAGCGTTTCAGTAGCGCTATAGAGATAAAGTCCGTGTCCCGCTTCATCCTGTACTTTAGAAAGCAAGATCATTTTTCGCCGAAGAGAAGGGGCACGGGTAATCCAGTTGCCTTCGGGCAGCATACCTACAACTTCGGAATGAGCATGTTGCGACATCATCCGGATAAGTTGTTGCCTGTAGCGATCCGGCATGTCGTCTTTGGGTTCAATCGTTTCGCCATTGTCGATGCGCTCTTGAAACGATTTCTGTTCGGATTGGTCACTCATAGCTGGTTAATTTGGTGAATTTTGTTGCATGAAGAACATATACATGAACATTAAATTAAACAAATACATTCAATAAAACCCATGGAACTCATTAATCTTATAAGTAAAATGGAAGAGTAATTAAATAATTTGAGACGTAATACGCTGGATACTATATTAACTTATGTTAAATATAATAAAACGAAAGAGGTAAGATACGGGATGGGGACACAAGAAGATCAATCCGCTACGTTAGAACGACCTGTTGAAGAAGAGTTTGATGACCATCTTGGACTTCAGGATGTTGACTTTGTAGAGCATTATGTAGGCAATGCCAAACAGGCCAGTCATTTTTATCAAACAGTTTTTGGATTTGAGCTTAAAGCGTACAGTGGATTGGAAACCGGAAATCGGGATCGGGCTTCTTATCTGTTGCAGCAGGGAAATATCCGCTTTTTAGTTACCTCGTCGCTTAATAGTAATTCACCAATTGCTGATCATATTGCCAATCATGGAGATGGCATCCGCGATATAGCCATGCATGTTGAAAATGTAGACCGTGCTTATAAAGAAACGGTCAAGCGCGGAGCCAAAGGTGTTGAGGAGCCTCAAGATCTGGAAGATGAGCATGGTACCATTCGCAAAGCCGCCATTGCTACTTATGGTGATACTCTCCACACATTGATTGATCGATCGAACTACGATGGAATATTCATGCCGGGTTTTGAACCTGCAGAATCACCTATCCAAAATATTGAGCCGGTAGGAGTCCAATATGTAGATCACTGTGTGGGAAATGTGGAGAAAGGAAAGATGAACGACTGGGTAGACTTCTATCGCGATGTAATGGGCTTTACACAGTATATCCATTTCGACGATGAGGATATTTCCACGGAATATTCGGCGCTGATGTCGAAAGTTATGGCCGGTGGGCGTGGTATGATCAAGTTTCCGATCAACGAGCCGGCTGATGGTAAGAAGAAATCCCAGATTGAAGAATTTCTTGATTTTTACGAAGGGCCCGGCGTTCAGCATATTGCATTGCTAACGGGAGATATCATCAAAACAGTGAAAGAGCTTAAGGGTCGTGGATTAGAGTTTTTACACGTGCCAACGACCTATTACGAAGAGCTGGAAAATCGCGTTGGAAAAATTGATGAACCCATTGATCAGCTGGAGGATTTAGGTATTCTCGTGGATCGCGATGATGAAGGGTACTTACTACAAATTTTTAGCAAGCCGGTTGTAGATCGACCTACCTTCTTTTTTGAGATTATTCAGCGTAAAGGAGCCCGCGGATTTGGGAAAGGGAATTTTAAAGCACTTTTTCAGGCTATTGAACGTGAGCAGGATAAACGAGGAAATCTTTAAAAACAGTCGAAAGTCCTGAGTTGTGAGTAAAAATTGGGTTACAAACTCATTACTTGAGACTTTCTACTTATGACTAAAACGAGGTGTTAGCCATGATTTATCATCAATTAGGAAAGATACCACAGAAACGGCATACGCAATTCCGTCGGCCCGATGGTGAACTTTATCAGGAGCATTTATTTGGTGCTGAGGGATTTCATGGTGTGTCATCGTTGATGTATCATCACAATCCACCAACAAAAACATTTAAAGTGGAAAAGGGGGAAGAGGTGAAGATTGAAAAATGGGATGAGGGCATGCTTCGGCATCATCACCTGCGAACTGCAAATCTTGAAGAAGGAGGCGATCCAGTAGTGGGACGTAAAGTACTTCTCTACAACAATGATGTACAGATCGGTGCTGTGCGTCCAACTGAATCCATGGATTACTTTTATAAAAATGGTGAGCACGATGAGCTGCTGTTTATCCACGAGGGGGAGGGATACGTGCAGACCATGTTCGGAAAGCTTGACTTCGGTTGGGGCGATTATATCTACATCCCGCGCGGCACGATTTATCAGATGGTTTTTGAGACTGAGAAAAATCGCATGCTCACAGTGGATTCGACGGGTCCGGTGGATATTCCTGATCGGTACTTGTCAGATCAAGGACAGTTCCTGGAAAACAGCCCGTATTGTGAGCGTGATATTCGTCGTCCTGAAGGACCAATTTTCGTGAATAAGGAGGGCGAATTTGAGGTTCGTATCAAAAAACAGGGACGATATACCTCGTATTGGTACGAGCATCATCCTTTTGATGTGGTGGGTTGGGATGGTTATTTGTATCCCTGGATTTTTAACATCAAGGATTTTGAGCCCATAACAGGACGAGTTCATCAGCCGCCCCCCGTGCATCAGACATTTGAGGGGAATAATTATGTGGTGTGCTCATTTTGTCCGCGTAAGTTCGACTATCATCCAAAATCCATTCCGGCGCCTTATGCTCATTCTAATGTTGACTCTGATGAGGTGCTATACTATGTGGAAGGCGATTTTATGAGTCGGAAAGGAGTAGAAGAAGCCAGCATTACGCAGCATCCCGGCGGCATTCCACACGGACCGCATCCTGGAAAGTACGAGGGAAGTATCGGCAAAGAGTCAACTGATGAATATGCTGTGATGGTTGATACTTTTCATCCACTGCATTTGACGACTGAAGCAAAGAAACTGGATGATGAAAGTTATCCCTATTCCTGGAATGAGGAAGTCGAGAAGAAGGAGGAAGCCGAAGAATAATTGCTTTTTAATTATCGAATGAGAAAAGCCTGTCAGGTGAAAGCTTGACGGGCTTTTTTATTGAGAAAACATTAAATAAGTTCATATACAAGTATAGGAAAGTCAGTAGGTTATCTGAGATATAGGCCAGTGTATATATTTCTATCTCAGGGAGAGTCTCGTGATGAAATAGAGTTTTGTAGTCAGGAATATCATTTAAAACAAGTGAGTTTTTATAGATGATTTAAATCTGATTATTCTCGTTTTGAAATTATACCTGTCCCTTTTACACCGTAGGATTGAAAAGCCCGGCATCAAATGGAATGATCAATTTCTTTTGATGCTTTTCGATATTTTACCGTCTTCTAAAGCCTGTGGATATATGCGTTTTATTTCATAAGTATTTTGGAATTCCTGTCACTTTTTTTTGTGTTTAGATGAAGCTAAATCAAACAAAAAGTCGAAGGTAAGCAGAGATTATAATAGGCTATGAGCAATATTTTAATCACTGAACTGAAAAATCAGGGTCCGGGTGATATTCTTGGTGCTATTGGTGGAGAAACGGATATCGATCCTGGAATTATCGGAAATATTGATATTAATGGTTCGAAAGCTTTAGTAGAGGTAAATGAGGGAAAAGCAGAAGAGCTGGCTAATCAACTGAATGGAAAAAAAGTAGGCCATTCCCGGGTATCGGTCCGGAATATAGAAGAGGAAGATTTTGAAGATATAGAAACCATATTTGATTATGTAAACCGATTTGAGCGATTGGTTGAGCTGGAGCGCGAAAAGGAAATGCGGGAGCATGAAGAAAGTATTCGTACCCTTTCCGGTGAGCAGCGAGAGGCTGAAGGAAAAGCTATTCTTCATTTGAGGGGCCGTGACGAAGGCAATGCGCTTGAAGGTAAATTGGTGAAATTTATGCGACAGTACAAAGGGGAATCGCTCCCGGAGACAGAAATAGCTGTTGGCGATCTGGTGATGATTTCGCGCAGAGATCCGTTGCTCAGCGACAATCCCACGGGTACGGTAGTGCAGAAAACCAACTATTCTGTGACCGTTGCTTTTGATCAACCCCGCAGCTTTATCTTTGGCAAAGGATTACGGATGGATCTATATGTTAATGATATTACCTATCAGCGTATGAAAGATGCATTGACGCGGGCGGAGGAAGCAACCGGACGACTGGCGGAACTTCGGAATATTATAGTGGGATTGGATTCGCCGGAAGAGCCAGAGAAAGCAGAGGTAGATGAGTGGTTCAATAAGGAGCTGAATGAATCCCAAAAAGAGGCAGTAGCCTACAGTTTGGGTGCCGAAGATGTGCATCTTATTCACGGACCGCCGGGTACCGGTAAGACAACAACAGCCATCGAAGTGATTGAACAGGCGGTGGCTGATGGACAAAAAGTACTTGCTACGGCGGCATCAAATATTGCCGTTGATAATATGCTGGATTTCCTACTGGATCGTGGGGTAAAAGCTGTTCGCGTAGGACATCCGGCGCGGGTAACGCCCCAGTTAAAAGACCATACTTTGGACAGCTTGATCGAGCAAAATGAAGAGTATCAAAAGTCGGAGGAGTTGCGCGCTCAGGCATTTGAGAAAAAAGAAGAGCAGGAGGAATTTACGCATCCATCTGGTAAATATCGACGAGGTATGAGTAATACCAAGATTAAAGAGCTTGCTGAAGAGGGACGCGGTTCGCGTGGAGTATCCGAAGATAAAATTCAGGAGATGGCCCGCTGGATTGAGCTACAGGACGAGATTGAAGAGCTTTTTGAAGAAGCAGATCAACTTCGGGAAGAGGCCGTTAATGAAATTCTGGAGACTAAACAGGTTATTTGCACAACGAACAGTACGGCAGGCAGTGAACTGGTAGAAAGTCGAGAATTTGATCTCGTTGTGATTGATGAAGCTACGCAGTCGACTGAACCGAGTTGCCTGATCCCTATTACACACGGCAAGAAGGTGGTAATGGCCGGTGATCATCGGCAATTACCTCCCACGGTGAAAAATCGGAAAGCTGCTGACAAAGGATTGGAAGACACCCTTTTTGAACGACTGGCTGAGAAGCATTCCAGCATTAAAAACATGCTGGAGGTACAGTATCGCATGCATGAGAACATTATGGCATTTTCAAATGAGCAATTCTATGATGGGATACTTTCTGCCGATGAAAGTGTAAAGGATCATACGCTTGAAGATTTCCAGCTGGATGTCAATTTGTTTGATAACAACCTGACGGAGATTCTTGATCCGCATGAACCGGTTATATTTGTGGATACGGCCGGACGCGATGCTGCGGAACGAATACGGCAGGGTTCAACATCCAAAGAAAATCCCGAGGAAGCTCTGCTGGTAGCACAGATGGCGGATAACTTACTGCGTTCAGGGATGCAGCCGGAGAATATCGCTGTTATTAGTCCGTATAAAGATCAGGTTGATTTGCTGGATCGTAAAATTGATACGGAAAACCTGGAGATAAAATCAGTGGATGGGTTCCAGGGACGAGAAAAAGAAGTGGTTATTATATCACTGACGAGAAGCAATAAAAATAGACGCATTGGTTTTCTTGAGGATGTCAGAAGGCTCAACGTATCGCTAACCCGAGCCAAACGAAAGCTTATTGTAGTGGGAGACAGTTCTACCATAGCATCCCATGAGATCTACGCCAATTTTATAGATTATGTGCGAGACAGAGGAAAAGTGATAGAGCTATAATTTTTCATACAATTATCTTTTACTCGTCTGCTCCGCTGCCCGCAATGCTTTGTAAACATTTACCACACCATCAGAAACAGATAACTCTGCAAATGCAGCCTGTTGGGCTTCCTGGGGATTGCCTTCGCTCGGTACAATTACTTGCTGATTAGGATATTGGGTGGTGTTTTCGAGAATAATTTGCCGAACTTGATTGGTAGTTAATTCTGGATAATAAGCCATAATCAACGCTGCAGTTCCTGCTACAACCGGAGATGCCATACTGGTTCCCTCCTGAAACTTGTATTCATTGTCAGGCATGGTGGAAAAAATATCCACGCCGGGAGCAAATAGGTCGACTGTTTGGTTTCCGTAATTGCTGAAGTTAGCGACAAACTCTTGGTTGGGTTTCCAGCTTGTTGCCCCCACACTGAGCCAAAGAGTGGCAGCAGAATCGCTTATGGCACTACTATATTTATCAGTGGGATAGTTTGCAGTTGTATCAGTATTTTGAGCACTGTTTCCCGCCCCGTGTACCATTAGCACATTGTTTTTATTGGCGTGAGCCACGGCTTTATCAACAATTTCTTTATAGGGTGAGTAGCTTTTTCCAAAGCTCATATTGATGATATCCGCTCCGTTATCGACGGCATAGCGGATGGCATTGGCCACGTCTTTGTCTCGCTCATCACCATTGGGGACGGCGCGAATCGCCATAATTCGTACGTTTATAGCAACGCCATTTACTCCGATTCCATTATCTCGTTCGGCTCCAATAATTCCGGCTACATGCGTTCCGTGAGAAGGATCGGGACCCGCTACATCGTTGTTACCATAATATCGCTCCGACTTGTCCTCGTAATCATCGCCCACAATACCGCGTGGATTGAAGTCAGGGTTATAGCCGTATTTTGCGAACTCATAAATCTGTTTTTTCTGATCAGCAATAAGCGTAGAGTCGATATCATTCTCCATCACATACAGCATCACATTTTTGGCAAAGTTCAGATCCTGGCTGGTGGGCTGTAGATTTTGGAGATCCTTATAGGAGTAAGAAGAGTCGGAAAAATGTTTATTTAAAATCTTCTCAGCTTCTGCCTTGCTCTGTTCTATGCTTTGAATATTTTTGTACTGTTGACTGAGTTCTCGGATTTTATCTTCATAATCCGATTTAATTTCGCGGTAATAGAGATATTCGTCTCTTTCTTCGGCAGTTAAAGAAGATGATTTCATCTGCCCATACTTTGCCTTCAGTTTTCGATAAAGACGGGTCAGTTCAAAGGTATCATGATTTACATTCTCTCCGTCCGCACCGCCAATGAAATTCCATCCATGTACATCATCAACATAGCCGTTGCCGTCGTCATCTTTTCCGTTGTTCGGCACTTCATCTTCATTGGTCCACATGACATCATCAAGATCCTCATGATCGGTATCCACTCCTCCATCTATAACAGCAACAGTGATTGTTTTCTGGGGGGATTTATCAGCCAATAATTCGTAGTAAGCCCTATCACTGCTGATGCCCCGGAATCGAGTGGTTTCTTGATCCCAGTGGTGCCATCCTTTGGGCGGTTCCAACATAGTTTCAAAATTTACTGAATCCGGAGCGGCTTCCTGTTCATATTGTTCAGTGGCTTTATCATCAGAAGCGGTTTGCTGTGTTGTAGAGCAGCTGTAAAAGGAAACAGCAAAAGCCAGTATGATTAAAAATCGCTTTTTCATATAGGTAATGGTTATAAAATTATGACAACTAAGTGTGATGTTTGTTTACAACGCTTCAACGTTTGAGATAAATCGGTCAGAAGCTTCCTGAAAAGCAGTATGAATAGCTTTATTCAGAGATTTCTTAAATTCAGTTCCCGCTTCGGAAGCATAAAAATCCGCATATTTTGTGATTCGGTCATCTTCCAATCCGTGATACATAACCAAATAATTGTTGACTAACTCATCCTCTAATTGCATCTGCAGGCGGTTGTTAAAATTATTGACAACACCGTCAATCTGTGTCTCACTTAAGCTGAGTTTACTGCTAATTATATCGGTGCCTATAACCAACGAGCGGAATAGGATGGTTTGAGATTCTATTTCAGATTCTTTTGCCGAGCTATGTTCAATAATGTCTTCGATAATTGAAACTCGCTCTTGAGACGGCTTGTTCTGGTCAAGTTCATATTTTGTGACAATCTGTTTGCGTATTCCCTGCACGGTATAAAAATCAGCCTCGGTATTTAGAATAGGTTTGATCGATTCTGATTCGAGAACAGCAAGAACTGAGTCGGAATAACTGTGGTTGAAGGTTTCTTTAAAACTTTTGTGAGCGGTCTTGGAAAGCGAATCAGCGTTATATGCTTTGCTAAAAAGTTTTATCAGCTGCTCATTCTTAGAAGCGGATATACCAAACGGATTCTGTGTGAATTGGCTTTTTAGCTCTTTGGGAAGTTCGTTTAAAGTTTGTTTGACAGGAAGTAAGTCCAAAATCCGATCACTGTCATTTTCATTTTTGACATTTGAAGAATTTTGAGCAAAGCCCCAAAAAGGAATTAAGAAGCAAAAAATAAAGATCGTTGACCGCATATATTTCATGGCTATTATCGTTTATAATAATGAGTAGAAGAGTAGACAAATTTTGAAAAATTCAAGCTAACAATAATTTTCAACGCTCAAAAGTTTCATATGATTTATTGATCATTAATTTTTTTTAATTGAGGCGCAATTTTTTTGTGTTCACAAAAAGTTATGATAGAATCAAGACAAGAATTGATAATTTAATAAGTGAGGGGTCAAATAAAGTTTTTTAAAAGGGGGTATTAGGGTATTCTGGCTAATTTTAAACATAAAAGGGTTATTTAGATGAAAGGAGAAAGAGGGAGTGGGAGAGATCAAAAAAAAGGGTATTGGCGTCCACTACCATTGGGCTATTTACTGGAAGAATATGGGCTGCTTAATAAAAAGGTAGGGCTATTACTGGTTTTATGGCTTGTATTATTTGTTCTCAGTTTTCTCTCCGTAATTTATTGGATTCCTTCAGACTGGGATACATTAGATAGTACCAGACAGGCCATTTCGCTGTTTTTATTGTTTTATCCTCCGCTTTTGATATCCAATTTATTGCTTTTTTGGTTGGGGTTTGAATGGGGCTTTATCCCTGCATATCTTTCAACTTTTATGGTAGCGCTGGCTTTTAATATGCCAATGCAGTGGTCTATATTATTTGGTATAGCCGTTGTTTTAGGGATGGGTATTTTTGCAGTCGTATATTACAGTACTCATTTTAATTATACCTTAAACAGTGTTACGCATTTTGCGTTTTTTGTGGGGGTTGCATTGGTAGCATCAATGGCTTCTTCTATGGGATCTTTGATATGGAGTCATGTGCAAGAATTGACAATTGAAGAGACACTTATTGCCTGGCAAAGTTGGTGGACTGGTACATTTCTTCAGCTCGTATTTATTAATGCTCCTATTCTTTTTTTAGTTGGCAATAGAGTAGAGCATGTTAAGGATAGATATTTTGATGTCCCCGAACGACCCGATATTTCACTGGGATGGGTGTATAGCGCTATTATATCTGTAGTGACCGTACTGGTTATTTTTATACTTTCTGCCGAGCAGTTGGGTACCCTGCGTATGGAGGAAGCACTAAGGAATACTTCCTCGAATTTTGCAAGTGAGATTTTAAGTGCTTCTCAGACGTTTGAATTAACAGCTTGGATTGCCATAGTGATTCTACTTGCTGCGGGATTAGGTGGAATTCGATTGGTTGAAGGGTGGAATAAAACACTTAAAGATCAGGTGCGGGTAAAGAGGTCATTAATAGCAGAAATCCACCACCGGGTCAAAAATAATATGCAGTTAGTTTCAGGACTTATTGAGCTTCAGCTTCAAAATACTGAAGATCAGGTTGTAGAAAATGAATTGCGAAAAAGTCACTCCCGTATTTATTCTATGGGTAAAGTTCATGAGCAGACCTATCAGCACGAAGATGCTGCCGATGTTAATGTTGATATGTATGTAGAGAGCATAGTTGAACAGATAGAAACAAATTTTGGAGAATTGAATGACGTCCGGGTCAAATTATTTTGTCCCCCTTTTAAACTGACGATCAGTCAGGCTGTGACATTTGGATTATTACTTAATGAGCTGCTTACTCTTGTATGCAGACATGAATACAAAAATAACAGTAAGGCTACCGAAATTTCTATAACAGTTGAAGAAAGTGATGAGGCTGTTAAAACTATATTTCAGGGCATTTCTTCACCTTTTGATATTGCGGTCTCTGGATCTCTGGACGAGATATTAATTAATAAACTTACCAAGCAGCTAAAAACTGAATTAAATAAGACAGAAAACCAGGGAAAATATACAATGTTAGCATTTACGTTTGACAAAAAAGACAGCCCATCGTATTTCACTTCCTGGGAGCCTTCCAAAAAACAACAAGTGAAAATTTAGAATAGTATTTAAGAAGAACTACTGGTTTTGACTTTTACCAGTCATAGGAACAAATCGTACCGGCATTTTTTGGTCCCTTTTTATTTTACCGTCTTTTGTTTTGGTAATTTTTGTTAAAACTTGGTTGTCATTAACGTTGCCAACCGGAGCTACCAATATCCCTTCCGGAGCCAGCTGATTGATTAACGGTTTTGGGATTTCCTCAGGGGCCGCTGTTAAAATAATCGCATCGAACGGCGCATGTTCTGGCCATCCTTTGTAGCCATCGCCAATTTTTGTTTGAATGGTATTATACCCCAGTATTTCAAACCGCTTAATTGCCTGATCAGCCAGTGGTTTTACAATTTCTATAGTATAAACATGCGGGGTAAGTTCAGATAAAATAGCCGCCTGATAGCCACTGCCCGTGCCAATTTCCAGGACCTTTTCACCGGGTTCAATATCGAGTAGGTCTGTCATGTAGGCCACGATTAAAGGCTGTGAAATGGTCTGGTCATGTCCGATTGGAAGTGGACGATTATCGTAGGCATGTTCCTGATAGTTTTTTGGAACAAAAAAGTGCCGGGGTACATGGCGCATGGCCTCCAGTACTTTTTGGTCATCTATAATACCCCGGTCTTCAATGCCTTGTTTGACCATCTCGTATCGTTCATCCTGGCGCTGATCAAAACGAGGTCGTTCCCATTGCACGGTATCAGTCGTTACAGTATCTACGACTTGTGGTGATGGTAAATTGTCAGCTGACTGAGGGATAGGGTTGTTGAATGTTAACCATATTCCGACAGCTGCTATTAGGAAAAGGAGAAAGCTATTTAGCGTTTTCATAAAAGTGGTTTTGGTTCGCATGTGTTATAAAAACATGCTTTTCATTACAGTTCGTTCAAAATAGGGAATGGATTTGCCTTTCCGCCCTTCAAAACCTAAAATTGAGCACAGATCAATGGTCAATAAATAGGTGTTTTATGGATTTTAAAGAACTTCAGCAAAAAATTGATTACGCGCGTAAAACCTCTAATCGGTTGCCTCCTTTGCCGGTTAAGGATATCCCCGAGTTGTTACAGCAACGCTCGGATAACGAAGACAACTATTTGACCTATATTGATGAAAATGATAATAGGACCGAGGTTGATTATGCTGAATTTTATCAGCATGTAATAAATTGTGCTCGGTTCATGCAGAGTCATGGACTTAGCCACGGTGATCGTATTGCTACAATCTCACATAATCACTGGCACACCGTTGTGCAATATTTTGCTGCTTGGCTATTGGGATTAGTAGTTGTACCAATCAATTTGGGCGAAGATGATGAGCGCATTGCATACATCCTTGAAAATGGCGAAGTAGAGCTCGCGTTTGTACGCACCGAATACCGGGAGCGATTTCGGGGAATTCTGGAATCGTACAAGTATTTGAAAAATGTTGAGTGGATTATCTGCGAAGGAGAGATCGAAAATTTTACCAGGGAGAAAGGAGAACTCGAAATTCCTGATGATTCTTTGGATAATTCCGAAGCCCTGATTGTATTCACATCCGGTACGACAGGTGCACCCAAGGGGGTGATGTTGAGCCAGCGTAATTTGCTTGAAGATGCCCGCAGTATTGCTGATTGGCACGATATCGATGAGCAAACGCGCATGATGTGCGTGCTTCCGATCCATCATGTAAATGGTACCGTGGTTACATTGATTACACCATTTTTTGCCAGCGGATCAACGGTTTTGAATCAAAAATTTAGGACCAGCCGGTTTTTTCCTATCATCAAAGAAGAGAGTGTCGATATTGTGAGTATGGTGCCCACCTTGCTACAGTATCTCAATAATCACTATACGGACGAGAATATCCCCGATACCTCAACCTTAAAGCATTTGATTTGCGGAGCGGGTCCGCTGACCGTTAAAGTGGCGAAAACTTTTGAAGAGCGCTTTGATATCCCCATAATTCACGGCTACGGACTTTCGGAAACTACTTGTTATTCCTGTTTTCTTCCCGTTGACCTGAATAAAGAGGAGCACAAAAAATGGATTGCTGATTATGGCTATCCAAGCATTGGCGTGCCTATTCCGGCGAATGAGATGGCAATTCACGACGAAGATGGTAATGAGCTGGAAGAAGAGGAGCGTGGCGAAATTGTGATCCGCGGGGCGAATGTGATGATCGAATATTATAATAACCGGGAGGCCAACGAAGAAACTTTTAAATATGGCTGGTTTCGCAGTGGAGATGAGGGATTTTATGTCAATGACGAGAAAGGACGTCCGTATTTTTTTATTACCGGACGGTTGAAAGAACTGATTATCCGTGGCGGCGTAAACCTGGCACCCCTTGAAATTGATGAGGTGATTAACAAAGCTCCGGGTGTAAAAGCGGGTATAGCCGTCGGATTTGAAAACGATTGGTATGGTGAGGAAGTGGGTGCCTATGTAGAACTTAAAGAAGGTGCAGAGGAAGATGAGGAAGCTATTTTGGAGTATTGCCGGGAGCATCTGCCATTTTCGAAGTCTCCCAAGGTTGTTGTTTTTGGGGATGAAATTCCGGTCACCTCAACGGGTAAGTATCAACGACGAAAAGTGAAGCACTATTTCGAGCAGTGGAAAGATGTGCAGTTTCGGAATGAATGATGGCATGGGGTTTGGTGCATAGAGAGTGGAGCGTGGGGACACATAAATAAACTTTAAATTCTATTTAAAATTTAAATTAAGAGAGGAAATCTATGAGTCAATTTCGATTTTAGGATTTTACTATATGGAAAAATGCAATAGAGCTGACAGATGAACTTTTCGATTTAGCAGATGCTTTAGAAGCTGATAAAAAGTTTAGGTTTGCTGAGCAGTTATGGGGTGCTGTTATGAGTATTACAAATAATATATCTGAAGGTGCAGGATCGACTTCGAAGAAAGATTTTGCTCGATTTCTTAGTTATTCCAGAAAATCGTGTTTTGAAACTGCAAATATTTTAATTCTCATGGAGAAACGAAATTATGTATCTCAAATAATTCTACAGATTAAACTTGATGAAATTGAGATCCTTAGTAAAATGATTACCAATTTTAAGAAGTCATTGGTCAAAAAATAGTGATAGGATTTAATGTTTTTTACTCTCTGCCCGATACCCCAAGCTCCCAGCCACTGCCCAAACAATAAAACTTGCTCCTCTCTTCGTTATTAATTAAAGTTGAGAAAAGGATATCATCTTCACTACGGTATAAAGGCAGGAGGTCACTATGGCTCATTCACTTGATCTTGATCTTTTTACACACCTTCAATCTGATTTTGAATCTCAGCAGTACAAAATATTAGCGGGACTCAAATCGATTTCGGATGATTTTCAGATGAATAAAATCTATCCGCATCTGAGTCATTTGGTAGAACTCTATACTACGCTGGATGATATCCTAAATCGGCTGCGGGACCTTCGGGATGAATTTCCAAAGCGTATAAAAAAGATCGACTTTGTGAATGAGGTTATTGAGCATGAAGTGGTCTTTGTGGATGGATCAGACTTGTCAAAGGTTGAAGATCTGATTGACTGGGGACTGCCATTAATTAAAGCAAAAATCGAAGAGGGAAAAACGATTTATGAGTTTGTAAATGATGAGATTAAG
Organism: Fodinibius sp. AD559; assembly: GCF_052712805.1. NCBI lineage: Bacteria > Pseudomonadati > Balneolota > Balneolia > Balneolales > Balneolaceae > Fodinibius > Fodinibius sp. AD559. The sequence continues at coordinate 39,616 of NZ_JBQPVW010000002.1, forward strand.
CTCGAAGAAGTCGGTATTATTCCCAATTACACGGATGAAGGATACTTTTTTGTTCCGGATAATGAGGAGTCGAAATTGTTGCTTTTCCAGTATGAGCTCACTGTTTTCGAAAGTTCACAGGATAAATATCGATCTCTGAAAACAGCTTTTCTGAGAGGGTTAGAGCAGGGAGGGGCGCATCGATCTCCTAATGCGATTAAGTTGGATCTCATTGATGAAAATAGAGAATTGCCTAACCCAGCTACCTTTGCTTTTAATACTGACTTGGACTTTCCGTTTCGGGAGACGATTTTTCCCGTCACTAAACGTAAATTATTGCAACAGCTTTATGAGTAGTATTGAGTAGTGAGATGTGAGTATTGAGATTATTTGGCGGCGGCTTTTTTTTACTCAGAAGTTAATTTTTTGGAGAAGGTAAATATCATCTTTTGGAGTTGCTCAATCTCATTTGATAGAACTTCACTTGTATCAGCAGGCAATAAATTTAAGCTTTTTGAAATGATTAGTTGAATTTCTAATTCGCAGTATGAGGCGTATGCAATACTTAAAAAGTGCTTAAAGTCTTTATTAGTATTTCGTCCCGCTCCTTCTGCAATGTTTGATCCTATAGATACAACACATCTTCGCAGTTGAGAAACTAACCCAAATTTTTCTTCAGTTGGAAATTTTGTAGCTACCTCGTAGATATGAGTTGCTAAAGAGATTGCCCGTTTCCAGATATCTAACTTTTTATATTGATGCATAATAGAAGGTTGAATTAATTTTGAGTCAAACTTACTAGTATGACCGCATAGTCAGATTATCCTTACAGGTTATTTTGAGAGGAAATTGTTATAGAGTTTCATATCTCAATACTCACTACTCAAAACTAAACATCTACAACTGCCAACGTACACCGAGATACGCACACTAATTTCTCATCCTCATTGAAAATCTTTGTTTCCCATACTTGGGTTTGACGTCCCTTGTGGATAGGTTTTGAAACGCCGTACACTGTTTCTCCTTTTTTTGCAGCACGTACATGATTGGCATTGATCTCAACTCCTACCGCTGTTTTCCCCTCTTCTTCAATATTTAGCCAGGCTCCGATGGACGCCAGTGTTTCGGCAAGAGCAACAGAAGCTCCTCCATGAAGCAATCCGAAGGGTTGAACGGTATTCTCATTGACCGGCATGGTGGCTTTTACCTCATCAGATTTAAATGAAGTGAAGGAGATACCGAGAGCGTCTCCCATATTTTTCTCAGAGACAGAGAGAAATTTTTTAACACGTTTTTCAATTTTAGGTTGGATATACATAAATGATTCTGTTACAATTGATTAGTGGATGTGAAGTTAATTATAATTTTGGAAGAAAAAATTTAAATAGGCTTTTAAATCATCTACAATCGTTTAAATTATTAAGTAAAGATTGTTATCAACAATTAAATAGAGTAGCGTTATGGCTTACGATCCGACAACTATTGTTTCAGAGATTGAAAAGGGTATAAAAAGGCATGATAAAGATGTATTTATTTCTACGAAACGAAATGGAGAATGGGTAGAAACGGGTAGAGAGGAGTTTCAGGAAAAAGTTCGTAATTTAGCACTGGGATTATATGAACTTGGGGTACGTGCGGGTGATAAGATAAGTCTCCATTCCGAAAACAGTGCCGAGTGGGTGATTTGTGACCAAGCGATCCTTTCTATTGGGGCGGTGAATGTGCCCATTTATACCACTCAACCGGGGGATCAGATCAAATATATTCTCGAAAATTCAGAGGCAAAAGTTCACATTGTTTCAAATGATGAACTTTTTGCTGACACGAAGCCAATTATTAAAGAGATAACGAATGTTAAAGCCATAATTTCCATTTTCGGTTCCAAGCATGAGAAGCTCAAAGAGTTTGATGATATTCTTGAAATGGGAGCGGAAAAGCACCAAGAAAATCCGGAGCTCTTTGAAGAGTTGCGATCGAAAATAGAACCAGATGATTTGGCTTCTCTGATTTATACGTCGGGTACTACTGGAGATCCCAAAGGAGTAATGCTTACGCACAATAACATTGCTTCGAACTTATTGGCATCACTGGAACGTGTACCGTTTGATGAAACCGTTCGGGAGCACGAAAAAATGTTGTCTTATCTGCCGCTATCACACGTGTTTGAGCGGATGATTACCTATATGTATCTGAGTATGGGATATCCTATTTACTACATCGAGGACGTTGATGAAATCCGCGACGATTTTGAGTATATAAAACCCTATTACTTTGCCACAGTGCCTCGGTTGCTCGAAAAAATTCATACGGGTATTAAGGTAAAGGGACAAGAAATGAGCGGACTTAAAAAGCAGCTTTATTACTGGGCGATAAATAGGGCAGAAGAATATGATCCCGAAAATCCGCCCAGTGGGTTGGAAGCTATAAAACACAAAATTGCCGACAAGTTGGTGTATTCAAAAATTCGCGACCTATTCGGTGGAAATCTTCTCGGTATGGTAAGCGGTGGCGCGGCTCTGTCACCCAATTTATTCCAATTTATGAATGCCTTGGGGCTCATTTGCATGCAGGGATACGGGCTTACAGAGACATCACCAGTGCTTTCGGTCAACGATAAAGACCACATGCGGGTAGGCAGTTCCGGAACACCGCTTTCCAATGTGGATATTAAAATCGCTGATGACGGGGAGATTCTTGCCAAAGGTCCTAATGTGATGGAAGGGTATTATAATAATCCGAAAAAAACTGAAGAAGTATTTAACGATGACGGCTGGTTTATGACCGGTGATGTAGGAAAGTTAGAGGATGATTACCTGTATATCACGGATCGTAAAAAGTCTGTTTTCAAGCTTTCTACAGGGAAATATGTTGCACCTCAAACTATCGAAAACCTACTCAGCGAAAGTGGATTTATCGATCAGGCGATGGTAGTCGGTTATCAACGAAAATTTTGCTCGGCCTTAATTGTCCCTGATTATGGAAATGCCAAAAAGTGGTTGAAGGGGCGTGGTAAATCCGTTTCGGATCCCGTAAATGAAGATCCTGAAGTTCAAAGACTTATACAGCGTGAAGTTGACAAAGTGAATAAGAAGCTTTCTCCTTGGGAAACAGTTAAGAAGTTTGTTCTGCTGGAGACTCCTTTCTCTATCGAGTCTGGTGAACTTACGCCCACCTTAAAGGTTAAACGTCCGGTCGTGAAAGAACGTTATGAAGATGAAATCGAATCGATGTACGAAGAGGAAGAGCGAAAGGAGGAAACTAACTAAATAGATAGTTCTCAGTTCCCGTCGACTTTGCGGGATTAATTTAGTAATCAAAAACTTATTACACAGAGCATAGATATTTATGTCCACAAGAAAATACAATATTCAGAAAGTAGCGGTACTTGGGTCAGGAACGATGGGGAGTCAGATTGCGGCACATTGCGTAAATGCCGGGATGGAAGTTTGGCTGCTCGACCTTAAAGATGAGGAGAGTGAGAATCCCAATCAGCAGGTACTGGATAACATTAAGAAACTTAAAGAAATGAATCCCTCGCCGCTGGGGTTACCAGAATATGCCGACCATATTAAGCCCGGAAATTTTACTGATGATCTGGATATCATCGAAGAAGTTGATTGGGTTTGCGAGGCCATTATTGAAAAGATGGACATTAAAAAAGATATGATGTCCAAAATTGAGGATGTCCGTACTGAAGGAACCATCGTCAGCTCTAATACCTCCGGTTTACCAATTAGTGAAATTAGTGAGGATTGTTCCGATGAATTTAAGGCGCACTTTCTGGGTACGCACTTTTTTAACCCACCCCGGTATATGAAGCTGCTGGAGGTAATCCCCACAAAATCGACTGCTGATGAGGTTGTTGAATATATGAGTTGTTTTTGTGAACGTGATTTGGGTAAAGGGGTGGTGCAGTGCAAGGATACGCCGAACTTTATTGCTAACCGCATCGGTATTTTTTCGATGGCCAGTATAATGCCGTACTTTTTTAACGGAGATTTTCGGGCTGAGGAGATCGATTATCTGCTGGGTACGCTCACCGGCTATTCCAAGGCGGCTACGTTTCGCACGGCCGATATGTCAGGCCTTGATGTGATTCACCATGTGGCTACGAATTTGTACCCGTCTATACCTGACGACGAACGGCGCGAAGTGTTCGATCTGCCCGATACTTTTGAGCAGATGGTGGAAGATGGAAAGCATGGCAATAAAGCGGGCGAAGGCTTTTATAAGAAAGTTCGTACAGATTCGGGTAAAGAGTACAAAGTTATTAACCCTAAAACTGGCGAATATGAATCGCAGATAGATCCCGAATTTGAAAGTGCTACCGAGGCCAAGAAGAAATTTGATACGCCCGAAGAACGACTCAAGTTTTTGGTCAATAGTGATACAGAAGTCGGGCAGTTCTTATGGAAAGTGCACTGTGATTTACTGTTATATTCTGCCAACCGGATACCTGAAATCAGCAACTCGGTGGAAGCTATCGATCGCGCGATGAAATGGGGCTTTAACTGGGAGCTTGGACCCTTCGAACGCTGGGATGCGATTGGTGTTAGAGAATCAGTGGAGCGTATGCAGGATCAAGGACTGAATGTACCGCAGAATGTTCTCGATATGCTCAATAGCGGACGGGATCAATTTTATGATAAAGAGAAAGGAACGGTCTATAATTTGGCAACCGGAGAAATCGAAGAGCTAAGTCCGCCTGCAAAAGGAGCTATTCAGGTTTCTACTTTGAAATCCAACAATAAGGAAGTGTTTGGTAATGATAGTGCCGGTTTGTACGATTTGGGGGATGGTATTGCCCTTTTTGAGTTTCGTACCCGTAAATATACCCTTGGATTTGAGCTCATTGAATCGTTGGATAAGGCCTGTGATATTGTGAAAAATAAATTTGATGCGCTGGTAATCAGTCATGATGGCGATAATTTCACTTATGGTGCCAACTTGATGGAAGCGATGGGTGCCTGGAAGGAAGGGGATAAAAAACGCGTCCGAAAGGCAGCGAAGAATTTTCAGGATGTTGCCGTTGGATTACGTTATCAGCCGTTTCCCGTGCTTGTGGCGCCATTTGGGCGATCACTCGGCGGTGGCGTTGAGTTTATCCTTCATGCGGATAAGGTAGTGGCTCATCATGAATTATATGCCGGACTTGTTGAAGTGGGCGTTGGACTGCTGCCAGCCGGTGGTGGGACTAAAGAGATGCTTTATCGAACAATGCAGCAGATTATCGATGATGAGCAGTCTGATCCGATGCCAAATATTAAGGAAAAGTTTAAAACCATTGGTATGGCTAAAGTATCTGACGGCGCGCCCAAGGCCAGAGAGTATGGGTATTTGCGCGATTCGGATTCCATCATTATGAATCGAGATCTACTGATAGCCGATGCTAAAGCAGAGGCCAAGCGAATGGCAGATGCCGGGTACTATCCACCCGAAAAACCAATGATTAAGGTGCTTGGAAATGAGGCTTTAAGTTCATTGAAGATGATGCTTCATATTATGCATGAGGCGAATTTTATTACCGATTACGACAAGGTGGTGGCTGAGAAAGTAGCTTTTGTGATGAGCGGCGGGGATCTCAGCGAGCCGCAGGAAGTACCAGAGGATTATATCTTGAGACTCGAACGCGAAGCCTTTATGGAACTGCTGGAGGACGAACGAACCCAAGCTCGAATCGAGCATATGCTTAAGAAAGGAAAACCACTTAGGAATTAGTTGTTTAGTAGAAAGTTAAAAGTAGAAAGTTTGTAAGTTGCTTCAGGTATAACAGTCTTACTTGTAAGTAAGCATAAAAATAAAAGACTGTTTGCTATGAATAATTTTAGAAATTTAGATGTTTGGAATAAAGCGGTAGAATTAGCGACTTATATATCAGATAACTGAAAGTTTTCCTAAAGCAGAAAAATATGGACTTATAAGTCAGATGAGAAGAAGTGCTGTTTCGATAAGTTCTAATATTGCAGAAGGTGCAGGCAGAGGTTCTAAGAAAGAGTTTAATCAGTTATTAAATATTTCCACCGGCTCCTGTTATGAATTGAAAACTCAACTCACTATTTCACAAAACTTAGATTTTCTGGATAAAGATGAATATGGAAAGATCAGAGATAAACTTGTTGAAATTCAAAAAATGATTTATGCATTGAGACAGAGTTTAACAACATGATTTTGCTATATTAAATACCAAACTTTCTACTTAATACCTTTGACATATGACTACCAAAGAACCCGTAATTGTTGCTGCTGCACGAACGCCAACCGGAAAAGCGAATAAGGGATCACTCCGATTCACTCCGCCGGATACATTGGGTGGAGAAGTAATCAAAAACCTGTTGGAACGAGCCCCAAATCTTCAGCCGGAACAGGTGGATGACGTAATCATGGGTTGTGCCTTTCCTGAAGCCGCGCAGGGACTTAATATAGCTCGTCAAGCTGCCGCTTTAGGTGGACTTCCACCTTCTGTCCCTGCCGCTACAATGAATCGTTTTTGCTCATCGGGACTGCAGACCATTGCTCAGGCCGCAGAACGTATTATGGTTGGCGGAGCTGATGTGATTATTGCCGGAGGTGTGGAGTCGATGTCGCTTGTACCCATGGGCGGATACGTATCGCGGCTAAATCCCGAATTAGTGGACAACTATCCAGAAATCTATATTAATATGGGGTTAACAGCTGAAAATGTAGCGGATAAATATGACGTAAGTCGCGAAGATCAGGATGCCTTTGCTTATCGCAGTCATCAGCGAGCGCTAAAGGGTTGGGATGAAGGCTATTTTGATGAACAAATTGTGCCCATTGAAGTCAAGGAAAAGAAAGTAACGGCCGATGGTAAGGTCGAAGAGACCGAATTTGTTTTTGATACGGACGAGGGGCCGCGGCGCGATACGTCAGAAGAAATTTTAGCAAAACTAAATCCCGCTTTTAAGCAGGGAGGTTCTGTGACAGCGGGAAATGCATCCCAGATGAATGATGCCGCTGCTGCGGTGATATTAATGAGTCGCGAAAGGGCAGAAGAACTTGAGCTCAAACCCATCGCAAAATTCCATGGCTTTTCGGTAGCCGGTGTGCCGCCCGAAATTATGGGCATCGGTCCGGTCGAAGCGGTGCCAAAAGTACTTAAACAGACTGGATTTGACTTAGATAATATTGATTTGGTTGAATTAAATGAAGCGTTTGCGGCACAGTCGTTAGCTGTAATTCGCGAACTTGGGCTGGATGAAGATATCGTTAATATCAATGGTGGAGCCATTGCAATGGGACATCCGCTTGGCTGTACCGGAGCGAAACTTTCGACACAAATTCTGCACGACCTTCAGCGGCTGGACAAGCAGTTCGGCATGGTGACTATGTGTGTGGGCGGAGGCATGGGTGCTGCCGGTATTTTTGAGAATCTAAATTAACTTTGCAATGCAAGGACTTACCATGGTAAGCCCTTGGAAAATATATCTTTATGTTTACATCTGATACGTTAGCAGATCAAACAATTTTAATTACAGGTGGTGGAAGTGGCCTAGGATTAGCTATGGCCAAGAAATTTGCTTCTTTTGGCAGCAACATCGCTATTTGTGGTCGGACTGAAGAAAAACTTAAAAATGCCGTCGAGGAAATTGAAGAAGCCGCTAATGATAGCACGGCAAAATACTACGTGGCTGATGTGCGCGATTATGATCGCATCGAAGAGATGACTGGAGAAATTGTATCCGACTTTGGAGAAATGACCGGACTTGTAAATAACGCAGCTGGGAACTTTTTGTCAGCCTCTGAAGATCTTTCTCCCGGTGGATTTAAAGCCGTAGTCGATATCGTATTGCATGGCTCGTTCAACTGTACGCATGTATTTGGCAACTATCTAATTGATGAAGAACGTGAAGGCAATATTTTAAATATGGTAACGACCTATTCAGAGGGTATAGGATCAGCGTTTGTGTTGCCATCCGCATGTGGAAAAGCGGGGGTGTTGGCTATGACACGATCACTGGCTTACGAATGGGCAACATACGGCATCCGATTAAATGCTATTGCGCCAGGACCGTTTCCCACCAAAGGAGCATGGGAGCGATTAGTTCCTGACGAAAGTGCTGAGCAAAAATTTCTGTCTAAAATTCCAGCGGGACGATATGGAGATAAAGAAGAGTTGGCCAATCTTGCCACGTTCTTGATGTCGGATATGGCTCCGTATATTACCGGAGAATGTGTGGTAATTGACGGAGGAGAACGTCTTTCTGCCGGACAGTTTAATTTTATTGACAAGTTGGGATCACGCGAAGAGCTGAAAGGATTCTTTAAGATGATGCACAAAAAAGAAGACTAAACACGGGTCAGCCTTTTTTTAATCTTATCGATCGTTTTGTTTAACTCCCATAGATGGTAGGCATTGTAAATTGTTTCGCGATTAAGTTGTATAGATTTCAGAAAGCTCAATGCTGCCAATTCGGCTGCTCTACTGGCATCGAAAGATTTACTGTTGAAAAATAGGTGGCCATCTTTATTTTCTTCTCCTAACCGCACGGTCTGTTCTAACACATCGCAATCCAAAATAAAATGATTGTTTGCAGCAAGCCGGTGATGGCGGGAGTTCGTTGCTGTTACATTGACGAAAATATTGGCTGTTGCGCCACTCTCAAAGCGTAATAGCATATGCAAGGCATATAAATGCTGTTCTGAAAGTTCAGCTGTTTTTAAGTCGATATGATGCACTGACCCATTAATCCACCGCAGGCAGAATGCAAGCTCATCAATCCAGTAATACTCAAAAGGATGGTCTGACTCTACAAATTTTGAATAATTTAGCTCCCGATTAATTTGCAGAAATGAAGGTTTTTCAATCTTTTTTGCCATCCATTTTGAAGCGGGAGCAAGGGTGGGCCAGTGTGAAAATTGTACAAGAACATTTGATTCCTCCGCCGCATGGTAAATTTTTTCAACCTGTTTGGTGTGGTTGGGGATAGGAGCAATTAAAAAAGTATGGTATCCCGCCTTTACTGCTGTGAGTAAGTGATCGAGATTTTTGGAGCGCTCATCCATTAGTAGGCACGCATCAACATCACCGATCTCAGAGAGTTTGCCGGCAATGACAACTTCTGAGACCGTGCGATGGGGACGCAAATGTTTTTCCCATGCAACAGCTCTGTCGGCTGGACCAACGATGCCTATTCTCATAACTGGATTATTAGTTAAAGTGAATAACTATCCATAATTATGAAATAGGGCTATAATTTCAAAACTGATTACACCATTCAAGGAAAGTTATTCCGGCATTACCAAAGCAAGGATAAAATAGAGGAGAACAGGGCTGCCCCATCCAAGAAAAGTGGTTATCACAAAAATAATTCTGACAATTGTAGGATCCCATCCCAAATATTCAGCAATGCCTCCACAGACACCGGTAATCATTTTATCAGTTCGAGACTTTTTTAAACGAGCTCCCATAAGCAATATCAGTTAATGGTTTTGTTGATCTTTGTGGAAATAATACGGTAGAGTTAGTGGGATGTTTCAGGTGATTTAATATTTACAAAAAAGGAAAGTCCAAAGTAATAGAACGGAAATAGAAATGAACTATAAATTAACCACGGTGGGGACTGATCAAAGTAATATAGTAATGCAATAAGTTGCAGGGTAAAGATACCGCCGAGGATTAAAGTAAAAGGACGCAAATATTTTGTCCGAGATGGATAAACAAACTTGACAGGCAAGAATGTTACGATTGCAAATAGTAGTAAAATTACAGAGGAAAAAGTTACAGGCAGTTCAAGTAAAAAAATATAGAATACTACAATATTCCAATAGGATGGGAAACCGAGAAAAAAGTGGTCTTCAGTTTTGGCCTTAGTATTGGAAAATCCAAAGATGCTCGCTATGGCACAAATCACCAGTACCCATGTGGGAATGTTCATTGTTGCAAAAATCCAGAGCAAGGGAGCAATGGTCCAGGTAATAAAATCAACGATGTTGTCCATTAGGGCACCGTCAATAGCTGGGGCATGTTCTTTTGTTTGAGTAAGTCGTGCGAGTGTTCCATCAACAGAATCGATGATGGCAGCCACAGCAAGTACCCAAACTGTTTCTTTATAAAACCCGTTATATGTTAAAATGAGTGCCCACAAGCCAAGCCCTGCACCTAAAGCAGTGAATAAATGGACCCCATACGCCGCTGCTTTTTTCACAAACAGTTTTTGTTATTAATGGTATCCTTCTTTTAATCACCCTTAATAAAATAAAAAAAGCGGAACCTATGAAGTCCCGCTTTTAATCGATCAGAAAAATGCAATGTTTTTACATCTTTAAAAATATTAGGTTATGAATCGTTATTATCTGTCGAAAGTTGAAAGGTAATAGGTAATGAGTATTGCACTCGAACGGGTTCGCCTTTAACTTTGCCGGGGGTAAAATCTGCTTGTCTGACAACACGCAATGCTTCTTGATCTAAGCTATCGTGAGCTCCTTTTATAATTGTTGGATTTTCAACATTCCCGTTTTTGTCAATAATAAATTGTACAATTACGCGTCCTTCAGCTCCCGCTTCGCGAGCTTCTTCGGGATAGTTGATCATTTTTTGTAGTGAGCCCAGTCCACCGACCAATTCGGGCATGTCTTCCACAGCAACGTAATAATCTCCGTCATCTGTTTTTGACGGCGTTGGAGGCGGCGATATAGCTTCATCCTTGAGATCAGTAAAGGCTTTATCCGGATTATTTACTTCCATCATAATTACGCCATCCTTGCCGGCATCACCGTATTTGTTTTTAGCTTCTTTTCCCTTAAGGATATCGACGGACTTTATATATTTGGGTTTTAAACGAGATAGTTTTTGTATTGATTCGTTATTTTTTGGCCACTGTTCGCCATTGATAATATATAAAGGTAACATAGAAGCATCAGGCGGGTTAGGAGAAGCCATTTGAGATTGTGTTTCTTCAAATTCACTTTTCGTAATGTTATCATCAGCGATATCAGTACAAGAGATGGTGAGTGTTAACAGCGACGCAGCGAAAAAAGTGATTAGAAAACTCGATCGAAAGTTCATAGATAGATTATTTTGGTTAGACATGATTTGAATACGCTTTTTAAGTGAAGAAGGATTAACGGCCATACTCAGCGCCAATTTTTGTTGATGATCTCGTTTAGCAAGTTCAAAGAGGAGAGAGGCATATTTCTTTTGGGAAAATTGCTTGTTGGCCAGAACCTCACTGTCGCATATTACCTCTCTGTATTCTTCCCGCGATGTGTAGAGATTATGGATTAGTGGATGAAACCAGAAGAGGGACTTTATAACTACGAGCAGACTGTTCAGGAGAAAATCACGATTTTTGATGTGTATCAGCTCATGCTGTACAGCCATGGCAAGTGAAGATTTTTGCTTTTTTAGATCAGCCGGAACAACAATCTTCGTGGTAAGCCATCCATAAGTAAATGGGATGTTTGTATTGTCAGAGTAGGCAATTAATGTGTTTCGGCACCTGTTACTTGCGGATGGGAGATCTTTCATCAGGCCTTTGTCACTTGCAAGTGGAGAAAAATCTAAGTCTTGCTCCATATTTCTAAGTTGAACAAAATCCAAAATAAGTTTAAAGAAAAGTACGGCTGCAGCTAACAAAACGAACGTGCTAGCAGCTCCTATCCAAAAATTTGGATTACTCAATCCACTTAGTACAGAAGGTTCTGCAGCAGTTCTGGATACAGCTATCGGATTTTGAACAACAATAAACATGCCTTTATTTGCTACTTGTGTGGCACTGCTGATAAAATCCACCAGGTAAGCTCCCAGTACTCCGAGTGGAAGCACTAAGAGAAGCGCTGTGCGGCTGTGATACTGATAGATAGGTTGGAGCGATTCACTTTTGTGCAAAAATAACGCAATGGGAGCGGCTACTAAGGTCCAAACTACCACCGGAAGCCAAAAATGCTCGATCAGTTGGTCGCCAAACGATTGAAGTAGGTTTACGAATTCCATTATTGATTAACCTCCATGTTATCGATCATAGATTTAATTTCATTAAGGTCCTTCGATGTCAAGTCATCACTGTTAACTAACGCTTGCACTAGCTCTTTGGGGGATCCCTTAAAAGCTTTTTCCATTAAATTGTTGATAAGGTTTGAACGGACGGACTCAGGTTTTTGGGCAGGGCTGTAGACGTATGTAACACCTTCTTTACGATATTTGAGCAAGTCCTTCTCGGCCAGATTTTTCATGACAGTCATGATGGTGGTATACGCCACTTCTCTGTCTTCTAAAATCCGCTTACGAACTTGTTTTACCGTAGCTTCGCCCATGTCCCAAACATGATTGAGTACTTCCATTTCAGTTTCTCCAAGTGGAGTCAGTGATTTTTTCATCTTCTTATTGTTGAATTAAGATTGAAAATGCTGTTGACCGTTACGTCCTAATCAGTTAATACTAATATAGTAGTATTAATCTTTTTGTCAAATTGGAAAGCAAATTATCTAAATATGTTGACGAATTTGGTCAGTAGCATTTTGTGGAGAAGAGGCTACTTTAGGCTTAGGATATGAAAACTCATCCAAGAGTTTTGTTACGTTTCCGGAAGGATTCAACAGGATTACGGGTTTCTTCGCTTTAAGAGCAAGCATAATTTCAGAGGTGGTTCCTGCACCGGTTCCACAAGCTACGATCGCATCCGATGAAAGTACATTTATATTGTTTCGTGCACTGCCCATTCCGGTAGCTATAGCAATATCAAGATGTTTTGAAGCATCTGACTTATCTTTTGAAGGGAGTATGCCTACCGTCAGCCCACCTGCTTCCTGGGCTCCTTTTGAAGCAGCATCCATTACGCCCACATTTCTTCCGCCTGTTAATAGAATCCAATTCTGTTCGGCAATTAATTTTCCAAGTTCACAGGTGTTATTTATATCTTCTTGGGATGCACCTTCGCCGGGACCCATAACGCCGATAATTGGTTTTGTCATAGCATATAGACTTTATTGGAACTTAGTTGTGATTAAATATATTGATATAACTCATTCAATAAATACAATTCTGATAGATGTCATTTAGGCCTTATTTAAAAGAAGTTGATAGTCGCATACATAACCTTGACCCGGATGATTTTGGTGAAGCAATTTTTGTATTGCATGATCAGCTAAACTTGTCGGTTTGGCCGGATTGGATATGCGAAGAAAAGCCCCTGTTAATATTTATAGAGGCGAAAGCAAAAGGCGACTCATTACCTTATCATAAAAAGAAATTGACCTCTGTGCTCAGTTCAATGCGTCACTTTGCGATCGAATGCTACGAGAAAGATTACCCTGTTTATTATCACCCTACGGAGGGAGGTTTTGATGGAGGGTTAGCCGAGATTTTAACCGAGTATTCTGATCTCTATACTACTTTTATGACACCATCGGAGTGGGGTATTCGAAAAAGGCTACGTAATCTAAAAAAACAATTTGGGGATCGCATTACAGAAGTACCCAATAGGTTCTTTTTTGCTGATACTGATCAGTGGAAAGAGAATATTGGGCCTGGATATCGCATGGAATATTTTTACCGGGATATGCGCAGGAAAACCGGTTATTTAATGAATGGTAATGATCCTGAAGGAGGAGAATGGAACTATGATGAGGATAATCAGGAATCGCTGCCTAAAGATTATTCTATTCCCGAGATAACAACCTTTGAACCGGATGCAATTACCAAAGAGGTTATCAATCTTGTAGCAGAATGCCATCAGAATCATTTTGGTAAGCTTGAAGGATTCCAATATGCAGTAACCAGGGAGCAGGCTCTTCAACTGCTTGATGAATTTATCGAAGAGCGGTTGACCGATTTTGGTCCCTATGAAGATGCCATGGCCACGGATGAACCAACGCTTTTCCATACTGCCTTATCACTTTACTTAAACAATGGATTGTTACTGCCATGGGAAATTTGTGAACGGGCAATTGAAGCTTATGAGGATGGAAAGGCCCCCGTCAATTCGGTTGAGGGATTAGTTCGGCAAATATTGGGATGGCGGGAATTCGTCCGAATCTATTATGAAGCCATGATGCCGGAGGTTCGGGAGGCTAACTTCATGGATTTCGAAGAGCAGTTGCCTGAACTATTTTGGTCGGGTGATACAAAAATGCACTGCATGCAGCAGAGCTTAAAACCGGTTATTGAGCATGGATATTCACATCATATACAGCGACTGATGGTGTTAAGTAATTTCAGTAATCTTACAAAAACTGATCCGCGTAAGCTTAATAAATGGTTCTGGTTTGCCTATGTGGATGCCTATGAATGGGTAGTTTTACCCAATGTGTTAGGGATGGCAACGTTTGCTGATGGAGGTATTCTTGCCTCAAAGCCATATGTTAGCAGCGGGAATTATATTAACAAGATGAGCAATTATTGTAGGTCATGTGAATACAGTGTTACTAAGAAGACGGGTGAAGGAGCTTGTCCATTTAATTATTTGTATTGGAATTTTGTAAATGAGCAGCGTGAAGCTTTTGAGACAAGTGGCCGCAATAGTTTTATGGTGAATATGTACAACAAAAAATCGGACGAGAATAAAGAAGCGATAGAAGAATCGACCAATCAGTTTTTAAATCGATTAGATCGTTATTCATATTAACTTTAAAATCATTATTAAATATGAAATTTACGAAAGTAAGTGATTTAAATTTTAATATTTCGAGAATTACGCTGGGAACATGGGCTATTGGCGGCTGGATGTGGGGTGGATCCGACGACCAGCTGGCGGTAGATACGGTGATAGAAGCCCTTGAAAAAGGGGTAACGACTATTGATACCGCTCCGGTATATGGATTTGGTAAGAGCGAAGAATTGGTCGGGCAGGCTGTGCAGGAGTTTGGTAATCGGGATGAGATTCAGATTGCTACAAAATTTGGGCTGGAATGGGATAATGGTGGCAATATACAACGGAATTCAACCCGGGAACGGATTTTAAAAGAAGTAAACGATTCGCTTAAAAGACTGCAAACCGACTATATTGATATTTATCAAGTGCACTGGCCGGATTTGGATACGGATTTTGTTGAGACGGCTAAAACCTTGCAAGAGTTGTTGGAAGAAGGAAAAATTCGAGCTATTGGGGTATCTAATTTTTCTCCGGAACAGATGGATAGATTCCAGGAAACGGCGCCTATTCATGTTTGTCAGCCACCATATAACTTATTTGAGCGTGGCATTGAAACGGATATAATCCCTTATTGCAAAGAAAATGATATTACGCTGTTAACGTACGGTGCGCTTTGTCGCGGATTGCTATCCGGAAAGATGAGCAAGGATCGCACGTTCAACGAAGGGGACATGCGACGTAATGCAGATCCTAAATTTCAGGGAGAAACGTTTGAAAATCATTTACAAGCTGTTGAGAAGTTACAAGAATATGCTGATAGTAACTTCAGTAAAGAAGTTATTCACTTGGCGGTCCGCTGGATATTAGATAAAGGCGTTGACTCGGCTATCTGGGGCGCCCGAAAACCGGAACAAGTCACATTTGAGAACGTATTCGGATGGGAGCTCACCGATCAAGAGGTTCAAGAAATTGAGCAGATTGTTGGACAGACCGTTGAAAATCCGGTAAGTCCTGCTTTTATGGCTCCGCCTGAGTAACGATTAATATTTAGGAATCTGTTATGAAAAATATCAACAGCAGGCGTGTTTTTAAGCGAAACGAACAGGAGCTAAATCCCGGTGGTGATTATGTACTGTATTGGATGCAGATAAATCGTCGCTTTCAATACAATTACGCGCTGGAATATGCTATTGGGTGGGCGAATAAGTTAGAGAAGCCGCTGTTGATTTACGAAGGATTGAGTTGCGATTATCCGTGGGCTTCTGATCGTTTTCACCATTTTTTGATGGAGGGGATGGAGGAGCATCTGAAGATTGCAAGGGAAAAGGACCTGAATTATTATTCATATCTGGAAGTTGAATCGGGAGCCGGTAAGGGATTACTGTATGAGTTAGCTCAAAATGCCTGTACTGTTATTTCGGATGAATTCCCGGTGTATATCATCCGTGAGCATAACGAAAAAGTCGGTCCCAAATCAGAGGTTCCCTATATTACTGTAGATTCTAATGGCATTATTCCATTGGGATTAACGGATAAAGCGCCCTATAACGCCTACTTTTTCCGGAAAATAATGCAGCGCAATTTTATCGAATGTTATACGCATCCACCTAAGAAAAATCCGTTGGATGATTTGGAAAATAGGGATACTGTTTCTTTGGGGGATGACTTTCTGGAAAAGTATCCGCCGTCGGATAAAAAGCTTAATAACCGAGAATCATTTATCAGCTCGTTGTCTATTAATCACGAAGTCGGCAAGATTGACTTGCAAGGAACACGTCAGGCGGGCCTTGGCAAACTGGGACAGTTTATCCAATATGGTTTATCAAAATATGATGAAAATCGAAATGATCCTGATATCAATGCTACTAGTGGATTGAGTCCGTGGCTGCATTTTGGCAAGATATCAGAATACGAAATAGTTGATGCAGTGCTCGATCATCAACCCAAAGGATGGGATTTGGATAATATCACCTTTAACAAGGGATCTACGGGCGGATTTTTTAACGGTGATCCCAATGTAGATGCCTTTTTGGATGAAGTGATAACGTGGCGTGAAGTTGGTTTTCATTTCGCGCATCATGAGTCTGATTACGATCAGTATGAAACATTGCCGGATTGGGCGTTGAAGACGCTTGAAAAACACAAAGATGATCCCCGAGAATACCTTTATGAGCTGGAAGAGTTTGCTCAGTCTCAAACGCATGATGAGATCTGGAATGCTGCCCAGACGCAGCTCAGGGTGGAGGGAGTGATACATAATTATTTGCGCATGCTTTGGGGTAAGAAGGTGCTGGAATGGACGCCCAATCCCGAAGTTGCGCTGGCTTATCTGATTGAATTAAATAATCGCTATGCTATTGACGGACGTGATCCAAACAGCTATTCAGGTATCTTTTGGATTTTCGGTCGCTTTGATCGTGCTTGGCAGGAGCGTCCCATTTATGGCAAGGTGCGCTATATGACAAGCGATTCTACGCGCAAAAAATTAAAGCTTAATCAGTATCTGAATAAATATGGTAGCTAGGAGTCATTAGATATGTAGAGCTCTTACGCCTAAGATATTGTATTATCCTGAACTTGTTTCAGGATCTTAAACATTATATTTCGCAGCAGAGCTACGAAACAAGATTAAAATTTAGTACAGGTTCTATCTGTTTTAAATCTGTGTAGAAAGATCGGGACGATAAATTGAAACAAAGGAATGTGATTACTACGGCTGGATGAGTCAACACCTATTGGAACTATAATTTTTCAATAAGGGCTTTAACCAGTTTTGCGAAATCCTCTTTTCGGGCATCGGCAGCTATTTTCACTTCTTCGTGATCGAGTTTTTCACCAGTTACACCGGTTGACATATTTGTTATCAGTGAAATAGCCGTGCTTTTCAGATTGAGACGGGCGGCCTCAAAAAGTTCGGTGGCTGTGGACATTCCTACAGCATCCGCGCCCATTTTTCGGAAGGAGCGAATCTCAGCTTTGGTTTCATAATTAGGTCCGGTAACGTACATATAATTACCAAGTTGTGTAACAAGGCCGAGCTGTGCAGCAATATTACGAACTTTAGGAACCCATTGATGGTGTTGGTACCGATGCCTTTGATTGCCCAGCGGAGATATTGCTAAATTATTACGTATTACGCTCTCGATGACCATTAAGTCCCCAACTGAAAAAGAGGTATTAATGGCTCCGGCAGCATTGGAAACTATAAGTTTGTTTGCTCCAAGGTGATTAGCAATATATACCGGCGTAGCAGTTTCCTCGAAAGAAAAGCCTTCGTAGTGATGAAACCGTCCCGAAAACGCCATCATTGAACGTCCATCGATTTCTCCGAAAATTAATTCGCCGGCATGTCCCTCGACAGAAGAAACCGGCATTCCGGGGATGTTATGGTAAGAAATTGTTGATGGGCTTTGGATTTGATCGGCGAAACCGCCCAATCCTGATCCCAAAATTACCGCTGCTTCGATATTATTGGGAAGGTCCTGTTTATCAAGAAAGCTGAAAATATCGTTGGTAAAATCAGGTAATGACATTATTAAATAGCTTCAATTTTGTATCCTTGTTGCTCTTCATAGTCGATTAAATTAAAAAGGGAATGGTGCGAATCGTGGTATCCCATTACCGTGTATTGTTCTTCATAGGCTTTTTGGGTTAGTGCTTTCCGCGCTTTCATACTTTGATCCGCATCAAAATCATATTTTGCTGCAAAATTTCGATTTACTTCGCCGCGGGTGGCTAAGACATCACCGGCCATCAGATATTTTTGGTGACCATCATCAAAAAGTAACACTTGCGAAAATTCGGTATGACCTCCGATTTTTTCAACTTTTACTTCAGAATAGGGCTGGTCTTCCTCGTCCAGAAATTGGAGGTTTGCTTTTGCATCTAAAAAATGAACAAACTCTGTTTTCTCATCGTCGTAATACTGATCCATACCCATCACTTTCTGCCACCCCTTTTTAGATACCCATACATTTGCTTCGGGGAAAGTGAGCTCCCAATAGCCCGATGACCGTCCTGCAAGTCCGCCTATGTGATCGTAGTGTAGATGGCTGGCAAAGATATCGGTGATGTCGTATTCTGTTAGTTCTAACTCTTCGAGATTTTTCTTTATGATATCGGTGTTGGTATCTTCACCAAAATCGCCGATTCCAACATCAAAAAGAATGTTTTTGTCACCCGACCGAATCAAAAAGGGATTGAGTGAAATTTTTAGGGCACCCTTGGCAGGGGAGGCATCTCGATCAATTCGGTTAAATTTTTTATCTAGGCCAACGCTAAAGGTTCCTTCGTAAAGAGGGTGGGCAATGAGCTTTTTTGTCGCCATTTTACGATTTTTTATTCTTTTTGCTTTCGTATTTGTCGTAAGCTTCGATAATATCACGTACTAATTTATGGCGAACGACATCGTTTTCATCCAAATAAACAAACGAAATACCATCAATATCCTTAAGAATTTTTTGGATGGAGATGAGCCCCGATTTTTGTTTGTGGGGTAGATCGGTTTGAGTAATATCTCCGGTGATGATGGCTTTACTATTATACCCAATACGTGTTAAAAACATCTTCATCTGCATATTGGTAGTATTTTGAGCTTCATCCAAAATTACAAATGCGTTGTTGAGCGTTCGTCCACGCATGTAAGCCAAGGGTGCAATTTCGATGCTGTTTTTAGCCAGATGAAGTTCCAATCGATCATATTCAATCATATCTTCCAGTGCATCATATAATGGACGCAAATAGGGATCGATTTTTTCGCGCAGATCGCCGGGTAGAAATCCAAGTGTTTCGCCAGCTTCAACGGCGGGACGTGCCAGCACAATTTTTTTGACCTTTTGTTCTTTAAGAGCTCGTACAGCCAGGGCTACCGAGGTATAAGTTTTACCCGTTCCCGCAGGACCAATTGTGAATACAATATCATTGGTGTTGGTAGCTTTGACAATCTCTTTTTGTCCTGGTGTTCTAGCTGTAACAGCATCGCCCGTATGGGTGTTGAGAATAAAATCACCCGAAATTCGGGTATCGTGCAGTGGATTAGGCTTTTCACTTTCGTGGTCGCTGTGCTTTAGAGCAAGAACTGTTTCGAGATCACTCTCAGTAAGATCCTCATTGCGCGCAGCCATGCGTTCCAGTTCACTGAAAATCTCCAACAGTTCTTTACAATCTTCTTCTGGGCCCGATATTTTTATAGTATTACCGCGAGCTGTAATCTTAGAATCAGGATAAGCCTCCTCAATTTTTTTCAGATATTCGTCCTGAAAACCTAAAATCAGGACGGGCTCTACATCATTTATTTGATAGGTTTCTTCGCTAATGGTCGATTGATCTGCGATAAATGGCCTCTACTTTAATTAGAAATCTGAAAGCCTAAAATAAGGAAATAGTATGAATTTATTGTAAATCAGCTAAAAGCTATTTTAAGCAATTGTTCCTTTGCCCATTTTTGCTTTCTGTGTCAGGTTTTCAATTCGTTTCGGGATATTTTTGGCTTTAAATACAGCACTTCCGGCTACAAGAACATCGGCACCGTATTGAGTGACTTTCTGGATATTATCAAGATTTACGCCACCATCCACTTCGATAAGAAAACCGGCACCGTATTCATCACGCATAGCGCTCATTTTTTGCAAGCGGCGATAGGTATTTTCGATAAAGGATTGTCCACCAAAGCCGGGATTTACGCTCATCAGAAGAACTAAATCTATATCATTAATAACAGGTTCAACTGTTTGCAAGGGGGTAGCAGGATTTAAGGCAACTCCTGCAATAATTCCCTGATTGTGAATGTTTTGAATAGTACGATGCAAATGGGGACAGGCCTCTTGGTGTACTGTTATCTGATCGGCGCCTGCATCTGCAAAACGTTCGATATATTGATCTGGATTTTCAATCATCAAATGAACATCTAGGAAGGCATCAGTACAACTCCCCGCTGCTTCTACTAATTTGGGACCGTAGCTGATGTTGGGAACAAAATGGCCATCCATAATATCACAGTGTAACCATTGAATATCAGCTTGATTACACTGGTCGATCTCTTCGCCAAGACGCGTATAGTCGGATGCTAAAATTGAGGGGGCTAAAATAGGTAATGTAAAATCCATATCAATTAATTGTTGTTTTCTTCTGGTGAGGATACGTTTGAGGTGTCAATAACGGCTCCGGATTCATCTTCTTCTTTTACTTCAAATCGTTCAGAAACAATAAGTTTTAGTGTTTCTCCTTCGGTGACTTGATCTTTTTGTGGCTCGTAATTGATGATGACATTGGGATCAAACTCTTTACTTGGTTGAAATCGTATTTCACCAATACGCAACCCTACTTTCTGTAATTTCTGTTGCGCTTCAGAAAGTCGCAGGCCCTTAATATTTGGGACATCTACCATTTTTTCACCAAGTCCGTCACTTACCGCTAAATCAACCATAGTACCTTTGGGCACAACTTTTTCGGCCGGTACCGACTGGCGTAGCACAACATTTTTAAATCGGGATGATTCGTAGCTGATGGTGCCTACCCGCAGCCCGTAATTTTCCAGTTGGATACGAGCATTACGGAGTGATAGATCTACTACCTTCGGGACTTGAACGGTGGGGTTCGCTTCTGTATTAACAGTTAGATAGACTTTGCGGTTAGGTTTTACAATTTCTGCTGCTGCCGGCATTTGGTCGATCACATAATCAGCTGGATAAGCTGAATTGGAGCGGCGTTCGGAAACTTCGTATCGCAGCCCGTAAGAAGTAAGGCGTTTTTGGGCTTCATCTAACGAAACCTGAGTAATATCGGGTACGGTAACGCCTTCGTTATAGTTGGTATAGGCGGGCATAATTACAAAATCGAGCAGTGTCAGAAACAGTGCTCCGATAACAATTAAACCACCTAATCCCAGGTAGAATATTTTATTTGTGAGTAATGATTTTATTTGTGACCACATATATTTTTTAAAATATGATTCTTTGGATATTACTTAAAAATGTAATTTTAGTGCAAAGATACGATGCTGATTTAAAAGATTTGTTTCCGTTTCAAATTTTGGGGTTTCAATTTTGACTGTTGAATAGGGATCAAAGGTTGATACAATATGATTTAATTTCAGAAACGAAGCCATGTTTCCATCTAAGCGATAGCTGTCATTAAAATTTATGGCCATGCATGATCAAAGTAGGAATTTATCCGGCATTCCGCTACCGTCCCAGTTTAGCTTGTATTAAGCTATAAAATGATTCCGGCCCGGGCGGCTGTACTGATAATATTTGCTAATAGTGATATTGTTGTGAACTGGAGCTGGGTATAATATGCGAAAAATTATTACCAATATGTTTTGGGTAAACAAACGGGATATTACGTTCTACATTGCGCAGTGGTTCAATATTTACTTTCGACCAGTCGCTGTTGAAATTGTAATCAGCGGTTTTTTCGATATGTTCTCTAAGATTATCAATAGTTATTTTCTGTGTATTTTTCGCTTTTTGAGTAGTTGTGCTGCACATCATTATTCCCCAAAAGGATACCTGATCGTCTTATTTTTTTAATCATGGTTGGGGAGATCAAAATCAAATGTTAATCCAAAATTGAAATAAAGCCTCGTTATAATTTGCAAACTGTTTAGATTGTTCCCTTTGGGTGTTAAAAGGTGTTATGAAGTCCAAATAATAAGAGCATGCTAACAAATAGCATGCTCTTATCTAAACAAGTAATTGTATAAAATATCATGAACCCACAGCTGCTCGGGTTAGAAATTTAAGAGCAAACCAAAGCGGGTTGTATTGGCAAGAGGATGGTTTTCAGCTCCGAGTGTGTTAATATAGCTAAAATCCACTCCTATAAACTTGTATCGAATTCCGGCCCCCAAGGTCATATATTGTCGATCACCGTTGTTGGGATCTTCATAATAGTATCCGCCTCGTACGGCAAATAGATCGTTATACCAATATTCGGTTCCTACAGCATACATAAGTTGTTGGGGTAGTGAGAGTGTCACTTCTCCTGCTCCGGTATTGCGGCTAAAGCTGCCCCAGGATGAGAAAAGGGAACTGATAACTCCTTTAGGTTCCCCATCAGAATCAAGGCGTGCCATCACCTTCGAGATATCGTTGGCAATCGTTAATTTGTGGATGCCGTCCTTATCAAGATTGGTATTGAATGCCCATCCAATACGGAACATCGTTGGGAGGGGATCCTTTTGAGCGTTATCGGTATAGTTTATGCCAGGACCGATGTTCGAGATATTTAATCCCGCATTTACATTGGCATCGTTCCCGATAAATTTAAAATTATTTGATTTATACATGGCTGATAAATCTACGCCAAAACTCGAACCCGGATTTATTTGAGGAAGATTGGGATTTGCGTAACTATCAGCCAAACTGCTGTATATAAAACGTAACCCGGTGCCAACAGACCAATTTTTATTTAGCTGAAGACCGTATGCTAAACCTATTGCTAACTCATAACTATTGAATCTACCTTGGTTTAACCCATCTCGATCCACTCGTTGTTGTTCACCTAAGTTGAGGTATGTTATATGTCCGCCAAAAGTACCGATATTTTTGACGTGATATTTGCCTCCCAAGTAATCATAAAATAGATCGGCATTGAACTGTGGCAACCACTCACTATGCGTAAAGTTGATTTGGTTTCCTGTTTGGAAAGCAAGTCCGGCGGGATTCCAAAAGACGGCTGAAGCATTATCAGCAATGGCAACACCGGTATTGCCCATTCCTGCAGCGCGGGAATCGGGTTCGATCTGTAAAAATGGCACTGAAGTAATGCCAACCTGGGCATAGGATAAACTGGTCAAAACCAGTAGAAGGGCAAAAGTAGATAATACTTTCTTAATCATAATAAAATCGGTTGATAGAGTACATTCAGGGGTAACAGAAAACAGTAAGTTATATTATAGTAGTACTATTGTTCTAAGAACGTATTTTTGTTAATTATCTTAATACTAAAGTTATCAGAATAAATGAAAAATAAAAAAGCAGGATGAAATAGTTCATCCTGCTTTTGGGTTCTTAAAGGATTCTAATTAAGCATCTCCAGAACCATGGCTGATGCTCCACCGCCACCGTTACAAATGCCTGCACATCCATAACGTCCTTTTGTACGCTTGAGAGCGTGCAGGAGCGTTACAATAATACGTGCTCCCGAGCAGCCGATAGGGTGACCAATACTGACTGCTCCACCATGAATGTTTACTTTTTCCGGATCGAGCTCTAAAATCTGCTCATTAGCCAGCGATACCACTGAAAATGCCTCATTAATTTCAAAAAGATCAATCTCATCTTTTTCAAGGTTGGCTCTTTTCATAGCTTTAGGCATTGCATCGGCAGGTGCCGTGGTAAACCATTCGGGCTTTTTGGCTGCGCTGGCCTGACTTATAATGCGAGCCAGCGGAGTAAATCCAAGTTCTTCAGCTTTTTCTTCACTCATCAAAAGAACTGCTGCAGCTCCGTCATTAATACTGCTGGCGTTAGCAGGAGTAACGGTACCATCTTTTTGAAAAACAGGATTGAGCTTCGGGACTTTGTCATAATTGATCCGCTTAAGCTCTTCGTCCATTTTAACCTTGGATACATTGCCCTTGCGATCTTTTACTTTCATCTCGATGATTTCGTCATCAAAATAACCTTCTTCGTGAGCTTTAATAGCTCGTTTGTAAGAAGTGATGGCAAACTCATCTTGTTCTTCGCGGCTGATATTACATTCTTTTGCACAAATTTCTGCCGCATTGCCCATATGAAAATCATTATAAACATCCCACAGGCCATCTCTGATGATTCCGTCTTGGGCTTCGGCATGTCCCAACTTAGATCCAAACCGGTGTTTGTTTAGATAGTAGGGAACATTACTCATGCTTTCCATACCACCGGCAACCATTATATCAGCTTCTTCGAGCTGAATTTGATTGGCGGCAATCATGATAGCTTTCATTCCTGAGGCACAGACCTTGTTAATGGCCGTTGCGGGAGTAAGCTCAGAGAGACCAGCTTTTAGGGCGGCCTGTCGCGCGGGAGCCTGACCAACGCCGGCTGTGAGCACGTTTCCAAATACCACTTCTTGAATCTGTCTGGGTTTAACACCGGAAGATTTCATTAACTCTGTAATCGTAGCAGACCCTAATTCAGGTGCTGAAAATGAGGATAAGCTTCCGCCGAAAGAACCCACTGGCGTTCGTTTAGCATCAACAATAACTACATTGCGCATAATTTAATCTGTTTTGAGGTTATACATTTTGTTCATATATCTGGAATCTATTCAAAAGCCTGTTCCAGGTCGTCTATAAGATCGTCAGCATCTTCAATACCTACCGATAGTCGGATTAACGAATCTTTGAGTCCCGCCTTTTCTCGAACTTTTTTAGGAATCGATCCGTGGGTCATTGAAGCGGGATGGCTGATTAATGATTCAACACCTCCAAGGCTTTCAGCTAACGTAAAAACCGTTGTTCTGCTCATAAATTCCTGAGCTTTTTCCATAGAGTCATCCTTCAAGGAGAATGAAACCATACCGCCAAAGTCACTCATCTGTTTTTTTGCAATTTCGTGTTGCTGATGGCTCTTTAATCCGGGATAAATAACTTCTTCAACATCCGGGTGATCATCCAAAAAGGAAGCAACTTTTTTTGCATTATCCACTGATTGCTGCACGCGTACCGATAGCGTTTTTATGCCTCGTAAAGTCAGATAGCAATCCATCGGACCGGGAACGGCTCCCGTAGTTTTCACTTGAAAACGAAGTTGTTCCATGATGGCCTCGTTAGACGTGGCAACAGCTCCACCAATGACATCAGAATGGCCCCCCAAATATTTGGTAGTCGAGTGGAGTACCATATCTGCTCCCAACTCAAGCGGCTGCTGTAAGTAAGGAGAGGCGAATGTGTTATCAACCAGTGATAAGATATTCTGTTTTTTTGCAAAGTCTGTGAGTCCTTCAATATCTACTACGCGTAATAGGGGATTGGTTGGCGTTTCAATCCAGAGTAGCTTGGCATCGTCGGTGGCAGCTTCTTTGACATTGTCAATATCCGTCATATCTACAAAGGTAAAGTCGATGCCATATGGAGCAAATACTTCGGTAAACAGTCGGTAGGTACCGCCGTAAAGATCGTTCGAGGCAATAATTTGATCTCCGGGGCGAAACATTTTGAGAACTGCATCCATTGCAGCACAACCGCTGGCAAAGCAGGCACATTCATCGGCATTTTCCAATCCGGCAATAAGTTTTTCAAGAGCTGTGCGAGTAGGATTGCCCACTCGAGCGTAATCATAACCTTTGTGTACGTTAGGCGCTTCTTGTGCGTAGGTTGATGTTTGGAAGATTGGGGGCATTACAGCTCCAGAAGTTTCTTCCGGTTCTTGTCCTGCGTGAATTGTTTTGGTATTGAATTTCATTACTAAAATATATTATAGATTAGCTTTTGCATTCTCTGCTTCCTGCTCCATTCCTAAAATAGAATAAGCCTGAAAAAGTTTCTGCCAGATTTCTTGATTCTGCTGGTCTTGTTCTACGAGGTTTTCAAAAAGAGGAACAGAAGCTGATACATATTGCTTGATTTCCTCTTGTAGTTGCTCTTGGTATTCATCCGATACCAATGGAACAAGCTTTTGATATTGCGATGCACTATTGTAGTAAAAAGTAGCTGTGCGTTCCTGAATATCGAGATTTCCGGGATTTGCCTCAGCAATCTGATTAAACTGTTCTTCTGCCTTGCTTAATAGGGTATCTACACTGTCAAAAGCTGTTTCGTTAAATGAATCACCGTTTTTTAGGGCGGCAGCAACAGAATCAAGTTTTGACTTTCCCAGAAAATATAATTCGGTAGCCAATGATTGACCGTAAATTAAATTCTGTGGTTCGTTCTTGATTAATCGTTCCAGCAGTGCTATTGCTTTCTGATGGTCTCCTGCATTAATATAAGCGTTTGAGAGCCCGTGCAATAGATTTAGATTTTTATCTGAGAATGATTCGGCCTGTTCATAAACTCTTATTGCTTTTCGGGGATTGTTATTTTCGAGATATAAATAAGCCAGTTGTTCTAAAAGAAGAGCTGGTGGATTATCAATTTTTTGCTGGGCCTTTTCTAAGGTTTTAATCGCTTGTTGCGGCTGTTGACTTTTGTACAATGCACGGGCCTTCATTTTGTAAGAAATAGCACTATCGGGAATGACAATAGTTGCATTATTGAAATGAGCAACAGCTTTATCGTAGTTGGGCTGTTGTATATTTTCTCCCTGTAACCATTTAACGCCCTTATTGTGTTCTAAACTCCAGGTTATCTTAAGCAAGTTGCTTACTTTATTCTCTGGGTTTGGGGCATTATTATATAATTCTGATGCTCGGTCCAAAACCTGACGAGCATTTGTATATGGGGATACTCGTTCAGAGGGGTTTTCCTTCTTTTGGGCAAGCCTTGTGAGGAGGTTACCCTTTTGGAAGTATAAATCAGCTTGCCCCGGATTTGAGGAAATATCCTCATCCAGAGATTTTATTTGTTGTTGGATCTGCCGTTCAGAAAGGGGTTCAGTTGTCGTAGATTCTTGGTTCGCAGATTGTAATGTAGAGCAACTAATAAAGAACCCGAATGCAAGCACAAAGCTTGCTATTCGGGTAATGTGGTAAATCATAAAAGTAAGTAAATTAGTTAATGCGAGTAAGTAGATAGTTATTAACTGTCCATGCCCGCTTCTTTCATTGCTTCTTCAGCTTTTTCATCCATACCTAAGAAGGTGTAAATCTGGAATAGACTTCTCCAGTAATTTTCATTCTCCGGATCAAGTTCGACAGCTTTTTCGTAATACTTCATAGCTTGGCGAATGTCCTTTTTACCTTGTTCATCAAACTTAGCCGCCTTTTTATTATCAGAAGTTCTGTTACGACGATCGAAATGAGTTTTGGCTCGGTTTTGATAAATAACACCCAGTGTTTCATAGGCAGCTGGATCATCAGGGTTAATTTCCAGAGCTTTTTTAATTTCTTTCTCAGCACGGTTAGTGAGTTCTTCTTTTTCAGCTAACAGTTTTTCATTTTCATTGCTGAGTTCATTGATTTGACTTTTAATTTCTTCTTTTTTGGAAGAATTAGCCTGATTAAACTTTTTCTGTAACTCCATGATTTCTTGAGAGTTGGTACCCGTCGAATCTTGCAGTTCCAGAGCCTGTTGATAAATTTTCGTACCCATCACTAAGCGATATTTGGGGTTGTCAGGATCTTGCTGAACAAGTTCATTAAGCGTAGCAATTGCTTTTTCTTGTTTTCCTGCTCTGCTATAAGCATCAGCAAGGTTTGTAACAATAGGTTTGCTTTCGGGGAATCGTTCTTTTCCTCTTTCAAAGACTTCAACAACCTTTTCATCATTTCCTAAGTTGAAGTGATAATTCCCTAAGTGCAGGTAATCAACGGTATCAATCTCTGATTCGGAAATCATGTTCATGTACTTCTCCTTGGCAGAAACCGCTTCTTCAAATTCTTTGTTTCTGGCTGATATTTGAGCATAAACATTCCAGGAACTAGCACTGTCTGGTTGTAGATTGGTTGCATTTCTCAGATGCCCCATGGATAGCTTCATCGGGTTTTCGACTGTGCTTCTAACGCTGTCGTTTGTAGCAAGGTCAACGCCTCGTTGAAACTCGGTCTGCCATAAGGCAACCTTTACGCCGGATATGTTATTGATTTCACCGGGTACATTTTCAGAGGTATCAGCAACGCTTTTAGCTGTTTCAAAAGCCTCATTCATTCGTTTATAGTAGTCAGCACGCTCTGTGGGATCGTCTTGAGATCTGGCAAGTTCACCCAATGCAACGGCTTTATAATAATATCCCAGGGGATCGCCCGGATATTGCTCAATGGACTTTTCTGCTGAAGCGATAGCGGCTTCAAAATCTTGAGTTTTAAGATTACTTTGTGCTTCGTCGGCTAACGGATTTGAAGATCCGCATCCTATCAAAATTGCCGCGAGCAATGCTACAAGTAGATGAGGTAATTTTTTAATAAACATGGTTTCTGATTGCTATAAATTCAATGTTATTAGAATATCCGTTCGTGATTTCAGAAAGTAATCATATATAGTCCTTTCTGCAATATTTATGCATAATTTTATTATATTATGCACTTAAAAAAATAACAGTCTATTAACCCAGATATCAATTTATATGTTCGGCAGCAGTCATTTCGAAAGTCATCATTATAACGATTTTGAATATCTCAAAATTTCAAAGGGAACAGAGGATTCTGCTAATCTGGTTTTTTTGCATGGTATGTTTGGGGGATTAAGTAACTATGATGCGTTGGTTGAATATATAGATGACTATAATATTTATGTGCCAGCTATTCCTCTCTATGAGTTTAAGGCCAGAAAGCTGACGTTTACGAATATGGCCAAATGGCTGCACTCTTTTATGGAGGCTTTGGAAATTGATAACCCTATCCTGTTAGGCAATTCTATGGGTGGACATTTGGCTCTCGAGTATACCGTGCAGCACCCAGAGAATGTGGCGGGATTGATTTTAACCGGAAGTTCTGGATTGCAGGAAAGAGATTTTGGATCCACATTTCCTCGCCGTAACGACCGTGATTATGTGCGAAAGCAGGCGGCAATTACATTTTATGATGATGACTTTGTGACTGAAGAACTTATGGATGAAATCATGGAGGTAATCAATGATCGATCAAATTTGTTGAATGTGCTGGCTATTGCTCGAGAGACGCACGAGTATAGCATGGAAGATTACTTGCCGGAGATCGATCAGGAAGTTCTGTTGATTTGGGGTAAACAAGATGAAATTACGCCCCCGAAAGTTGCTGAAGAGTTTCATAAAGCATTGCCCAATTCTCGACTTAAATGGATTGATGAATGTGGTCATGCTCCCATGATGGAACATCCCGAAAAGTTTGCTTTTCATCTGAATGAGTTTTTGAGCGAATTGAAAAATAAAAGTACAACTACAATAAAATAACATTTACAGAATCATGAAGAAGATAATTCATACTTCAAAAGCACCGGAAGCTATAGGTCCATACAGTCAGGCTGTCGTTCATGACGATTTGGTATATTGTTCAGGACAAATAGGATTGGATCCCGATAGCATGGAGTTTGTGGGAGATGATGTTAGTTCTCAGGCTAAACAAGTCATGAAAAATTTAAAAGCCGTTTTGGATGAAGCCGGATCTGGTTTTGACAAAGTTATTAAGTGCAGCATTTTTCTGGATGACATGGATAACTTTGGAACGGTTAATGAAATTTACGGCAATTATTTTGAGAATGATCCACCAGCACGGGAAACCGTTGCAGTTAAAACGTTACCCAAAAACTGCAAGGTTGAGATTGGCTGTATTGCACATCTTTAATTATCAGGATTGTTTTATTAAAGAGTGGGGAGAAGCTGTACATCAGTTTCTCCCTATTTTTTTACTTCCTATTTTCTAATTCAAAAATCTGTTTTGCTTTGTTTCCCATCTTATCGAAGGCTATAACTTTAACTTTTATAGATGAAGAGGGAACAAAATTGGGATGGTAGTAAACAAAGCGATCATTCTCGGGCTCAAATTCTGCAATTCCCTGATTTCCATTAGCGAATATTTTTGACTTGGAATAATCAATGCCGGAAAGATTATCCACAACATCTATATAAATAACCCATTTGTCATCGGGCCGCTGCCGTATACGTGGATTTTTTATTTGAGGAGCTGTTTGATCCTTTTTCAAAGAAAAGTGACCAAGGGTTTCGGCTTTGCCAATGATATGAGAGGTCGTAAAATTTGTAGGAATTAATTCCCATTCCTTATCCTCTTGGTCAAAACGATAAAACGAGAGTTTGGAGGTATCGGTTAACGCGCTATCGCGAGAGGTGTAAAATGGATATTCTTCCTTAACCGGATAGGCGTTTGGGATGAAATCAACAGTTAAGGAGTCTTTGGTAAAATTATTTACATACATACCCACCGAAACGGTATCATAAAACGTTTGTTTGGGAAATATGGCAAAGTGTTTTTGATCAGCGGAGGAGATAAAAGAGGTGGATTGTGGAGTAATTCGGTAGAGTTGTAGTGGACCCGAATTCGGTGTATTGACGAAGAATGACTTTTGGCCTTCTACATTAACTACAATACCGTTGGCATATTCAATAAATTGTTCTTCATCAGTCAAACCAATTGTGGTGTGTTCATATTGGTCATATGGAATGGTAACCCAATCCGAAAACCAGTTCCACTGATTGGGAGAAATAGTACTGATATTTGAGCTACGATTCCTGAATGATCGATGATTTTGTTTTTGTTGCTGGTCTTCAGGGATGTTAAGTGTGAGTTTAGCTGTAGAAGTATTATTGTAATAATCTTTCGCCGTTATCGTAACTTGATGTATTCCTACCGGTAAATTTAGAATACCTTTTTGACTGTTGGTTTTATAAAATGGGAGGGAGTTCCCATCTGCTATATAAAGTCGCTGAAATCCCTTGTCTGTATTTTTTAAAAGAGGATGTACCCGATCAATGAACATCTGGTGAGTTTCGCTGTACGAAAAGCTGTCTACCTTGGAAGTGAAAAACTCTTCGCCGTTTATATTAAGACTGAGCTCATAAACAGCATAACTGTTATGAACATTATCGGACTGGTCAAAAGCATTCAGGCCTAAACCAATAGGTCCTTTGGCTGATATAGTACCAAAGCTGTATATTCCGTGTTCGAGCTTTGCTCTTTTGGTATATATGGCATTTTCTCCTTCAACATTGGATCTGGGACTAAGTGGTTCCACAGAAAGTCCTCTAATTTGCGGCGGAATATTATCTTTAACGGATAAATTTGTCAACAGGGGATTAAATGGTTTGTGTGAAGGAGTTCGAAGTTCAAAATGAAGATGGGGTGGACCAATACCTGATGCGCCACTGTATCCGATGAGATCACCCTGTTTGACTTCAATATTTCGCCATCCCCAGAATTTCTCAATTTCAAATTGGTAGTTCTCGGCAAACCGAACAGAATCAGCCAGCTGTTGCAGCTTATCATTAAAAGAGAGTAGGTGAGCATATACCGAATAGGAGCCATCGTCGTGTTTTAAATAGATGACTTTGCCGTAGCCTCTTGGACCAATGGCAACGCGATCAACAATACCATCTCGAGTGGCATAAACTTCATATCCTTTTTGTCCCCAGGTTTTGATATCCAGGGCAGCATGAAAGTGTGCTGCTCGTGTTTCTCCAAAAGTGGAAGAAAGATATCGGCTGGCTTCAGTTGGCCACACATAGTGTGCTCGGGTTGGATCAAAGTTATCCGACTCCTGTGCTGATAATGGATGAGTAGCAATCCCTATAAAGAAAGTAATGAAAAGTAGAAGGCGAATATTCATTGTTTAAGCTACAGTTATAGAAAGTGTTGCCAGTCCATTGTTTAAAGAAGCTTCTATTTTGTCTCCTTTGGTTATAGATGATACTCCTTTGGGCGTGCCGGTTAAAATGATATCGCCGGGTTGCAGGGTAAAAATAGTCGATAAATAGTGGATTAGATCAGCCACAGTAAAAATCATCAGCTTGGTACTGTCCGATTGACGAACTTCGTTATTTACTGAAATTTGTAAATCCAGATTTTGGGGATCTTCGATCCGATCTTTTTCGATGAACGTACTCAGTGGGGCGAATGTATCAAATCCCTTGGCAACGGTCCACGGATGTCCTTTTTCTTTGGCCTTTTGTTGAATATCGCGAGCGGTTACATCAATACCAATACCATAACCGCCAACATGTTTTAAAGCTTCATCCTTTGGAATATTTTTGCCAGCCCTATCAATAGCAACTGCCAACTCTACTTCGTGATGGACATCTTCGCTTTGGGGAGGGATCTGAATTTTACCACCATCAAAAATGATGCTGCTGGTCGGTTTTAGGAAAACAAGCGGCTGAGTTGGGACTTCATTGTTGAGTTCTTTGGCGTGCTCAACATAGTTGCGACCGATGCAAAAGATATTACGAAATTGTAGGTGGGGCAGGCCCGGGATATTATTCTTTTTCATAGAGAGTAATATAAAAAAAGCCTTGGTTTCTTTAGAAACCAAGGCTTAAAAAATTTGGTAAAAAAAATGCTGTTATGAAACAGGATCAACACTTACATATTTACGTCCACCTGAGCGAACGCGGAAGGTAACCTCTCCGGCAGCTTTGGCAAAGAGCGTGTCATCGCCGCCACGGCCTACATTATCGCCGGGGTGGAACTTAGTACCACGCTGACGTACGATAATATGACCGGCTTTAACAACTTCTCCGCCGTATTTCTTAACTCCAAGTCGTTTCGAAATCGAATCACGACCGTTCTTTGTAGATCCTTGTCCTTTCTTATGCGCCATAACAATCTAAAATTTCTGAATTATCCTTCTTGCTTACTGTCCCATGCATCCAAAACGGTAACCCGCTCTTCATCATCGGGAACAAATCCTTTGAGATCTTCAAGATCAGTATTTCGGATATGACTGATGGCCTCTTTGGCCGTCATATCAGTAGATACTTGTCCTGTATCTTCAGACTCAGAAGTATCTTTTGCTTTTTCAGCTTTTTTCTTACTTCCACTGCCGGAAGTAGAAATACTGTTAATCTCGATTTGGGACATCGGTTGGCGGTGTCCGCGCTTAACTTGATATCCCTTGCGACGTTTCTTCTTAAAAACGGTAACCTTGTCGGCTTTTACATTATCAAGCAAAGTGGCTTCAACAGCAGTGCCTTCAACAACAGGTTGACCTACTGTTACATTACCGTCGTCATTTGTTAATAAAACTTCATCAAAAGTAAGCTTTTGATCGGTTTCATCACTTTGTTTGTCAACAAACAGGACATCGCCTTCTGAAACGCGATATTGATGTCCACCTATCTTTACTACTGCGTACATCTAATTGTGTAATTTTATGTTGTAAATTCTTTTGGCTACAGAATGCCAAATATAAGCTTTTCGAAGCTTAAAGCAAAGCTAAAAATCTTATGAATTATAGTCGTTAAAATTGTATTATTGTCAATGCATCACAACCAACAAAAAAGAAATTGTTATGGAGAAGGACTTACCCGATTTGCACGAACAAGCTTTTATGTTTAAAAATGAGAAACGCTTTCAGCATGACGGCGGACGAGCATGGATTAAGGATTCGCAACTTCACGAAGCTCGCAAAGATGGGAATGGTAAATTGAAGACCATTCACTCAGAAAAGGATGCCGATCGCGTTGAAGAAGCTGAGGATCACAAGCCTTCTCTTTAATCTTTTGCAATTCAATTATTGAAAATGAAATATGTCCGTCTTCGATCTTGGATAGTGTTAATAACCCTGGGAATCGGTGTTATTATACTATTCAGTTATTCGACCGGTGGATCGGGACCCTATAAAAGTGTAAATCCCATTACAGATTCACTGCTTACTGCAACCTATCTGGATTTGTATGAAGCTGTTACACAGCGGGATGCAGAAGCCCTCGAGCCGTTTTTATCTCATCAACATCCCCAAGTACGAAAGCAAGCATGGCGGGCGTTTGCCAACACTTCAGTAGATTCTGTTGACCAATTCATTAATCTCGCTAAAGAACAGAATTCTGATGCTTCTTGGTTTGGAATAAGCAAGCACGAACTTGCCGAAAATGAGCTGAGAGAGCTCGAACAAAGCTGGATAGAAGATGCCGAATTGCGTTCGGGAATTTCCAGAGTGCTTGGCCAGCAGGGAGATGGACAGACCCTTTCCTTTTTTATCAATCAACTGGATAAAAATTTAGCGGATAGTGAATATCAGACTGCGCTGGCAGTGGGACGCTTAGTTCAACAATTTGATATAACTCAGGATCGGCAAATCCGGGTTATGCAAAAGGCATTTGACACAGAAAACTATGAAACTACCCGCGCTTATTTGTATGGATGGTATCGTGGCGATGAATCTGAATTAACTGCTGCTGCACAGGATACGCTATTTGATCGATGGCAGCTGATGGGCATTGGGATAAGTCGGGATGTCGATCAATATATGAATAAGATTCTTCCTGAGCGTACGACTCATACCATGACCATTTTCTATAATGGTGAGCAGATGCTGGACCATGAAATCCAGCTGGCATATGAGTTGGCTACATCTATCGGTAAAGTGTCTCTGAATGATAAACATTCGTTGGCGGCTAAAATTTTATTGACGAACGACAATCCGCATGTTCAGGTGCGAACGCTGCAAAGTTTGCATGGAAATATCGAAGAGGGGGATGATCTGTATCAATACATTCATGATGAAATGCTAACGGATGAACGTTTAGCTGATGCTGTTTGGTTGCAGGCGTTAGCGGAGGTTCAACAAGTAGATGCTCAGATTGTAAAAGAGTACCAAAGCCGGCTTGCAACTATTCCTGAAGAAAATGCCTATTTATGGCCCGAGGTGTTGGGAATTTATCGGCAATATGAATCCCCTAAAAATTACCTGAAGCGTATTGAGGATTTAGTAAGTGAGGGTGAGCAATTGCCGACAATGTATGCGCTGCAAAGTTTAGGAAGTTTTGTGCAGGATATCCAGGATATAGGAGAGCATAGGCAGCAAATTCGAAATATTGTTTTTGATGCACTCGATTTGGGTGATCGAGGCGTGACCTATATGGCAGGTTCGTTATTGGAGAATGAATCCCTTTTTAAATCCGAAGATTTTGACCGTATAAATGGTAGTTTATCAGCTTTTTCACTACCCGGTGATATCGAAGTTTATCAGACCTTTGGCTCGTTGTATAAAGAACGATTTGAAGAACAGGCCAAGTCGGTTATCGATTCACTTGCTTCTAAAAATTATGTACCCCTGAATCGCTCGTTGGCCGATGCCGGATGGGATGTTGAGGTGCCGGAAGATTCAAAAACTGAATTTCGTTTACCTGACTGGGATCGACTTTGGGAGCTGGGGCCCAATCCCACACTGCTTATGGAGACAGAGAAAGGGAGGATCCATATTGAGATGAATACGCTTAGTGCTCCCGCTACGGTGTCAATGATCGACAGCTTGAATAGTGCGGAACATTATGACGACGTACCGTTTCATCGTGTGATTCCCAATTTTGTAATACAGGGCGGGGATATTGAACGACAGGATGGTTTCGGCGGTCCCGATTTTGTGATTCCCACCGAGGCATCAGAAAAAGAATTTGCACGTGGTGCGGTAGGTATTGCCAGCGCAGGTACCGATACTGAAGGCAGTCAGTATTTTATGATGCATCAATGGAAGCCGCATCTAAATGGAAGTTATACGCGTTTTGGCAAAGTTACTGACGGGATGGATGTAGTGGATAGCATTGTGCAAGGTGATAAAGTGTTATCGACTACCTGGTATTAGCGGTTGATTATCCAGTGTTTCGGGGTCTTTGAATATGACTTTGGTATGAAATTCTCCGTTTTCGCCCATAGGATCTATTTCATTAAGGCGCTGAAGCTGCATGACCAATTTTTGATCGAAGGATTCTCCTTTTTTTAGCAGTGACTGGAAGTCTTCTTTTACTGCGCTAATTTTTATTTCTATCGGTTTCAGAAGTAATATGGGGAGCAGGTCGTTCAGGTCTTTTTTCCATATTGGAAAAATACAAGAATAGCCCATTTCGCCGAACGCTTCTTCGCGCCACTGCCGAATATCTTCTAAATACCAGTCGCCAAAAATGAGATTTTCGATGGGTTGCTCTAATTCATTCAGGGCATTTTCAATCCGTTCTAAATAAGTCTCATTGGGGCAGTTAGAGGGAAGGCCTACAGAGATTAAATCTAAACCAAGATGATCTGTCTGTTCCTCTATATCGGAAAGCGGAATGTTTTGATGAGGCACAATGTCGTTGGACTCATCATAGGTTGTAAGCAGTTTTAGATCTGCCTCGGGGTATGATTCCCTGAAAAAGTGAAGAGCCAAGTAGGCATCTTTGCCGCCGCTCCAAAAAAGAATATTCATTCTGTCTGTATAAAATTGATTAGAGAATCAGTGTTTGGAATTAAAGTAAGATCGATTCTGAATTCTGATCACTGAATTCCTATATTAGGGCGCAAGTTCAGATGCCATAAGATACAAATATTCATTAACGTTTTAATTTAAGATAAGTTTTGATGAGCAGCGAGATCCAAAAAGTACATCTGCGAACCAAAGGCATACTACCCGTTCAAAAATTGCGTGTATTGGCCAATGCGGGTATTATTTCTCATGCTGATGGATATCCGTTGAAGGATGATCAGTTTCAGCCTAACTCAATTGATTTGCGTTTAGGAGAAAAGGCTTACCGGGTGAGATGCAGTTTTTTGCCCGAGGATGAGTCGGTAAACCAGAAGCTGGACAAACTTAGCCAGTACGAGTTCTCGATTACTGACGGTGCTATCCTGGAACCTAATTGTGTGTACATCATTCCACTGCTCGAAGAGTTGCATTTGCCGTCCCATATCTCACCACAGAAAACATTGTTTAATGGGAATGAAAACGGAGTAGATTACCAGATTGTATCCGGAGAGCATCTTTCCGCCAAAGCCAATCCCAAAAGTACAACAGGCCGGCTCGATGTGTTTACACGTGTAATTACGGATTATTCTCACCGTTTTGAAGAAATACGATCAGGTTATAAAGGGAGAATGTATTTGGAGGTTGTTCCCAAGTCTTTTCCAATAAAGATTAAAACAGGACACCGGTTGAATCAGCTGCGAATTCGCCACGGTTATACTGTGCTTTCTGATCAGGATATTTTGCGAACGCATAGTTCCGACCCGCTGCTCTTTACTGAGAGCGGAGATCCGGTTGACGTAGATGAACTAAAAGTTAATAATGGGCTCTTTCTGAGTGTAAACTTACATGCCAAAGAAGGAAAAATTGTAGGGTATAAGGCCAAAAAGCACCGCGATTATATCGATCTCGATAACATTGACTACTATGACGTTTCGGAATTTTGGGAGCCCATTTACCACCAACCTGATGATCACCTTATTTTAGAACCGGAGGCATTTTACATCTTCGCTTCTAAAGAGCGTTGTCGTATTCCCGAATATTTGGCCGCCGAAATGATTGCTTATGATACGGGATCAGGGGAGCTGCGTACGCATTATGCTGGCTTTTTTGACAGTGGTTTTGGCGGACGTGTAGAGGATAAAGGAGCACGAGCTGTGCTCGAAGTGCGTTCACATGATGTACCTTTTTTGATTGAAGATGGACAAACATTTTGTAGCATGAAATTTGAACCGAATACCGAAGTTCCTGATTTTGTGTACGGTGATGACATCGAAAGTAATTACCAAGGACAAGAACTTCGTTTAGGAAAACATTTTAAACAATAGTGGTTAAGCGTTGATTTATTATGGCTCCAAATAACGTAACAGAGTGTATTTGTCACGACCGGGAGTTTATCGAGATAAAGCAGTATGCCAATCAAAATAATGTGACGTCACTTGATGAGCTTCAGAACCAGAATTATTGTAGCAACAGCTGTGGACTTTGTGCTCCATATGTAGAAATTGTTTTGGAAACTGGTCAGACTGAGTTTGTGCCGGGAGAACCGTTTCGAAAAAAGCGATAAGCGATGAATAATTTTTATGCACCACCGTCGCAGATAAATAATGGATTTGCCGAGCTACTGGACCAGGAGGCGATTCATGCCTCTAAGGTGATGAGGGCTCGGGAAGGGGATACGTTAACGATTGTAGACGGAGTAGGCGGGTGTTATGAGGGAATTATCCGCCGGATTACAAAGAAGTCGGTGCAAGTAGAAATTAAAGATGAGGAGCACCGGTCCCGTTCGAAGCCAGAACTTGTTTTAGGGATGGGAATCATTAAGAAAAGAGATCGATTGGAATTTGCTGTGGAGAAAGCTATTGAGTTGGGGGCAGCTCAAATATGCCTATTTCGAAGTGAGCATACTATTAAAGAAAATGTGCGAATGGACCGGTTGGAATCCTTGGCTATTTCGGCTATGAAACAGAGTCTGCAATCACACCTTTGTAATGTAGAGGTCTACCATTCGTTGGATATGATGCTTGATACTGTTTCAGTTGATAATATGTTGGTTGCCCACGAAAAAGTTGACGAAACCAACGGAGATATTGACTACAAAAGTGTTCGTAACTCTGAGAGAACACTGTTATTGGTTGGACCGGAGGGAGGTTTTTCGGAAACTGAAATTAGTAATCTTACAGATAAGGGGGGAGAGTTGGTATCACTTGGTCCCAATAGATTGCGTGCAGAAACGGCGGCAATAGCCTTTATGAGTCAGTTTTTATAAAAAAAAGCCCGACTCATCGAGCCGGGCTTGCTACATTTCGCTTGATAAAGCGTTTAGTAACGATCAGTCGAAGGCGTTGTATGCGTGGCCGCATATTCCTCCAGCTTCGCTACTTCATGCCACATTTTCATTGCTTTATCAATGGTTTCGTCAAGCTTGTTTCTTACGGGATAATATTTTTTAAGTCCCCATACTTGTCGCGCCAACTCCGCTTTTATGAGTCCGCGAGGCATCCATTCGATTTCTTCTAAATGTCCTTGAGGTACGAATAGAGTATCAGATTTAAAGTCAGGTTTTGATAAGGTATCGGTTACAACCATATTCTTCTCTTTAAGACGGCTAAAAACCTGATCCATCTGTTCTTCCGACCATTCGAACTCTTTGTTAAAGCGATCATAGTTGTCCTCCCATTTCTGTCGGAACTCATCTCCATTTTCATCCAAATAGTCGCGAACGAAATTAAATCCCACCCGATTACGAAGCATATAGTTAGCTACAATTTTGGATTGTGCTGTATCGGGTTGAACAATATGATCGGGAACAATTCCACCGCCGCCGTAAACCGTTCGTCCGGCATCAGTAGTGTATTTCAGGGAGTCGGGAACATCGGATACAAATTCCATGGCATCACCCTTGGCATCGACCCCACGCTGATAGATTTCATAGGCGTATTCCTCACCACCTTTTTTGTTATATGGTTTCTGTATCAGCCGTCCAGAGGGAGTATAATACTTGGATATGGTAACACGAATTTTACTGGAATCAACCAGTTCGTATTGCTGCTGCACCAATCCCTTGCCAAATGTACGTCGCCCTACAATCCATCCGCGATCGTGATCCTGAACAGCACCACTTACAATTTCACTTGCCGAGGCTGATCCCTCATCAACAAGAATCATGAGCGGTTTGTCCTTGAAGAAACCATCACGGCGCGAGTAATAGGCCGAGGTAAATCGGGTATGGCGGCTTTTTGTTGAAACAATTTTTGTGCCTTGGGGAAAGAATTCCTCTGTAATGGCAACGGCCTGACTAAGATAACCACCGGGGTTCCCTCTCAGATCTAACAACAGGCGTTCCATACCCTTATCCTGGAGGTTTTTCATAGCCTCCATAAATTCTTGATGCGTAGTTTGGATAAACTTATCCATTTTGATATAGCCGGTCTTTTCGTCCATCATATAAGCGGCACCGATGGAGTAAAGGGGGATATCATCGCGGACGATGGTAAACTCGATTGGATCTTTTACATTTGGTCGTTTGATCGTGACATCGACCTCAGAGCCTTTAGGGCCGCGAAGAGTATTGCGTACATCTTCATTAGAAAAGCCTATCGCACTTTCGCCATCAATTTTGATGATACGATCTCCGGAACGAATGCCCAGCGCGTCGCTGGGGCCCCCGGCAATAGCTGTAATTACGGTAATTGTATCTTGAATTACGTTAAACTGAACACCAATACCTTGAAATTTGCCTGAAAATTCATCGTCGATATTCTCACTAAGTGATGGCTCGATATAAACCGAGTGCGGATCCAATCCCTTAAACATGGATTCCAAGGCATCTTCAGTACGCTCAGTCATATCTTCATCAGGATAGTTATTGGTGACATAAAGATATGCCTGCTCAAACTTGTCGACCGATTCGCCAAGGTTTTTGATTTGTAAATCCTTAAAAGTAGTATCAGCCGGAGTATTTTCAAGATTTGCCGTACTGTCTGATAGATTTTTCACCAGCCCTTTTACACTGTTTTTATACAACTGGGTTACATCAACTTCATCAACATAATTGTCGACTATTCGTCGTTGTGTTTGGACATATTTTTTGATGTTCTTTTGCAGCGTATCATTTCCAGGAACAACAGATTCAACGCCGGCAAACCAGAAAGAGGATAGTACAAATAGGGTTACTATGTTGGGGATGATAAACTTTTTCATGCTCATGGTGCAAAAGATATTGGTGATTATATTGCAGAAATTACTTCTTGGATATACTGCGTAAGAAACAACCTATTAAAATAGGCAAATGAGTATTTGGTATTTAACTTGTAAGTAGTTGATTAATTTGATTTTTGTCAACGTGCAATTAAAGAATATATTGACTTAGATCTTTATCCTTAACAAGATCATCAAGTTGTTTGTTCACATAGTCTTTGTCGATCGTAATATCGCCGGAGCTAATATCATCGGGGACTGCAAATAACAGCTCATCCAACAGTGATGACAAAATAGTATGAAGCCTTCGCGCACCGATATTTTCTACGCGATCGTTTACCTGAGCGGCAATAGAAGCAACTTCTTTAAGGGCATCTTCGGTAAACTCAATATCCACGCCTTCGGATTTTAACATAGCTTGATATTGTTTTGTTAACGCATTTTTTGGTTGCGTTAGAATATCAAAGAAATCCTCTTCAGTAAGGGAGTTAAGCTCTACCCGAATAGGGAAACGTCCCTGTAATTCCGGAATAAGATCGGAAGGCTTGGAGACGTGAAAAGCTCCTGAGCCAATAAACAGCATATGATCGGTTTTCACCATACCATGCTTGGTAGAAACATTGCTACCTTCAACAATAGGAAGCATATCGCGTTGTACGCCCTGGCGACTTACATCGGGTCCGCCGCCGCCACCACCTTTGCTATTATTGGATGATTCGGCCACTTTGTCAATTTCATCAATAAAGATGATGCCTTGTTTCTGTACGCGTTCAAGCCCTTCTTGTACAGCTGATTCGTGATCAATCAGCTTCTCCGCTTCTTCTTCCAGCAGTATTTCGCGGGCTTCTTCAATCGTTACCTTTCGGTTAGTTTTTTTCTGTCCACCTAAATTGCCGAGCATATCCTGCAGGTTGATACCCATTTCATCCATGCCACCCTGCGGACCAAAAACTTGCATCATTGGCGAACGGCTGGACTTTTGAACCTCAATCTCAATTTCACGCTCATCAAGTTCGCCGTTGCGTAGCTTTTCGCGAAATTTTTTGCGTGTGCGTTCATTCAGCTCCTCATCAGAAGCGCTTTGTGGATTAAAATCCTGATCACTTGAATTGGCATCAAATCCGGGTGAACTGTTATTACTATTACCTTTGTTTTTCTTTACAGGAGGGATGAGGATATCTAAAATGCGTTCTTCGACGATCTCACGGGCTTCTTCTTCCACACGATCGCGCATTTCGGTTTTTACCATGTCGATGGCTATATCTGCCAGGTCGCGAATCATCGATTCTACATCGCGCCCCACATAGCCGACTTCGGTAAATTTACTTGCTTCAACTTTGATAAAAGGAGCTTCTGCGAGCTTTGCCAGTCGACGAGCAATTTCTGTTTTACCAACGCCGGTAGGGCCAATCAATAAAATATTATTGGGCAGTATTTCATCTCTGATTTCCTCATCAGCATTCATGCGTCGCCAGCGGTTTCGCAAGGCAATGGAAACCGACCGTTTGGCGTCGTCCTGACCAACAATATATTTATTTAATTCTGCTACAACTTGTTGTGGTGTAAGGTTTTTCTGTGTAACTGTCTTTTGTAAAGTACTCATCAATCTTCAATTTCTAATATACTCAGGTTATGATTCGTATAGATACAGATATCTGCCGCAATATCGAGTGCTCTTTGCACTATCTCATGGGCTGATAAATCGGGGGCACTCTCCTTTAATGCCCGAGCAGCAGCAAGTGCATAACTTCCGCCGCTGCCGATAGCTAAAATTTGATCATCGGGTTCTATAACATCACCCTGACCCGAAATCAGCAGAGCCTGATCTTTACTCATTACGACTAAAAGAGCTTCAAGTTTTCGTAAAAATTTATCTTGTCGCCACTCTTTAGCCATCTCAACGGCGGCGCGTTTCAAATTACCGTTATACTGTTTCAGCTTCTCCTCATATTTCTCAAAAAGAGTAAAGGCATCAGCTGTAGAACCGGCGAAGCCTGCAGCAATTTTTCCTTCATAGAGGTGTCGCACTTTGTTAACGGTAGCTTTCATCACTGTATTTTCCATGGTTGCCTGTCCGTCGCCGCCCAGGGCAGCTTCTCCGTTGTGAATAATGCCTAATACAGTTGTTGCTTTTATTTCAGGTAAACTCATTAAATTCTGTTCTGTTTCAATTCTCTTTAGTATTCATCAGTTAGGAATCAGATTTGTAGTACTTCGACTTTGAACTATCTCCAGAACGGGATGGACGCGGCTTTCGTTTATCTCGTTTTCGACGTCCTCCCGAATTAGA
The DNA here is from genome assembly GCF_052712805.1 of Fodinibius sp. AD559. Taxonomy (NCBI): domain Bacteria; kingdom Pseudomonadati; phylum Balneolota; class Balneolia; order Balneolales; family Balneolaceae; genus Fodinibius; species Fodinibius sp. AD559. The sequence continues at coordinate 82,577 of NZ_JBQPVW010000002.1, forward strand.
TCCACTTTCTTTTTTGTAATAATCCAAGTCGCCTCTACCCGGACGGTCATCCAGATCATCCAAATCATTTGTTTCGTTTGCAATAAGCTCATCGATGTTGTTCTCCTGCATAACTACATCTGTAATATCGATGTCGGATCCCGCGATGGTAGCTTTATATTCATTTAGAGAAATAGAATCATCGCCAACGAGCGTAATTTTCAGCCAGTAGCGGAACATCCATTTTCGACGAATGCTAAGCAATCCTTTTTCAAGGTACGCTTTGAGATACGGATTGATATAAATATCAACGGCGCGATAATCAGTCGTAGTACGGAACTTACTTAACCATGCATCCAGATCAGCAATAATGGTATTCTTGGTAACTACGCTGCCTGATCCACCACAAGTAGGGCATACTTTAGATACTGAATTAACTACACTTGGCCGGATACGCTGACGCGTAATTTGTACCAGTCCGAAATCGCTCATACCAATTACATTGGTCTTGGCGGGATCCTTCTTGAATTCTTTCTTAAGCTCGTCGTAAATCTTTTTGCGATTTTTATCATTGCGCAGATCAATAAAGTCAACAACAATAATTCCACCAATATCACGCAGACGAAGCTGTTTTGCTACTTCGCGAGCTGCTTCAAGGTTCGTTTTTAGCGAGTTATCTTCCTGCTTCTCCTTAGCGGCGTAGGGACCAGAGTTCACATCTACAACATACATTGCTTCGGTCTGTTCAAATATCAGATAACCGCCGGATGGCATGCGTACACGCGGACTAAAGATGGAATCCACATCTTTGGCAATTTTCATGAAATCGAAGATGTGTTCACGCCCATTATATAGTTCTACATTGGGAAGCATCTGGGGAGCAACCTGGCTTACATACGACTTGATCTTTTTGTGCATGTCCGGATCGTCAACGAGCACGCGGTCATACTGCTTGGCGAAAAGGTCACGGACCAAACTTTCGGTCATATCAAGATCTTTGTAAAGAAGCTCAGGGGGCTCAGCCGTTTCAAGTCGCTCCAGAATGCGTTCCCATTTCTTGAGCACATCGCGCATATCATCTTCAATAGATTGCTCATCTTGTCCCTTGGCAACCGTTCGAATGATAACACCAAATCCATCGGGAACCATTGAGCTTACGATACTCTTAAGGCGGCGACGTTCTTTGTAGTTATTTATTTTGCGGGATACGGCTACATAATCACCCATGGGAATGAGCACGAGAAAACGTCCCGCTACGGTGATATCTGTAGAGATACGGGGACCTTTGGAACCAATTGGTTCTTTAACAATTTGAACCAACAGTTTTTGACCGGGATTTAAAATTTTGCCCGCCCAGTTCTGTTTTTCGTAATTGGATATTTGATTGAAGTCCGTCTTTTTAAGCTCTTTGCGCACATTCTTATGAATGGCGTCGCGTCCGTTGAGCATCTGAACATATTCTTTCAGATGGTCGCCGGCGTCAGAAAAGTGCAAAAAAGCGTCCTTCGGAGTACCCATGTCAATAAAAGCTGCACGGATACCGCTCATCACCTTGTGGACCTTCGCCAGGTAGATATTACCTACCGTACGCTGGTTTTCATCAGATTCTATAAAAAGTTGGGCAAGTTCGCCGTTTTCCAGCAGAGCTATCCGGGTCTGCTTTCCCGAAGCGTGAATAATGATTTGATTTTTCATTGAAATATTCTTCTTTCACGCAGTTGCTGGCCTCCGGACGTATAATCCTGATCAGTAAATCAAAAACTTTCATAATAATAACAGTCTTACAGTTCGTTCGTCTTAGCGGGATTTCAGCAACCGCTAAATTAAAATTCCTGTTAGGAGAAAAATTTGGTTGTGTAATTTGGTCGTATTCAGAGGAGGATATATCTTGCAGAAAGTGATCACAAGAAATCAGCGAGTTCATAAACTTCGCCACATTCTTCAAAAAGATGTTCAAATGCTTTCGAAAAGTGAATAAAACCTTAAATAGTGCTTGTGAATAAATAATATGCTGCAAAAGGTAAACCTAAACTTTTTTAAATCTCTGAATACTTGGTACAAAGTATCACACTAATATACAAGTAGTTTTGCTATTATGTAAACGGTAAATTTTGTAGTAGAGTTCGCGAAGCGCCCTTAATCATGAGGTATGAAAAGGAGAATCAGATGGCTACAAATAGAATATTCTTAACATTTTTGTTTTTCATTCGTACGGATAACACACTTTTTTAAAAAAGAAAAACTCTACAGAATGATTTCAACGCTGAAATTTCTGACTTTGCTTAATAGATCTAAGTTATTAGTTATTTTAATATCATTGCTCACTATCTCTGTATTGCCGATGCAGGCGCAAGATCGGGAACCAATCAAAGTGATGTTTTTGGGAACTACTCACCTCGATAATCCTGGCAGGGATGCGATAAATATGGACGTCCCTGACGTACTTACAGATCAAAAGCAAAAAGAGTTGGAGAGTATTCGGGATGTCTTGGCTGAGTTTAATCCCAATAAAGTTGCCTTGGAAGTTCAAAGGAAGCATCAGTCTGGTTTTGATTCCTTGTACCAAAAGTTCCGTGCTGGCAAACTTGATACGTTTTCAACGGGGGATTTTGTATCCAGGCGCAGCGAACAGTACCAGATTGGATTCAAGTTGGCAGATCGACTGGACCATGATCATGTTTATGCAATTGATCATTATATACCTATGAAAATGGGTAAAATGATGGAGTTCGCCCAAAAATATCAGCCCGAATTCTTAGAATATTTTGAAGAGTACAAAAGTAGTCACCATATAATGATGAAAGACAGTTTGTTACAAAACGGAACCTTGCTTGAGCTCTATCAATACATGAATACCGAGCAAAGTGTAAAGAAGTATCACGAACCTTATGTGCGGTCCCTATCATTGGCAAATGACAGCTCTTTCGTCGGGGCCGATGTAACGGCCGATTATCATCGGAGAAACTTGCGCATTTTTGCTAACCTGATGAAAATTGCCGAACCGGGCGACCGCATTTTTATGATGTTTGGTGCCGGACATTCGCCCTTTATACGTCCACTGCTCAAAGATTCGCCACGCATCGAATTTGTTGATCCGATGGATTACTTGGAGTGAAAGTGAAGGATAGTGTATCTGGTTACGTAGATATTTCGCTACGTAACTAATAATTATTCTTTCTGCTGGGTACGCGTGATCTTAGCACCAACATTGGTAAGCTTCTCCTCCAGATCCTCATAACCGCGATCAAGGTGGTATATACGTAGCACATCGGTTTCTCCTTCGGCGACCATTCCAGCCAAAACCAAACTTACGCTGGCACGCAGATCCGTACTCATCACCGAGGCCCCTTTAAGCTTCGTTTTTCCGCTGATATGTGCCGTGTTTCCATTGACATCAATATCTGCCCCCAGTCGTACCAGTTCGGGCACATAGCTAAACCGATCATCGTAAATGGTATCCGTCACTTTTGATTCACCCTTTGCCTGCGTCATCATCGTGGCCCATTGTGCTTGTAAGTCGGTAGGGAAGCCTGGATATACTTTCGTTTTGATAGATGTTGGATTAAGCTGTTCAGGCGCTTTAATATGAATGGAATCGGCATTAATACTCATCTCAGCACCAATTTTATTAAACGTCTCTGGAAAATGACCAAGATCGTCTACATCCACATTCGTCAATGTTACATTGGATTGCGGGTGCATAGCTGCGGCGATCATAAAAGTACCGGTCTCAATTCTGTCAGAAGCATTGCGGGCGGTAATACCCTGCAGGCTGTCGACTTTTCGGATCGTTAGGGTACGTGTGCCAATTCCCTCAATATCTGCGCCCATTTCTGCCAGCTTTTCGCAAAGCAGAACTACATCGGGTTCCTTGGCAGCATTTTTTATCGTAAATTCTTTAGCACGAAGCACTGCTGCCAGCACTAAATTTACAGTCGCTCCAACACTGCTGGGCTCCAGGGTAAATGTACCCCCTTCCAATTCTTCGGGAGCGTTGGCGATTACATATCCCTCGTCGAGTTGTATATTAGCCCCCATTTTGCGCATGCCATCAAGGTGCAGGTCAACGGGACGCGGTCCCCACGCGCAGCCACCGGGCAGTGATACTTTGGCTTCCCCGTATTTACCGAGCAGGGCGCCAAGCATATAGAATGAAGCCCGCATCTTTCGAACGAGATCGTAGGGGGCTTCGTAATGATTTAAGTTTTTAGGGTCGATGGTGAGAATCCCTTGATCCTCATCAAAATCTACGCGGCAGCCCGTTACGCGAATAACATTGTTAAAAGTATAGATGTCGCGCAGTTTGGGGATGTTGGTAATAGTTGTCGGCGAATCACCTAAAATGGCCGCTGCCATAAGGGGGAGGGCCGCATTTTTTGATCCGCTGATTGGAATAGTGCCTTGGAGAGGGGTAGGTCCTTCAATTACAAATTTATCCACTTGCTTCGATTTCTAAGATTAGAGCGTCTTTTTCGAGTGAGTCTCCCTGTTCAACAGCGATAGATGATATTACCCCTTTGATGGGAGCTTTGAGTTCGTTTTCCATTTTCATGGCTTCAAGAATAGCAACAGGATCGCCGAGTTCTACTTCGTCACCTTCGTCGACGAGTACTTCCAGGATTTTACCGGGCATGGGGGCATTTAGTTCGCCTTCGCCAATTTCGCCGGCCGTTTTGAAACCCATGCGATCCAGTAACAGATCCTGCTCATTGCGAACATCCACCGTGTGCCAGTTGCCATTCAGGGTAAAAGTAACGTTATGCTTATCGTACGATACATTATCGATTTTATAGAGTTTTGTTCCCATCCGGAGCAGGTAACGCCCGTTGTCCTGACGGTGAAACTCGTAGGACTGTTCGTCGTCATCAAAGATAACCTCGTTGGCATCCTCTATAATTTCCAGCTCGGTTATGTTATCGTCTAATATGGCTTCAAATTTCATAATCAGTTCGATTTAATTTCTGTAAGGCCCTTGCTTGTAGCTTGAAAAGTAAAATCCTGCAGGTTATCAGTATCATAAAAACTGGTGAGGGCAATTTTATTGCCGCTACGTTCATAGGCTTCCACAAAACCAAAACTTAACAGGTTGATCAGGTCGTCGCGCAGCTCCCCCTGCAATAATCCCGTTTCTTCCAAAATATCTTGGAATTTTTCCGGGAAGATGAGTCGTTCGAGAACTCTTTTTTCGGTTTTGGTTATTTTATGCTTGCCCATAGTGTTTCTGTTTTTGAGAGAGCTTGAAAATAGGAGGGAGATCGCTTTTTAACAACTTACTCTGCACCAATTTTTATATCGCCGTAAGTAATCACATTTAAATTCCCATCGAGGATGCGAATACGGTATAACCCGTTGGCTTGACTTCCGCCCGATTTTCCGGATATTTCTTCTCCGTTTAATCGGATTGGTGTTACGAGAGATGGTGATGTGATATCATCACGAACTGCTAATAGAGTTTTTCCGGCATCTGAAGGATGTTCAAAGGAGTAGACTTTTATACGGTCAAGATTATCAATTTTACTGAGGTAAATATTGATTGTTAGTTCCTGATTAAAACCCATGGGATTCGGATAGGGAGGTTCAAAACTTGATATTCCCGTACCGATATTAATGAATCCTCGGTACATAGGACTAATGCGCCAGTCATCGGGATCATTATCTGTGATTTCTCCTTCCGTTGGAGTTACCGTATAATCGTTTGGAGCAGATAATGATTGGTTCTCAAATTCCCGCTGATCGTCACTTTTTGAGCATCCTGCAACAAACAGGAATCCCGCTAAAAACAAAACAGTCAGATATGGAAAAAATCTATTGGAAAACATGAACGAAATTCCTGTAAGATACTTTTAATAATATTTCAATTTCACCTATATAATAGGGAACTTTGGACGCTTATTTAAAACAAAATTAAGACTTTATTTTGAGGCTAATGAAGCAGTTGGGAATTACTGGATTTTTTGTCATCTGTATGTTTGCAGGCATGGTATTTCCATCGGCGATACAGGCACAGGATTCACTGTTAACTTACGATCACCCCGACAGGCCGCCCGCTATGGAAGAATTGTTGGAGTGGAAGGAGGTGTTTACCTACAAAGTAAAGTTTGGCTTTTTTAAGCTCGGGGAAGTAAAAACAACAATCATTAAGGATACTACTTATCAGGGAGAGAAAATATGGTGGCTGCGCACAGTTATAACATCAAATTCGGGGATCCCTTTTGTCGGGGAAGAAGAAAATCACTATAACACTTTTATGGTAGAGACCGACAGTACGCCTTATACAACACTTTATTGGCGGGATAATCTGGATGAGAATGAGTTTGAGGCAGAGGTATATGAGTTTGATTACGAAAACGAGAAGGTGTACGTCTCGGAGAATATGACTCCCGTTGACACGCTGGCATTGACTGAGCCTTCAAGTTCGGGTCAGCTTATCTTCTATTATTCCCGGTTGTTTGCAGGCACTAATAAGGATTATCGTCTGCCGGTATATTTAGAGCGTGAAAAGGGATATATCAACGCGACGAACAGTACCAAGATTGAGATGCGTGATTACGATGCTTTTGAGGATCCGGTAAAGACCTACTTTAGTGAAGGGGATGCCAATATTGACGGGCCGTTCGGATTTCGCGGAAAATATAAGGCATGGTATATCGCTGACGATTTGCGGGTGCCTGCCGAAGCTCATGCCAAGGTTTGGCTGGGTAATGTTAAAGTGCAACTTATTGATTATAAAAAAGAACGCAGATAACCAATGCAGATACAGTTTAAGAAATTACCTCATGCAGAAGATTTACCGCTTCCTTCGTACGAATCAGAATTTGCGGCGGGAATGGATATTCGTGCAGCTCTTGAAAAACCGATTACTCTGCAGCCCGGCGAACGGCAGCTTATTCCATCGGGCTTAAAAATGGCCATGCCGCAGGGATATGAGGCGCAAATGCGTCCCCGGAGTGGATTAGCTTACCGTAATGGTATCACCATGTTGAATACGCCCGGAACTATTGATGCGGATTATCGTGGTGAGCTTAAAATGCTGACGATAAATCTGGGAGATGAGAAATTTACCATTAATCACGGAGACCGCATCGCCCAAATGGTCATTGCGCCTGTTATTCAGGCGGAAGTAGATGAAGTTGAAATCCTTTCAGAAACCGAGCGCGGCGACGGCGGCTTTGGCAGTACGGGAGTGAAGTGATTATTAGTTTATGCCATATAAAACTAATAACAGATAACTAAGGGTTTGCTGGATAAGATAATTTTCATGTTAAAAGTCTGGCGTTCGTATCGCCTGAAGATAAATAATCAGGCTAAAAATAGCTTTCGGAAGCTCACTTGAAATGAGCTTTAATTACCATAGACCACAGTTCTTTGTGGATAATTAATTTGTCTTACAATTTTGCTCGATAAGATACGTCCTTATATAGATTTAGTATCCAACAACCAAGACTATCGCCGGTTGTGGCTTAGCCAGATTATATCCAATTTTGGAGATTGGTTTGGCATACTGGCTGTATATGCGCTTATCACCAAGTATTCCGACTCCGAATTTTTGTTGGGATTGATTATCGTTGTCAAGATGATGAGCCTGGCCACCTTTTCACCCTTTGCCGGATACATTACGGATCGTTTTGACCGGCGTCATTTAATGATTCTTTGCGATATGCTGCGGGGAGTTATTGTTTTGGGACTGTTGCTCGTAGTATCATACGAGACCTTGTGGTTAGCCTATGTACTTACTGCATTGCAAATGATGCTATCGGCTATTTTTGAACCTGCCAAAACCTCATCTATTCCCAATGTCACCACAGAAAAAGAGCTGGTGGATGCAAATGTGTTATCAGCTGCAAGCTGGAGCATTATTTTTACCATCGGCATGGGTATTGGGGGACTGGCAACAGCCGGACTGGGCACGGACTTGGTGTTTATCATAAATGCAATCAGCTATGTGTTATCTGCATGGTTTATCTATCGCGCTGTAATTCCGCAAAAGAAAATGGATGCAGCCGAGCGCAAGCGAACCCGGAATCCACTGACGGGAATAAGAGAAGGCTTTCAGTACCTGTTTCGCACGCATAAAGTATTGCGTCCCACGCTGGCTAAAGGATGTTTTACTATGTTTCTGGGTGCGCTGACTTATATGCTTATTTTGGTTTCTGAGGATGTACTGATGATGGGCAGTGTCGGACTCGGACTGCTTTATTCAGCCCGGGGTATGGGAACCGGTATTGGTCCTGTCATCGGGCGACGTATTTTTAATCAGGAAAGTGACTGGGTACGGGCGATGGGATTTTGTATGATCTTTGCGGGCCTGATGTATTCAGTTGTTGGGTTGACGACCAGCTTAGGTATAATGTTGCTCTTTGTCTTTATAGCACACGCAGCCTCCGGAGCCAACTGGGTGATGAGTACAGTGTTGTTGCAGCGTCGCACGCCTGATACTTTTCGCGGTCGGATTTTTAGTACCGAATGGTTGCTTTTTACACTTGGGCAATCGGCCTCGGTAATGGTAGCCTCATGGATTTTAGAAAATGATTTGCTGACTATTCAACAGGCGATGGTAGTATTTGCGTTGGGGCTTTTCGTAACGGGAATTGTTTGGCACTTTACGATATCAGAGCAAGAACAGCTGTATCAGGAGAGAAAAAAAGAACTGAGAAATTAAAACATATACTTTTTCAATTTACGGAAGCACTTCGGAATCAATATGTCAGGTTTTATTTATCGCAGGTATAATGGGAGAATGGTCCGTTTTTGTATATATTAAAAAAAATTAATATTCACCTCTTCGGGAAGTTCCCATTTGCAAAACAAATATCATATTTACTATGGATGTTTTTAAAAGAAATCTATTTCTTTGGTTTTCATTAGTTTCTGTTGTACTGGTATTTACAGCTTGTTCTGAATCAAACGATAGCAGCGCTCCCTATGAAGTTATTAATGATGACTCCGAACTTGAAAAGCGCTATACTGAAAAGAATTCAACTATAAATATTGATTCAACGGATGGGAGTGGCTACAAAAGCAGATATAAACAGAAAAAGGCCAAATTTTCTTTAACGCTTACCGCTGAACTGAGTGCTCCTTCTGTTGGAACGGATGGCATTCAGGCAACGATGGTTAGTATTAATGGTAATAGCTCTCGTGCTACCGTCAGCTATAATAAACAGGGCTCATCGTACCAGGGTAGTATTGATGTACTACAGGTTACTTCCGGAAATGCGAAATCTATGCGTATTCGCTCGAGCGTAGAGTTTTTCGATTCCGATGTAAATGCCGTGTTTGCTGGTGACAACAGGGTATGGGGAGCACTGGCAACTGAAAACCCAGAATTGTCAAACAGCAGTGATCGGTCTGCGCTCCAGGGATTTGCGTTTAGTGGGTTTGATATTGAAGCTATTGATGACCTTTCTGTTTCGTTACCGAGTTTTGCGGCCAACGCTGTAAAAGAATATGACAATCGGATTTTTGCTACCAGCGGTACCGATGGCGGACTTTCGGTTTATAGCCAAGATTTAAGCGAAGAACTTAATTACACGGAACTGCGCGATGCTCGCTGGGTTGATGTTAACGGTGATTATCTGGTTGTTCTACTGGGAGATTCCAACGATGACGGAAAAGGCGAAATTGTAGTAATGAATCCAAATACGTATGACATTCAAAACCGCTATCCATTTGTGGGAGCCAGTACGCCCGAGGCAAAAAATACAGTAGAGGTCATTGAGCACCTTGCCTTTATTGCCGCCGGGGTGGAAGGGATGAAAGTGATGGATCTTACTACCGGAGAAATTGTTGCTGAAATACCGCGCCCGGATCCGTCCGAGCTGGGAATAAGTGATCAGCGAGTGATGACCAATGCCGTTTCTGTGGATGAGGATAAGATTTTTATTTCAAATGGGGAGGCAGGTGTTTACGTGGCAGAAGCAGATCAAAACATTGATCGTTATAATCCCGGAGAGCAGCTTAATATCACTGTGCTTGGAAAGCTTACATTTGATGATCTGGAATCCGTCAATCATGTAAGCTACCGTTCAAAAATACTGGTTGTAGCTGCTGGAGCGGGCGGAGCAAAAATTGTGCGACTGGACGCCAAGTGACTTTTTCTTGAAGAATATAAAATGCTCGGCACTCCTGAGGTGCCGAGCATTTATTATTAATTCTACCTACTCACCCCATCAATTGCTATTATCTTCGGGGATGTTGTAACTGGTTTTACCCGGTCTGTAATCGCCTAACTAATGGTCGGCAAAATAGCACCAGGGAAGCCATTCGAAATTGGTGGAATAATTCTCCAAACGATGTCGCTGCCCGGATAGCATCATCGTCCCCTTTACTTTGTACAGAACCTAAGATCTTAACTAAAACCGTGAAGCTGGCAGGCTATTGTTTTCCCCTCGAAGGGAGAGAGGTGTACAGTTTAGTTATAAATTATGAGCTGCAGATGTTAGGTTTGAATTTCTTTATCCTCTGCTTGCAATTCTTACAAGTGTAAGTGTTTAAAAAAACAAACCCTCAGGATTTTGCAGAACCTGAGGGTTTGATAATTGATTAAATTAATAAGTAAATATTAGTTCCCGGTATAGACGATGCGCCATACTTTTCCTTCGACCGAATCAGAAATATAAAGGGATCCGTCCGGTCCTATTGCTAATCCCATTGGTCGGTGATCGGCATCATTTGGGGATTCTATTTCTTGGGTTCCTGCAAAGCCACTGGCAAATGTCTCATGCTCACCGGCTGGTTTTTCTCCATCAAAAGGAAGAAAAGAAACTCTGTATCCTTCCTGCATTTTGGGAGCTCTATTCCAAGACCCGTGAAAGGCAATAAAAGCCCCGCTGCGGTATTTTTCCGGAAATTGGTCTCCGTTATAGAAGAGTAAGTCGTTAGGGGCCCAGTGAGCAGAAAAAGCGTAAATCGGTTCTTCAAAATCTTCGGCTCGCCCTGTTTCTTCACCGTCGCCGCCGTATTCCGGAGCTAAAACCCGTTTTTCCTGAAAATGATCATAATAGGAATAAGGCCATCCGAAATTATCACCATCTTCGATAGCAAAGAACTCTTCAGCAGGAAGTTGGGCGTTTTCTTCTTCATCAAAAAGATCTGGCCAAAGTGCATTTAGTTGGTCACGTCCGTGTTGAACAGCATAGAGTTTCTCCACTGAGTTATTCCAGTCGAGTGCCACAGCATTGCGGATACCTGTTGCATAACGATGACCATCTTGTCGTTGATTCTGGCCGGATTCATCTGCTGAAAATTGCCAGATTCCTCCATGCCGTTCCAGCTGTGGACAGGGATCCTGTCCTGGTGATCCGGGGGTTCGCATTTCTTCTTGACAGGCATTAGAAGGGCCTCCGATGTTTACATAAATATTCCCCGCTTGGTCAAATGTAAATGACTTGGCGGCGTGTTGATTCTGCTCTGGCAGGCTTGTTACAATGGTTTCGGGTTTTTCATCGGGAACGAGCCCTTCATTGGGAAGGGGATATCTGAAAACTTCCAGATCAGAGCTTCGATAGAGATAGCCGTCGCGAATATCTACGCCGGTACCTGTATATTCCCCGAAATATTCAGTTTGATCGGCTATCCCATCTCCGCTGGTATCACGCAGAGCCGCGATGCCACCTTCTTGTTGTTTTTTACTCAGCGCCACGTAAATATCACCGTTATCACGAACGGTAATATGACGAGCTGGTCCAACATCTTCAGCGACAACAACGGCCTGGAAGCCGTCGGGCAGCTCCAACCCCCCGTTATTATCATCAAAAGCAAGTTCAGGCTGACTGCCCGAAGTGTTGGGCTCTGCGGTACAGGACATCAGCGCTAAACTTATCCCTAAAATAATTCCAATATGAGCTAATTTATGCATGAGTTACCCTAATTTTATTTTAATAAATAGTTTGTTTCAGCTTATTGATACGCTAACTAAAATTTAAAGAGCATCCAAAACATTCCGTTAGAAACGTATTCTCCAGAAAGTCGTTGGTATTATCTGACATAAGTAGACCATACATTGGAGAAGAGATAAATAGTAACGAACGAAATATCTACACGAATTAGGATATATAATAATAAACCCCTCCAAGATTTCACGCATCTTGGAGGGGTTTGTAGAAAGATTGGGGGACTCTTTTAATCTTCGGGAATATTGTAATCAATTTTATTGGGGCGATAAACACCTAACAGATGTTCGGCGAAATAGCGCCAGCGGAGGCGTTCGAAATAGGGGGAGTAATCCCTAAAACCATGTCGCTGACCGGGCAGCATCATAAAGTCGAACTTTTTGCCATTTTTAATTAATGCATTGGCCAATCGGATGGTATTAGCCGGGTGCACATTGTTGTCGATGGTACCGTGGACCAACAAAAGATGTCCTTCAAGATTTTGTGCAAGATCAATATTTGTTTCAATTTCCGACTGGAAGTCAGTTTCCGTTTTAACTGAATCGGATGAGGTGCTGTCGGCCTCTACTTCTTTTTCCACACCCTTAACGCCGTGATGGATTTCGCTCCACCATATATTATAGATATTGTTATCATGATTCCCGGCCGAAGATACGGCGACGTCATAAAAATCAGGATACGTAAACAGTGCCGCTGTACTCATAAAGCCACCGCCGGAATGTCCGTATATGCCTACTTTGTCTAAGTCGATAAAAGAGTGACGGGCCGCCAGTTGCTCTAATCCATATTTGTTGTCCTTGAGTGGATAATCACGTAAATCACCGTATCCATAATTATGGTAATACTTACTTCGGATAGGGCTTCCGCCGCGTTGTCCCATAGCTACGACCACAAACCCAAGCTGCGCCAGGGCCGTTTCATCGACGTGGCTAAAGCCAATAGGAAAGGGTTCGACTTGGGGACCGGGATAAACATAGGTGATGATTGGATAGCTTTTGGTGGAGTCGAAGTCGAATGGTTTCCACATGACGCCGTAAATATCGGTAGCATCATCGCCTGCTTTAACTTTAAATTTTTCCGGAGCTTGCCATCCGGCTTCACGCAGCCTGCTTACATCCGTTTGTTCAAGTTGAGTTATGATGTCTCCATCTCCATTTCGAACAACAGATTGTGTTGGCAGATCAACGCGTGAATAATTATCGACAAAGTAATTGCCGTTGTCAGAGGAACTAATTTCATGGGTTGCATTTTCGGGCGTGAGTCGCTCCATGTCAGAGCCATCAAAATTGACTTTGTAAAGCTGTGAATAGTAAGGATTCATATCGGCTTCACGGCCGTAGCCTTCGAAATAGAGGGTCTGCTCGGTAGTATCGATTTTTGCAATATCACCGGCAACAAAATATCCGTCGGTAATCTTGTTTTTGAGATTCCCATTTTTATCATAGCGATAAAACTGTCCCCAACCGGTACGTTCCGACCACCATATGTATTCTTCGCCCTCATTAATAATGGCCAGGTTAGCCAGCATTACATTAAAATAGGGATTACTTTCTTCGCTAAAGAGGACTTCAGTTTCGCCGGTATTAGTATTTGATTTTAAAACGTCGATCTTATTCCATTCGCGATTTCGACGCAACATATATAAATAGTCAGAGCCTGTTCCGGTGTAGATACCTCCGTTGTTAAAAAAAGCACCGCCAATGGCTTCGTCTTTCCAATCCTTTCGATCAGTATTAAGTTTAACTCCATTGGTTTTACTGAGCGTATCTGCTTTAAATGTCCATATTTCGTCTTGAGGTACGTTTTCTTCACCGGGCATGGGATATTTATAGGTTTCGAGCTCCGGACGTTCTTTTAGAGAGTTAATAACCCAAAGTTCCTCAACATCTCTTTGGTCAGTACGTTTGGCGTAAAGCTTATTGGAATCTTCGAACCATTCAGCCACCGATCGTAATTTCTTGTTACTGGTAGTATCACCGGCTTCGGCCTGAAAACTGTACCACCGTTCGCCGTCATCAGTAAGCTGATATTCGGTGCTGTCGGGGTCATCAGCTTTCAATAAATAGAGGTCGTGATTTTTTGCATAGGCAATCCAGCTGCTGTCGGGAGAGTAGGTTGCCCAGCGTTTATTGGATTCCTCTTTAAGCGAATCGCCCTTGATAAGTTCGTTATTTTCGAGCTTGTATTTAAAGTTAATGCTGTCGACGTGAAAGGTGAATAAGCCATTTTTCACGTTATATTCAAATTCGTTGAGCTCCAGTTTTTTGTGATTGAACGTCTTGCTAAAGTTTTCTGACAGTTGTGCGGCCATTTTTTTACGATCAAAAAGGGAACGTTTTTCTCCTTCTTCGGCATCTACAAAATACCAGTGTGTACCGGATGGATTTTCGTAGCTATACCAAAAGCGATCCTGATCCTCAATCCACTGGGGATTTACTTGGGTATCACCGGTCATTTTTTCCATACGATCTTCGGTGAATTGCTCGGCTGCCTCAAAGTTGGCTTGTTGGGCAAAAGCTCCAGTTGCAAAAGATAGGATGAATAGAAATAGTAACAGCGTTCGAGATAGATGTGTGAACATAGCTTTATTTGTACCTGTATTTTATTTTCGATCAATATTTATAAAAAGAAACTACTAATGCTAAATGTGAGGCCGTAAAAGAAAGTAAAAAGAAGGTGTCTACCCGGATTAAAATGCAAAGTATAGGAATGAGAGTAACGAATAGGTTATGGTAGAGATGAGGTTACCAGTACAAGTCAACTATAAGCAATGGTTATCCTGCATGATATTAATGTTATTCCTCCTGTCCTCCTTTTCCCGCCGAATGGCTCGGGGCAGGGAAGGAGGAACTTTTATAATGCTTTTAGAGTAAATAAATGAAATCCCTCTTGGCGAATAGGAATTTAGGGAGATTGGAAGAACATATATTCTTGGGTTTCAAATATTTTACGAATGAAACTATGGCCTTATGTAGTTTAATTTCTACTCAAAATGTTTTTTCTCTTTTTTGAAATCCTTATCTGACACGAGTCCCTGTTGCCACAGTCCCGTCAGGTAATCCATACGTTCCATTGTCCCAGGATCGCGATCAGGCTGTTCCGGCTTCGTACTTTCTTTCTTCTTTTGGCGCTCCTTTTGGATAGATATTGCTTTTTCAAGCATATCCTTTAAAACGAACGGATCAGCTATGCCGCGAAGGGTCATTGAGGTAGCCGTAGTTTCAAGCTTAATATCTCCAATGGAAGCTTTCTTTTGTAGCCAGCTCTGTTGTACAGAAACACTTTCGATATTTATCAGATCAATATTACGCTGGTATTTGTCATCGCGCGACGAAATCTGCGTGTCGCTAAAAGTATAGCTGTATTTTTTTTGTCTCTTGTAAATCCAGTAGAGTCCCAGTAGGCCAACTCCAAAAAGGGGGATAAATAATACCGAAAGGGTATATCCGAGTAAATGGTTTTTCCAGCTGGGCTGCAGTGTGATGGTTTTATCTGAAGTTTGATCGGCCATAATAGTTGAGCTTAATACCAGTTTATTGATCTGTTGTAAACTTAGTTAAAATTCTGGAAAGACTAAGGTGAAAAGACTAATTTTTCCAAAACAGATTTCGTATATTATCAGGCTTTCATAATCATCCGTCTCGTATTGAGGCAAGTTTTTTTTATTCATGAGACTAAAACCCTGGAAATATATTGTCGCTGTCTGGATGACCGTTGTTATCAGTGTCGGTTTTCTGATCCCCATTCCGGACATCCCTATTCTTAAAGAATCGGCGCGCAACCTGTTTTTGCATGTGCCCATGTGGCTTACCATGTCGGTCTGCTTTGCAGCGGGACTCTATTACAGTATTCGGTATTTGAACAACCCGATCATGAAGTTTGATCACAAAGCGGAAACCGCAACGCAGGTAGGACTCATTTTTGGTATTTGTGGATTGCTAACCGGATCCATTTGGGCGCGTTTTACATGGGGAACATGGTGGACATTTGCTGAACCGCGGATGAACCTTTCGGCATTGGGAATGATGATTTATGTAGCTTACTTTGTGCTGCGCACCGCTTTCGACAATCCCGAAAAAAGAGCTAAGATCGCGGCGGTATTTAACGTATTTGCTGCCACTACCATCCCATTTTTGCTGTATATCATTCCGCGCCAGTTGCCAAGTCTGCATCCGGGCGCAGATGGGAATCCTGCTTTCAGTGAGATTACGGCCCCTGAGCTGCGATATATTTTCTATCCTGCGGTAATTGGTTTTATTGGGTTGGCCGTTTGGCTGAACAATATTCTGAATCGCTACAAAACTGTAAAGTATTTAACTGATCAACAACGAACATGAATTTTTTACCAACTCAGGCACAAGAAGATACTGTTGCTGCCGTTGATACATTGACAGAGAGTTACTCCCAAAAGTGGGATGGTACTTCCGGATTGGATGAGGCAAGTCCGTTAATTCAAACGGTGGCCTCGTACGACCTTATTTTTATTGTATTGGGCGTTAGTCTTATTATTTGGTTTGTGCTTCTGTTTTTTATTATCAGGGTAGATAAAAAAGTGAGTAAACTGGAAGAAGAAATTGAAAAATCAAACGTAGAAGGAACTTCATGAAACCTAAACTGATCATTGGAATAATTGCTATAGTCGGATTTACATCACTGCTAATGTACAATTTTGGAAACAGCATTAGCACGTACGTAAATTTTGAACAGGCTGCCGGAATGGAAGGGGCCCACGTGGTAGGCAAGTGGGATGACTCTCAAGAGTATGGGTTTTCTATGGAGACCAAGCAGTTCTCTTTTTATATGGAAGATAAGGCCGGCAATGTTCATCGGGTGGTGTATCCCAAGCCTAAACCCAATAATTTCGAAGAGGCCGATCAGCTGGTTGTAATCGGTGAGATGCAAAACGGTGTTTTTTATGCCAACGATATGTTGATGAAATGTCCCTCGAAATATAACAATACCGATGGAGCTGAATTTGAAAGAGCAACGGCCTCAAAATAGTTAACATTTCATGATTGGATTTTTAGGAGACCTTTTTATCAACGCCGCATTTGTGAGTGCGATACTGGCGGCTATTGGATATTTTATATACGCCCAGAACGATACTTATAAGCACTTTAAAATATCGAATTGGCTATTCGGCTTACAGGGATTCTTCCTGTTGATTGCATCGGGATTACTGCTCTATGTTATTCTTACCCACCAGTTCAATTTTTATTACGTCTATAATTATACCAGCAGTGACCTGCAGCTCAAATACCTGATATCTGCCTTTTGGGGTGGTCAGGAAGGTAGTTTTATGCTCTGGATTTTGTTCTCCATCCTGATAGGGCTGGGCCTGATGAAATGGACTCGTGAGCCTTATCGCGGGCCGGTGCTCTTTTTCCTGACCCTCACACAGATTTTCTTACTGTCGATGGTATCTGGTATTTCTGTTGGCGATTTCCAGCTGGGCGCCTCCCCATTTCGTTCGTTGGCCGAGGCTATGCCCAACGCTCCGTTCTTGCAATCCAATCCCGATTTTGTACCGAAGGACGGTAAAGGGTTGAACGATCTGCTCAAAAGTCCCTGGATGATGATTCATCCCCCCATCTTATTTGTGGGATTTGCGATGATGACGGTGCCGTACTGTTTTGCGATGGCTGCCTTGTGGAAGCGTAAATACAATGAATGGGTAGATCCCGCACTGCCGTGGACACTGGGTGCCAATGTAGCACTGTTAACAGCTATTTTCTTGGGCGGATATTGGGCATATGTCACGCTTTCATTCGGCGGATACTGGGCTTGGGATCCTGTTGAAAATGCTTCGTTTGTACCGTGGCTGTTGGGTACCGCAGGTATTCATACGATGATTATACAGCGCAAGAGCTCGACTTCGCAAAAGGCCTCCATCATTTTTGCGATTTTGGCCTACGTAGCTATTGTGTACGAAACCTTTTTGACGCGTTCGGGAATTCTGTCCGACTCTTCGGTGCATAGCTTTGTTGATCTTGGACTATATAATCAGCTCGTGGCATTCATGGCGGCTGTTACTATCATTGGGTTGGGTCTATTTTTCTATCGATATAAAGAATTGCCATCCCAAGAAAAAGAGTCCAAATTTTTAAGCCGCGAGTTTATGACGTTTGCCGGAGCCATGATGCTTTTTCTGATTGGGCTTGTCATTATTCTGGGAACGAGTTCACCGATTATCGGGCGCCTGTTTGTGGAAAATCCTACGCCTCCCGAAGTCAGCTTTTACAACGAATGGACGATGCCGCTGGCTATCATTACCGCTATCATGACCGTGTTGGGGCAGTATTTATTCTGGAAACGTCAAGATGCAGAATCACTGGCCGCTGATCTTTTATGGCCGGTTGCTGTAACTTGCGTTGCAACATTGGGTACAATCATAATAGGAGATGTTCGCAATATCTATTATATGGTTTATCTATTGGCGGCATGGTTTGCTGTAATTGGTAACTCCGTGATTATGTATCGCTTGGTTCGTCAAAAACCGATACTTATTGGCGGAACACTTAGTCATATTGGTTTTGGAGTGCTTCTGTTGGGGATATTGGCTTCATCTGCTTATAACGAAATGTTGTTAGACGAATCCGTGAAAAAATATAATGCAGCCATTGAACGAGGAGAGGTAACTGATGAGCAAGGATTTCAGAAGACGCAGAAGGTGGACTTTCTGGAACTGAAGCTCAATCAGCCAAAAGTTATAGATGACCGTTATAAAGTTACCTACGAGGGATATACTCTTAAAAATCAGGAACGTCCGGGACAACAGGAGTATCGCATTAAATTTGAACCTGCCGATGGGGAAGGAGAACAGTTTGTGTTGAACCCCCAGGTATATCCGATGTTGTCATCGTCTTCGCAATCTGATATTCAATGGTCGGTTGATCCCGATGTACGTACGGGATTAATGAGTGATATATATTTATACGTTGCAGGAAGTTCATTTGTAGAACGACGAAATGAAGAGGCTAAAGAAGCTGCAGCAAAGAAAAGGGGCAATGCATCAACAGAAGAAGATTCCATTCAGGTGCAAGAAGTAAGCATTGGCCGTGGAGAAACTATAAAAGTGGGAGAATTTGATCTTACTTTTAACGACTATGTTGAAGTGGATAATCAACAGTTGAAAGACAGTACGATAGTAGCTATCCGGGCCAATCTCGAGTTAACACAGCGTGGGAGTGATTCGTCGGTACCACTCCGACCGTTGTTTTCTATTTACGTGCAAGAGGGAGAAAACTGGACCTATGCTCCGCCTATTGCCATACCCGGTTATGATGATGCGAGCATACAGTTTACGAGTGTAGATCCCTCAAACGGCGGTATTGACCTTAAAATACGGGGTATTGATACCCAGGTCGAAGAGCAATGGGTGCTACTCGTTGCCGAAGAAAAACCGTTTATATCTGTCGTGTGGTTGGGTACGTTTTTACTGATGGCTGGATTTAGCATTTCTATTTTCCGACATTGGGATAGAGAACGACAAAAATAAGCTTAACTATGCGTCGGCATATGGGATGTTTCCTTTCATCAATGGTTGACGTGTATTGCGGCTATCACAGAAAATTTATGATAATAGCTGGAATTCTAAATAACATTTTTGAAATTTTTAGTAGGATTTGATGTCAATCTAAAACTGGGGTTTTAGCTAATGCCGCAATATAAAATTTCGATAGAATTTGAGGGTACTCGGTATAGCGGCTGGCAAAAACAGCCAAACAGTAATACTGTTGAGGAGGAGATTGAATCTGGATTGTCGCGTATTTTGCCACAGCCGGTGGATGTAATCGGGCAGGGGCGTACCGACAGCGGGGTGCATGCCGAGGAGCAAGTCGCTCATTTTTACCATTCCGACGAGCTTGATCCGGATAAAGTGCTGTATGCACTCTTGGGGGTACTACCACACGATATTGCAGTTTGGAATATGCAAGAAGTGGCTGATGATTTCCATGCCCGATTTGATGCGACGGCGCGTCGCTATCGATATCAAATAATTCGCCGACCGGCTCCACTATTGCGATCCTTCTCCGAAATGGTGCTCGATGATCTGGATCTGGATGCGATGCATCATTGCGCACAAAAGATAAAGGGAACGCACAACTTTGACAGTTTCACAAAGCCGGATAACGAAAACCCGGATTCTGTTTGTAACGTGGTGCATTCATCATTTGCTGAAGATGAGTATCTGCTCTGTTATCATATCGAAGCCAACCGCTTTGTCCGCCACATGGTTCGCAGACTGGTAGGTACAATGATTGAGGTAGGGAAAGGAAAGCGAAAAGTAGAAAACTTTGTAGATATGATTGAAAAACCCAGCAAACAAAAAAACGGTCACGGTGCTGCTGCACAGGGACTTATTCTCGAAAAAGTTAAGTACGAAAAAAGCCAAAAAAATTCTTGACTTGAGTTACCTTAATCTATTATATTTGTGCTCTCTTTGAAACGGTTGAAAGATTTTCAAAAGGAGATATATTCCTCGGTAGCTCAGCGGCAGAGCAATCGGCTGTTAACCGATGGGTCGTAGGTTCGAATCCTACCCGGGGAGCTTTAAAGAAAAGAAGAACTAATCAGTTATAGCTGGTTAGTCCTTCTTTATTTTGTGGTATTTTGCTTCCGGCTGATTGTTAGGATCTCCCCCAAAGTCCCACGGACTTTTGTAGCGATAATAAGCTTTTCGCGATAAGACCCAGATTTTAATGCTATTGCCCCAGAATTGCTTCTGATTGACCAAAAGGAGTAGATATTGGCGGTATCAATAAAATGGATTCCCGAGCCAACTGCTTTTTTGATAAGTTTATCGGCTTGGTCTTGTTGATCGATGGCTTTCCAGTATGCTTCACCGCCGAAGGTCATGGTTCCGAAACAAGTAGTCCCGCATTTTCCAGTAAATTGTGCTTCATAATACTTATAACACTTTTAATGAGTAATAATTTATATGTAATCAAAATTCCTTGCTCAGTTCTTTTAAGGAGTAATAACGGTTTTTCCCCGGGTATGTAGCGACTCAATCTCTTGCATTGCTGTTGGCACCTCATCTAAATCGAAGGTTTTGGAAACGGGAACCTTTATTTTGCCCTCATCAGCCAGCTGTTGTATGTGCTTTAGCTGCTTGGCATTGGGCTCAACAAATACGTACTGAAATTCAATATCGTCCGGTATTTCCGGATCACTGTTGGTAATAGATATTAACTGCCCGCCACTTTTTAAGGTGTTAATACTTTGTTCCAACGAATTACCGCGCGAACAGTGGAAAATAAAATCTACGCCATCGGGAGCCACCTCTTTGACCGCTTCACCTACATTACTGACGCTGTAATCAATGGTTTCATCGGCACCGAGCTCTTTCATATAATCCTGATTTTTATCACTCGCAACGCCAATGACTTTCGCCCCAATCGTTTTAGCCAGCTGTATAGCCATCGTGCCAACACCACCGGAACCACCCAGGATTAGTAGCGTATCACCCTCTTTAAGATTCCCAAATTGAAATAGCGACTGGTATGCCGTCAATCCTACCAAAGGAATTCCACCGGATGCCTCTATCGAAATCTGTTGCGGTCGTTTAGCCAGATAACTTTCAGGAATAGATACGTACTCGGCAAAGGTTCCGTCCTGGACGGTGGGGCGACGAGCATAAGCATACACTTCGTCTCCCTTTTCAAATCGACGGGCGGCATAACCACGTTCTTTAACTACCCCCGCCATGTCCCAGCCCGGAATAGCGGGAAACTCTGCCGGGATAACCTCATTGAGCATTCCCCGAGCTACGGCGGCATCTACAGGATTTACCCCTGCTGCTTTCACGCGGACGAGGACTTCGCCTTCCCCGGGCTCAGGTCGCTTTATCGTTCCGGTTTTAATGTGATCCAGTTCTCCAAATTCTTCAAAATAAGATGCCTTCATTTGTGTGCTCATAAATACAAGTTGTGTTAAATATCCTTTAAATGATTGTGTAATGCCGAACGTCAAATAGCAAAGATACGTTTCGAAATACCTCTTGTTGATAGCATTATTGCTCACACCGTAGTTGATGGATTAAGCCATGAAAAAATCCTAAATATTGCTAATTACTTTATGATCGGGCAGGGATTCCCTTACAATAGCGTAATAAAATATGCGCTATTGTTCTAACATTGATGAAGATGGAACGGAATGGTTGAATTCCGTAGCAGATGAAGAATATAATAGCATCAACTAATAAATGTACTTTTTGAAATTCTAAATAGAATCAAAAATCAAACTAATATTATGAGTAACAACAATATTGAAGGAAAAGTCGTCGTCATTACCGGAGCAAGCAGCGGATTTGGAGAAGTTACCGCTCGTCATCTTTCAGAGCAGGGAGCTGCTGTAGCGCTCGGTGCGCGACGGACCAATCGAATAGAATCATTAGCAAAAGAAATAAATAATAATGGTGGCAAAGCCATTGCAGCAACCACCGACGTCACCGAACGTGATCAGGTAAAAAATCTGGTGGACCAGGCCGTAGAGGAATTCGGGCGCTTAGACGTTATGATTAATAACGCCGGAGTAATGCCACAAACACCGCTTGAAAATCTTAGGATTGATGAGTGGGATCAGACGGTTGACGTCAATATAAAAGGCGTCCTTTATGGAATCGCAGCAGCCCTTCCTTATATGAAGGAGCAAAAGAGCGGACACATTATTAACGTTTCTTCTGTTGCCGGCCATAAAGTAGGTCCTGGAAGTGTAGTGTATTCAGCAACAAAACATGCTGTTCGAACTATTTCAGAAGGCTTACGCCAGGAGGTTAAACCCTATAATCTACGAACAACTATTATCTCTCCGGGTGCCGTAGATACCGAACTGCCTTCCAGTGTTGGAGATCCTGATGTCGCTCCGCAAATCGAAGACTTCTATGATGAGTATGCCATCCCTGCTGATTCCTTTGCGCGAACGGTTGCTTTTGCCATCAGTCAGCCGGAGGAGATGGATGTAAACGAAATACTATACCGGCCTACAAGCCAAGAGCTGTAACATACTGTAAAGGTATCCTGACAGGTTGCCGAAAGTAATTTATATCGCAACCTGTCAGGAATTTTAATTTAATTAAAATAATACGTTTCTATTTCTTTATATTTTTCCTACAAATTTCTCTTCCGGCAAATCTCTTTTTTAAGATATTTCATCTTCCAATCGTTCTATATTTTTTTAAACTCTTGCTCGGTATATGAATGATTCTCAATCTTTATTTTGATTGTAATGTTAACCGTCTTTTAAGTAAAATCCTCGTCTAATTTGTAATTCCGAGGTTATGGATAAAATTGACTTTTGAGGATTTGATTGGAAGATTTATCTATTTTTTCCTGTTGTTGGCTTTGTAAAAAAGTACTATTGAATGTTTCTATCACCACTCAATACCATTAAGGGTATTTTGGAATAAAAAGCCATTTCTTTGGAATGATTTCTTTCTGCCAGTTTTTTCCAAAATGTTTTCTTATATCTGACCATCACTAATAATGAAGTGGAATGGTCGGCTAAATAATCAGTGGCCCCCGTAAAGAAATCATATTCTTGGATAGAGTAGAAATCGATTTTGTTGAAGTCGGTTTGACTTTTAACAAGATCCCGAAATCCTCTGAATTTGATTTCACTTTCCATGCTTTGTTCTTCGTCAACGTGAAGCACGTCAATTGCAGAATCAAATATTTTTGCTAAATCAACAGTTTGTAATAAGGCCCCAAGATCACCCTCCTTAAAATCAGTAGCAAAAGTAATCTTGTCGAATTGATCGAGAGAACTACCGTTTGGTATAGCCAGTACCGGTACCTCGGATTTAGTGATGATACTGGTGGTAACGCTGCCCAATAAAACATTGCGATTACCTGTGGCACCTTTGGTTCCCATCACAATTAGGTCAGGTTTTTGTGCCGTTATTTGATCAAGCAGATTTGTAGTTGGTAATCCGGATTGCAGGATGGTCGATATATTTAAATTCTTGTACTTGTCATCCTCTTTCAGCTTGGATATCAGTTGATCAAAAAGGTGAGATGTGCCTTGAATGTTTTCTTCTTTTGCTGCCTCAAAACTGGGCGCAAAATCCATAGTATCTTGATTTGCGTGAAACATTGTGAGTTTTGCACCGGTTTGCCTGGCAATTTCAGCAGCAAAAGGTAATGCCCGCTCGGCGTTCTTAGAGAAATCAGTTGGATAGAAGATATGATCAATTGAAAAATCCATAATGATAGCTTAATTATTTTGTGATATTATCTTCTCTTATTTAAGCACATTACATTTTTAATGTTGTAGTGAAATTATTTTGATATATGTAGGGGTTTTTCGCACTTGGATATTCGATTAAGTGAAATTGGGTTTTGTAAATTAAGAATAAGTGAGGCATCTGAAGATTTAAATCCTCCCTTATTTTCTCAGATTTATATACATTTAGTTGCATTTATAGAATGCATGTCTACCCAATTCGAGTCATTTTTCTGAGCAATTTCCTTGCATAAGTAAAGACATTTTGTGCAGGGTCAGAAAAGTCAGTTGGATCAGGGATCTCTTTTATATTATCTAATATGATTAGCTATTACCGCTATTGATAAATTCCGAGCCTGGTAATACCAGAAGCGGTACTTCTGTATAATAGCTCATCTCCTTCGATTCTTGTTTGGGTAACGGCGGAAAAGATTTGTCGTAATGCACCATTACAAGAAGTGAAATATTATCATTTTCTATCTTATTGATGATTGCTTCAAAAAAGGATTCGGATTCAGCAGCTTCAAATTCAATGTTAGGATAACTGTTTTGTTCCGTGACCATTTCCTGGAATCCGCGGAACATGATTTCGGCTTTGAGATCTTTTTTACCAGATGAATGGAAAATATTGATTTTAGAATCGTACAGCTCAGCCAATCCAGTTACAAATTGCAGGGCTTCTAAATCGCCATCGTTGTAATCGGTGGCAAAAACAACTTTTTGAAAGCCGTCGTAGGAAGATTCTTTGGGTACCGCTAATACAGGTACTTTTGAGCGCTGTACAACATCAGCCGTGGTACTGCCCCAAAAAAATCTTCCCAATCCTGTTCGTCCCTTAGCTCCCATAACTATCAGGTCGATATCTTGGTTTTTTACCTCTTCCATAATAGTATATATAGCCCGGCCCGTTTGGATATAAGTTTCTATTGTAATCTCTTCATACTTTTCATCTTCTTTGATCTCATCCATCATGGTATCAAATAGCTTTTTTACCCTCTCATTGAGACTATTTTTTACTTCTTCAATCATGGGCGCAAAATCATAAGGTTCCTCAATTGAATGCATTATATGCAGAGTTGCACCGCTGTTGAGAGCTGTTTCCAGGGCAAAATCCCGGGCATTATAGCTATTCTCAGAAAAATCAGTTGCGAATAAAATATTGTTAATGGCAGTCATAATTGATCCCTTTTTTAATATGGTTAATAGGTTGTAAGAAAATCACTCAGGGAAAAATTGTTGTAGTGATATGTTATCCATCGGTGTAGGGATATATTGGTATTCCATATATTCTATTGGCTTCAATGCGTATTTGTTAATTTTCATCATATATAATATAGTTTGACTCCTTTTTGTAAACCTTATAAAGGTTATTACCAATATTTAAGATATTCGAACATCATGATTTAGGTATTGTATATTCATAATCTGTGAGGGGAAATCCTGTATGAAATCGTCTGCTGGTTTTACCTATATGATCCTACCTTATTTAACTACAGAAAAAGTAGTAGCCATAACCGCATAAGTTGGAACGGCTTTTTCTACAATTATTACCGGCTTATTAATTGCCTACTTAAAAAGGAGAGAATGATGAGAGGAATATTACCTTTTTCGTACAGCAGCTGGTATGTAGGATGATGCCCTACATCTTTGTGAGGTTATTTAACTACATCAAAGTTAGGATTACACGCTTCATGAGAACCAATAAAAAATTCCGATCATGCTACAAATAACATTAAACAAATTTTGAAAACCATGGCTGCAAAACCTCATGTTCTCGTTTTGGGATGTAACTTCGCAGGATTGACCACCGCTCGTTACATCCGCGAATTTGCCGGTGATAAAGTAACAATGACCTGTATCGACCGGAAGCCATATCTATCTTTTATTCCGAATATTCCCATAGAAGTATGGAACAATAATAATCCGGCCGCGGAACTCCATATGCCATTTATGAAATTTCTCGAAAGAGATAATATTCGATTTATTCAGGGAGATATTCGTGATATTGATGTCATTCAAAAGAATGTATCATTTATACCTGCCGAGCGTTCAGGATCCCCGAGTGAAAATATGAGTTACGATTACCTTGTTATCGCACTGGGCAATCACCTCGCATTTGATAAGATTAAAGGATTTGCTGAGCACGGACATACGTTTACGGATACTTTTTATGGGGATGAAATCCGCCGTCATTTGCATGATGGCGGATATAAAGGTGGGCCTGTGGCCATTGGTTCTGATCTCTTTGTTCAGGGGAAAAGTGAGAAGTTGCCTAACGATCTGCCTGTGGCAGAAGCTGCCTGTGAGGGTCCCCCGGTAGAAGTGGCATTTTCTCTGGCCGATTGGCTTGAAAAACGGGGACAGGGCGGAGCTGAAAATATTACGCTGTTTACCCCTGCTGAAGTAATTGCCGAAGATGCCGGAGAAGAGATCCTCGACGAGTTGTTGCCTATGATGCAGGATATGGGGTATGGATATAAAGCCAACACCAGAGGAATAGAAGAGATCCACGAAGATGGTATAGAATTCAAAGATGGCAGTAGCGTAGAAGCAGAGTTAAAAATTATTTTCCCCAATTGGGAGGCACATGAATTTCTTAAGGAATTACCCATCTCGGATGACCAGGGATTTATTGTAACAGATCTGTATATGCGAAATCCCGACTATCCGGAGGTTTTTGCCGTGGGCGATGCAGCCTCAATAACAGTACCAAAGCTTGGATCACTGGGACATATGGAAGCCGAAGTATTGGCCCGGGTGATCGGTAAAGAAGTAGGCAACTACAGCCCGGATGATGAAATAGATCCTTTAGAATTTGAGCTGATGTGTATGGGTGATATGGGTGGAAATAAAGGATTCTACATGCATACCGACGAATGGTGGGGCGGAGATACAAGTATCCTGAAAATGGGATATACTCCTCATATGCTAAAGATGGGTTTTAAATCGATGTATTACACGCTGGGTGGAAAAATACCTTCCTGGGGTTTACCAGCCTCAGAATTTATTGCAGATCGCACAGTAATTTAAACTTTTAACAACCCACTATTATGAATACACAAGAAGTTATCAAAAATTTGAAGTTAGTGGGAGGAAGCCTCGCTTTACTAACAGCAGCTGGAATTGCTTATGGAATATCCAGAGGATTGAAATATCGAAAACGATATGAAAGAGATTTTGATCCTGATAAAGTTGAAGAACTTAAAGGTGAGGTCCTGGAGATTTCCCCAGACAGCGAAAAGCATGACGAGACACGGGGCAAGATTCTTATGCTGGAAACCGAAAATGGAAAGATTATTCCCGTTCATCTTGGTCCGGAGTGGTTCCTCAGCAACCAGCAAAATAAAATCAAAGAAGGGTACAAAATTACCGTAATTGGATCACTTGTAAAGTATCATAATAATGATGTTATGATTGCGGCACAGATTCAGTATGGTGATAACAAGTTGATTCTGAGAGATGAAAGCGGATTTCCCAGATGGCAAGGATGGGTAGAATAAAAGTCATAAAGTTTGACAGAATTCTGGCTACATAAATAACAGGTTAAACCGACTATTATAATTAATAATTAAAAACGTATAAGTATTATGGATGCTGCACACTTACATTTGCTAACGAATCATATTCCAATACTACTGACATTTCTTTCTGTTGCCATGCTGGTATGGGCATTAATCAGTAAAAACAGCGAGCACTATAAAATTGCGTTCATAGGATTTATAATTGCCGCTTTGGCAATGTTCGTTGTGTTTGAATCCGGTGAGGATGCAGAAGAAACCGTAGAAGAAATAGAGGAGGTGACTCATGATTCTATAGAAGATCATGAAGAGGCGGCTGATATATCTTGGTGGCTTACTATGTTGATGGGTATCGGTGGAATTGTAGGGTTATATATGAATAAGAAGAAAGCCAAAGGATTTAAGGCTTTTGTCTGGATTTTGCTGGCTTTTGCATTGTTGAATGCGGGATATCTTGCATATACAGGAAATCTTGGAGGACATATACGTCATACTGAAATATCTGATGACCAACAGACCAGCTCTGTAATTCCAGAAGCACCTGATGCTGATTACCGGACTATGTCATGACTGTCATTCTAAGAGAGCTTTATAAAACCAGTGTTACCCTGCATTTATTTCAGGGTCTGTAGCACTGGGTGTGTTAAGGCTTTTAAAGAGCGAGTGTTTATAGATGTTGAAAGAGATACTGAGATAAGCTGAGCACAGTAGTTCAGTATTACATTGGTGGTTTCGCAAAGCAAAGAAGCTGCTTAAAAAAATTTAGTCTATGCATTAGAATAAATGGTAAGGATCATTTAGATAATATTTAATTATTTAACAGAGGAAGTATCATTAATAAGAAAAAAATTGGGCCCTGGATATTCTGGCTGATTCCGCTACTGGCTATCCCACTTTGGTTAACAGCCTATCCTGAGACAACGTTTAAGCAAAGTGGCAAAGGATTTTTTATCTATTCCAGTCAGCTCTTTGCTCTTACCGGCTTCGCTTTTTTTGCGATCACATTTATACTGTCGGCGCGAATCAAATGGCTGGAATCCTATTTTGGTGGATTGGATAAAATGTATCATACCCATCATCGAATGGCCAAGGTTGCTTTTGTATTGCTGTTAATCCATCCCATTCTACTGTCAATCAGGTGGATACCGCAGGATATCGGCAAGGCATTCTGGTATTATTTTCCAGTGCACCGTCGGTTAGCAGTTGATTTTGGCAGTTGGGCATTGTGGGGGCTGATTATTTTGATGCTGCTGACACTGGTGATTAAACTCCCGTATGACAAGTGGAAGTTAACACACAAATTTATGGGTGGTGTTTTTATTCTTGGGGTCATTCATTTGTTTACACTTGAGGATCTGGCAGCTGCCAGTCCTTTATTATTTCTGTATCTGGTTATTTTATCCGTTGCGGCAATAGTAGCATGGGTTTATAAATCATTCCTGCTGGAATTTGTACTGCCAAAGCCCCGGTTTAAGGTTGCGAATGTAGATCGGTTGAGTGATCAAGTTATGGAAATAGAGTTACAAGCAGAAGAGAGTATAACTTTTACACCCGGTCAGTTTTATTTTTTCAGCTTTATTGCCCCGGATATTACACGCGAAACACATCCATTTACGGTCTGTAGTGCACCAGGACGAAAAAGAATAAAAATAATGGTAAAGGCTCTTGGGGATTACACCCAGAATCTTCATAAAAATTTAGATATCGATGCAATAGCATTGCTTGAAGGTCCCTACGGTCGGTTCGACTACAGGCAAGAATCAAAAAGCCAGGTGTGGATAGCCGGAGGCGTAGGAATTGCACCCTTTCTGAGTTGGGTCAGAAATTTAAAAGAACAGGAATCTGATATTGAGGCAGATTTGTACTACTGTGTAAACAGTAAAAAAGAGGCAGTGTATTTGAATGAGTTCAAAGAATTCGAGGAGCAATTTACCGGATTCAATATTCATCTGGTTTGTGCCGACCGGGAAGGCTTTTTGGATGCTCGTGATATTCCGGACGTGAAGCAGAAAGCCGTTTACATCTGTGGTCCCCGGCAGATGAGACAGAAATTATTAAAGGAATTCAAAATAATGGATGTGCCCAAGGAGAACATTCACTACGAAGACTTTGATTTCTTTTAGGGTTGATATTTACTCCCTCTTCTGAGTGGGTAAAGGTTATGTGTGATGAAGTTGATAATTTTAAACTAATTGCTTTGCTCTTGGGAGACTACCGCGACGAGTAAGATGCACAGATGAAGATATCTCCTGAAAATGAAAGCAGGGACGGTGATATTTATAACATATGCCTTTGCCCCTTCAATTCTCGTTCTGAGGGAGTTGTACTCCCGTTTAAAAGGTCAATAAGGTCGGTGGTACAACCACCTCCCAACAAATCAGTGAGTTCTGCAAAGGCCCCTAACAGGATATTTTAGTTTTATACTATACAATAGAACTATTTTGCCGTTTTCTACAGTTGTAAAGCTGATTATTTTTCAGACTTCTCTACAATATTAGTCCATTTAGCATCCGGATTAATCCGATCTTGGGCAAGGTCACTTAATCCCATATCGGCTCTTTTTTCTTCTCTCAGCGTTTCAAGCAGGAGTTCGGCAATATCGTGTTGTTCATGAGCTTTGGCATAGGCTATAGCAGTGCCATAACCGGCTATTTCGTAATGGTTGATATGCTGGATTGCTGTGACCAGTGCAGCATCGCGAACTTCTGGATTTTTACAGCGTTCGGTTAGTTTAAGAGCTTCATCAATGATGCCTTTTATGCCATCACATGTTTCCCCGGTAGGCTTTTCATTGAGTATCTTGAAGACTTCTTCAATTCTTTCCAGTTGCCTTTTAGTTTCTCGGCGGTGCATCTGGATGATTTCGTCCAGTTCAAAGGCGGTGACCTGTTCATCTGCTTTGAGGAGGTAGTTGAGCTGTTGGCGTTCTCCGTCATACAGGTCGCGCAGTTGTTCAAGCATAAGATCGTACAAGTCTAAGATCTCTTGTTTTGTTTTAGTTTCCATAATAGATGGATTATTTAATTTAATGATTCACTTCAAATATCTATCCTTTTTATACTAAGTTACCAGAGAGAAAAACAACAAAAGAGTGTAGGAAATATTCCTACAAAAGTGTGGGGGTAAAATGTAGGGCAGGGGCGATAAAAAAATAGTATGATAGGAATAGAATAGTTCCCTAAATTATTCGATAAAGGAATTTTTAATTATATAAGTGGCGATATGAACAAGATGGCCTTTAATGCAGACCTTTCCAGAAAGGATCTTGAAACCATACTGGATAACCTGCCAAGATTAGTGATGTTAATCGATCAGGATGGGACTATTCTGTACTGGAATGGGGGAGGTGAAAAGGTGTTCGGATATAAAGCAGAAGAAGTTGAAGGTAAACCGGTATGGTCCCTCTATCCAGATCGGGGTTCGGATGAATTTGAGGAAGAATTAGCCCTTTTAAAAAAGGGAAAAAGTATATCATTCGAAGTAGAAGGTCATCATAAGAATAATTCAAGTATCTGGCTGGATGTAAAGAGGGTTATGATAGAAAATAGTCAGGGAGAATCTATTATTCTGGGTACGGCAAGTGATATCAGTACGCAAAAAAAAGTGGAGTTCGAGTTATCCGAAAGTCAGGCTCGTACCGAAGCCATTTTGGAAACGGCCGTAGAGGGCATTATAACAATCGATAAAAAGGGAACTATTCAAGGTTTCAACAAGGCAGCGGAAGAGATGTTTGGATATTCCGCGGAAGAAGTTATGGGCGAAAATGTCAATATTTTGATGCCATCGCCTTATAACGAAGAGCATGATCAGTATATAGAAAATTATCTTGAGACCGGCGAAAAGAAAATTATTGGCATTGGCAGAGAGGTTCGGGGGAAAAGAAAAGACGGTTCTATATTTCCGATTGAACTGGCGGTTAATGAAGTCAGATTTGGCGATGAGGTTATCTTCACTGGTTTGATTAAGGATATAAGCAATCGGAGGCAATTGGAAAATGAGATATTAAAAATAGCGGAAGAAGAACGAATTAATTTAGGGCAAGAGCTACATGACAGCCTGGGACAAATGCTTTCCGGTATTGGCATGATCAGCCGAAACCTTGCTCGCAAGTTTAAAGCAAATGGATTACCGGCTGCGGATGAAATAGTGGAAATTGCAGATATGATAAAAGAGGCCGACGAGCAAGCCCGTCAGCTGGCCCACGGATTGGCTCATATTGAGCTTGAAAATGAGGGATTGGAAGTTGCTATCCATCGGTTATGTGAACGACTCCAAAGTTATTACGGTATTCAGTGTACATGTGAACTGTCTGATTTACTTGAAAACGAAACGAAATCCGTTTCGCTGCATTTGTATCGAATAGTACAAGAGGCTCTTAATAATGCTATAAATCATGGAAAAGCTGATCATATTTCGGTCAGTTTTGAAGCAAATGAAAATCATCTGCAACTGATTGTGGAAGACGACGGGATAGGTTTCTCGAAATCGGAGAGTATTGAAAATGAAAAGGGAATGGGTATAAAAACAATGCGTTATCGCGCCCATACCCTGGGAGGCAATTTAAGAATTAACAGAACATCGGATGGATGGACACAAGTAGTGTGCAGGATTCCTTTAAATAATTTACAACAAGAACAAATAACAAAATAGGTATAATAGTTATGGCTGATGATTATAAGCAAAATATTATTGTTATTGATGATCACCCGATGATGCGTAAAGGGTTAAGTGAGACATTAAATGCTGAACATGGCTTTGAGGTGATAGATCAATTTGAACGGGCTGAAGAAGTGTTGGAGAAATATGATGATCTTTCCCCCGATCTGGCGGTTATAGATATTTCTCTGCCCGGTATGAGTGGGTTAGAGCTGCTCAAACATTTGGTCTCACGAGATTCTGATTTAAAGGTACTGATTGTTTCGCGTCATGAAGAAAACCTTTATGCTAAACGTGTGTTGCGTGCAGGGGCTAAGGGATATATCATGAAACAGGAGGCCGGAGAAGTGTTGGTTAAAGCTGTTAGAAAAATATTAAACGGGGGTATTTACGTAAGTGATGAGGTCAGTGAAAAGTTGCTGTTGGGAATGGCACAGGGACGCGATGATATTTCAGAGTCTCCCCTTGAGCAGCTTAGTGACCGGGAGTTAGAGGTGTTTGAATTTACCGGCAAGGGGAAAACTACCCGTGATATTGCCGAAAAACTTCATTTGTCAGTTAAGACGGTAGAATCGTATCGGGCACGTATAAAAACCAAGCTTAACCTGGATAATGCCACAGAGCTTATGAGGCATGCGGTAAAATGGGTGGAAGGCGAAAAAAAGCAGAAATAAAGATTTAGATCTCGACTAAAGGTTTTCTGTCTGACTTCCGGATATTGAAAATTAGGTTCCGGTTCTTATCTATTAGAATAACAATCCTTTTCTATTAGCACCATATCTCTAATTTGAATCTGTACTTTTTAAGTAGTGATGTAGGGAAATCCACTAAAAGCTCTTCTTCCAATATCCTACAGATAGCTTGAGACTCTCACCGAGTAATAAGATTTCTCAGGTTGGTTTTATTGGTACTGTACACTAAAAGATAGGCATCCTGCTTATCTCTAATTTTAAAAGGTATAGTATTATGAAAGCACCAACCAAATATTCAGAATTGTCACCGCTGGAAGCTATTCGAAGAGATCTGGATCGCATCTTTGATGAGATTTCTCCCCTTTCAAAAATGCGAAGCAGTAATGGTGGAAATGGTATGGAATTATGGGCACCTGATACTGATGTGAGTGAAACTGATAGTGCTTATATGGTGAGCGTTGACTTGCCCGGTCTTAGTAAAGAGGATGTCGAGGTTAGTTATAGCGACAATCGATTAACCATCAGTGGCAAACGAAAGTATGAGGAGAAAGAAGAAGAGGAGGATTTCCTCCGCAAAGAGCGATATCACGGCACTTTCACTCGATCTTTTACACTACCCTCAGAAGTCAAAGCAGATGATATAAAAGCTAATTTTAAAGACGGTGTATTATCTGTGAGGATTCCCAAAAGTGAAGTTAAAAAATCCAAGCAGATAAGTATCGAATAATTAATATAGCGTATTCTTAAAAAAAGACAGAACCGGCTGAAAATGCCGGATCTGTCTTTAAATTAAAGTAACCGGCATAACACAATTATTTATAGAATATTATGAGGTACAACATAGGCAGAATTGACCGAGCACTTCGTGTGATATTGGCACTTATAATCATGGCAATTGGGTTTTACTATCAAAGCCTTTGGGGTACGATTGGTATCATCCCTCTGATATCGGGAATAACCGGCTTTTGTCCACTTTATTCCATTTTTGGCATTTCGACGTGTGATTATCAGACAGTAGCTGACAAGAAAAAACCTTCAGACTCAAAAAGATAGATACTATGAACAATAAAGTAGCATTAGTGACAGGTGCAGCATCCGGCATAGGCAGGGCTACCGCTGTGTTATTTGCTGAAAAAAATGCGAATGTGGCAATAAGTGACGTTGATGAAGAAGGTTTGCGAAAAACGGCTGACTTAGTCAAAGAGCAGGAGGGAGAAGTCTTATCCATCACCGCAGATATTTCTAAGGCCGATGAAGTTGAGAATATGATCAATAAAACAGTAGATCATTTGGGTCGGTTAGACTATGCCTGCAATAATGCAGGGATAGAAGGACCTATGACTACTACTGTGGAATATACCGAAGAGGACTGGGACCGGGTTTTGAATATAAACCTGAAAGGTCAGTGGCTATGTATGAAATATGAAATTCCCGCTATGCCGGAAAATGGCGGCTCTATTGTTAATATCTCTTCGATATTGGGAAAAGTAGGTTTTGCGGGTGCACCGGCGTATACGGCTGCCAAGCATGGTCTTATAGGTCTTACGAAAACTGCAGCATTAGAGTATTCCGAACAAGGCATACGTATTAATGCCGTTTGCCCTGGTTTTATTGAAACCCCGATGCTTGACCGGGCAGGAATCACCACGGACAAAGAAACCAAAAAACAAACAGAATCACTGCACCCCATAGGAAGACTGGGGGAGTCGGAAGAAGTGGCCGAAGCTATCGTCTGGATTGCTTCTGATAAAGCATCTTTTATCAGCGGTGATTCTCTTATGGTTGATGGGGGTTATATAGCCCGATAAAAAAGATTAAAAATATACAGGTGTAACTATGAATGATCAGCAGACAGACTTAATACGATGGTTCGATGATATAGGAATGGAAGATGTTGAAATCGTTGGCGGCAAAAATGCTTCCCTCGGAGAGATGTCCCATAATTTGGGATCGATGGGCATTAATATTCCAGATGGGTTTGCAACTACTTCAGCAGCCTATTGGAAGTTTATAAAAGAGAATAAACTGGAGGAACCTATCCGTGAAGAGTTGGAAAAATATGAGGACGACTCCCAAAATCTGGAAAATACCGGTCACCAGATTCGTGAATTTATCCGAAATGGTGTTTTCCCTATTTCGGTAGCGGAATCTATCCGTGAGGCGTATGATGAGCTGTGCAGGAAGAATGAAATTGAAAATATTTCGGTAGCTGTAAGGAGTAGTGCCACTGCCGAAGACCTGCCCACTGCCAGTTTTGCCGGCTTACAGGAAACATTTTTAAATGTTAGGGGCAAGGAACAGCTCATTGAGATGTGCAAGGAATGTTATGCCTCACTATTTACAGACAGGGCTATATCTTATCGCTATGACAAGGGATTTGACCACATGGATATTGCTCTTTCGATAGGAGTACAGCGCATGATTCGAGCCGATAAAGCGGGGGCTGGCGTTATGTTTACGATCGATACGGAAACGGGGTTCCCGGATGTGGTTTTGATAAATGCAGCCTGGGGTCTTGGTGAAAATATCGTACAGGGCACCATCAATCCCGATCAGTATCTCGTTTTTAAACCGCTGCTTGATAAAGAGGGTTTAGTACCTATTCTGGAAAAGAAGCTGGGCAGTAAAAAGCAGAAAATGGTTTACGCTTCCAGCGATTCAGGTAGAACTGTTAATGAGCAAACGACTCCAGAAGAACAACACTCTTTTGTGTTAAGCGACGATGAAATAATACAGCTGTCTAAGTGGGCGAAAAGTATTGAAGAACATTACGAAAAGCCTATGGATATCGAGTGGGTTAAGGATGATAAAACTGATGATCTTTTCATTGTTCAGGCCAGGCCGGAGACGGTGCATGCTAATGTAGCAAAGAATGAATTCCACTCTTATCGGCTTGCTAAAAAAGATGAGAAACCAGTATTGAAAGGTATCAGTATAGGCAGCAGCGTGGTTCATGGAAAAGTACGTAAGGTAGAGCATATCAGCGAACTTGATAAGCTCGAAGAAGATAGCATACTGGTAACACAAATGACCGAACCGGATTGGGTACCGGCACTTAAAAATATCAGGGGTGTTATCACAGACTCCGGAGGACGTACTTGCCACGCAGCCATTGTAAGTCGTGAAATGGGTATCCCGGCTATTGTCGGTACCAAAGAAGGTACAAAAGTACTGAGAGAGGGTAAAGAGATTACCCTATCGTGCGCCGGGGGTGATGAAGGGCTGGTATTCGACGGACACCTTGAATATGAAGAAGATACCATAGACTTAGGTGAGCTGCCGGAAACGAAGACCGATATCATGATTAACCTGGCGACGCCAGAGTCAGCCTTCAAATGGTGGCGCTTGCCGGTAAAGGGTATCGGGCTGGCGCGGATGGAGTTTATTATTGGTAACCATATTAAAATCCACCCGAAGGCCCTTATAAACTTTGACAAGATTATCTCGGAATCGGACCGAGAAAAGATTAGAAAAATCACTCAGCGCTATAAAGACAAAAGAGAGTTCTTTGTGGATAAATTGGCTGCAGGTATAGCTAAGATTACTGCTTCGCAGTATCCCGAGCCTGTGATTGTGAGAACCAGCGACTTTAAGACTAACGAATATGCCGATTTAATCGGGGGCAAAGAGTTTGAGCCTGATGAAGAAAACCCTATGCTGGGATGGAGAGGTGCTTCTCGTTACTATTCGGAAGGGTACAGAGAAGGTTTTGCCCTGGAATGCCAGGCTATTAAAAAAGTGAGAGAAGAAATCGGTCTGGAAAACCTGATTGTTATGATTCCATTTTGCAGAACAACCGATGAGGCCGACAAGGTGCTTGAAGAGATGGAGAAAAACGGGCTGAAGAGAGGAGATCATAATTTGAAAGTTTATATGATGTGTGAGATTCCGGCTAACATTATTCTTGCAGAACAATTTGCCGAGAAGTTTGACGGTTTTTCTATCGGTTCCAACGATTTAACCCAGCTGGTGCTTGGGGTTGATCGCGATTCTACCGAATTGAACTACCTCTTTGATGAAAATAATGAGGCGGTAAAAACTTTTATACGCCAGGTCATTGAAAAAGCACATAACGTTAGTTGTCCCGTTGGTTTCTGCGGACAAGCTCCAAGTGACGATTCTAATTATGCGGCTTTTCTGGTGGAATGTGGCATCGACTCTATTTCGTTGAATCCCGATAGCGTTGTAGAAACATTGAAAAAAGTTAAAGGCGCTGAAGAAAAAACAAAAGTGACTTTAACTTAATGTATGAGGATGTTGAAGCATGGGGAGAGAAAAAACGGTGGTAGCAGACGGGCGAAAAGTTTCAGAAAATCCTTGGTATACCCTTACTGCACAAGAAGTTATTAAAACGATTGATAGTTCTTTGCAAAAGGGACTGGATTCCAAAGAAGCTGAAAAGCGGTTTAAATATTTTGGTGCCAATGAAATTGAGACCGAAGCTGGTTTAACCCGTTGGCAAATCTTGTTGCATCAATTTAAGGATCCGCTGATTTATATTCTATTAGCTGCTGCATTTGTTACATTTGTGCTCCAGGATTACATCGATTCTGGAGTAATTGCGGCCGTTGTATTACTAAATGCCTTGATCGGGTATATTCAGGAAAGCAAGGCAGAAAGTGCAATACAATCACTTTCAAAACTCTCAGCTCCCAGAGCGCATGTTATTCGCGATGGCCGTGAAATTGAAATTCCCAGCCGAAAGTTGGTACCGGGGGATATTGTATTGCTCAGTTCGGGTGGTCGGGTTTCAGCTGATATGCGGATCATCTATTCTAAAGGATTAGAGGTTGACGAGTCGGCCCTTACTGGAGAATCGAGCGTTATACGGAAAGAGAGTAAGGTTATTGAAGGGGAAAACCTGATGCCGGCTGATCAAAGAAACATGGCATTTGCCGGAACTATTGTTACACAGGGCCGAGCAAAAGCAGTTGTGGTGCGTACAGGAATCT
The DNA here is from genome assembly GCF_052712805.1 of Fodinibius sp. AD559. Classification (NCBI taxonomy): domain Bacteria; kingdom Pseudomonadati; phylum Balneolota; class Balneolia; order Balneolales; family Balneolaceae; genus Fodinibius; species Fodinibius sp. AD559. The sequence continues at coordinate 120,490 of NZ_JBQPVW010000002.1, forward strand.
CTACCGAGTTGGGGGAAATTGCTGCTACGGTTAAGGAGATAGGTGTAACAAAAACGCCCTTGCAGGAAAAGGTAGATAAATTAGGAAAATATATCGGATATCTTATCCTCGGATTTGCATTCCTGATTGCTGTGATCGGGATTTTATATAAAATGAATCCCTCAGAAATATTTATCACTGTTGTGGCGATGGCGGTGTCTGCCATTCCGGAAGGACTACCGGTGGTGCTTACGGTAACATTGGCAATAGGTGTACGACGAATGGCTGACAGGCGTGCTATCATCCGATCATTACCGGCTGTAGAAACCCTTGGAAGTACAACGGTAATAGGATCAGACAAGACCGGGACACTTACAAAAAATCAGATGACAGTGCGTAAAATTTGGGCTGATGATCGGATATATGAAACGACCAAGGCCGGTTATCAGCTTCAGGGGAATATTGTAGAAGATGATCATGAAATAGAGCCGTCGGTTAGGACAGGACTTTATCAAACGCTTCTGGCGGGCACGCTTGCGAATGAAGCTAATGTTGAAGCTATAGAGGCTGAAGATCCTCAGGGAGATCCCACTGAAATAGCGCTTCACGTATCTGCCTATAAAGGTGGTGTACCTCTTACGAATATCCGATTGGATATGGAAGAGATTGATATGCTGCCTTTTGAGCCGGAGCGGAAATATATGGCTACCTTGAATAAAGGTGCAGATGGTCAAGTGGTATTCTTAAAAGGAGCTCCCGAATCTATTATGGAGCGGTGTGAACAACAATTGATAGATGGGGAGTTGGTACCTGTTGATCGTGAAAAAGTACGAGCTGTGGCAACAGAGATGGCCGGGGAAGGACTTCGCGTTTTGGCGATGGCATATCGTCGCATAGAAATTAAAAACTTAGATGATGAATCTCTTTTTGAAGATGGTTTGATTCTGGCTGGATTGCAGGGCATGGAAGATCCTATTCGTCCCGAGGTATTGGAAGCAATTGATACCGCTCAAAAATCGGGTATTCGCGTAGTGATGATAACCGGTGATCATATTGATACGGCAGTTTCCATAGGCCGTCAGCTGGGGCTTGATCCCGAGAAAGTGGGAGCCCTGGAAGGGAAAATGCTGGATCAGCTTTCGGATAAGGAGCTGGAACTCCAGCTTTCAGATATCAATATCTTTGCGCGTGTTACTCCTGAGCATAAGTTCCGAATAGTGGATCGGCTCAAGAGTTTGGGTAATATTGTGGCGGTTACGGGAGATGGCGTGAATGATGCCCCGGCATTGCGGGCAGCACATTTGGGAGTTGCCATGGGGAAAAGCGGAACAGATGTAGCTCGTGAGGCCTCGGATATTGTGCTGTCTGATGATAATTTTGCTACTATTACCGCAGCAATTGAAGAGGGTAGGATCATTTTTTCCAACATACGAAAAGTGACATTTTTTCTCCTTTCTACAGCTGTTGGGGAATTGATCGTGATTCTGGCTGCTGTTCTGATGAATTGGCCCTTGCCTTTTGTTGCTGTTCAGATTCTTTGGATAAATCTTGTTACCAATGGACTTCAGGATATTGCACTTGCCTTTGAGCCTGGCGAACCGGGCATTCTAAAACGTAAACCCCGAAGCCCGAAAGAAGGTATCTTAACTCGTTGGTTGGTTGAACGGCTTGGTGGCGTAGGTCTGGTGCTGGCAACAGGAACTTTAGGGATGTTTTGGTGGACTTTTGAGCAAACTGGAGATTTGGATATGGCCCGAACAGTGGCAATGACACAGATGGTGGTATTCCAATTTTTTCACGTGCTGAACTGTCGATCTTTGGATAGGAGTATTTTTCAGATTGATTTCTTTTCCAATAAGTTTCTGTTCGTCAGTTTATTGTCGGCTATACTTGCACATCTGGCTGTACTGCACGTGGGATTCATGCAGATTATTTTCCGCACGATGCCGTTGGATGGCAATCAGTGGTTGCTAATTATTGGGATTGGATTTATGGTAATAGTTGGTGGAGAGATCGATAAAGTTATCAACAGATGGCGCAAAAAATTTATTGGCTGAGTAAAATTGAACTTTGAGGAGGTGGCCAATACTTATTGGTTTATGGGCAGTGAAGACCAGTTCAAAGTAAGAGCTTATGAATGGAGCGCAAGTTATCGATCACATGCAAGAGGATATGCGGAATGATGGTTTTTCTGTTGACTGCTGCGGCAATGGCAAACGTTGTGCTGACTATAAGCTGGTAAACTCTCAGGGCTGGATTTGTGAATCTGGGTGGAAAGCATTAAAACTGAGTAAGATTAGCGAACAGATTAAGGATGAAAATTTCTTGTTGCAATCAGGTTGCGCTAAGAAAATAAACCTGTATTTTTTCGTTTTTAACCCTTTGCCAAAGAGTCCGAGTTTAAAGTTGGTTCTCATTGTGTATTTCCCCGGCTTTTTGTAGCGAATATTTGGCTGCCAGAGGACCAATTATTTCGTTCAAAATCACCGATCCCATTACCACCGCCAGCAGTATGTCATAAAATACTGAAAATGCCTCATATTGATTGAGTAAAAGGACTAAGCCGATAACTATGCCGCCTTGGGGGATAAGTCCACCGGCGGTATATTTCTTTATTTTAGGCTCTGACTTTACAATAGCGGCACCCAGGTAACTCCCAGAATACTTCCCAACCATCCTTAGCAGTACAAAAAGGAGAATGGGCAAAAGAGCCTGCGGAATCATTTGGACATTTAGCTGGAGGCCACTGAGCACAAAAAAGAACAAGAAAATGAGCTCTTCGGTATATCTTTCTATGGTTTCAAAAACCAGTTTATGGTTTTCACTGGTATTGACTACGATCATGCCCATTACCATACAGGCCAGAAGCTCATCCATTTCCATGAAAGCGGCAGTCCCGTAGCATATCGCAATCAGAGAAAAAGTTATGATAATCCAGTTACCCTCGCCCTTAATTTTGTTATTGTAGTTCAAGAAAATCTTCATAATGAGGGCTATAACGAGCCCCACGAGTATGCCGCCACCGATATGATGCAGGGCAAAGTAAAGACTATGCTGAAGGTTTCCGGTTTCTTGCAGCAAAAAAGAAGAGACAGCAATGCCCAGACTGAAAACGAATATGCCGAGGGCATCGTCAATGGCAGCTACTCCCAAAATGGTATCTTTTACAATGCCTTCGACCTTATATTGATGGATGACAGCCAGTGTTGCGGTTGGATCGGTAGGGCTGGCCAGCGCCGCAAGTAGTAGGGAAAAGGCTAAAATTACGGAAAGGTCGGTAAAAGGCAGATACCAAGAGAATATAAGGCCGGACAGGTAAAAGATGCCTACTATTAATACTAAGGGAACTATACTTGCCATCAAAGTGATGCCGAAGATGTCTTTTTCCCGTTTCTTGATTTTTGACCACTTTAGTTCCCCGCCTACCTCAAAGGTTATGAAGGCAAGGCTGATAGAAAGTAGAGGTTTTGTGTTAACAATGAAATCAGGAGAAATCCAATCCATGGTGTTCGGACTGAATAGAATGCCGGTGAAGATGTATCCTATAACTTTGGGTATACCAATTGTTTCACAGAACCTGCCCGCAAAATATCCGACCACTATCAGAAAACCTATGACAAGTAATGTATTCATCAGACTTCGGTATTTCTCTTGTTAAGGCGGTGCATTATAATACCAACCCGTTACGTTTCGGGGTAGAGCACCGAGATGAGATATTGTGCTTTATCTTGTTGTGTTACTAAGGAATAAATGTGTTGTGATTGCTTAATAAAGACCTATATAAAATGATGAGAAGAATAAGTTACGGTTATATTTTCCTCATTGTAGTGCTCTTTTTCCCCACAGTGTCATCTATTTCATCTGTTTATATTAATATAAACCACAATAAATAATAAAATTATGGATAAAATTCGATGGGGCGTACTTGGAACTGCAAATATTGCGGTTGAAAAAGTAATTCCGGCGATAAAAGAGGATAAACATTCATTAATTGAAGCTATCAGTTCTCGGAGTAAAGAAAAGGCCGAAAGAACAGCTAAAAAGCTAAGTATCCCCAAATTTTATGGGTCCTATGACGAGTTGCTGGATGATTCGGACATCGATGCCGTATATATTCCACTGCCCAATCACCTTCATTTACCTTGGTCAGTTAAGGCACTGGAAGCAGGCAAACATGTGCTTTGTGAAAAACCGATAGCAATGGATGCTGATGAGACTGAAAAATTGCTGAGTGTTGCAGAAAAATATCCCGATCTGAAGGTTATGGAAGCATTCATGTACCGCCATCATCCACAATGGGAAAAGGCTTATGAGCTTGTTCATAATAGAGAAATTGGTAATCTGCAGACTATAGAAATATTTTTTTCCTATTATAATACCGATCCGGATGATATTCGAAATCAGGTAGAGACGGGCGGCGGGGCACTGATGGATATTGGCTGTTATGCGATCTCTCTTTCACGCTTTCTATTCGAAAGAGAACCGACTGATATTCATTCTCGAATGAAGAAAGACGACGATCTGAAAGTCGATTATCTGACTTCGGCGATCATGGATTTTCAGAAAGGCACCGCTACATTTACCTGCTCTACACAGTCTTCATCACATCAGCATGTGCATATTTGCGGTACGGAGGGACGCATTTTTATGCCTCTTCCTTTTAGTCCACCTATAGATCGTTCGAGTCGAATCTTTCTGCATAGCGGCTCGGATGAGAAGGTTATGAAATTTCCGGTTGAGAATCAGTTTGTGATTCAGAGCGAGCTGTTCGCCAAGGCAATTTTGTATGATCGGGAAGTGCCGATATCACTGGAGGATTCTCATGCTAATATGAAAGCAATTGATATGGTTCGGCGTAGTGCCATTTCACGGGAACACTAACCATTTTGCTACATCATAATTAAGCTAAAAATAAAAATTTATCAGAGTAAAAAGGAACAAGGAATTAAATGCATGAAATGGTAGTAATATCCAAGGCCTATGAGAAAGGAAAATGAAATAACGAAGAAGTCATGAATAAAATCAATAAAGAGCTTGCAGAAATATTTGATGAGATGGCCAAAATATACCGGTTTAAAGGCAGTAAGGATCGGTTCCGAGTAAGGGCTTATGAAAACGCAGCGCAAGTTATTGATCACATGCAAGAGGATATCCGGAATTATATGCAGAACGATCAGCTCGTGGAAGTGAAGGGTATTGGAGAGAGCATAGCCAAAAAGATTCGCGAATATATTGAAACAGGAAAAATTACCAAGTATGAAGAACTTAAAAAGAGTGTGCCGTCAGATTTTGTGGATCTGGTGGATGTGCAGGGCATCGGTCCCAAAACATTGGAAAAGCTACATAAAGAACTGGACGTTGAAACGAAAAGTGATTTAAAAGAAGCTTTGGAAAGTGGAAAGGTAGAAGATTTAAAGGGGTTTGGCGAAAAATCCGTTCAAAATTTAATAGAGGGCCTTCAGGAAAAAGAAAAAGCAGAACAGCGTATTCTTTTGGCAGAGGCATTGGAAATTTCCGAAATGATAAAAGATGAGCTTGAAGAGCAGGGAGATATCAAAAAAATGGAAATTGCCGGGAGCATCCGAAGGAGAAAAGAGACAATCGGAGATATTGATATACTGGCAACAGCTGATCCTGAAAAATGGGAGGACATAGCTGATTTCTTTACCTCTCTTGATTCGGTTAAAAACGTTCTTGCCGAGGGGGAAACTAAATCGAGCGTAGAAGTCGAATATCATGATCGGCAAGTCGACCTGCGGCTCATTGAGAAAGAATCCTGGGGGGCGGCATTGCTGTATTTTACTGGCTCGAAAGAGCATAACATCCATCTTAGAAAGATGGCAAAAGATAAGGGATTTAAAATAAGTGAATACGGAATGTTTGCTATAGAGGATGACGAAAAAGTAGCCGGGCAAACAGAAGAGGAGATGTATAATAAGTTGGGTATGCAGTGGATTCCACCGGAAATGAGGGGAAATAATGGGGAGATCGAACTCGCGCAAAAGGGAGATATTCCCGAGCTTATAGAGAATGATCAGGTTAAAGGCGACATGCATTTTCATTCCGACTGGTCGGACGGTGCGAATACAATTGAAGAGTTGGCTCAACATCTATCTGAGCATTATTCATACGAATATGCGGTTATTTCCGACCACTCAAAATCTGCCCGAATTGCCGGTGGGCTTACGGAGGAAGAACTCGAAGAACAGTTCGAAGCTATTGATAAGGCTAACAAAGTAATTGGATGCTCTCTCCTTAAGAAAGGAGTAGAGGTTGATATCTTAGCGGATGGCTCGTTGGATCTTGATGATAAGCTACTCGAAAAGATGGAGTGGATAACAGCCTCGATCCACAGTCGATTTAATCAAGATAACACCGATCGCATACTGAAAGCCTGTGAAAATCCATTTGTCAATGCCATTGGGCATCCCATGGGTCGTCTGATCGGGAAGCGGAAGGAATATCCTATTGATCTGGATAAAATTGTCGAAAAATCTAAAGAGACGGGTACTGCGCTGGAAATTAATGCCCAGCCTGAGCGAATGGACTTAAATAGTGATGCAATAAGAGTGGTGCGGGAGTCAGGAGTGATGCTTGCAATAGGAACTGATAGCCATGACTTGGCCAGTTTTCGATATATGAACCTGGGGAGCAGTCTGGCTCGCAGGGGATGGTGTACTACAGACAATATTTTAAACACCAGATCGTGGAAGGAAATAGAGAAATTTGTTGAAAAAAAGCGAGAGAGATTGGTTGACCGTAATTATTAACGAAATAATGTAGAATTACAGGATAGGTTCTTAGTAATATTTTTCTAACCGGGGTTTAAGTACAGCTTAAATTTGGTGAGAAAAAATAGACTGCGAAATTTTTCATTGGCATGGTGGGTGAGTTGTATTCATCTCGTTGATTTGCTCCGCTGCTCAACTTTTATATTGAGCTGAGTATTCGTCTCGAGTTAGAACACTGAGAGCAGATAATACTCTTGCTATATTTCTTAGTTACTGTCCTAAAAGGCTATGCGCTGGCAGGGTATTGAAAAGAATGATTTGTTGAACACTTTCATTTCGCTTACCTCTCTGCATATGGGAGATGAGAGCATAACACTAATCATTTCCGCTAATGAAATTATACTGGTTGCTATATGTAATACTTTAATTAAAGGAGGAATATTTACTTTTTTTATCGGTTTCAAGAAAGCATGGAAACTGCTATTGCTTTGCCTTGTTATTGTAGCTTCAGCCGTACCTGCTTTGTTGATATGATTATTTCAATATCTCTCAGACAAATCAATTCTTGTTCTCTATTCCCCATTGTTCAAAATGAGCAGAGGAATATTTGAATAGAATCCTATCTGTTTGGTATGATCTTTCTCTATAATTTTCTGGATGAAAGACTTCTTATATTTAGTTAAAATTGCTAAGCTTATGCTATGTTCGTCTACGTAATCTGAAAATCCCTTTAAAAAGGATTCGTGGGCAACACGGGCAAAGGTCAATTTTTCATAATCAATTTGTTCGTTGGCCGTTTCTTTGAAGGCACGGAAACTTAGATTTGGATTATCCTCTTCTTCTTGGGAAACATGAAGGACATGAATTTCTGAGTTAAATTTTTGAGCCCAATGAACAGCTTCCTTAAGAGCAGATAAATCACCGGTATGATAGTCTGTTGTAAAAACTATTTGCTTAAGATTTTTGATGTTAGATTGTTCGGGAATAGTCATGACCGGAACCGGCGAATCTGAAATAATCTTTGACGTTGTGCTGCCAAACAATATTCTGGCTCCGGAACGCCCCTTGTTGCCCATCACAACGAGATCTGCTGACGTTTCGCTGATCTGTTTAAGAATTGACGGACCCGGATTTCCTATTTCTACGAGGGTTCTTATATCCAGATCTGCGAACCGTTCATCATTGATCTGTTTATTTAACCTCTCCATTGAAATATAAGTGTATGCACTACCTACCGTATGCATTATAAATATACAGGCATTAAATTTTTTTGCGATTTTTGCGGCAAAAGAGAGGGCATTCTTAGCGCATTGTGAAAAGTCAGTGGGAACAAGAATGTTTTCAATATTCATAAATGATGTGAGAAATTTGCTTAATTTCTAATCTTTTCTGTTAAAACTCGACTTGAAGGATGATGTTAATGGACCTAATAAAATAGGGGAATATCTATTGGCAGCTTGCTACGATTGTAATTCATAACATTGTTGTTAAGAGGTGAATTTAAAATATTGCCTATGACGGGCTGATTACCACATGTTTTGTCAGTAATACGGATTTCGTATTTAATTTAAGCCAACAAGTTCTTCATATTCTTATTTTTCAGCGTAGTCTTCAACTTGGTCATCAACTAATAAAAGCCCCCTTCTCATATTTTAAGAGAGGGGGCTTTTATCAATGTCAAAAAGGCTTTTCTAACAGCTGCTGTCAGCCATTATCTTCAAGTACAAAAGTTACCTTTGCGTTAACCCGATAGCTGGCCAACTTATTGTTTTCGACTTTGGCCTGAATATCTTTTATGTAAATGTTTTTTATGTTTTCTATAGTTTTAGAAGCCTCCTTTCTTACATTTTCTACTGCTTCTTCTATCGTTTTTCCTTCTCCCAGCACTTCAATTACTTTAGCTAATGACATATTTACCTCTTTTTCTATTAATGGGTTTTTGCTCAAATTTTTATTTTGGATCTTGATTTCTCAGTCTATTTCCAATTCATCCTTAAGTGACTCAAGGCTCTTTCTGGAATTTTGCCACAACTTTTCAAGATCTTTTTTTATCGAATCAAAAGTCTCTGAACTGCTTTCTTCAATCTTGCTGAGTTCTTCCTTTAATTTAGAGCGTACTTCCTGAAGATTTTCAATTTTATCACTGTATTCACTTTTTAATTCGTCAAACCGATCATCTATTTCTTCTTCAACTTTTTCCAAGTCTTGGTCCCATTCTTTAAGTTTGTTGGAAAGATTTTCGATGTATTCTTCTCTTTTAGACTCTTTAGTATTTTTCATAATGATATTTCTTTAATTTAATTTTTAGATTGTTAGAAGATCCAGTTTTAATTCTAAAATTTTACTTCTGGTAAAATGTGTGTTCCGGTAAATTGAATTAGGAGAATTTATTCCTGTCTAAAATCCATTCATTTTTCTTCTTTGTTGACTTTAAAATCTATATCTGTGACTCTAATTATTCACAGGTCAGACACTAAATACTTGTCGGGAAATGTACTACATCACTTTTATTGCCAGGGTAAAATGCTTGTGAAACGTTATAAAAAGGAAAGGTTTTTTACTCCTCCCATTTTAACTCAATCTCTGCGCTGGTAGCTGTAACATCGGGTTTAGTGCGACGGTCTACATCTATATTTGGAATTACATTTTCGGGCCGATCCAGCTTGCAATCATCTGAAAACGTAATATGGCCTTGCCTGATATTTCCCACTATTTTTTCGAGAAAATCAGCTATTTTATTTAAGCTTTGTTTTTGTTCCATATAGTATCTTTACTCATAATTGGTATCTTTTTATTTATATTGATTGTTAGAATTTTACTATTCCATTGTGATTTTAGTGCCCGCTAATACGACTGAAGAATTACTGGACATTGAGTCATAATAGCCTACAAAGCGATTCGTTTCCGGAGCGTTATAAGCATCAAGATTCTGCGCCCAGCGGTAGGCAATGGGTTGGTAATGTAATTCGACATTGATTTGCAAAGGACCTTCTATATCTTCCAAATTTATGCGGTATCGAAGGCGATCAGTTCCGCCAATAAAATCTTTATCATCGAATGCCCGTCCTTGCACCGCAATATCTTCATCGGCCGTAGTTTTGTCGAAACCGTCGGGCAGAATTCTGTTATCTTTGATGAACCGTATAGCAGATAATAATCCGGTTGTTATTTCATCATTCGGATCAGCCATAATTGCTTCATAAATCTGCACTTGGTTTTCGCTCGTAATTTCTGAATAATGTTGCTCATATTTCCCGTCGTTCTCATCATTGTCATTGCCAACAATTGAACCATCAGGGCGAATAGCTCCAGATTCAAAAATGATATTGCCGTCTTGATTTGCAATGGAAAAATGAATCCAGACACGCCGGGAGGGATAGGCCGTTGGCAATTTGTGCCCTGCCAGGTTGTTGATGGCAACATCAACTACAGCCTGATTGCTGTCTATATTAGCGTTTACTATTGAAAGTTGAGCAGACTTTGTCTGTAGGTGATCAACGGTACGATTGATCGCAGCATCCATTTCCTGAGGCAGCGCCTGTACTCCCAGTTCATCACGATATCGATTGAGCATACGCATCATAAAAAAGTTACCACCGCGGAAAGAGTGCCGGGAAACATTTTCACGGGGCTGCCCCCATACCGAAGAAATGGCCGTACTGTCTTGTACTTCTGGCATATGACAGGATTGACAGCTTTGATTATCAACAAAACTACTGTGTTGCCATTCCAAATAGGGTACCTGTTCGGGAAGCTCCCCAATAACTTCACCTTCAGAGTTTAGTGTATGGGTGTATAGGGTATGACAGGTGGCACATAGCTCGGACTGTTGAATATGTTTGGATTTGATTTGCTCAAAGCCGGATGAGGAGTGCATAATAGTAGAACGTCCGGTATCCACAGGGTAGGGGCCATATATTTCCCGTTTTCCCATCGGGTTGAGAGTATCAATGACAAATCCTCCCACAAAACTTTCACGTTCACCAAAATTTTTGTCAGTTATCTGATGACAAGTAGTACATGATACACCATCAATAGCCAATTTATTTTGTTGGGCTACTGCTTTATTTGCCGGAAGATTCGCGAATACCTCTGTCATTTGTCCGTTTGCATTACCTTGGTAGTGAGCCATTGGCATATGACAGGTAGAGCATTCATTTTCAATAAATTTCTGGGATTCGGGATGATCCATAACCTCACGGCGAACAGCTGCATGCCAGTACGGATCGCGGGCTGAGTTAGCCATCATGGAAGCACGCCAGCTTGACCCGAAAGAAATATCTTCTCCTGAGGGAGTGATCATATTGTTATGACAGCTCATACAATTGTCAGCGGACTTGAAAAGAAGATGATTTGCTATGGTTATGTCCATGCCGTGAACCTGGGGAACAGGAATAGATTCCGATTCACCGAAATTGATACTTAGCCCCAGAAAAATTACCAGTGCCGGGAGTGTTAGGATAAAAATTAGATGCTTATTTATATGTTTCGTCATCTGTAATCTCCTTTTAGTTGAACTATTTTTTACCAGCCTTCAAAGAAGCCGCCGTCAAACCAGTCCCAGAGAATGTATACCATAAACTGGGAATCTCTTGCGGGATCATCCGCCGGAATTCGTACACCGATATTTAGCATGATATGCTGCCTTGTATTAAGTGTTACCTGCATTTGTGGTACGATATCCCAATGAGTAGCGGTACCCGATTCAAATTCTCGTGATCCCACTACTTCAACCATGGGCGACCACGTTCGTCCCCATGGATTAGGATTAAAACTTTTGCCGATCGCTGCCCGCCAAAATGCCTCATCTCCGGCCTCTCGAATCAGCGGAAGTTCAAGGCCCGTCTGTGCATGGAAAAATCCGTTGGCCGGCAATAGCTGTCCAAATGAAGCAAAAGGTTCCAGAACGGTTGTTCCTTTTCCCAATCCCGATCCGGTATCACCGGTAGGAAAAATTACTTCTCCGGTAAGGCTAAGGATTGTTCCGCTATCATAGTTGTGAAATAGTGCTCGTTTAACTCCTACAGCCATATCGCCCAGATGTCCCCCTGTCCAATTGCCGCCGGGCTGTTGGCGGTATCCAAATGGGACAACTATTTCGACTTGGTTACGCGCCCCAAAACGTTGTTCATACACAATTTCATTATTAACAGCACCTTCGTTTTCCACATCAATTGACGTGGTGAATACCGCTTCGTCTTCGGGATAAGCTTTTTCAGTAAGCAGTGGGCGGGGCATATTGAGTTCTCCACGGGGCCAGTTATCATCCGTACAGAAACTTCTAATATGATTCAGGATTTTTTGTAGATCTTTCTCTGGCAGAGCTTCGCCGAATGCAGGCATCTGGGTAGAAAATCCTCTTGTTGGACCACCCTGATGGGCTACTGCTAACCAGTCGCCGTTGGGCTCACGGCTGGCAAAATTACATTTAGTAAAGTCGGCGGGTTGGGCCTGTAATCCAAGCTGATCTTTTGGAGTACCTTTCCCGTTAGCACCGTGGCAGGTAGCACACGCTTTATTATAAAGTTGTTTGCCGGATAAATTTGTTGAGATTGTATCAACCCATGCATTATTTTCGAATTTGGTATCATATCTCGACGTGCTATCATATTGATAGGAATTGGTAATAGCTGTTAAAGCAAATAAAACCAAGGTGATGGAAATGGAAAATAACGATTGGTACTTCGTATAGATTTTCATGGAATACCTGCCTGTTTATTTGAAAAACAGTTTCTTATAGGTAGTAAACGAATTGCTGGTCAGAATAAAAGAGATGTAAAACCATTCTTTTTTGTAAGGTAAATTCCCACAATTCGAAATATCTTTTTATCTCGCTGTGCTGCTCTGTTGCAGAGCGTTGTATAGCTTCGTCCCGGAGCAGAGCGCCGGGACGAGATGTAGAATTAGTCTCGTTGAGCCGTTCTGCTGCTCAACGCTAAAAGCTAAGTCTTTGTCTTGGGATAGAACTACGAGACGTATATTATGCTTTGTCTTGTTGGGTTGCTCTGCGACACCACAAGCATGGAGTTTGCTGAATACATACCGAGGTAGAGCAATATACGAGATGAATACAGTTTTTTAATTCGTTAAAATTAGGGCATCTCCCTACAAAACTATTTTGGGAAAATTTATAATATATTTTAAATGGGAATGAAGTATGAACAACTTTCAATGTGATAAATAAGCGGATACTGCTTTTAATTACGAGTAGTTATGGATGCTAAATTTGAAATAGCAACAGATGAACAGATCATAAATCCAGTGTGTGATTTTACATACAGCTGGGGAGTGAACTGTGGATTGTCAAAGGGAGAAGCTCTTCGCTTTTCTGTTGCAGTAAGTGAGCTTATTACAGATGTTATTCTTTTTGCCTTTCCTGGAGATAGTAAAGAAAATTTTGAAATAGAGTTTTATCACACATTCTCCAACGTAGAAATTGTAGTTAGCGAAATGGGAGAACCATTTGATCCGGATCGCCATACTTATGACTTCCAAAAAGCGCTTGATGAAGATGATTTTGATGGAGCGGGCTTTTTGCTCATGCGATCCTTTAGCGACGATTTTTCTTTCATCAATAAAGGCAAGGAGGGCAAGGAATTCAGGCTGGCTAAGAATATTCAAATCCATGATATAGATGAGCTGTTACAGCAGTCCGCAGATCAACGAGAGGTAGAATTAAGAAATAAGGGAGATCAAAATTCTCGTGTAAACATTGAGGAGTTTACTATTAATCGTATTAAACCTACCGATGCGGAAGATATCTCAAAACTTTTTTATCGTACGTATGGATATTCTTATAACAAAGAAGATCTGTATTTGCCCAAAAAGATTGAAGAGTCAGTACTGGCAAAAGATAAGCTCGGGGTTATTGCTCGAAAAAAAGATGGAGAAGCTATTGGATTTTTTAGCGTAATTCCCAAAGATAACTCCGATATTGCAGAAGTTGGTGAAGCTGTTGTTTCTCCCAAATATCGCAGAAATGGGGTAATGAGTTCGATGATGGACCGAATTATTGAAATTGCGAAATCCCACGAGTTAACCATGTTGTTGGGTGAGGCTGTTACTCTCCATCCCGTAAGCCAAAAGGTGAATAACAAATTTGGATATAAAACAACGGCTATACAACTGGCTTCTATGGTAAATGTGAAGTACAAAGGTTTTGATGAAGAATATCCCCAGCCGATATCTATGGCTCTGGACTTTCTTCCGATCAGCCAGCCTCCGAAAAAAGCAGTTTATCTGCCGGAAAAGTACAGTGAGATTATTCTTGAAACGTATATTGAATTGGGGATGGATGTTGAGCTAAAGGAATCGGGGGCCTATCATTTGGCTGATAAATCAGATATTGATCTGGAAATTGACTATTCCAGTTCCTCATCACTCATAATTGTCAAGAGATATGGAAAGGATTTCTTTACCGTACTCTCTGATATGGTTAGCAGTCTCGAGGAGAAATCACCCAAAACGATATTGCTGGATTTACCCCTTAAAAATAGGGCTACTCCTGAGCAATTTTTAAATATAACGTCCTTGAATTTTATCTACTGTGGATTATTGCCACAATTTCATTTTGATACCGATTTTCTTCGACTGCAGAAAGTGTACTCTGCAATCGATTTTAGTATTATTGATATTTATTCGGAATTTGGCCAAAAAATAAAATCATTTATTGCTGATGAATACCATATCCACTCAGAAGAAAGGCAAAAAACTTGAAATAATCGTGCAGGGCGATTTCAATTTGCGGACTAAAAAGAAGATATTAAGTCGCCTTAGTCCGGCCATTGACAAGCTGGTTATAAACTTGATTAGTAGTGAACGTATTGATAGTGAGGGTGTTATATTTTTACACCGATGGCTGCAAAAGGGAAATGAATTACAACTTATTGAACCCCCGGCTATCTTCTTCGAAATACTGGAAATTTTAAATATAGATAGCTCGTGGGACTTCGAAAAAATCATAGCTGAATAAATATATAGCATATGCCTAATCAATCTTCTTCACCAATGATCGACATTTCGGATGATCCGGATATATGGACCCGCTTTTTTATGGTTCATGCTCTGCTCATTATTGGCAGCCGGGAAAAAGACGGTAGTTATAATATGGCTCCAAAACATATGGCTATGCCGCTGGGCATAGGACCTTATTTAGGTTTTATGGGTACGCCCCGTAAAACAACCTATCAGAATATCGAACGCGAAAAAGAGTTTACGGTTAGTTTTCCACAACCCGATCAGCTTGTGCAAACTAGCCTGGCAGCTTCTCCCCGTGAAGATGATGATAGTAAACCGGTTATTGATGCCATCTCCACGGTAGAAGCCGAAAAAATAGACGGAGCGTTTATGGAAAATTCCTATTTACAGCTGGAGTGTACGCTCCATGACATCATGGGAAAATTTGGGGAGTGGGAAATGATAGTTGGGAAAATTGTTGCAGCCTATGTACACAAAGATGCACTACGGCGTCAGGGGGATGACGCCGATAATGGCAGGTTGATTGCCGAATCACCGTTGTTAGCTTATTTGCATCCCGGTAGATTTAGTACCATCAAGAAAAGCACTACCTTTCCTTTACCGAAAGATTTTAAAGCATAACAGAGTTGGCATGACAGAATTAGGTCGGGAGTTACATGATTTTTTCAGGGAAAAGAAAATGGATTTTATAGATCTGCTTCAATCACTTGTCAAGCAGGAAACACCATCTAATGCCCCCTCTTCTTTCGATGAAATATTAGATATTTTATCCAATAATTTTCAAGACCTGGGTTTTGATGTACAGCATATAGAAGGCCAGCAGACTGCGGGACAACTGCTTTGTAAACCTGAGAATTTTAGCCCTGAGACTTCAACCCAGCTTGTACTCGGGCATATTGATACAGTCTGGAATATTGGAACGCTAAATGAGATGCCTTTTGCCGTTAATGGAAATGAGGCTGTCGGACCCGGGATATTTGATATGAAAGCGGGCATCTGTATGATGATTTTTGCAATGAAAGCTATCAGGAAGCTGAATAAAGGACTTGAGGTAGCACCTGTTTTTTTGATTACTACTGACGAAGAAATCGGTAGCGGGGAATCCAAAGATCTTATTTTTGAACAGGCTAAAGAGGCTGAACGAACTTACGTGCTGGAGCCATCTCTTGGGCCGGAGGGTAAAATTAAGACCCAACGTAAAGGCATTGGTCATTTCGAAATCATTATAAAAGGTCAGCCTTCGCATGCGGGACTCGATCCTGAAAAAGGCGTAAGTGCGATTGTCGGCTTGTCAAATGTTGTTCAGCAGCTTGTAGAGCTCAATGAGCCGGAAAAGGGCATAAGCGTAAATGTGGGTACAATCGAGGGAGGTGAGCGGGCTAATGTTGTGGCTGCGAAAAGCAAAGCTGTAGTTGATGTACGAGTACCTACCAAGGAAGACGGTAAGGAGATAAAAAAGAGGATTTATAACATTGAACCTAATCTCGAGGGTATTGAAATTACAGTGACTGGCGATATAGGTCGCCCCCCGCTTGAAAAAAGTGAAGCTAATCAAAAGTTGTGGGAGATAACAAAATCTTTGGGTGCAGATTTGGACCTGGATTTACAGGAGGGTATGTCAGGTGGTGGTTCCGACGGTAACTTTACAAATCTTTATTCACCAACTATTGATGGGCTTGGTGCGGTGGGGGAAGGAGCCCACGCCTATCACGAAAAAATATTCTTGCAAGAGACGCTAAAACGTGCTGAGCTTTTAACTCTTTTACTGTTGCATCCTTCACTGGAATTTTAGCTGTGGGAGATTTCATATATTAATAAAAGACAAACTGTAAAAAGTAGGTTCCCAGCTACCGGTTTTACTCAATTGGATTAGTAATCGGATTTAGACGGTGAGCGTTTACAAATAGGTCGTCTCAATAGTTTTTTTATTTACATCTGCCCATTGGCAATCATCCAGTGATGAAGCTGATGATGAGCGCCTTCAGCCAATAACCCTATATATCCCAGGGCACGGATTTTTTCCACTTCAGAGTTGTTTTCAGTAGTACAGGTAATAACCCATTTGTTTTTATCCTGTTTGGCGACCATTGTCCATCCTTTTTCCTCTTTTATCATGGCGGGATGCATGCTAAATAATCTTTTGAGCGCTTCGCCGGCACGTTCTGTTTTGGGTCGAACCTGAACTTCTATGCCGTTTGCAACAGGCTTTTGTTCAATGATGGCTACTTCTTCGGTAAATGCTTTCATATCAAGCAGATGTTGACGCAATGCTTCCAAATCAACCTTTGACCAATCAGTATCTGGGTTGGTCTCTAGTTTTTGTACTACTTCCTGGATAGTTCCAAAGATATCATTACCGGGCATTGAAAGGGGCGTATCACTTTTATCCATCTGATGTTGGCCGTGAACCGTTCCTGCCATACAAAATATGATTAACGTTATAACCCATTTAGTTGAAAAATCATTAGTTCGATTGCTCATTGTTATCATTGGTTTTAGTTAAAGTTCGAAAATTATGAAGTCATAAAATGTTTGTCGGAGTTGCTTTTTACGTTCAATAAATCACTTTCACTTTTTGTCCGCTTTTTTGATCACTCAACTGTTTGGAGTACAAGTACTGGGTTTTTCTAAACTAGGGATCTATTCTATACATGACCTCTTTGATAAGATTCAGGGAATCAATGCTACCGTTTTCTACTCCCTTCTCAAAGTCACCGGCCTCTTGGGCCATGGTGTTGGTCAAGTGAGCAAAACAGACCACCGGTTGCTGTTTAGCCTTTGCAAAAGCATACAGTGCCGCTGCTTCCATTTCAACAGCTGTTATTCCTTTTTCTTCTGCTCCACGAATAGCGGATTGGATCTCTCGGTATGGAGCGTCGGTCGTCCAGCTTTGGCCTATACCCACTGAGAATTCCGGGTCGGATTGCAGGCCTTGAAGGTTATCTAATATCTCCCGATTAAGATGCGCTGGTTCTTCGGGAGGAAGATAGTGATAGCTGGTTCCCTCATCTCGCAGGGCTTGGTCAATCAGTATAAACTGCTCGCCTCCGGGCGGCGAAGCGATCGTGCCGGCTGAGGTTATACTGATTAAAAGTTGGCAGCCACTGGCAAACATTTGTTCAGCAACCAATACGGCAAAGGAAGCGCCCACGGCCTCTCCGATAATACCAACGATCTGGTTGTTGAGTTCAAACTCATGCATTGTTGTATGATAGCCTGCCCAACATTTGTTCATAGAAGCTCTGCCACTTTTATTCAAGTAGGATACGATATCACCATCAGGATCGAGTATGCAGACTTCGGGAATATTACATTCAGGCAATCCTTTTTGGCGACGGGCCTCCCGCAACAGGTTTTCGGGTTTGAATACGGACTCTTCTGTATAGTCCTGCTTGTTCAGTAAGTAACTTCCTTCCATACTACTATGAATACTGATTGATTAAAGTGTTACCGGCATTTGGATGGTAAATAGATTACCAAGATCGGGATTTGATTGATCTTCACGAAATTCATAGTTGGCTGAAAGGCACGTGTTGCCAACAAAGTAATAACTGGCTCCGATGGTCCATTTCGTAAAATGGTCATCATCTAATAAAGTATTGCGGCCATTAAATTTATATTGGGTAAGAGTTTGTACATTTGTGTTACTATAGTACGAATTAAGTTAGCGTTGGTCTATTCAATAATGAAAAGTTTAGTCGTTCAATGCATGTCTTAATTGAGTACGGCTTTTATTGCCACAAATCCTCCTTCGCCGTATCCTGGTTGCGGCTCTTTTGGTTCTTCTTCTGAGGCGGTAATGAGTGTTTGCCAATATTCAAAGGAGCCGAATCCGGCTTCGGATAATATCTCGGTGATTTCATCGACGGAATAAAACTTGGCTTCTTTGTAAAAAGGGTTTTGGGCTTTTTCCTGCTGGTATTGTTGGCCCAACGGGCTTTCTTTGTCGATCATACCGATGATCAGCTCCCCTTCCGGTTTCAGTACCCTTTTTATCTCGCTGAGCGCTTGGTTCATATCGTCCAGAAAACACACCACGGTTACCATGACGACGAAGCCGAACGTGTTGCTGGGGAAGGGCATATTTTCCGCTTTGGCAATAAGTGTTTTGGTGCCCCGCTGTTCGGCGATCCGAGCCATATTCTCGGATGGATCTATCCCACGATCAATCGCACATGCTTTTGCAAAACGCCCCGTGCCAATGCCCACTTCAAGACCGTATTTGTTGTAGGGAACCACCTTGTCAAGAGCCTCAAGTTCCGACTCGAACAACACCGGATGCTCATCAAACCACTCGTCATATCGCTCGGTATGTTTGTCAAAAATGTCTACGTTGCTCATAAATGGTATCAAGATTTAATTTAACCAGATTAATTGGCTCCTTATTTTTGGAAATCGTCTTAGTCCTTAACTCCTGCCCTCGTAATTCATTATATAGTTAAGAAAGTATCTTATTGAAAAAAATACTATCGTTTATTAGAAATATTTGAACCACCAGTATTTTTCGAACCATATTTTTGCCCAGTGCCACCACATGCCGGGATTTTTCATTGTAACGTCAGGCTCTGGGTCTGCATAAAAATTCCCGCTGGCAAATCCAGCTTTGCCACTACCGGTTTCAAGAAAACATTGTCCTTCCCCGCTGAATTTTATTAATGATCCTTCTTCATTGATATCGGTTGCAATGTTGTGAGCCACCGTTTCGGCCTGCTTGTGAGCAAATACGCCTGCTTTAGGTAGCGATTTCCCTGCTGGCAGCGTTACGCCCGTGGCATCTCCAATCGCATATACCCCCTCATAATCGGTGGTCATCATCTCATTATCGTTTAGTGCTATCCATCCGCTTTCGCCCACTAGATTTGTTTCTCTGATTACTTGAGGGCAACGATGTTCAGGGACATAGGCCAGTAAATCTGGGGTTGTTTCAGTGCCGTTATCGAACCGCAAGGTCTTCTTATCAGAAATTCCTGACCATTGATGCTCGGGGAAATATTTAATGCCTTTGTGTTCTACAAGATTTTGCACGTTCTCTGAGACTTCCTCTCCGGCCACTCCCATCGGGTCCGCCTCAGGAGTATACAGCTCTACCTCCGCGGAGATATCATTTTGTTGTAGATAATCGTTAATCAACAAGGCTGCTTCATAAGGGGCTGCCGGACATTTAAAGGGTTTCGCAGACACAAGAACAACAACCTTTCCTCCTTCAAATTGGCTTAACGCTCTCCAAAATGATTTTGCCCCTTCCAGGGTATAGAAATTATGCCCTGTTTGTTTCAGGGAAGGAGAATCCGTCAGCTCTGCCCCGAGAGAGATGATCATGTAGTTGCCGGAATAGGTGGTCTCGTTGACCGTCACCATTTTTCGATCGGGATCAATGTTAGTAATCTCTCCGTTGACAAATTCGATCCCTTTTTGTTGCAATCGGTTTAGGTCACGGGTGACTTTTTGTGGTTTACGCTTACCTACCATCAACCAAAGCAGCGAAGGGGCATACAGATGCTGTGGTTGCTTGTCAAACATCACAATCCGGTGATTATCATTCAGGTTTTCCCGTAGCTCGGTTGCTGCGACGACTCCTCCAAGTCCACCACCGAGTACTAAAATAGTCTTGTTTTTCATAAAAAGTTATCAGTTTGTTTTGCCTAAAAATTATTAATGACGTTAGTTTTCTTTTTGTTTGAGTGGGGTTTTTATCATTCCACGTATGGTCTGGTCTTCATCCTGATCAAATTCGTCGAGTCCAATCCTGATATTTTTAGGTTCAGGGTTTTGGCGGAATGTTTTAGCAAGGCGATCCCAAAATGAGAACAACGAGCTATAATTGGAGTCGGTTTCCGGCTGCCACCGCGAATGGTGCACCCGGTGCATATTGGGAGTAACAATGATTGATCGAAGGTAGCGGTCAAATTTTTCCGGCAGACCAATATTGGCGTGATGAAATTGAACCACAGCGAACATGAGCGTTTCATAAAGCACTAGTTCCCAGAGGTAGACGCCGAAGAATGCAATCAATGGTATTCTGAATAGGGAAGAGAAGAAAATCTCTCCCAGATGAAACCGACTGGCGGTGGTTACATCCATTTCTGGATCAGAATGATGAACGCGATGGAAACGCCAGAAAAAGGAAATCTCGTGATTGATCCGGTGCCAGGCATACATCCAAAAATCCAGCAAAAGTACGGCTCCAATTCCGTGGATCCACAGAGGCATTGGGGTGGAAGATTCCAGCCAATGTAACATTCCAAATCCATTTTCTGCTGCCCAAACAGAGGCAATCATCCACAGGCCGACAAACACCACACTGACGAGTAGTGCATTAATGGCACCAATTACTAAATTGCGGAATGCATGGATGCCTCGGATTTTAAAGGAGTTATTAAACCAGGCATAAAAGGGTTGGACGCTTTCCCACATAAACAAAAGAACCAGCCCGGCTCCCATGAGTATGAGCTGCGTTTGTTGGAGTTGCTGAAGAAGCGATTCCATAGTATTAGTGCTGTTTATGATTTAAAAAGTGAGCACTTTATCACTTTTAGAAATCCATTCAGATAGTTCGGGCATTGAGCCTATTTCGGCTCCTTTGACAAATTCAGCGTCCTTGATGCCCCGGGCCGCGGCGCAGCTTCCACAGATTTTAACTTTTGCGCCCTTGGCAACCGAAAGCTTTAACATGCGTTCAATGTTATAGTATCCGTCGGGCGTATCCTGACCAGCCAAAGCGCAGGTCGCGGCATCAGCCATCAAAAAGATGCGAACGTTAACGTTATCCTTGCCCAGTTGATTGGCAATACGCATGGCGTTGTATGCCTTTTCGGTTCCGTAGGGGGCGTCGTTGATAATGATTAGTACAGTCATGGGTAGACTTATTTGATAGGTTTTTTTAAATGCGAGTTACTTATTCAGTAATTTCGTCTTTCATTCGGCGATACTGGTCTTCATCTATTTCGCCACGGGCATATCGCTTTTTCAGTATTTCTAGAGACGATTCGCCAGTGTGACTGGTTGGGGATTCACCACCTTTCCGAACCAGAAACCAGATCAGAGTTACGATCAAACCAAGGACCAACAGCCAAAAAACCATCATCAGCCCTATGCCGAAACCACCCCAGCCATCCATCATATGTTGAGGTCCATTCATTTGCAGAAGTATAGAATTCAAACCTGTCATAATAATTACCTTTTATGTTTTAACATTATACATGTAGAACTTGCCATAGCTAACATCTAATTTATTCAGCGGAAAGATTCTGTAACATCCACTCGGGATAGCCTTCTTCCAACCGTTTTGATTCGAAGCCGTGCTGTTTGAGTAGTTCTACAGCATCATCAGCCATAGCACACAACGGTCCCCGGCAATAGGCAACAATCTGCTTGTCTTTGGGTAGATCTTTCATCCGTTCTTCCAATTCTTTGGTCGGGATAGAGATAGCACCAGGAATATGTCCTTCTTTATATTCCTCGTCGGGCCGGACGTCTAATACCAACACTTCGTTATCTTCCATGCGCTGGTGCAAATCTTCCAGCGAAACAGTTTCCAGGCTTTGGCGGTCATTGCGGAAATCGCGAATTAACCGTTGTATTTCCGCGTTTTGGGTAAACCCAAATTCCCGCAAAGACTTCCATACTTCGTAAACCTTGGAATTTGTAAGAGAGTAGTAGTTATACTTCCCCTTTTTTTCTGCTTTAGCCAGACGCGCCTTCTTTAAGACCTGCAGGTGCTGCGAGGCATTGGCAATACTGAGTCGGGTATTTTCCGCAATATATTCTACCGAGCAGGGACCCTGTGCCAACAGTTCAATAACTTCAAGCCGATGGGAATTTGCCATGGCCTTTGTTATCGTTGCCAGTTCCGTATAAATATTGGTTTTAAAATCTCTGACATCCATAACAAACGTGGTTTTAGATTATCGAATAGAAAAATAACCAATAACATTATAACATTCAATATAATTATTGAATGTTATTTGATTGTCAGAGTATAGATACCTAAAAAGCTTTTAGATCGGTGTATTGATTTAGCAGATCGGCGGTTTTAGTTTAAACAGTTCAGCAAATTTATTCCCGTAAAATCAGTCGGGAGTTTTTCATTTGAGATTATTGCTGGGAAAAGTGGAGCAAAATATTATTCCCGCGGTTGCACTTATTTCAATTACTTGTGCCATTTTATTGATGCGTAATATTCGGGAGTCGGATTAAATCTCATAAAAAGATTCCATTGATACTGCTGAGGCTGCTCAAAACGTTGATTTCTGTGCCAGCATAGTATATCCAGACAAAAAGAGTTTGGTCTGTTTATTATTCTTGGCCTTCTGAAAAGGATGCTTTTGGAAAATCAATACTCCAGATGCCGCGTAATTCTCCCATTTCAAAATCGGTGGCTTTATCCTTGGGATATAGTTTTTGGATGGTTTCGAAATCTGACATCCTAATATCCGTTCCCGGGTCACCGTGACAGTTCAGGCAAAGCTGGTTGGTAATACGGATAGGGGCATGAAAGGAAATTGTGTTCTCATGGGCATAGGTTGTCGGTTTCAAGTCCTCGTTTTCTTTAATCTTTCGAAGATACTTTTCTATGGTTTTCATTTCGAGAGAATCGGCACGGTTGACAGGATTTCTGGGCTGATGAGATGCGCGACGAAGTTCTATCCCGTAGTGTGCAGAAAGGGAATCAGTGAGGGGCATTGCTTCAACATTGCAAAATTCTAAGGCATACCCTATACCGCCCTCTTTCATAGCCTGTTTTAGATTACTACTCAATGTTTTAAAAGCAACCTGTGATATTTTTTGGCCCTCTTCAATTACAACTAAGGTATCAATAGGTGCTGTATTATTTTCCATCGACTGGTTATCAGATTGGTGCCCGCAGCCTATTAAAAGCACAAAGAAGGTAAGAATTACAAATCGCATAGATTTTTTTTATTAAATATTTATCTGCATACTATAAAATCTAATAGAGATGAACGACAGTAAAATGACGACAAACGTGTGGTCGAATTCCTTACATTTCCCAGATTTGGTCCACGGATAAGTTATTTTTTTCACACCATTCTCTTACCCTATCTTTATGGCCATATTTTGTTACGAAAACAAAATCAGCATCCCACTGTTGATCGCCGAGATTGATTAATTTGCGAATGAAATGTTTGTTTTTATCCATAACTAATGGGTTACCATCAATGAATTCGAAATAATAGGTTACTTCATTTTTACTGGCAACGAAAGGAGGGGTGTAATCTTCTTTTCCCAAAATATTATGATGAATTTTGGGGCTAGGATATTCTGGATGTTTTTCTATCTGGATCTCTGAAAAATCGAGATGTTTAAGTACGCGTTCCAGTTTATCAAAAAGTTCCTCTTTGACAGATTCATTTATCATAGTTATTACTTTTTGTATACAAAACAAAGGTCTACTAAAGACGAATAGAATTAATATGATAAGAAAAAAGCTGGCAATTGCACTATAAAATTTCGGTTATTGTAAGGTTCTAATTGAGTCAATCTGTCGGGTAAAATACGAAGTATAACCTAAAAACCACTTCAAACATAGTTAGTTATCCCTTAGGTCAAACCCAAGCTGTATAATCTATTATATTTTGTTCGTAAAAATAATCTTTACCAACAGTTTAAATTTTAGTCACAAGTGGAGCGGTGATCATTTAGTTTATTGTCTGGGATCTGGTGGATGGCTTAATCTTTGAGTTATTGGTAAAAAAGTCCGGACTGCCAATTTAAGGTAATATTTGATGGGGATACCAAGCTTGGTGGATTAATGATCCTAAACATCGGCGATTTCCAGAATGTGCGCCATGTTTTTGCTCCCTCTCATTTATACCCTTGCTTTATTATTTCATCATAGATGGTTTCATTAACCTCACGAAGATGATATGTGCGGTAGTATGGATACACATATTCAGTTAAGGTAAATCGAGGCTATAGCTGAAGGAACAGCAACATATGAAAAAAGCTGCTGTATTTGCATACAGCAGCTTAATACTCTTTATCGTTTTCCGTGAAATTTTTCTTTCGGTATATGATGATAAGCTTTAAGTATTTGGAAAAATTATCATTTCTTATCGAGCCCTTGTTTTTTTGCCTCTATACTATGCCGGGTGTGAGGGACTGCTTCCAGCCTCTCTTTTGAAATTGGTTTACCGGTTGACTGACAGATGCCATAAGTACCATTTTCGATACGTTCAAGAGCATCATCAATTTCTCCTATAAATTTTTTGGTCCGTTCAAGCAATTGATAGTTCATCTCTTGGTCTTCCATTTCTGTTCCTACATCGCCCTGATGATGGGTTAATGAGGAGTAGTCAGCGTCATCAGATTCATTTGAATCAGATATACTACTTTTAATTTTATCTGCCTGTTCTCGGGCTTCTTGCCGTTTTTCTAAAAGAAGTTTCTTAAAATGTTGTAGCTCCTGTTCATTAAAAGGCGATTGCTCTATTTTGGATTGTTCCATGATATATCCTCCTTATCTTAGAATTTCTTTATTAATACCGATTAAGCTGGGTATAGGGTATAGTAGATTATCCTAATATAATGTAGTGCTAATACTTACATATGCTTATATGTATTAGTTTATAGGTTTAATGTTATAATATTTGTGATTTTTGCACGTCTATTACAAGATAGCAGGACTACCTATTTTATTATAAATCTAAAAAACTTGATAGAATATGATATTTATACAAAACATCGGTAATAGATGTTTCCATAGAAAAGTTGCGAAACTTTTACAGTGATAGTTTATAAATGAAAAGCCCTTACAAATTAATGCAAGGGCTAATCATTCTCTCTGGTAATAAAAGCCGTTGGTTTCCTTGCGTCCGAATTACCGGATTCAAGTTCAAGGGGTTTAATCTCAGTCCCGAAACAAATCGGAACACCCTCAACCTTCGGCTTATTGTTAGTCACCTCTCGGTGATCAACGAAAACCTGAGCACACTCTTTATATTTCTTCGGTTAAAGAAGTATATCGAGAAGTCGGAGGTATATTTCAAGACTTATCTACCGTTGTACCAAAGTACATCAGTAA
This sequence comes from Fodinibius sp. AD559, assembly GCF_052712805.1. Lineage (NCBI taxonomy): Bacteria > Pseudomonadati > Balneolota > Balneolia > Balneolales > Balneolaceae > Fodinibius > Fodinibius sp. AD559. The sequence continues at coordinate 146,218 of NZ_JBQPVW010000002.1, forward strand.
ACTGTGCTCTTTTGAAGTCAATATGTCAAAGTCTCTATTAGTAATATAAGCTTAACGAGTCCTCCCAAATGTGAGGGAAACTCCTGTTGAGCATGTGGGGATTTCATCTTCGAAAGATTCTATTAATGTCAAAAAAGTTAATCAGGAGCAATTACTTTTTTTAGAACTTTATATGGATTTATCTCGGAATTTTATCTTTAAGTTGCTTTACCAACTGGTCTCGTTTTTGTTTTAATGATTTGCTTAATCCAATCTTATAAAGATGGGGATTCTCAAATCTTTTGTACTCCTTTGGAAGTTTATCCAATCGTTTTCGACTATATTTCTTGATTTCATTAAGAGATTTTGATTCCGTTACTCGTCTTCCATCTTCCATCACTTTATGTAGCAATGGTTCTTTTTTAAAATTGCTGATGTCGAGCGACTTTTTAGAATCTGAAGGATGAACAATAGCGTTAATATCTTGTTCTTCGGCAAGAGCTACGGCATCGGCTCCATAAAAAGTACCATCTTCTTTTAGTATGCGATACACCTGTTTTTTGCCCGGCAGATTGATCTTTTCCGGGGTTTCAGAAAGTTTAATCCTTGGCTTCTTATTGGCGTAGCTCAGTTTGTATACGCCATCTAAAGCAGCATCCGGGCGGCCGGTTACCAAGCTTGTTCCTACTCCAAAAAGATCGATGGGAGCTTGTTGATTGAGCAGACTTTTGATTACGTGTTCATCCAACTGGTTTGATGCAGCAATCTTCACATAATTGAGCCCTGCATCATCCAGCATCTCGCGAGATTTTTTGGCCAGCCACGCCAGGTCACCACTGTCCAGTCGAATGCCTTTGAGTCTATTACCCCGTTCTTCCATCTCTTTTGCTACTTTAATAGCATTGGGAACGCCGCTCCTTAGGGTATCATAGGTATCTACCAGCAGTACACAGTCTTTTGTTCGTACTTCCGCAAAGTCGCGAAAGGATGATATTTCATCGTCATAACGTTGAACGAAGGAGTGAGCCATTGTTCCCGAAACCGGAATTTGATAGTCACGTCCCGATCGTACATTGCTGGTAGCATCAAAACCGCCGATTATTGCTGCCCGGCTGGCATTATATCCGCCAAGACCGGGTGCTCTTCGCAGGCCAAAATCAACCAGTTTGCGATCTCCTGCAGCCAATCGCATACGGCTGGCTTTGGTAGCGATAAGTGATTGGTAGTTTAAAATATTCAGGATGAGTGTCTCCAGAATTTGAGCTTCTATGATCGGACCTTCAACACTTAAGATCGGCCGATTGGGGAATACAAGATCTCCTTCGCGGGGGGCATAAACAGTACCTGTAAAACGAAACTCTTTAAGGTATTCAAGAAATTCCGGGTCCATTCCTTCCCCTTCAAGGAATTCTATATCTTTTTCGTCAAACTGTAGCTGTTCCACGGTTTGTAGCAGATCTTCGAGACCGGCCAAAATAGCATATCCGCCTTCGAAAGGAAGCTTTCGGAAAAAGTAATCAAATATGGCCGTCTCGTTTTTTAAACCTTTGTGAAAATAAACCTGGGCCATGGTTAATTCATACTGATCGGTATAAGTTGCGGTATAGTCTAACATAAGATTAGTTTTTAACGATAGTTTTCCTTTAGCTGCATGATTTTTTCAAGCAATTGTTCATCTATTTCGAGATCGTATTTGTTAGCCAGATGCTTGTGGATTATCTCTTCGGATTGATCCAGCATATTATCCTTTTCCAGAAATTCCAATATATCCTCTGTTGCAGCCCACTGATATATCAACCATTTCCATTTTTTCAGCTTTTTAGCGGTAAAATCCGCATTAAATATAGTGTGAGATTTTTCATGTAAAACGGCAGTTTTCAAGAGTGAAGGTTCTATGGATTGGACATGATCAACCGCAGCTTTCATCGTTTCTCCAGAATCATTTACATCGTCGATCAAAAGGACATTTTGCTTTTTGATATCCCCACTGACAGGATCGATAATTTTGGCTTCTTCCATTTTCTCTGCGCCCTCTTGGTAATGTTTTATTTGCAGGGATGTTAGGCGATTGATATTTAAGAAATCACAAATTAAACGGGCCGGAAGCGCTCCACCGCGAGCGATAGCTACGACAATATCAAATGATATCCCACTATTCATGATGTTTTGGGCAAGTTCATGGGTAGTCTTATATACCTCATCAAGCGAAACAATTCTTGCAGTAAAGTCTTCTTTCATAGCTAAAATATTTAATTTTCATCCGTATGATTATCGAAATAAAAACCATCATAAATTGTAAGGGAGATCATTATTATTAATAAATGTATCTCCGGAGAATAGGAGAGAAGTATGTTTTCATTGATATTACTGTGTGTTTTACTAAACAGAAAGCGGATGATTAATTGTATAACGTAAAAAGGGTAAGGTGTTCAAACAGCCGGTTAATTATTCGGGATTTCTATTGGGAGATTTTTGCTGAATGAAGAGGTTCCTTCTCATCCAGATATAGTATGCCAGGCTTCCCAGACCAAAGAACAAGAGTAGGGCATGGATGAACCAACCGATGAAGGGAAGATTGACAAGTATAGCAACAACAATCATCCCGAGAGCAAATCCCCAGTAATAAGTGGAAGTGGTTGTTTCATCTTGAAAATAGCTGATGCTCATGACTCCCAAGATCATGGCTACCAGTAGATAACTGACAAACAAGGCCATACCATAGAATACAGTAAGAATAATCGAAAGTGGTATAGTAAGTACTAAGACTGAGAGTAGTAAAATGGCCAAGGGCATTACAATAAATGTGAGTAGTCCTATACCGGTATTTTTAAAAAATCCCTCAGTAGAAAAGCGGTATAGGTCGGAAGAGGTTTGTTGAAAAAGTCGTATGAGCACTAACCCAGTTATCAAAAATGAAAGATACAATCCGACTTTGAAGAGAATAATGGGCCAAAAACTGGGCTCATTAATTGTGATACTTAAGTTATTGGGAATGTGTCCCAGGTTTTCTCTGTACACTTGTTCGTCACTAGTGATGTCAGTGCCATATTCGGCCCGGTAATCCGATCCAAATGTAAAATTGTGGCCAAAAAGCTGTGTTTTGTTAGTAACGGCACCATTTAAGTCCATATTATCCGCGGATGCCATTAATTTTCCGTGTATTGTTCCGCCATGAAATAGAAATGAGGCGGCAGCAATATGGGCATTTCCCTTAATTCGGGCATTATCCGTTATTCGAATTTCGCGCCCTGCAACAAAAATATCTCCGTTTATTACACCGTCGATGACAATTGTTTCACCTACCCCCATCAGTAAATCACCAATTGTACCACGCACCGTTATACGGCGGCCAGCCAGTATGGCATCGTCTGATATGATCCCGTCAATATTTAAGAGTTCTGCTGCGGAAAAGAGGTCGTTTCCCAGCCATCCATAAATTTCAAGAGTTTGTCCGGCGGCCATTAGTTGGGTTTGAATAGAATCCGTTTCGGAAACACGTATAAGTTCTCCGCTCTTGTACACACTCCCTTGGGCTATCACTAAACTATGAGATAATAATGTGACTAAAATTATAGCTAATAATTTTTTCATCATCTTTTCTTTTTGATGGTTTTGTATGTGATAAAATGATATCAAGCAATTATTAAATAATAGTAATTATTGAGTATCATTTTGTGGAAGAGATTCGGGTTATGATGTAAGTAAATCCCTGATACCTGTAGTTGTTTTTAAAGAAGAAAAAAATCCAGCTCGTGCACTGCTTTGCTTATTGCTTTGTTTGGGTTTGTGGGAGGGAGTACAAAAAGATTCCCATATGATCTAAATCAATAGTAATAGTGCGAAGCGCTCATTATTTGTGGCATCATTGCGTTGTTCGACTCCGAAGGGGAGACTCACAATTTATTCTCGTGAGTAGCGGGAACTTTGAATATCATTAATTGTTGAACAGCCTTCAACATGTAGGGAATTTACCTTCATCAAGAGCAGGAAACCGCCCTATACATCTTATGACAATATATAGCATTATTGGAGCTAATATTTAATAAAAGGCTATCATTATGCCCATCAGAGAAATTGAAAAAGAAGAATGGCAGAATTATTTCGACGCATTTTCTAAAAAATACTTAAAAGACGAAGAACCGGAATACGTCGAGATTACAGTACTGGATGATTCTGCCGGAGCACAACTGGAATCGCATTGGATGCCGTTAAGGGGTATTACTTTTGATGATAAGAATGATCTGTTGGAGATTGAGCTGGATAAATTAAAACGATTAATACGCCATCCCGAAAAAATATATGTGGATGAAGCCGATAATGGTTGGCTGCTGAGTTTAGAGGTAGTTCAACGTGACGGTACCAAAGATATCATTGAAACGCGATAATAGGTTTCAATTATGGCTAACCAAACCTCTTTAAAGTTCCACCCGGATTTACTGAATAAGGATGCAAAAGAACTGGCGCGCAGACATACTTTTACCCATCAGGATAAAGATATTTTACCAGTAAGACCCCAGCTTAATGAAGCAAAAGAAGAACTTACTGAGGCATACAGGACTTTGGCTACGTCCGTTAAACAAAATAAGGATATTACCCCTGCGGCTGAATGGTTGATTGACAATTTTTACATCATCCAGGAACAGATTGTACAAGTTGAAAATGATTTCCCTATCGGTTTTCAGCGCAATATCCCTCATTTAAGTTCCGGTTCTAACAAAGGTATGCCCCGGGTTTATGGTCTGGTACAGAACCTGGTGGTCCATACTGACGGTAAAGTTGATATCGAAAATATCACAAGGTATACCCAGAGCTATCAAGAAGAATTGCCACTGAAAGTAGGAGAGCTTTGGGCAATACCTATTATGGTACGATTTGTGTTAATACGCCAATTAGCAATAAAAGCGAATCGTGTTCTTAAACGGCGTGATATCCGAACAGATATTCAGGAGTTTATCACCTCGTTATTAGAGGAAGATTCTGATGAGCCGGGATGGGTGTTGCGCCGGGTTATTGACTGGATGGATACCCGTACTGATTCTTATGATGAACGGTTGCTATATGTAGAGCTTGCCCACCAGCTGCAAGGGGCCGGTCTTATATCAGAAGAAGAGAAAAAGTGGTTTAAGTACCAACTGCAATCATTTGGGACGACCCTTGATGAGGCACTCAGAGATGAAGCACAGCGGCAGTCAAAATTACAGGTTAGTATTAGAAATGCTGTTGTATCGATGCGGGAAGTCTCTGAAACCGAATGGCAGGATTTTGTTGAAGAGTGCTCTATTGTTGATCAGATTCTCCGGTTGGACCCAATGGGAAGTTTTACGGAAATAGATTCAGGAACCAAAGATCAGTACCGCAGTACAATAGAACGACTGGCCCGCCGCTCAGAATATTCAGAAAAAGAAGTCGCAGAAGAAGTCCTTTTACTTACCGAGCGTCATGCGGATAGCTCTACCCAAAATACCAATGATATTTTTCAGGATTACTCGGTGTTGAAAAAGCATGTTGGCTATTACCTGCTCGGGGAAGGTTATGATGAGTTGACACAGCGTATCGAATATAACATGCCTTTGAGTGAGCGAATTCGGGGCAAGCTGGAAGAAACGGCCGGCTACTATATTAGTTTTATTACCGCATTTACCCTTCTGCTACTGGCTATTCTGTGGGTAGCTACCGACGCCATCAGTTCTTCAATATTTGTATCTATAAGCGTCTTGCTGGTAGGATTTTTTCCCGCACTTGAACTATCAATTTCAGCAATCAACCGCTTCTTTGTGTTTTGGCTTCCGCCACGAATATTGCCCAAGATGGAAATCGAGGAGAATATACCGGACCGTGACCGCACGATGGTGGTGGTGCCAACCCTTGTGAGCTCACCGGAGGATGTGGAACGTCAGCTGGAAAAGTTAGAGATTACATCGCTGGCAAATCCTGATCCCGGATTGCAATTTGTACTATTATCCGATTTTGCCGACGCTGACCAAGAGAAAATGCCCGGAGATAAGGCCATACTTGAAAAGGCCAAAAATATGGTTGATGTATTGAATAAAAAATATTCTTCCCGTTATGGAGATAAGTTTTTTGTATTGCACCGCCGTAGGAAATGGAATCCTTCGGAAGAAAAGTGGATGGGCTGGGAGCGTAAACGGGGGAAACTGGAACAGTTAAACAAACTGTTTTGCAATTCGTCTGAAGATCCGTCATTCACATATATTTTTGGAGATTTTGTGGATTCAATCAAGGAGACTCCGGTCCGATTTGTCCTGACGCTGGACGCTGATACACGTACTCCACCTGAGAGTGTTATCGACTTGGTGCGCGTTGCATCACATCCCCTGAATCGGGCGTGGTACAACGAGGAAAAGGATCGTATCACTAAGGGATACGGTATTATTCAACCCCGGATATCTATTGCCCCAGATGCTGCAAATAAGTCAACTTTCGCGCGAATATTTTCCGGTAATGTTGGTATTGACCCTTATACGACTGCTGTATCTGATATTTATCAGGATCTGTTTGGAGAGGGAATTTATACAGGCAAGGGAATTTATGATGTTCGTGCTTTTCATACAGTGCTTAATGATCGATTCCCGGAGAATAGGATACTTTCTCACGATTTGATTGAAAGTAATTATGTGCGTGCAGCGCTGAGTACGGATATCGAACTGTTTGATGAATATCCCACGAATTATGCCAGTTACTGCAAAAGAAATCATCGGTGGACACGTGGCGACTGGCAGATTGCAAGCTGGATATTTGGGAAAGCACCTGGTCCTGAGGAAAATAAAGAGAATCCTATTAATCTTTTGTCGCGATGGAAAATTTTTGATAATCTTCGCCGGTCGCTCAACCCCTTGTTTTTATCTTTTATTTTTGTTGCCGGATGGTTCTGGCTGCCGGGTTCGGCATTAATCTGGACGCTTGCAGCCTTTGGCATTCTTGCTTTTCCGATTTATGTGAGTTTTTCGACTGATATAATGAATCGCCCAACGCGTATTCAATGGAAATTATATTTCGAAAAGGTACGGTCTAATCTAAAAATTAATACTATCCAGGCTGTATCAACGCTGGCTGTTTTACCCCATCAAGCTATGCTACACCTGGATGCTATTGGGCGCACACTTTGGCGATTGCATGTGTCAAATAAACAGTTATTGGAATGGACATCAGCATCTCAGGCTGAGAAAATGAGTTCAAATAATCTCAGTTCTTATTTTCGTTCAATGTGGGTGTCGGTTGTGTTGGGAGCGGGTGTTTTATTGACAGCAATACTGATTAATCCGACAGATCTCTTGATTGTCATTCCGTTTTCTTTGCTGTGGATGAGTTCGCCATATTTTGCCTGGTATTTCAGTGCTGTTGATAGAAAGAAGAAAAGTGAACTTTCGGAAGACGATGAAATAACCCTTAGAACATATGTCCGGCGCACCTGGTTTTATTTTGAGCGATTGGTTAATGAAGAATACTCTTGGCTCCCCCCTGATAATGACCAAGAGGATCCATCGCTTCCACCTGTTGCTCGTACGTCTCCGACGAATATTGGATTGACACTGGTATCAACACTGGCGGCCTATGAAATGGGCTATATTACTATTAGCGAGTTTTTGACGCGATTGGAAAAAACGTTGACCTCACTGGTTCAACTGGATCGATATAAAGGACATTTTTATAACTGGTACGAAATACGGCTGGGAGAGGTATTAAGTCCCAAATATGTATCGACGGTTGACTCGGGTAATCTTGCTGCCGGTCTAATAGTTATAAAACAGGCAGTTAACCAACTCATGGAAAAAGATAATCCCAACAGTGCTTTTTGGGATGGATTAAGAGATACTATTGAAACTCTGAGATCTATAATGGACGAAGTTAATGCAGAAGCAGATAATTCTGATCAGCTTTGTACAGAAGTAGGAACCTGCCTGGATAGAATCTCAGACAAGTTAAATGGGGACCCACCCACAACTATTTCCGGAAGTCTCAATTTATTAGATGAGCTGAAAGTATTTGCCCGTAATCTATGCGGAAGAAATATTATGCAGCTTCGGAGCTCATTGGGTGATGAGCGCGTGGACGACCTACTTTATTGGTTGGAAAGCCCATTTCGGCAAATTAAAAGTTATAGAGATGAATTAAAACAGTTTAAGAATTCGCCTCTCGACGATGCCCTGCAAGTTTCTCCGAAACAGCGCTTGAACAATGTTCAGCAGTCGGTAAAGAATACCGGTGGATATAAACTTTTGAAAAGATGGGAAGACCAAATCCGTTCTATTAGTAAAATCAGTGAGCGGCTGGTTTCTGATATGGATTTTAGCTTTCTGTATAACAAAAAAAGAGGGTTGTTCAGTATCGGATATAATGTGGAAAAAGCAGAGCTTGATGAGGGTACGTATGACTTGCTGGCCAGCGAAGCCCGTATTGCATCAATAATAGCCATCGCCAAGGGTGATGTGTCTTCAGAGCATTGGTTTCGGTTGGGGCGGCGTTTAACCAGTCGTAACGGGCATGAGTTTTTACTCTCTTGGGGAGGAACCACGTTTGAATACCTGATGCCTCACTTATTTACAAGATCATATCCGAACACCCTGTTAAATCATACATACGGTCATATTGTAGACCTGCAACGAGAGTACGCTGAAAAGTTTGACCGTCCCTGGGGGTTTTCTGAAAGTGCTTACAACAGCCTTAATATGGATTTGAATTATCAGTATCGAGCTTTTGGAGTTCCCGGCTTGGGATTGAAACGAGGGCTGGCTGAGGAGTTTGTTGTAGCTCCGTATGCCTCCGTTTTATCATTAATGACAGATCCCAAGGCATCGTTAAATAATCTGGACGAATTAAAACAGATTGGAGCTTTGGGACTAAAGGGATTCTATGATGCAGTTGATTTTACGCCAGATCATCTTGCTGAATCAGAGCCATATAAGGTAGTAAAAACATACATGGCGCATCATAATGGCATGAGTCTTCTTGCCCTTTTAAATGTATTAAATGATTGGTCTGTACAGCACTATTTTCATTCCGATCCCAAGATAAAAGCCTGTGAACTGTTGCTGCAGGAACGCATTCCCCGGGGTATTCCCGTCAAAGAACCGTATCCGATAGATGTAGAGATGGAGCCGGGTGAGCAGCACAGCATAACATATACTGTTGACCACGCAGGAATAAAAGATCTCGATAACACCCCTCCACGGGTTCATCTGCTCTCAAATGGAAGTTTTCATTCTTTTGTAAGTCATGCCGGTACTGGGAGTTCTCGTTATGAAAATACTCGGCTAACCGGCTGGAAATCCGATCCTACGGAAGATCCGCTGGGCCAGTTTATTTATATTAAAGATCGCGAAACAGGAGAGTTCTGGTCGGCCTTTCATCAGCCTGTTAAACGAAAACCGGATCGATACGATACTTGGTTTCACAATGGTAAAATACAGACTTCAAGGGTAGACGAATGGATTGAAACGACTACCGAGATATGTGTCTCACCTGAAAATCCTATAGAGCTTAGAAAAATTACGCTCACGAACTATGCAGAACAAGAACGGAGCCTCGAGCTTACCAGTTATGCCGAAATTGTTCTTAATGGGCCCGAAGATCATAAATCCCATCCGGCTTTTTCGAAACTATTTGTACAGACTGATTACTTGCCCGAACATCACGGTATACTTGCCTGGCGCAGACCCCGCAGCGCTGATGAAGATGCAAAATGGATGGTACATATGGTGGCCAGTCACGATCTGGAAAACCTGACCGAACCGTTACAGTTTGAAACGGAACGCTCAAATTTTATTGGTCGGGGGCGATCGTTAATGAATCCGCAGGCGATGGATTCTAATTATAAACTAAGTGGATCAATAGGAAATGTGTTGGACCCAATATTAAGCCTGCGTCGGATGGTTACACTGAAACCAGGAGAAAAGATAGAGATTACGTTTGGTACCGGCTGGGCTGATTCCCGGGAAGAAGCTGAAGATTTGGCTGATAGGTTTGACAATCCACATGCCGTTGAACGGGCTTTCGAGCTGTCTTCCATTTATAACACCGTTGAATTGGAGCATATAGGAATTAGTGGCGACCGGTACCAGTATTTCCAAAAGCTGGCAGGGTATATGTTATACAACGATTCTCGTTTTAGGGCAGAATCGGAAGTACTTTTGCGCAACCGACGCCAGCAGTCCGGCCTGTGGTCTTATGGAATTTCGGGTGATAATCCGATTATTGTTTTCCGGATCAGGCAGTCTGATCAACTAAAGTCACTAAAAAAATTGTTAAAAGGACATCTTTTTTGGAAGCATCGGGGATTGCAGACCGATCTGGTTATTATTAATGATCACCCGCCCAGCTATGCCGACGAGCTACAGGAAGGAATTCAACAAGCGGTTGAAGCTTCCCACAGCAGTCACCAGGGGCACGGAGAGGGTGATGTATTTGTATTACGTTCTGATCGCCTCTCTGATGAGGATTTAACTCTTGTACTAACAGTAGCTTCAATAGTTTTGAGGGGAACCCTTCCTGAAATCAATGTTTTTAATAATAGTGATGAAGAAGTCAGTTCGTTTGAGAAAGGGGGTAAAACCAAGACTTATAAACAGGCTGAAATAGGGGAAGAGGTAACCAAAAAGAATATTGCGGATGAAGAAGCTCTCCAATTTTTTAATGGTTATGGTGGTTTTTCAGATGATGGTAGTGAGTATCGCATCATTATTAGGATCGATTCCGAGAATGAGACGGCCCGGCTTCCTCCTGCTCCCTGGGTTAATATTATTGCCAATAGTTCATTTGGATTTTTAGCTACCGAAAGTGGGGCAGGTTATACCTGGAGCCAAAATAGCCGGGAAAACAAACTGACGTCTTGGTCAAATGATCCGGTGCTCGATCCGTCTGCGGAAGCATTTTATATACGAGATGAAGAAAATAAAAGATATTGGTCACCCACACCGGGGCCGGTACCTGGACAAAACAGTTATGAGATTTCTCATGGATTTGGATATACCAGATATGAACACACATCCTACAGCTTAAAATCAGAGCTAGTCCAATTTGTCCCGAAGGATGATCCGGTTAAAATATCCAGGTTGAAAATAAGAAATAGGAGTAATAGAAAACGGCGGATATCGGTGTTTAGCTACCATGAATGGGTGTTGGGAATCAATCGCGAAGATTCTGCTCCTTTTATAATTCAGGAGGCAGATGAAAACAGCGATGCCATTTATACCCGGAACTATTATAATAATGAGTTTTCGGATCGAATTGCTTTTGCCTCTTGCGCGGGAGTATCTAAAAAAGGGGCGGAAGTATCGTTTACCACCGACCGGCAGTTCTTTATCGGTCGAAATTGCTCACTGGAAAAGCCAGAAGCCGTGGCAGATCGGGAAAAACTTGACGAAGAGGTTAATACAGGTGGTGATCCCTGTGCTGCTTTTCAAATCGTACTGGTATTAGAACCAGGAGAAGAAATTGAGTGCAGTATACTGATGGGAGAAACCGCTAATAGAAATAAAGCAGAAAAGCTGGTTCAAGAATATCAAAAGCATGAACAGGTTGAAGAGGCGTTCCATGAAATAACTGAATTTTGGAGAGAGCGATTGACTCGCATCCAAGTAGAAACTCCGGACTCTTCCCTTAATAGGATAATGAACGGCTGGCTGATGTATCAGAATATTGCTTGCCGGATGTTATCGCGGACTGGTTTTTATCAGGCCGGTGGTGCGTTTGGATTCCGTGATCAGCTTCAGGATGCAATGGCTGCTTTGTATGTGGATCCGCAAATGACCCGGGGGCAAATTCTGCTGCATGCCTCACGGCAGTTCCCGGAGGGTGATGTGCAACATTGGTGGCATCCGCCGACAGGCAGAGGCGTCCGTTCAAAAATAACCGATGACAGACTTTGGCTGCCGTATGTTGTGGACTTTTATATAGAGTCGACAGGAGATAAGGATATTTTGGAGGAGAGGGTTCCGTACCTTGAAGCCCGCAAGCTGGAAGAACATGAGCATGAGGTATATCTGCAGCCACAGGAATCGAATAAGAAGGGTTCTCTGTATGAACATTGTATAAGGGCGATTGACGTAACAATGGAAACCGGGGAACACGGTCTGCCGCTGATTGGCACTGGTGACTGGAACGACGGTATGAACCGGGTGGGAGCTCAAGGAAAGGGAGAGAGCGTATGGCTGGGATTTTTTCTCCATATCATCCTGCAAAAGTTTGCGAAATACAGCAAAAAGAGAGGGGATAAAGAACGGGCTGAACGATACGAAGAGGAGGCTCAAAGGCTTGCAAAACATCTCAATAAAGAGGGATGGGACGGTGAGTGGTACATTCGGGCTTTTTATGATGATGGTTCGCCGCTGGGTTCTGCTCAAAATGATGAGGGTCGTATAGATGCCATTTCCCAATCGTGGTCGGTCATTTCGGGAGTGGCTCCCAAAAAGAAGAGGCATCAGGCGCTTGCCGCTTTGGAAAAGCATCTGGTTTCGAAAGAGGATCGTTTAATTCGATTGTTAACTCCACCGTTTGATCAAACCGATCAAAATCCGGGATATATAAAGGGATATATACCTGGTGTTCGCGAAAACGGTGGGCAATATACACACGCTGCTGTTTGGGCAATAAAAGCATTTGCTGAAAGCGGATTTGGGAATAAGGCCGTTGAATGCCTGCATATGATAAACCCGGTAAACCATGCATTAAATCCAGAGCAGGTAGCGAAATATAAGGTAGAGCCTTATGTGGTTGCGGCCGATGTTTATGGTGAACCTCCGCTTACCGGCCGGGGCGGATGGACTTGGTACACGGGATCGGCCGGCTGGATGTACCGGGTAGCCCTGGAGTCGATATTGGGTATTCGAATTAAAGAGCATACGTTGATTATTCAGCCGGTGATTTCATCAGAGTGGGATTCCTATAATATTGAGTGGAGGATGAATGATGGGAAAACCGTTTACCATATGGAAATTAGTAATCCTGATGAGTTGCAATCCGGAGGACTTGAAGGTACAGTCGATGGAGAGCCAGTAAGTTTTCCAAATGGCAAAGCGAAGATAAGATTGAAAAGCGATGGACAAGAACATAGCATTAAATTACAGTTAATTCGTTAACTGGTTTGACTTAATCTGAGAGTAAAATTTGGGTTTGAATCAAGGATGATATCATTCTTTGATTTACTCTATTCAGCTGTAGTAGAAAATCCCACATCCTTCACCTTAAGAACCGTACAAAAAGCAGGAATTTAAAGTAGTATTATTATTGAAAGTTATAATTAGGATGATTGTAGTATCGTAGCTTTGAGGAAGAAAAGGCAGCGATATAAAAAGGAGTTAGTTATGGAAGAAATTAACGTATTGGTTGTAGATGAGCATATTTTAGTTCGCCGGGCTATTGTAGGTATTCTGAATAAGGAGACCAATGTAATCGTCAAGGTTTGTGGAGATAAAAGTAAATGTGAGAAGATGGTCCAAAATGAGAACCCTGATGTGATTTTATTTGATATTGAGAGTTCGAAATCAGATGGGTATTCAATTTTTAATACTCTGCGGGTACGATTTCCCAAGCTTCCAATTGTGGTGATAAGCTCTCGTTCAGAGAACGGGGCACGGTCGGCTTTATATGCTTTGCGTAACGGAGCAGTTAATGTTCTTACGACCCCCAAAAATAATAATGCTCTTTTACTTTCCGGGTGTCATCTTGAAAAACGGCTTCCACTAATAATTAAAGGTGCTGCTCAAACGATTAGCAGAAATACCGTTGACAGATGGCTCGTAGAAAAGACAACCCGAAAGCAAAAAGATGCTGAGGAGAAAAAACAGAGACGCAATATTCGTGAAGGATCGGTTAAATTGGTAGTGATAGGAGGTGATATGGGAGGACCGAAAGCACTGAATACTATTTTAAAAGATCTTCCTTCTGATTTTCCTGTTCCAATTGTTGCCGTTCAACATTTTCCCAAATTTTATACTCATGCTTTGGCTCAAAAATTGAGGAAAAATTCAAAGCTTTCTGTTTGTGAAGCTGTTGATGGTGCTGAGCTAATGCCCGGAACAGTTTGGCTTGCTCCTGGCGGTCACCATTGTGAAATCCAACAGAATGGAAATAGATCTTTTTTGAAAGTTCACCGTGGTCCCAGAGAAAATGAATCTCGTCCTTCTATTGATGTGCTTTTTAGATCGGCCGCAAGAATACATGGTTCAAGAGTAATGGGGGTGATTTTGAGCGGAAATGGATCTGATGGTTTGGCCGGTGCCAAGGTTATACAGGACAAGGGTGGAGTGATCTTGGTACAAGATCCGGGAAGTGCGATGGTTGATGATCTACCATTATCTGTGATAAGAGAAGGTGAGATAGACAACTATTATCCCGCTGAGCAGATTGCCAATGAGCTTGTAAAGCATATTGCAATGACCAGGAAAAGTAAAAAGACAGCAAGTTTTTATAATTACAATCTTTATAAAAGAGAACCCGAATACTTCAAGTCAGTTTGATAGTCTGATGAATTAATATCCCAAAGAAATAATGAATAGACGGACTCCAATTACTTCTCCTGAAAAGGCATGGGCTGCTGATTTTGAGGATGTTTTAAATGATTTGCAAAGCAGACGAGAGAAAGGCCTTACTCGGGCTGAAGTAAAAAAACGGCTTGAAAAATTTGGCGCCAATCAGTTAAGAAAACATGAGAGAAAGAGTATATGGCAGATACTGGTTGATCAGTTTAAAAGCCTAATCATCCTATTGTTGGCCGTAGCTGCGGCCGTTTCCTTTCTCTATAATGAAATATTGGAAGGTTGGGCCATTACCGTGGTTATTGTCATCAATACGGCTATAGGATTTTTTACTGAACTGCGTGCCGTTCGGTCTATGGAAGCACTCTATAAGCTCGGAAGGGTGGAGACGAGGGTACGCAGAAACGGGGAGATTATAAAAATTGATGCCCGTAATCTGGTTCCCGGTGACATCATTCTTTTTGAAGGGGGCGATGTAATTACGGCCGATATTCGCATAATTGAGGCCTCGAAACTGCAGGCGGATGAGTCTCCTCTTACCGGTGAAAGCATGCCGGTGGGTAAAGAGGCGGAACCTGTAGAAAAAGATACGGTATTAGGTGATCGAACATCGATGCTTTATAAGGGGACTTCTATAACCCGGGGGTCAGGCGAAGGAGTTGTTGTGTCAACCGGACAGGAAACGGAATTAGGGCATATCTCTTCGCTGGTTGAAGACGCAGAAGAGGAACAAACCCCCCTCGAAGAACGCCTTGATAAACTTGGTTATCGGTTGCTTGTATTAACATTAGTTATAACCGTCCTTATTTCTATAAGTGGAATTTTGTCGGGTAAAGAGACTTTTCTGATGATTCAAACCGGTATCGCCCTTGCTGTGGCTGCCATTCCCGAGGGGCTTCCCATTGTAGCGACTATAGCACTGGCTAAAGGCATGCGTATTATGGCTCGGAAAAATGCTCTAATCAACCGACTCTCCTCGGTTGAAACGCTGGGTGCCACTGAAACTATTTTTTCAGATAAGACCGGTACACTTACCGAAAATAAAATGAGTGTCACCCGTTTGCTTTTATCAGAACGGGAGCTTGATGCGGAATCCGGATTTTTTGAGAAAAATGGCGAAGACAAGGACGCCAAACTGGCATTGGAAACGGGGGTATTTTGTAATAACGCTACCTATTCTGATGATCAGGATGAAAGTAGCGGAGATCCTCTGGAAGTAGCGCTTTTGGAAGCAGGTCATTTGGCCGGGATAGAGCAAAAAGAGCTTCTGGAGCAATATCCGGAAGCTCGGGAAGAGGCTTTTGACCCAGAGGTGAAAATGATGGCAACCTGGAATGAGGTTGAACAGGACCGGTATCGTATCTCGGTAAAAGGGGCTCCGGACACGGTCTTGGATCATTGCAAATCATATTTGCGAAATGGAGAACAACTTTCGTTATCCGAAGAAGAAAGATCCAAGTGGGAAACGATTAATGAGGAACTTGCTGCAGATGGATTGCGGGTTATAGCCTTGGCATATCGCTATACCGATACGACCGAAGGCAATCCCTATGAAAACTTGGTGTTTGTCGGAATGGTAGGATTGTTGGATCCACCGCGTAAAGATGTAAGATCTGCTATTGAAGCATGTAAAGAGGCAGGTATCCGGGTAGTGATGGTGACGGGAGATCAGCCGCAGACGGCAGAATTTATTGCAAAATCAGTTGGCTTAGTTACAGAAGAACATACTGAGCTTATTCACGGACAGGATCTGCCTTCCCCGAAAAAACTGGAAGCCTCCCGAAAGAATACTCAGCAAATTATGGGAGCGAATATTTTTGCCCGTATCAGTCCCAAACAAAAACTTGATCTTATTGAGCTGTATCAAAAAAATGGACATGTTGTAGGTATGACGGGCGATGGAGTGAATGATGCACCAGCCCTTAAAAAAGCAGATATCGGAATAGCTATGGGGCAGCGCGGAACACAGGTAGCCCGTGAAGCCTCGCATATGGTTCTGACCGATGATGCTTTTTCTACTATTGTTACCGCTATTAAACAGGGACGCGTCATCTTCGATAACATCCGGAAGTTTGTCATCTATCTTCTGAGCGGCAACGTCGGGGAAATTCTGGCGGTCGCTATTGCCTCATTCCTTAGCATTCAGGTGGGCGGCGTGGAGGTGCTTCCGCTGCTTCCGCTCCAGATTCTGTATCTAAATCTGCTGAACGACGTGTTTCCGGCACTTGCGCTCGGCATTGGGCCAGGTAATCCGGTGGTGATGCGTCAACCCCCGCGCGGTGCCGACGAGCCGATTATTACACGTTTTCATTGGGGCGAAATCGGGGGCTACGGCGCGCTCATTGGCGCTACTATTCTGGGCGTGTTTTTCTGGTCGATCTACGGCACCTCGATGGGCCCCGAAGAGGTCGTGACGACCACCTTTCTATCCCTGTCGATTGCGCGCCTCTTGCATGTCTTTAACATGCGGCGTCCAGAGTCTGGTTTCTTCCGAAACGAGATTACGCAAAATCGGTGGGTTTGGGCGGCGCTTGGGCTTGATGTGGGACTATTACTTTTGGCTGTTTATTGGACTCCGCTGGCTGGCGTACTTAAGGTGACTGCACCTAATGCGACAATGTGGATGTTCGTGGCTGTGGGCAGCATCATCCCGCTTATTGGTGGACAGATTTATTTGGCATATCGCAAACGCACGGCTAATTCGAGTCGTTCTGAGGCTTCTTCGTAAATTTCCCCGAGAAAGAAAAGTGGAAAGGAGCGGACTTGCTGCACTTCTTTTTTAATCCTCTCTTACTGTTTACCATATTATAAGTGTTCCTTGTCCTTCGGATCTGACGTGAATAGAGTTTTTTCATGCACGTAGGCCAGTCCTAATAATTAGATGAACAAATACTAACTTCAAGATATTGTATTTGTATAAATAGCTATAATTATTGATTACCAGAGCTGTTCTGGACTCATTGGAGCATTTATCTCTGTTCTTTTTCTGCTTTTTGGGTTTTCGGTAAACAGAGTTATCCGTTCCGTTTTTTTTCGTATTTTAAGGACTCGCGTAGAGCTTAAAGAAAAGAAGGACTAATCAGCTATAGTTGGTTAGTTTTTTCATTTTGTGATAGCTTGCTTCCGACTGATTGTTAGTGATTTTCTTTTTGAACCGGCGGGCAGGGACTACTTCCATACGAACAAAAAACGCAGCAATCCCTTTGTTTCGGTTTTAATACCTCTCCGCAATTTGGGCATTCCCAAAAATATTGGCAGGAGTCCGCTGGCATTTCTTCTGTGGATTGATGATCACATTTCGGGCAGGTGATTGTTGACTGAAGGATTACTTGGTGGTTAGTGTTACTCATTGTCGTAGTTCTCGGCCGGTTTTATTTTCTCCTTCCAGCGCTTTCAGTATTGGACAATCAGCAATAGGGCGTCCTTCTGAACAGGAATCAATGAGATCAACAAGGGTGTCTTGTATTTGACTGAGGTCCTTAATTTTTTGGGTAACGTCCTGATATTTTTGCCGGGCCTCTTCCTTGATTTCTGAACAGGAAGTTTCCTTATCTAGGCGTAGTTCTAATAATTCTTTGATTTCACTGAGGGTAAAACCAAGCTCTTGTGCCCGCTTGATGAATTTGATTTGATCGATATGCCGCTGGGTGAAGATACGGTAGCCCGACCGCCTTCGATCAGGTGTGGGAATAAGCTCTCTTTCCTCGTAGTAGCGGACGGTCTCTTTGTTTACATCCGCACGTTTAGCTACTTCTCCTATTTTATAGGTGGTGATTCCGTCATATTTTTCATCCATATTTTTAATCATATATGTCACCTATTTGTCACAAATCGAATGGTTAAATATTGTGAGCATTCAGGGTAGAACCCCTGGATGCTCATTAGCCTTATTTTTTCTTCACCATAGTTTTACCGCAGCAACAGGTCGGGTTTTGCGTTCCCGAGCAATTGCTGGGTGCACCTTTGGTTACGGTGATTTCGCATCCGCAACTTTTATCGGGACACTGATAAACTTCTCCTTTTTGTAGGGGCATAACAACTGTTGGTTTAAATTAAGAGTCCAATTCACCTGTAATATAAGGCCTGTACCATGGTCGAGAGTCAAGTAATAACTTCATTATATATATTATAATATCGATCTTCATATAAGTTTTGGTATAAACAAACCATATAAGTATCATTTTACGTGTTTAATAATAGTATACATAATGGCAGTGGATTTTTGGCCTACCTAATTGTGGTGGGAAGCCTTTTCTGTATTGTTTTTGGGCAGGGGCTTCATATTCATTCAATTTCCCTGCATTTTGAGGATCATGTTGATGTCCATGCTCATGTTCACGCACATGAAAGCACAGAAGAAGATTCTGAAGGAAGTGGTGGGACCGATGGGCATCAACATGAAGTAAGTACCTCAGATATTATTGGTACACTAACTACTTCAACACCTATTGAAATAGATGTACAGGCTGCAACGTATATTTTCGTAGCGCCTGTTATCCATACTATTGAAAATAATATAGGTGCTACTCCTACACTCTTCGACTTACCGCCACCGAGGCCGGTAGCCAATCAATATCATCTCTTCTCTTTTTCCCTCCGTGGCCCTCCTATAGCCTGATTTACCTTTATTAGGAATTTCTTTACTAACTGTATACTCAAATTACTATTTGATTATCATGTCCAAATATCTTCATTGGACTTTTGTGCTAATACTATTTCCAGCACTGGTTCATGCACAATCAACTTCTATCTCACTTGATGAAACCGTAGAGCTTTTTAAGCAGAATAGCCTCCAGCAAGAGTTGGCAAGATATAAGCAGCTGCGCAAGCAGGGAGAAGTGGTACAGTACAAATCGTATCCCAATCCGGAAGTCAGTATTAACCGGGAACAGCTCAATGCCGGAACCATCGATTACCAGGAAACAACCTACATGTTGTCTCAGCCTATTGAGCTGTTGGGGCAGCCCTTTCTGCGCAACCGGAGTGCTTCCAAATCACGGGAAGCAGCCGATCTTGAGTTTGAATATGACCGGTTGCAATTGGTGACGCAGGTAAAATCGCTATACGTCGCATACTGGCAGCTGTCGGAGAAACTGGACGTCTATAACCATGCGCTGGAAATTATTCAGAAGGCGCGGGAATCAGCGATGACGCGACAAGAGGAGGGTACATTTTCTGGATTGCAGGTACAGCGATTTAATGTAGAACTTAGCCGATACAGAAAACAGCGCGACGAGGTTAAGCTGAATCTGCAACAAACTGAGAACCGGTTAGCCAGCTATATTTTTGCCAATGGGGATTCGGAAACTGAAATTCAACCCTCAGATAGCCTAACGGTAACTCCTATTGCTCTGCAAGAGGAAACTCTTATTCAGTACGCTTTCGAAAATCGTAAAGACTTGAAAGCCTTGAAGCAACGATCGGATGCTTCAAAGCTACGGCATAAAGTAGAAAAGCGGGATCGTCTGCCCGATCTGAATGTAAATATCGGGTATAAAGAACAATCAGATGGAGCAGAAGGATTTGTTATCGGTGGCTCTATCAAGGTACCAATCTTTAGTCAGAATCGCGGAAATGTGATAGTGGCAAAAGCCCAAAGCCACTCCCGAGAAACTGAGCTAACACTTAAACGACAAGAGGTACGCAATCAAGTGGAAACGGCCTACAGTCGTGTTCAGCTTGTTATGGACCAATGGCAATCCATGCAAGAAAACAGGGTTCAAATATCTATGCTGGAAGCGGCACGTGCTGCTTACCAAGAGGGGCGGTACTCCCTTGTTGAGCTGCTCGATGCCACCCAGGCTTACGTAGACGGGCAGACGATGATCTATAAAACTATTAGCGATTACAACCAAGCACTTTTTAAACTGAACTTGCAATCTGCAGGACGAATTTTTAACGCCCAAAATAACTAATTACCATGAAACGCTTACTTCTTATTCTATCAATCGCAGCAGGATTAACTATAACTGGATGTGGCTCGGATGATTCAGAACACAGCCATGGCGAAGGGAGTGACCATAGCCACGAAACCGAACAGCATGCCCAAGATGGGGTGAATACAGATCACCAGCATGAAGCTGAGGAAGAACCTGAACACTCTGAGAATGAAGAGGACCATTCCCACTCCGGTGAAAAGGCACATACGCATGAAGGAGAAGAGTCCGACATGATGTTGCGACTCGATGAAACCTACGATGAAGTCCGAAAGGGCGTCCGCCTGACCTTGTCTTATAGCAGTGAATCCAGCTCTTTTAGTGGCACGTTAGAAAATAGCACTCAAGATGCGTTGCCACCGGTATCAGTTGGAGTTGAATTGTCAAACGGAACGGAACTTGGCCCCACCACCCCAGTTGATCTTGATCCTGGAGAAAGCCAGTCCATTGAATTGGATGCAGCCGGTGAGGCATTCGACAGCTGGAGTGCCTACTCCGAAATGGGAAAAGACGGACATAGCCATGGTGAAGATGGCGATCATGAACACTAATGAAATGCATGTTTCTGGCAAAATAACACAAGATACGGATATGGGCACCATAAGCCCCCCGTAGGGCTTGCTTTACGAAACCTTGCGTGTAGTATCGGTGCCGAGAGTAACGAGGCGGGGTGGGCTCCAAAGCTGATAATTTAGTATGATAACCAAAAATATTGTTGACATCACACCATGGGCCGGTGAAAAGCATAAATCTAACTTCAAATATCGAAGACCAATGAAACGCTTAATCATACTCTTATTAATAACCACCGGGCTTTTGATTGTCGGGTGCAGTTCCGGCGATGAAAGCCACAGCCATGGCGAGGGAGCCGACCATAGCCATCAGCAGCCGGCCGAGCAAACCCAACAAGAACATACACACGAAGATGGTGAAGACCAGCATCAACACGGTCAGGAAACCACTTCGCAAAGTAGCAGTTCTCAGCGTGAGGGCAGTGGAGCGGTGACCCAATGGACCAACGAAACCGAACTCTTTATGGAGTATCCGGAAATCATCGTCGGCCGGGAAGCCACTTTTGCAGTTCATCTGACCCGACTTTCTGATTTCAGCCCTATTGCCAACTCTGAGGTGTACTTTACGTTCCGCTCGGAGAACGGCACTGAGATATCGAGAAGGGAAACGGAGGTGCAGACGGCTGGTATTTACGGTCCTGATATTACGTTCCAGCAGGCCGGTCGTTATGATCTAACCATCGAAATTTACGGGATGGTTAACGATACAATTCAAGTTACTGATATTCCGGTCTATAATTCGGTTGATGAGATTCCTCAAACCCACGCCGAGGAAGATCCCAACCTGATTACATTTTTAAAAGAACAGCAGTGGGATATTCCGTTTGGTACGCAGGAAGTACAACGAAGAACACTTACTCAAACGGTAGATGCCACCGGCGAAATCATGGCCGCACAAAATAGTCAGGCGGTTGTTTCTGCTCCTTTTTCTGGCATTATCCTTTCCAGCCAAAATGGGAACTTGCCAGTCGTAGGCGAGCAACTGCAAAAAGGCGCCTCACTGGCGGTGTTGAATCCGGCCATTCAATCAGGGGAAGGCGACAATTATGCCCAGCAATTCATCAATGCACAATCGGAGCTGGAACTGGCCAAATCTGATTTAGAACGCTCCAAGCGTCTCTATGAAAAGGAAGCAATCCCGCAGAGAGAGCTCCAGAAAGCCCGTATTGCGTATCGTCAGGCGTTGACGCGATACCAAACGATCAGTGAGGTTATTCAAATTGATACTGCAAACATTGATGGCTACGGGGATTCCTCGCAATTGTATCGTTTTGAATTGAAAGCTCCTATTAATGGCACAATCGTTGAATCATATATTACGCCCGGTATGCAGGTCAAGTCCGGTCAGCCGCTGTACCGTATGGCGGATGCCTCCAAGGTGTGGCTCAAGGCGAATGTTCCTGCATCCCAGCAAAGCCGTATTGCTAATGCCGGCCAGGCAGCTTTTCGGGTGCAGGGCGATGACCGTCTATATAAAGTTAGTGAGTTGGGCGGACGTTTAATCAGCCGGACCAACAGCGTCGATCCACAGAGTCGGACATTGTCCTTGATTTATGAGCTTGATAATACCCAAAATGGACTTCCATTGGGGATATTTTCTACGGTGCATATTAATACCGATACCAAAGAGAATGTGTTGACGATCCCGCAGTCGGCATTAATTGAAGAAGAAGGGAACTATAATGTGTATGTGCATGTCTCCGGGGAATCCTTCAGAAAGCAACGGGTTACGACAGGTATTGAACATCGCGGATGGGTGGAGATCACCTCCGGGCTGGATGGTGGAGAGCATGTGGTAACTGAGAATGCTTACCAGGTGAAACTGGCTTCGCTTTCCTCGGAAGCTCCTGCTCACGGACACACTCACTAACCCGGCTTTCTTACTAATATTTTTATAATAAATGATGTGACTTTTATTGTCTATTAAGCTGATTTCAAGCGTATGAGACTTCGAAAAAAAATCCCTGTTTTTTTGCTGCGAAATTTGTCCTTCAGCTACGTTGAAGCTAAAAAAGGCTTGCTCAATGTACCCATGTATATTTCCGCCGCTATTTTATCTTCGCCTTGCTGACAAACAAATTTCTTGATAAGAAAACTGGGTTAATCCAAAAGAATATACTGATATGTTAGATGCAATTATTAAAGGATCGCTGAAAAACCGGCTTTTTGTGATCATCGGTTCTCTGGCTTTGCTTATCGCCGGAATCTATGTAGTCATCAAAATGCCCGTGGACGTGTTCCCCGATTTGACGGCTCCTACTGTTACGGTGATGACCGAAGCCCATGGGATGGCCCCGGAGGAAGTGGAACAGCTGGTAACCCTACCGATTGAAACAGCTACCAACGGTGCCAGTGGCGTGCGGCGGGTGCGGTCGGCTACCTCAAAAGGATTTTCTATTGTCTGGGTGGAATTTGAATGGGGTACCGATATCTACAAAGCTCGTCAAATCGTTAACGAAAAACTCTCGTTGGTAAGCAGTCGCTTGCCGGAAGAGGTGCCTCCACCGGTGATGGCGCCTATTTCCTCTATTATGGGTGAAATTATGCTGGTGAGTGTAGAGAGTGACCAACATTCGGAACTGGAGATACGGACTGCTTCTGACTGGGAGATCCGACGACGTCTGCTTGCTATTAACGGTGTGGCACAAGTAGTTCCTATTGGCGGCGGACTAAAGCAGTACCAGGTCCGCGTCGATCCGGATAAACTAAAAGCCTACGACGTAACTTTGGACCAGGTGACCGAGACGGTTGAGACTTCAAACAAAAACTTTTCGGGAGGCTTTTTCCAAGAATATAGTCAGCAATATACCATCCGTGGTATTGGTCGGACCCATTCACTGGAAGATATCAAGCAATCAGTGGTGACTGAACGCAATAATCAATCGATTACTGTGGGCGATATAGCCGAAGTAAAAATTGACGCTGCCCAAAAGATAGGTGATGCTTCTGTTAATGTGGATCAAGCTGTGATTATCTCCATCAAGAAACAACCGGATACCAACACCCTTGAGCTAACGAAACGCGTGGATGAGGCACTGGCCCAAATTGAGCAAAATCTGCCCGAGGGGTTTACAATTAACACCCATATTTTTCGGCAGGCAGACTTTATCAACCTCGCTATTGAAAATGTGATTGAAGCGCTGCGGGATGGAGCTATTTTGGTTGTGATTATTTTGCTTCTTTTTCTGGCTAATATCCGTACCACGATGATCTCCCTAACGGCCATACCGCTGGCGTTGATTACATCCGTATTTGTACTCGATTTCTTCGATATAACCATTAATACGATGACGCTTGGGGGAATGGCCATTGCTATTGGGGTGATCGTGGATGATGCGATCATCGATGTGGAAAACGTGTTCAGGCGGCTTCGGGAGAACGCCAAGCTTCCGGAGTCGGAACAAAAATCAGCCATGCAGGTGGTCTTTGAGGGATCCAAAGAGATACGAACCTCCATCATTAATGCCACGCTGATTATCATGATTGTCTTTATTCCACTTTTCTTTTTAAGTGGGCTGCAGGGCCGCATGCTGAAACCCCTGGGACTGTCCTATATCGTATCTATCGGTGCCTCCCTGGTTATCGCCATGACCGTAACTCCGGTGCTGTGTTACTACTTGTTGCCGGGCCAAGCGGCAAAAGGCAAGCTCGAAGAAAGCTGGTTTACTAAGAAACTTAAATCCGGTTACGATCGTGTGCTGGATAGCGTTCTTCGTTATAAGAAAAGCGTGCTGACCGGCACCTTGGTTTTGTTTTTGGGTACGCTGCTTGTAGTGCCGTACCTGGGAAGTTCTTTTCTGCCGGAATTTAATGAAGGCACGCTGGTCATCAGCGCGGTTACTATCCCCGGTACCGGGCTTGATGAATCCAATGAAATAGGACAGCGAATCGAAAAGATATTGCTGGATCACCCGGCCGTCACCAGTACGGCACGACGGACGGGCCGAGCGGAACTTTCCGAGCATGCGCAGGGTGTTAACGCCTCGGAAATTAATGTTGATTTGGATATCCCTGAGAACAGGACCAAGGAGGAAGTTCTCGAAGAACTGCGTTCTGATTTGAGCGTAGTTTCCGGGACCAATATCACGATCGGTCAGCCACTTGGCCACCGCATTGACCACATGCTCTCGGGAACGCGTGCTAATATTGCTGTAAAGATCTTCGGCTCCGACCTGTACCGGCTGCGAACGTTGGCTGAGGAGGTACGTGGGCAAATGGAAGATGTGGATGGTGTGGTTGATCTTGCCGTGGAGCAGCAGCAGAACGTACCGCAAATTCAGATTCGACCCGACCGCAGTGCACTGGCGCGATATGGAATGACTATAGGTGATCTGTCTGAAAAGATAGATGTGGCTTTTGCCGGTGAAACGGTCTCGCAAATTATCGAAGGGGACCGTCTGTTTGACCTGATGGTTCGCTATGATGAGGAGCATCGCGGTAGCATTAAGACCCTGAAAAATGCTGAATTTACCCTCGAGGATGGAACAGTCGTTCCGCTTTCGGAGCTGGGCAGTATAAAATCGCGCAGTGGTCCCAACACCATTAGCCGCGAAAATGTGCAGCGTAAAATTGTGGTTTCGGCCAACGTGGCAGGGCGCGACCTACGCAGTACCGTGAATGCTATCAGTGCTAACATATCTGAGAATATAAACTTTCCACAAGGGTACTTTGTGGAATATGGCGGACAGTTTGAAAGTCAGGCGCAGGCGACACGTACTATATCGCTGCTTAGTATCGTGGCCATTTTGCTCATTTATTTGCTATTGTATTTGGAGTTCAGCTCCCTAAAAACAGCTTTGCTGGTGATGATGAACCTTCCCTTTGCCCTTATCGGCGGCATTGTTATCGTATGGTTCACCAGCGGCATTGTATCCATTGCTTCCCTGGTTGGGTTTATTACCCTATTCGGCATTGCTACCCGAAATGGGATTCTAATGGTTTCCCACTACCAGTACTTGCGATGGGAGGAAGACAAATCTTTTATGCAGGCCATCCGCCAGGGTGCCATGGAGCGACTCAATCCGATCTTGATGACCGCACTCACCGCTGGACTTGCGCTTATCCCGCTTGCGCTGGCCGCCGGTGAACCCGGAAACGAAATACAATCGCCGATGGCGCAAGTAATTCTGGGTGGGTTGATTAGCTCTACGTTGCTTAACATGATAGTAATTCCAGCATTGCTCGCACAGTTTGAGAAAAATGATTCTGTAGCGTTGTCCTAAACGTGTTACCTACAGGAATCGGGGAAGCTAACCACGATGTCATACAATCATGATACTCCCCGAGGCTGTTACTGCTTGACCGCAGTAACAGCCTTTTTATTATCTTGTATAACAACACCTATACTGTAAAAGACTAAAATTATGAAATTCCTCATTCTAAAATACGCGGTAACGGCCTTTATCATTGTCTTGGTTTCAGAAGTAGCGAAGAGAACCGATCGGTTGGGAGCGCTCCTGGCTTCTCTTCCCTTTGTTACAATTATGGTAATGATCTGGCTCTATATCGAAGGTCAGGGAGACGAGAGAATCAGCAATCACGCCTTTTATACCTTCTGGTATGTTATTCCTACGCTGCCGATGTTTCTGGCCATGCCGATGTTATTAAAGAATGGTATAAACTTTTGGTGGTCGCTTTCCATTTGTGTAGGTATTACCATTGTTTGCTTTATTATTACGGCGTTCATTGCGAAAAATTTTGGTGTGACACTCCTTCCATAGTATTTGGTCATGTCTCTTGTGTTGCCATCTTTGCTTCGCATAGGTTGGTCATTTTGGATAAGTCTGGCAACTTCGGCAGAGGGCACCGCAGTGGTATAATCACGATTGCATCATTGGTTGTTCGGTATCGCCACCCGAAACGGTGTTCTGATGGTCTCCTATTAGGAAAAAGACAAGGATTTTATAGAAGCCGCAAATAAGGGGCAATGGAGCGGATGAATCCAATTTTAATGACGGCTCTTACAGCTGGATTGGCTCTCATACCCCTTGCCTTGGCAGTCGGAGAACCTGGCAATGGCCGCTGGCACAAGTTGTTATTGGTGGTCTGATTAGTTCTACACTGTTAACCTTAGTGGTGATTCCAGCACTTTTAACTCAATTTGAAAAATAACGAATAAGAACGTAAGCCAAATTGCAATAATATTTGTGAAGGAACTATCTTATCCGACCAAATAATACATGGAAGATATGTGAACTAACGATCAGCTTCGACTGGTAGAGGACCAGTGCAGTGCGGTAATTTTCCAATTGCCATCTGCTTTTTGAAGGACAGCCAGTTCCAGGCTGTTGAGATCCAACTTTCTATCACTGTACGTACCCCAAGTGTGTGTTTGCGTTGATACCCAAGCTGTATTGCCTTTGATTGTAACAGTTCGGGAATCAACTTCTCGATTCATGGCCCTAAGGAATTTTCCATCTGAATGGAAATGATGAGACAGGTATTGTTCCTTTATTTCAATATTCCCACCTTCAAGAATTCGAGCGGAATCAGACAACAGATCTTCTGCTTTGGACACGTTGTTTTCCACAATGGTCTGATGAAATGAATTAAGTGTATCTATTACGGCTTTTTCTTGTGAGGCCTGCTGCCCGTAAGAAAGGGTGGTTCCCAGCAACACGAGTAATGCTGTTAAAAATGGTTTCCAAATATTCATAGCAATAATAATATGGATTAAGTTTTTATGGAATTAATTGAGTTCTGTTAAAGAAATGCTATCGATAAATATAATTCCGTTTCCATCGATCTTAAGCCCCACACTTCCAGCTTCTGGGGCAGCTCCATGACCGTGAACGGCCATCTCTTTGTTGATGTAGGCCCGGAAGTGCGTACCATTTCCAACGGTGCGGATAAACAGCATACCGGAGGATGAGTAGGGTTCTTCAGCAAAGACTTCTCTTTCTCCATTGCTAACCCGTCCCTGGGATATGGTGCCGTCAGAAGATAAGGTCACAAAGTCATAGTTTTGGCCATCCTGCACGTGGTTGACGAGTGAAACCTGTCCATTGAACTCAGACAAATCCAAGTAGTAATCGACCTGTACATTTTGAACAGTACGTTCTTCCACAAAGAAGTTGGATGTTGAATCCACGGTAAGCTTTAGCAGATAGTTATCTTCATTTTGGATAATTACAGGCTGCAGGTCTTGGACGGATCCCTCCAGCCAGCGAAAACGAGAAAGTAGTGTACTTACGTCATTGGGACCGATCTCCCACGACCAGTTGCCGCTGTCGGTGACCTCGAACGTAGTATTAGCCTCCGTAGAAAGGCTATCGCCGGGAGTCGTCGTTTTTTCTTGTTGAAGCAGTTGTCCCGTTCCCGCTCCATACCCAAATACCAGTTCAGCTCCGTGGTCACCGGTTTCATATAATAGGAAGACCCCGGGCAGGGCAAGAATGAATACTGCTACTTTGATGCTTTTTCGATCAAATGTTTTATACCAGTGGAGACCCATTCGCAGGACAACGTATCCTATAAAAAACCAGACGGTCCAGAGGGCCCAGCCGGAATGACTATTTAACACGTTTTGTGCCTCCGATGGCAGAAAAACGCTGTCGGCCGCCCAGGTTCCGGAGTAGTAGGCTGCAATAGCTGAAATCGCTCCAATTCCATATAACAGGGTAGATTTAAGATCGTCCCACCAATCGTCTGGCAGAAAGAAGTTTAGCAGGTCCATCAATACTGCCAGCAGCAGAATGGCGATGGGAAAATGAACAAGAATCGGATGAATGTTGGGAGCCCATTCGGGAATCAGTTCCATAGACAGAGGTTCTTTAGTTTAGAATAGTTGGGTGAAAACGAATGCCGATAACCCCAGAACATTAATAATAATAAATATGGTAACAGCAATGTTCTTAATCTTGCCACCACTTTCCATATCCATCATTTTCATCTCGTGGGTTTGCATGTACTTCTTATGCAACCATATCAGTGCTCCGGCGATCCAGACGAAGACCAGATTCATCCAGAAGGTGTAGTCGATTTTAAACTGCGTGATCTCCGATACGACCCGCCGGCTTTCCGGGATAATGTCCAGAAATGAGAATATACCGTTCAGGATCAAAGCCGTGAGAACAATACTGACAAACATTATCCCAGCAATATATAATGCCACACGCCATCCGTAGTATTTGGCGTTAATATGTACCAGCGGTGGTACCATTAAATCAGAGTAAATGAAGCCCATGATTCCGGCAAAGAGCACGCCATTTTGATTGAGAACCGTAGCCAGGGGAATATTACCCATAGAGCCAATAAAGGCAGCGGCTGCTACAAAAGGAGCCACAAGGGCATTCTCCAGGGTCACCAGCCAGCCGGGCAGGTGCTGAGCATCAGCAAGGAAAAGGGTGGTCCAGAATGACTCAGGAACCAGTACGGCCACAAATCCGGCGATAGTAAATCCAATCAGGATATCTTCCCAGGCCATTTTCCAGTCATTGACGAATTTATGTCCAACCAGCTGCCAACCTTCTTTACTTTTGATGCGTTTTTTCCAATCAAAATCTTCCGTCAGGCCATCGTCTTCCTGTTCTACTTTTTGGCGGGCCGCTTGCAGCCAGCTTTCCGGATAGGTCCATTTGATGAGCAGGCTGCTAATGGCAATGAGCACGAGTCCGCCAACAAGTTCAGCGGCAAGGAATTGCCATCCTAAAAAGATTAGAATGAGAATACCGAGTTCAATCACCAGGTTGGTAGAGGCGAACATAAAAGCTACCGCTGCGATAAAATGGGCTCCTTTTTTGACCAGGGAACGAGCCGCTGCCAGTGCAGCAAACGAGCAAGAAGAGGAAGCAGCGCCAAAGAAAGTGGAAAGAGAAATACTTTTAACATCAGCCTCACCCATATATTTAGTGAGCTCTTTTTTGGGGACAAAGGCCTGAATCATTCCGCTGACAAAATAGCCAAGTATAAATGCCCAGCCGGACTTCCAGAAAAACCCGAGTGTTGTTTTTGCTGATTCACCAAAAGATTGGAAAAAGGTTTCCATTTCGAGTTAGTAGTATGATTTTAAGATTGTGAATTCTAAATGGTGGTTGGTACCAACCTTTCGTTCCCTAAGTGATTTCTAAGTTCGCCATCATACCCGCATCTTCGTGTTCAAGATTATGACAGTGAAATACATATAATCCTTTGGGAGCGTTAAATCTCATAATAACACGAACTCGTTCTCCCGGCATCACCAGGACAGTATCTTTCCATCCGGTTTCGGTTGGGATGAGATCTCGGTTTCCGCTGCGGCTTAGTACCTTAAATTGCACCACATGAATATGCATGGGATGAGGGACTGCTGAATTGTTGATGAACTCCCAAATCTCTGTATCTCCCTGGGTTACTTCTTCATCAACGCGAAGCATTTCAAATAAACGGCCGTTTATGGTGTGACCGGTCATCATCTCCATATTTAATTCTATTCTTCGGGTGCGTACAGCGTCATCTTCGGTAGGGAAATTAATCTCAGAGAGTTGTCGGGGAAGATTTACTGGAGTAGACGAGTCAGCCTCGTTGCCTATTTGAAACTCCATCAATGGGAATTCGCTGCCTTGTTCCGGACCGCCTCCTCCCATCATTTGGGACATATTTCCCATCATTCCACCGTTTGATGGCACTGAGAATGTCTTACTAATTAATTCTGCAGATTTTTCGCTGAATCCATTAGAGAAGTCAACCAGTATATCAGCACGTTCTCCGGGAGCCAGCAAAAGTTCGGTGGTTTCAACGGGCTGAGGTAAAAGTCCGCCATCGGAACCAATCACGGTGAACGATTGTCCGTTGCGGAAAGCAATGTTATAGATTCGGGCATTTGATCCATTAAGTAATCGCAACCGGTAGGGGCGGGGCTGTACTTCGTGATAAGGATTGGGCACTCCGTTCACCAAGATATGGTCACCCAAATAGCCGGTCATCATGCGCTCCGGCATAGAGGGATCATAGTAGATATTACCGGAATCGTCTATTTTGCGGTCCTGAATGACCAGCGGCAGTTCATAATCCCCTGAAGGTAAGTTTAACGCCTGCTCTTCATCATCCGCTACGATAAAAAATCCAGCTAATCCCCTATAAACTTGCGGACCTGTGATTTTGTGTGGATGCGGATGATACCAATACGTTCCGGCTCGCTGATTAATTGTAAAATCATAGGAATAACTTCCTTCCGAAATAACATCCTTGGGATGACCGTCCATGTCAGGAGGTACGATCATACCATGCCAGTGGATAATGCTTTCCTGCCCAATGTCATTATGGAATTGAACCTGAAATCGCTCTCCTCTTTTTATGCGAACAGTCGGACCCGGCAGGATCCCGTTAAACTGAAAACTATTTAATGTATATTGTTCAGCAATCGTAAGGTTACTGCGAGAAGCCCTCAGTTTATCACTATTCAAGGTATCGGGTAGTTGTAGCGGATAGCGATAGATATCCGAATAATTAGTACCGGCATTCATACAGGAGGTGATAACAGAGGGAGCCAATAAGAAACCAGTACTGGCTCCTGTATATTTTAAGAAGGTTTTACGATCCATTATCCACTATTTAAGTAATTCCTTTTTCCGTTTGTTAAACTCATCTTCATCAATTTCACCATTGGCATACCGACGTTTAAGGATCTCCATGGGTGTTTCTTTTTTCTGATTGTTTTGACCGGAGTTCTTTAGAGCTCGAATGACAAACACGACCAGCACAATAATTATGAACCACCAGAAAAACATCATCCACCCACCTCCAAAGAAATTAAAATCATGCATAAGACTCTCAATATGTTAGTTGGTATTAGTTAAAGTAATAGAATAAACCACTAAAACCACATGCGAAGGCCGCCAAGCAGACTAAAGTTGCTGACATGTCCGCCCCCGGCGCGAGCCATATCGGCGGTTTCGCCCAGCTTACGCTCCCAGTTGATGCCGATGTAGGGGGCAAATTCCCGCGCGAACTCATAGCGAAGACGGAAGCCGAGTCCGATGTTATTGAATCCGGATCCGACGCCCCACTCGGGAACATCCTGCAGGGCAACACTGGTTTCGAAAACGGGCTGACCGATCAGTCGCTGGGTAAACAGCAGATCATATTCGGCTTCCACAGAGGCCGACAGATCGCCGTCTTCACTGACGAACATACCGCCATCCACATGAAAAAAGTAAGGGGCCATGCCTTGTAGGCCAATCACCGCAAAGCCTCTGGATTTGTTGCCGCCCCCTTCATAGGCCAGATCGTAACGGATTCCGCCCTGAATATCTAAATAGGGAGTGAGCGCGCGGCTATATAAGCCCTGAAATTCCATTTCGGCTTCGCTCTCGGTGGTCAATGCTTCGCCGTGCGACTTAAACCAGAATTTGTTGAGGTCCTTACCTACGTACCCCTGAACTTCCCACATCAGGGGATTTACCCCACTTACGCTGCGATATTCCAGCTTTTCAGCAATCAGGTAGACGTAAGTTTTATCACCCATCATCAAGTCATTGCTGAACTCGGGGGCCTTTTGGGCAAATGCGGAACTGGCCGCTATTACAGTAATAATAAAAGCTGTTAGAATGAATGTTGCTATGCGTTTTATCATAGTCATTGTTATGCAAATTTGTATGTCAGATAAAATTCGTTTGTAAAAGTTCGTTGGCGCTCCTTATGAATAATCCTGTCCATAGATGCTACCGTCTTCATCAGCGACCTGGACCACGCGGAACATCCCGCGTTCCATGTGATAGAGGATGTGGCAGTGGAACGCCCAGCGCCCTTTGTCGCGCGGGGTGACAAGGGCCGAAATCCGTTGGGCCGGTTGCACGAGCAGGGTATGCTGCCGGGGGTTGTACTGCCCGTTTCCGTTTTCCAGCTCCATCCACATGCCGTGCAGGTGAATCGGGTGTTCCATCATGGTGTCGTTGACCAGCGTCAGCCGCAGCCGTTCGTTGTGGGTAAATTCGATCGGTCCATCCACCTCGTGAAACTGCTCGCCGTCGAACGACCACATGTAGCGTTCCATGTTGCCGGTCAGGTGCAGCTCCACTTCGCGCTGGGCATCACGTTTGTCTTTATTAGGACGCAGGCTCCTGAGATCATTATACACCAGCACCTTTCGTCCATCATTACCCAACCCTATGCCCGGCTCATCCAGCCGGTCAAACTGGTTTTGAGCAATAGCAGCTGCCCCTATACCATGCTTGTCGGGACCGTGTTTGACGGGCTCTGTGCCGTTGCCGGACATATCCATATTCCCGTTATTCATACCACCATGGTCCATGCCTTCCATATCATCTTCTTCCATATCCATGCTACCCATTGACATCATCATACCCATATCTCTCATATCGCGTTTGGGACGGGGCCGTAGGTCGGGCACTGGAGCTTCCATTCCTTCCCGAGGTGCCAAGGTGCCACGCGCATAGCCGCTGCGGTCCAGGGACTCGGCAAAAATAGTGTAGGGTTTTTCTTCTTTGGGTTCGACGATGACATCAAAAGTTTCGGCAATTCCAATGCGGAATTCCTCAATAGGGACCGGCTCTACATTTTGGCCGTCGGCTTGTACCACCGTCATTTCCAGGCCGGGAATGCGAACGTCAAACGCCGTAGTACCTGCCGAGGCGTTGATAAATCGCAGCCGAACTTTTTCTCCTTTCTTGAATAAGGCATTCCAGTTAGAGTCGGGGCCACGACCGTTCATCAGATAGGTGTACGTGGCACCGGTGACGTCCAGCAGGTCGGTGGCGCTCATGCGCATCTTACCAAACATTGTATAGTCTTTAATCGTGTCGCCAAAACCGTTCTTTTTGACATCACTAATGAATTCTCCGAGGTCCCGCTTCTGGTAGTTATAGTAGCCTTCCATTTTGATGTTGTTTGCCATCACGTCATGGGGATCCTCGAAAGTCCAGTCAGAGAGTACAACGGGGTATTCGCGGTCATAGTCGACCGGATCCTCATCGGCCGGATCAATAACCAGCGGCCCGTAGTGGCCGAGCTGTTCCTGCAGGCCGGAGTGACTGTGATACCAATAGGTCCCATTCTGCCGCACCGGGTACCGGTATTCAAAGGTTTCACCGGGGGCAATACCGTCAAAACTTACGCCGGGCACGCCATCCATCTGAAAAGGCAGCAGGATTCCATGCCAGTGAATGGAGGTGGAATCCTCAAGCTCATTGGTTACCCGGAGCAATACATCCTGCCCTTCTTGCAAGCGGATCAAGGGACCGGGAACCGTGCCATTGATGCCGATGGCATCGCCTTGCTTTCCGTCGACCTTGTGGGGCATTTTGCCAATCGTCAGATCGATGACATTGTCAGGTCCTTTGGGCGTGAGCACTTCTCGATCACCAAACCCGGCAAAAGCGTAGGTCGGCAAAACGGTACTTATGCCGGCCATGGCCGCCATGGAAGCGGTGTATCGCAGAAATTTTCGGCGGCTTATGCTGTTATTATCGTCACTCATAACTGGTTGTTTGTCTCTTTATTCAGTATTAGAAAAAATTATTTCAACATAGTCCCGAAATATAACAGGGAAACCTTAAATTAAGCTTAAAACATTATTGGTCAGCATCTTTTATCTTAAGACCGTTTTGTTAATAGTAAGGAAATCTGTGGTATGTGGATATTTTTAGTTGAAGATGAAAAGCAGCTTGCTAGTTCCCTTAAGCGGGGACTTGAAGAGGAGGGCCACGTGGTTGAGGTCATGCATGATGGAGAAGAGGCCGAACTGCAGGGGCTGGTGAATGATTATGATATGGTTATCCTGGACTGGCGGCTGCCCCATCGTGATGGCAAGCAAATTCTGGAGCATTGGCGCGGGGAAGACCGTACCTTTCCGGTTCTTATGCTGACGGCGCTCGGGGACCTGGATCACAAAGTGTCGGGACTTGATGCGGGAGCCGACGATTACATGGGCAAGCCCTTTTCGTTTGAAGAACTTCTGGCCCGCGTTCGGGCGTTGGGACGACGTTCCTCGGAGATGCAGAATGATGAAGCGGTTTCCGTTGGGCCAATTGAATTGGATTCTCGCAGACACTGGGTAAAAGTCTGTGATATTGAGCGATCGCTTCGGCCCAAAGAATTTATTTTGTTGGAACTGTTGCTGAGCGAGCCGGAAACGGTTTTTTCTAAGACCCAATTGGCAGAGCGCGTTTGGGGGTCGGCCTATCATGTGAGTGATAATACCATTGAGGCCACGATTTCAACACTGCGCCAGAAGCTGGCCGATTCGTTTGAAGAGTGCGAGGAAGCGTATTTGGAAGACCACTCCCAAGTAATCGAAACCATCCGAGGCGCAGGATATCGACTTAATAGTGAGCTAATAAAGGAAAATAAGTAGAATTGTGAGCAAGCTAACTGGCTTTTTCGATCGACTTTCTATCTCTAAAAAACTCGCATTTTGGTATGGGTTGAGTCTCTTCGTGATGCTCAGCCTGTTTGGATACTTCCTGTACGAGACTTTTCATAATTCTATTCATCATAACTATGATCGCCATCTGCGGTTCGAGGCTGAGCAGTTGCTTCCCCATATTGATACCGACGGGGATACACTGGCTATTGACTTGTCAGGATATAGTCGTAATGCAGCGCTTAAAAGCGGCGTTGAGTACGGAACCTATGTAAGATTATACAATCAGGAAGGGCAGCTTATATACAAAAGCCCAAACTTTACTGACGTCAACCGGCCACTGAAAACGGAGCCCCCTGATGCAGTGGAAGAATATTCCTTTAGCAACCAGTGGCAAGACCTGCCAGCACGGACGCTTTTTTATCCGATACGAGACTCTAATAAAGAATTTTGCGGATGGCTTGAAATTACCGGTTTTGAATGGATGCTGCACGAAGAACTGAGTCGCTTTAGACAATATCTGGCGGTTCTGATTGCAATAAGTGTGGCCTTTTCGATTCTTGGGGGATACTGGCTATCACGAAAAGCGTTAACGCCGGTAGCCTCTATCAATGAAGCAGCCAAATCGATTACAGCCACAGACTTGGATAAACGCATCCCCGTAAATTATCAGGTTCGAGATGAGCTTACGGATCTGGCAGAAACGTTTAATATAATGCTTAATCGGTTGCAAAAAGGATTTGAGCGGGAAAAGCGCTTCACTTCTGATGCCGCTCACGAATTGATGACGCCGTTGTCATCCTTACAAAGCGATGCGGAAATTATGCTGAGGAAGCCTCGATCCAAGGAAGAGTATCGAGAAACTATTCAGCGAATGCTAACAGAAACACGCCGCATGAGTGAGATGGTGCATCTGTTGCTTCAGTTGTCAAGAGTAGAATCGGTACATCGTTCTCAACCAGAAACCATTAATATAAGCCGCATTACAGAAGCGGTGGTGAGCAAACACCAGGAATATGCCGAGGGGAAGAACGTTAAAATCCAAACGCAGATTGATCCCGACCTACAGGTTCGGGCGCATGTAGCTTATATCGAGGAGGTTGTCAATAACCTATTGGAAAATGCCCTGAAATATACGCCCAATGGTGGATCTATAGACTTACAGCTTCAGCGATCCAGTGGGAAAGCAGTTTTACACCTAACCGATACGGGCATTGGATTTGATCAGGAAACGAAAAAGCATTTGTTTGAGCGTTTTTATCGGGCTAATAACCAGGATGTTCAGGAAAGTTCAGGAAGTGGTCTGGGATTGTCTTTGGTGAAAGCCATTGTCGAGCTGTACGATGGAAAGATTCGGGCATATAGCAATGGCCAAGGAGAGGGGAGCACGTTTGTCGTGGAGTTGCCACTTGTTAAAGAGAAAAGAACGTAGATTCTATTGAGTTAATAAGTAATACAAGCTTCTTCTCGGTTTTTGCCAATTCATGCACAGTACTATTCCTTTTTTGTTCTGATATTAAAATAAAGAGTGTTTTATACATCATTTGTTTGATGCGCAGTTAAGGTGAATTCAGAATATTGAGAAAGAAATCAATATTCACTTTATGGAGAATTATCATGAAAAAGACTTCTGTTTACGATTGGCCCACGAGACTCTTTCACTGGCTTTTTGCTTTGCTATTTTTGGCGGCTTTTATTATTGCCGAAACAGTTGATGATGACAGCTCGCTTTTCTCTTATCATATGCTGGCCGGATTGACGATTGCTTTTTTGTTAGCATTCAGAATAATCTGGGGTTTTATAGGCACCACCTACGCCCGTTTTTCATCCTTTAAATTAAAACCAGCAGAATTATTCCAATATGTTAAAGACGCTGTTATCACAAGAACGAAACGATATTTGGGTCATAATCCGGCTTCCAGTTATGCCACTATAATTATGTTTATAAGCGCTATTGGGTTAGCAGTTACAGGTATATTAATGACATCGGGCTCCGAAACAGATTTATATGAAGAGACCCATGAGATTTTAGCTAATGTATTCCTGATTGCAGTTATTGTTCACTTAGTGGGCATTGTTTTTCATCATTTTAAGCATAAGGATGCGTTATGGTCGAGCATGATGGATGGTAAAAAGAAGGCCCTGCCGGACAAAGTTGGCATTAGCAATATTAAGCCGGCAGCTGGTATATTATTTATTATTATTACTTTATTATGGGTTGGTTATCTGGGAGCTCAGTACG
The DNA here is from genome assembly GCF_052712805.1 of Fodinibius sp. AD559. NCBI lineage: Bacteria > Pseudomonadati > Balneolota > Balneolia > Balneolales > Balneolaceae > Fodinibius > Fodinibius sp. AD559. Next base: position 183,738 of record NZ_JBQPVW010000002.1, read on the forward strand.
ATAGAAATACCCAATCGCTGGATTTGTTTGGCACGGAACTAACACTTGGTGAGGAAGAGCACGAATCAGTATCAGCTTTCGAAGACGAAGATCACGAACAGGAGAATGATGATGACTAATAACTAAACAGATGAATAACAAAGAACGGTGGGCCATTGGTGCAATCCTTTTTATAATAGCAGTTTTGGCATCTGTAGATATCTATAACGATTATTTTGAAGGGGTTGAAACATGGCATATTTCTATTGAAGCTATTGTAGCATTTGTGGCATTGGCAGGAGTTTTTTATTTGATTAGAGGGCGATTTAGGCTACAACGCACGTTGGCCAGAGAGCAACAGTTTTCGAAGGACCTTCAAGTTGAGGCCCAGAAATGGAAGCGCGTATCAAAAAAATATATGGAAGGTCTGAGCGTCGAGATTGATAATCAGTTAGACCGCTGGGGACTGACCAAAGCAGAAAAAGATGTCACGTTTTTATTGTTAAAAGGGCTTAGTAATAAAGAAATAGCTGAGGTCAGGGGTACGAGCGTACAAACTGTTCGGACCCAGACCAATGCAATATATAGGAAGTCTGGCCTGTCGGGTCGTTCTGAGTTGTCAGCCTTTTTTCTTGAAGATTTGTTGCTCCCCAAACAGTAATACTATCATTTTTTTTGATTCAATATTGAGATTAAAGATAAAATAGTATCTTTATAAACGTTTGATTAACGTCTTAGGAATTTATGTATGTCTGATAAAAAAACGACACCTTTAACCAGCCCATCAATTGAAGAACACCATTGCACTGTTGATTTGCGATTGGAAAAGCTGGAGATGGTTCCTTTTTTTCGGGATTTAAACGATGAGGACCTCCGAACGGTTAATGAAAAGTTTACAGCCAAACATTATAGCGAAGGAGAAACTATTTACCGGCAGGGCGAACGGGCTACGATGTTACGGGTTGTCGTGGCTGGAAACATTAAACTGGTTTCCCATACTATGGATGGAACCGATGTGCTACTTGATATGCTAAAGCCTGGAGAATTTTTCGGAAGTCCAACTGCTAAGAGTGGGGACGTCTATGTAGAGACGGCTCAAACTCAAACCAATGCATGTATTCTATCTATTCGGTTAGCCGATTTTCGTAAAATAATGGATACTTATCCAACAGTTTCTGTATCGGTGTTAGATATAACAACTGATAAACTGAACGATTCAAGAGAGCGTATTCGATATTTGTCTACTTTGCCCGTTAAAAAACGCATTGCTCATATTCTTGTGATGCTTGCTAATAAATTCGGAGAAAAGGATAAACGGGGGCTTCTAATACAGCTACCCCTTTCCAGAAAAGATTTAGCCGACATGGCGGGGACCTCCTCCGAAACGGCAAGCAGGATTATGAGCCAGTTTCAGCAAGATGATCTCATTACCTCTGGAAGGCAGTGGGTAGCAATCAATGATAAGCCTGAACTATTGCGGATATCGGCAGAGTAGTGAAAAAAATATAGCTTTTTACTCTCTATCTATTCCTTTGCTCAATAATAATCTGTTCCTCTTTTAAAATTAATAACACTAAAGTGAGCCAGCTCATTTTAGTGCACCAGCCTGTCTATTACCTTTTGATTGAATTCAAAATACAACACCAAAAGGTATCATTATGAAGTTCTTATTATCACAATCCAAAAAACTATACACATCTTTTTTAACCATTCTACTTGTTTTCGGGTTTTCCTTTAGTAGCCAGGCGCATTGCGACCGGGTTAATGGACCAGTTGCAGTAGCAGCGCAGGAAGCATTAGAAACAGCAGATGTATCTAAAGTACTTATCTGGGTAGGAGAACAACAGGTAAAAGAACTCAAATCCAAGTTTGAGCAAAGCCTGGAAGTCTATAATAAAGATGAGGAATCTCAACACCTGGCAGAACGGTATTTTATGGAGACGACGGTGAGATTACACCGCGAAGCAGAAGGAATGCCGTTTACAGGTTTAAAGCCAGCACAACCTAATTCAAAAGATATCCAAACCGCAGAAACGGCACTGGAATCCGGAAAAATTTCTCCAGTTACGAACTTGTTGACACAAGAAATCGAAGATAAGACATCCGAGTTACTTACTGATGCGATGAAGGCTAAAAAGCAGAAGAATGATAGCATAGAAGCTGGCCGTGAATGGGTTGATGCCTATGTGAAATATATCGTCTATGTCCACAGCCTCTATCAAAAAATTCAGGCAGGACCGGCTCATGGTGTAGGCAATAACTAACACCTTGTTAACCCCAATTTATTTAATAGGAGTGCATTATGAAAACCACTTTACGAAGCGATGATCTTAGTTGTCCCACCTGCGTAAGTAATATCGAATCTAATTTAAATCAGAAAAAAGGTGTCACGAAAGCCAATGTTCATTTTAGTACTGGCCGTATTGAGGTAGAGCATGATCCTGATGAAATATCCGGAGATGAACTGATAGAAGCTGTCCGGCAATCAGGATATGAGGCGAAAGTATCTCAATTCTAAAACAAGATAAAGCTATGCAGTTTGTTCAAAACTTCTACAATTCATTACTGAATCCATCAAAACGTAAGAAAATCTTGCTGATTATCAGCGGCTCACTCATTGTAACCGGGTGGGTCGCCGGATCGGTATTTAGTTCTGCAATTCTATTCAACTTGTTGATGATTCTCTCGGCTCTGATTGCTGGCTTCGAAATTGGCCAACGGGCTTGGCAGGGGCTCCGAAATCGTCATACCAATATTGAGTTACTGGTGACTATTGCTGCCATTGGCGGACTTGCCATTGGAGTCTATTGGGAAGCTGCAGCAGTGACGTTTCTTTTTCTGCTTGGCGGATGGTTGGAAGCGCGAACCATGCATAAAACCCGAAGTACGCTTCGTCAGCTGATTAATATGGCGCCCGATACAGCTACTGTAATTGAAAATGACAGCAGAAAAGAAATACCAGCACGAGAGGTTGAGCCAGATATGCTGGTGCTGGTTAAACCCGGTTCAAAAATTCCGGTGGACGGGGTGGTAGAGTCAGGGGTATCGGCCGTTGATGAAAGTGCTATAACCGGTGAGCCCATTCCGGCTGAGAAGAATGCTGGAACAGAAGTATATGCCGGGACGATGAATAAAAATGGACGTCTTTACGTGCGAGCAGCGAAAGCCGGGGCTGAAACGACGTTGGCTAAAATCATTCGCCGGGTTGAAGAAGCGCAGGAAGAAAAGGCCCCAACGCAACGCTTTATTGAACGATTTGCCCAGTGGTATACGCCGGGAATTATAGGATTAAGTATTGGATCCTTTCTGTTTACTTGGGATCTGGAGTTAGCTCTGACCTTATTGGTGATCGGATGTCCGGGAGCACTGGTTATTTCGACGCCGATTTCTATTATTTCGGGTATTGGTCGGGCTGCCAAGAAGGGAATCCTCATTAAGGGAGGCGAATATTTGGAGAATGCCGGAAAAATATCAGCCGTTGCCTTTGATAAGACGGGCACATTAACCAAGGGAACCCCTCGGATAACTGATTTAGTTGTGGTTCGATCTTCTGAAGTGATGGCAGGTTTAGGACCGGACCGACAGGAGTTACCTGGAGTGGAAACGCTGGCTATTACCGATCAGAAAGCTGATGAAATGAGGGATGAATTTCAGCAGCTCATGTATTGGGCAGCTGTAGCTGAAACGGATTCTGAACATCCCTTGGCTAAAGCGATCCTTTCAAAAGCCAAACAAACAGGTTCAATACCTGAACCAGAACACTTTGAATCGCATACAGGATTAGGTGTTGAGGCTGTTTATAATGATAATCAGATATTAGTGGGCAAGCAGGAATTTTTGCAGAAAAGGAATATTCCTATTGATGAAAATCTTGAACAAGAGTTTACTGGGTTAACAAAAAAAGGACGTACGGTCGTTTTAGTGGCACGCAATGGCCGCTTGCTCGGGGGGATTGGTATAGCGGATCAAATACGTTCTGAGGCCCCTGAAATGGTACACAGGCTCAGGGAAACGGGCATTGATCGGATTATTATGCTTACCGGGGATTCAAAATCAACGGCCCGTGCTATTGCCGATGAGGTGGGAATAGAAGAGATTTATGCGGGAATATTGCCAGAAGAAAAAAATAACTTGATCAAAAAAATGAAAAAGGAAGGCGATCAGGTGGCAATGGTTGGAGATGGTATCAACGATGCTCCGGCATTGGCTTCGGCTGATATAGGCATCGCTATGGGTGCAGCAGGGACAGACGTGGCCATTGAGACAGCGGATATCGCCTTAATGGCGGATGAGTTGATGAATATTCCCGAAGCATTGTGGATATCTAAGCTAACACTCCGCAATATTTATCAAAATGTGGCGATGGCATTATTTACGGTTGGGGCATTGCTTGCGGGAGTTTTTATGGGTTCGGTACATATGGCAGCAGGCATGCTAATACATGAGCTTTCTGTCATGCTGGTTATATTAAATGGCATGCGACTGCGGTGGATTTAATTTGTTATTGATGTTTAGCTGGTCGCCTCTATCATTCGAACAATGCCATTTGAAGTCATATCTTGCACCTGATTTATTTTCCATCCGGCAATTTTTACGTTTTCTACCGTTGTTCGGGCAATATGAACTCCCGTCAAATAATGAATTGGAGCATCCAGTTTCTCCATCACTGTTGACAACGATTTGTTTTTTGATAACATGTGTTCCAATAGATATAGCTTACCCCCGGGTTTCGTAACACGGAGGGCTTCTTTAAGGCCAAGAACGGGATCAGGGACCGAGCAAAAGACAAAGGTAGATACAACCTCATCAAAGGTATCATCGGGAAAATCCATTTGCTGGGCATCCATCTGTTTAAGTGTAATACGGGGTTGTTGCTTTTTTGGCAACTGATGCTTTGCCCGTTTTAGCATGCCCGGGGAAAGGTCAATTCCTGTTACTTGGATATCTTCGGGATAGTAGGGGATATTTTTACCTGTTCCCACTCCGATTTCAAGCACTTTTGGTCCCTTTGTTTGATCCCAGAGGTCTTTTCGCCAGCTCTTGAAAAGAAGCTGTTCGATCGGCCATTCCATAACATTATATAGTGGTGCAATTAAATCGTACCGGCTACGCGTATGTTGTTTTCCTCTCTGGGCCATATATAGTTTAAAACTGTCAGAATTAACTGCTACGGGTTATAATCTTCCTCAATAATTCGTTTCCGTTCTTGATATTCTTCTTTTTCAATTTCACCCCGGGCAAATCTTTTTTTCAAGATATCCAGCGGATCTTCACGGGAATGCGAAGTAGAGTAGCGATAGGGTAAAATATTGAATACGGTTAGTAATATGATCAGTGTTATTATAATCCACCAGACCCAGTGCATTCCGATGAAGTGATGGTCGTAAAACATGTTCCTGATTTTTTGTAGTCAATATTATGGCATCATTAATTATGATGCTGTTGTCCTTTACTCCCTTTTTTTGACTCTTTATTCATCATTCCTTTTTGATCCATCATATTTCCCTGCATCATCTGCATACACATCATGTGCATTTTCATCATAGAGGAATCGCCAGCCATTTCCATCATTTTGGAGTGATTCATTTCTTTATTCTCCATCATGGATTGCATCATGTTCATATGTTTTTGCATGCGTTCTTTCATTTGGGGATCATTCATCATTTTTTGCATATTTCCTTTCATTTCTGAACGATCCATATTCTTGGATTTCATCATGTGTTGCATCATTTTCTTGCGCATTTCGGGATTTTGCGCCATATGTTCCATCATCATGGCACGCATGGTGGAGTCTTGCATCATCTCTTTCATCTGCTGTTTCTTTTTACTCATATCACCTTGTTTTTGCTGAGCAAAAGTTGTTCCGGCAATTAATAGAGCAATCGAGAGTGTAAGAATTAAACGTTTCATAGTAGACACCTTAAATTTTAAAATGATTTGATTAATAGTATTTGAACTCATCTGCTCCCAATATAACAAGGGTTTACTTAAAGTAACCTTAAATTTTCACTGTTAATTGAGAGTTTTTTAACCTTATGCGCTGTATCGTATACGGGTTGCTTGTTTAGTTGGTGTGAGAGGAATGATACCGTCTCCTTTACAACCGGTATGCCTATTTTTGCGTATCGTTTGAACAATTGATTCAATATTTTTTTGAACTGTAACTATTTCCATTTTTGCTTGGAAGTGAACATTTTTTGTTCGCATTATTAGAATTTGAATATATATTACGCAGTTTGGCAGCTTATTTTGTACTGATTCCTTTTGTAAAAAACCTGTTTCTAATTGTGTATTGGTTATGTAAGGTACTTCAATCATAATCGAAAAGTTCAATATTGTTTTTAACTGTAGCTGTAGTTATGGGGATTAACTCATCACGAAGGGGAGTAGCTGGCAATGCTAATTAAGGAAACACCAGATTTAATTAATAAACAGTTGTTGGGCTGGGTATGAATCGTTATTGACTGGCATATAGGCTATATTGTCGTTGCCAAACCGGTGCTTTTAGAGTCTTGTGCTCAACGATTTAGGATCATTTTAAAATGATACAACCCTTCTCAAACTTTAATCATAAAGTAGGATCTGAGAATGGGTTGGTTAGTAGAATATTTTTAGGATTAATATTTAGCCAAAAGGAATTTATCACTTAATATTTCGATTTACTATGCAATCACTCCAATCAGAAATTCAGCAAAGACTTAGTCAATCGATTCAAAAACTGGAATCGAAGGAGAATCTTTCCTTAAAGCAGCAACAGGAAATTTTGGGAGAGCTAAAGGAGACAAAGAATTATTTCCAAACGCTTTCCAAATGGGTCGATTCAGCGCAAAAAATATCAGATTTTGGCTCCTGGGAGCATTACCATCAAAAAGATGAACTTATTTGGTCTGAAGAAACATATCATATATTGGGATTTGAGCCCTATTCCGTTACTCCTTCCTATGAATTATTTATTGATTGTATTCATCCCAAAGATCGAGAGCAGATAGAGGAGGCTTATAAAGAGTCAATAAAAAACGAAGAACCGTATCATGAAGTCTACCGGGTACAGATAGATGACACCATAAAATATATCGAAGCCCATGCCGAGCATTTTTATGATGAATCCGGAAGCCCGGAGCTTTCCATTGGGACAAATCAAAATGTCACCGAAAGGGAGTTAGAGAAAAAGCAACTTTCAGAATCATTAGATAGCCAACATACTCTTTTGCAGGAAATCCATCATCGGGTAAAAAACAACTTGGCGGTTGTTGCCGGTATGTTACAGCTTGAATGGCTCCAACATGATGATCCGGCTATGATTAATACCCTGCAAGATAGTATCAATCGCATTAAGACCATTGCTGGTATTCATCAGCAGTTGTATAAGTCAGATCGTTTTGAAGACGTAGCATTAGGAGAGAATATTAAAAATTTGGCTACTGAATTAATTAGTAGTATGAAAACCGACACCGAAATTCAGTTGGAGAGTGACTGCGATACGGTCTATTTGGATGTGAGCCAAACATTACCTTGCTCCTTAATTGCTAATGAGGTTGTTACTAATGCCATCAAACATGCTTTTGAGGGACGAAAGACCGGTCTTATTACTCTCCAGGTAAAAGACAATAGTGGGAATATTAAATTACGAATCAGTGATAACGGTGTGGGTCTCCCTGATGATTTTGAAGATCGCAAAGGATCCCTTGGCATGAACCTTATTGATACACTTAGCAGTCAATTGGATGGTGAATACACTTTTAACTCTACAGACCAAGGGACAGAGTTTAATTTAGTGTTTTCGAGTAATTAATATATTTCACATAACACCATCCTAATTTTTTTGTACTATACATAAAAATAAACTTCATTTATATGGCGCAATTACATTTGTAGTTGTATTTGCTAAGGTTTGGCCGTCAGATTGATAGCAGTACCATAAATGAAATCACCCTCAAAATGTAATCCATATGCGTTATCTGGTTACGGTATTATTACTATTATTCATCATTGGAGGATGCCAGAAACAGGATAATACAACCAAAACTCTTACCGATGTTCGTATTGGTATTAACAAATCATTTTTAGGGGAAACAGCTACCTTTGTAGCCAGGGAGCAAGGATTTTTCAAAAAGCACGGCTTGGATGTTTCTTTTAAAAACAACAATTCCGGGCGGCAATCTATCAGGGATTTGTTAAGGGAGAAGGTAGATATAGCACATGTTGCTGAAACACCTGTGGTATACGCTCTTTTTGATACCTCATATATTGAGGGAGCAAATAGGTCTTCTTTTCAAATCTTTGGTGACATGATTTATACGAATGAGATCCAGCATATCATAGCACGTAAGGATCACGGCATTAAAAACCCAAATGACTTGGAAAATAAGAAAATAGGAATTTATCAAGGAACTCAGCTTGAGTACTTTCTGGATTCATTTTTATTAGAGCAAAAGATTTCTGTCGATAACCTGGAAGTTGTAAATATGGAGCCAAGTTCACAGGTAAAGGCCATCTTAGATGGTGATATCGACGTGTCGGTAACTTGGGAGCCTTATGCCACTTATATTCAACAACAGCTGGGCGACCGAGCTGTAAAACTTGAGCCGGAACTTACCTATTCAACATTATGGTTGGCGGTTGCCCTTGACGGTTTTGCCGAAAAGAAACCGGATGTCTTGGTTTCGTATCTGCAGGCCATCAGGGAGGCACAGGCTTATATCAAAGACCATCCAAAGAACGTACAACAACTTTTGGCCCAAGAAACAGGCGTTCCCATTGAAGTAATAGAACCTATTTGGGGTGAGATTGACTATCAGCTGTCATTAAGTGAACGTATGTTGACACTCTTGGAAGATCAGATGCGGTGGATAAAAAGAAAGAACAACGTGGCTGTCAATAATTTTGATTTCACGAGAATCATCAATTTTGAGCCGATGCGTAACGTGTATCCGAATGGTATAACGGTTATACAATGACGATAAAATCACGCTTAAATATTATTGCACTGTTGGCAATAGGAGCATTTTTTATCCTATTTGCCTTCCTATTTTATACGACTGTGCAAATAAATAATCAGCTTGATACTCTCGAAAGAGTTAACAGCTTTGCTAAAACAGCCTCAGAACTGAACATTATTACCGAGCAATACTTGGCGTATAAAGAAACACGGTATCTGGATACTTGGAATAATTTGTACGAGGAACTACAAGAAGCCAGTACTGAAATGAAGGATTTTCCAAATCGAAAGGTCGTTTCAAATTCGCTTCCTGCTATAAAGCGAGCTTTTGCCTTAATCCGAAAAGTGAAGGATAACCCTGAATATTATCAAAATAGCGAGAACCAGGAGATCCTTTTAGAACGAGCTCGGGCCCGTATTAGATCGGATATTCAATTGTTGCTTTCCATCTCCAATAGATTGGAAGAAAGCCGGAGAAAGCAGATACGGGATCTTCAAAACGATCAGCGATTCGAGCTATTTATCCTGATTCCGATTATTGGATTTATTGTTTACCTGATTGTTGGCGTTCGGAAACGAATTATTAATTCACTGACATCACTTCTTGAAGGCACACAATTAATTGGAGAAGGAAATCTTGGAAGTCGAATTGCAATTGAAGGAACGGATGAGCACAGCCAGCTGGCTGACGAATTTAACGCTATGGCTCAAAAGTTGAGTGATCACATAAAAAAAGAAAAACAACTCCGGGAAAAAGCAGAAGAGAATCAAAAAAGATGGGCAACATTAGTTGAACAAGATCCCAGCCTGATTGTCATCCATATTGAAGGCGAAGTACAATTTATAAACTCGGGAGGGGTCGATATTATTGGAGCACAAAGCTCCGAAGAGCTTATCGGCAAGTCAATTTTTCAATTTATTGAAGAAGCTCAAATAGATCAGGCCATTGATCAAGTAAAAGAAGTACAAGAAGAAGGTAAGAAAACACCCCCCACGGTCTATAAGGTAAAAAGGTTGGATGGGGGACATCGATATCTACAGGTTCAGGCAATGCCTATTAAGTACGAAGAAGAACAGGCTGTACAACTCGTTGGCATAGATATTACCGGCTATGTTACTTATGAAGAAGAATTGCAGGAATCATTAGAAGAAAAATCTGTTTTATTGCAAGAAATTCATCATCGAGTAAAAAATAATTTAGCTATTATTTCGGGAATGATGGAATTGCAGGCAATGGAGAGCACTAATGAAACTCTAAGAAATAAACTGAGCGACAGTCAGCTGAGAATTCAGTCTATGGCGTTGGTCCATGAGTTACTCTATGAGAGTGATAATTTTTCAAAACTTAATTTTAAGGAACATGTTAATCAGTTGGTGGAAACGATAGTACAAACCATAAATACCGAGACCTCAGTTAAAGTCGATTATGAGCTGGAAAACGTAATGCTCAATATCAATCAAGCTGTTCCCTGTGCTTTAATCATTAATGAATTGATAACCAATGCTTTGAAACATGCGTTTGTAAATGTTAAGAAGGGAAAAATATCTATTTCCCTTAAAGAAAGGGATGAGATGGTCTATTTAAATATTTCAGATAATGGCGTTGGACTGCCGGAAAATATTAGCTTTTCTAATGCAAACACCCTGGGAATGCGCATTGTACAATCACTCGTCCAGCAGCTTGAAGCTTCTATGGATGTTACTTCCGGAGATAAGGGGACCAAGTTATCGATCACCTTTAAAAATACGCAAGTTAAGGGAATTGGAGGTCATCATCTTAATTAGATGTAAATTGATGTACAGGTTATCAGTCTATCGTATAATTGATATTCCTTGCGGATAAACCTTTTCCATTGCTTTTAAATAGATGGCATCCTCAATATTTATCGGATTAGATCTTTTCTTGACACGCTTATTTTCTCGTAACCATCGATGTTGATCTTCTAATAAGATGAGCATTTGCTCTCCCAAGGAAAGATCATATGTAATGGAGCCCCATATATTTTGAATTACCTGTTGTGAGGAATTGGTTTTACGAGCCAACATTTTTTGTGCTTCTTGCTGATTATTTTGGATATATCTCTGCGCTTTTTTTATAGCCGTCAAATATGCCACGAGATCCTCTTTATTATGATCGATATATGAGGCAGAAGTTACCGCTAACCACAGCGTTGAATGATCTATCATTGTATCGAGCGAATGTACTTTGGACCCCATTTCTGCTAACATTTTTGAGGCATGAGGTTCCCAGCTAACAACGGCATCAACTTTTCCTTCTTTTAAAGCATTTAACTGTTCTGATACATCAATATTTACTTTTGTAATTAAACTATCCTTAATATTGTGCTCTAACAGGAATGTATCTAAAAAGAACTCGGACGTAGTACCTTTATAAAATCCAATTTTTTTATTGATTAGATCATTGGCACTATTAATATCACTATCTTTTCGGGCGATAATTTTTTGGATGTTATTGACGTGAATCATATTGGCAAAGATTTTAAGGCTGATATCTTTGCCTGTTTTATACTCTTCTGATCCCGCTAAGGCATAAACGATGGGCAGTTCGGCGACATGAGCAATATCAAGGTCTCCATTGAACAACGCTTGTAATGATTTCTTTCCTGCTGAGTTTGGGTGTGATACGACTTTTAGCCCCTGATCTTCAAAAAGACCCTTTGATTGAGCGATATAAAAAGCTGTTTCACCAAAAAAGGGAGTCGTACCTACATGTATTTCTGTTAGGGAGTTACTACATGAAAATAAAAATAAGGACAATAGAATAGTTGCTAAATACTTGTGCATATAAATATATGTTTTTAATAAAGCTTGGAGAGCTAACTTACTATGTTCACACTTTCTATATATAGAGAGTCATGCTTTCGCTATTGCAATTGAATAAAAATTATATGCAATACCAACCTTATTCTAATATGAAAAAATTAGTTAAGAATGGATTAACCAATTTGCGAATAGAGCAGGAACTTGCTGAATTGGGTGGCTATCGGTGGGATTTGAAAACAACTCTCTGCAGTGGTCTCCCAAAGTGTACGATATCTATGATATTGACGATGTGGCTCAGAAACCTTCTTTAATGAGCTTTCATTTGATAGTTTGGTAGAACAAATTACTTCATCGGTCAAAGAGGTGTATGATATAGCAGATAATAATGATATCAGTTTTGACATCGATATTGATGCTATAAATTTGAACCTCAATCAAGCAGTTCCATGTGGGGTTATTATTAACGAGTTGGTTACAAACGAATATAAGCACGCCTTTCCAGATCATCAGGATGGCAGGATAGAAATTAGTGGATATAAGAAAGATTCAAACGTCACTTTTATGATTAAAGATAGCGGAAGGGGATTGCCGGACGACTTTTCGATTGATGAGCAAAGTTCACTTGGCTTTACGCTGGTTAACACACTTATTGATCAGCTTGGAGGCACGCTCAACATTCAGTCCGATGATGGAGCGACATTCATTTTTTCGTTTGAGCAGGAAAATATTCGTGGGTAGGGAGCTCCATGAGTAGTAATTGATGGAGGAAGAAAGAAGGGTTTTACTTTAATGCTTTTTTACTTTTCGATTTTGATTGTCACCAAGTTTTTTAATAATTAAGAATGCAATTCAAACAAGTTTTAAACCATGATCCCAATGAAACGTTTACTGATATTCTTTTTTGCTCTTTTTCTTTCATTAACTTTTAATTCGGCGGATGCCCAGACCACAAGTTCAGGTGAAGTAGAAAGCATGGCAGGTTTTGCCCGGGCTGTTTCGGTGAATGACGGATCGGTTTTTATCGGTGAGGCAGCTAATCCACATCAGCCGGGAGTCGTATATATTTACCAGCGTGCTGATAATGAATGGTCCCAACAGTTTAAGCTTTCAGCATCGGACGGGGAAATTGGTAACGGTTTTGGCGCCTCACTAACAACCGACGGAGATGCAGTTCTTATCGGTGCGCCGGCACGCGATGATGAACGAGGGGCGGGTTATTTGTTTACAAAGTCCGGAGATGGTTCCTGGAGCCAGACGGTTCAATTGGCGCTGTCGGATACAAGCAAAAAGGGCAGCTTGGGTACCAGTGTAGCGCTTGGCGGTGATCTTGCCTTTCTGGGTGCACCCGGAGAAGCAGACGGCAGCGGGGCTGTATATGTATTTCAAAAAACAGAATCAGGAACATGGAGCCAGCAGCAGCGTTTGGCCAATCCCGATACGGCGGAGGGCATTGGATTTGGATCAGCTCTTGAAGTGGAAGGATCAAAACTACTTGTTGGAGCCCCGGAAGAAGGTGGAGCAGTACACGTTTATCGATCCGGTGATGAAGGATCGTGGAAAAAGGAAGCTACCCTGAGTAGTGACCAGGCAGCTGATAATGCACGGTTTGGCTCAACATTGGGAGTTTTGAATGATAAGCTCCTTGTAGGAGCACCACGTAATGCTTCAGGATCTGGAGCTGTGTTTGTTTACGAGCGTAATGCTGACAATGGTTCTTGGAATGCGACGGGCAAATTAGTGGCTTTTGATAGTCAGCCACGCTACGGCTTTGGTTCTTCGCTGGCCATAGCCAATGGCAAGCTTTGGGTAGGTACGCCCGGTGCCGATGATAGAAAAGGAGCCTTGTATCAGTTTAAACAGAATAAAGACAGCAGTGAATGGGTCGGCGTCAGTAAGATAGGCGGACCTGATCGTAAACCGGGTGTCCAGTTTGCAAGTACTATTGCTGTTGATAAAGGTGTTGCTGTGGCCGGACTTACCGGTGCCGATTACGGAGCGGGAACGGCTGCTATTTTACAAATGGATGATGCCGGAAACTGGTCGGTAGCTTCAACGGTAGTCAGCGAAAGTAGTTCTGTTCTTAAACCCATTACCGGTAACAAAGTGAATTGTAGTGATGGCAGTGCCTCGCATTTTGGCTGCAGCAATGTAAATCTTCTTTCTTTCCTCCCCATTGAAGAGATAGGTGGCGAACGCGGCGTCCGTATGAATGACATTTGGGGATGGACCGATCCCAAAACCGGAAAAGAGTATGCACTGGTCGGACGCATAAACGGAACTTCTTTTGTGGATGTCAGTGATCCGACAAATCCTGTTTATGTAGCTAACTTACCCATGACCGAAGGTTCACGAGCAAATGCCTGGCGTGATATTAAGGTTTATAAAAATCATGCATATGTAGTGGCTGATAATGCCGGGGAACATGGAATTCAAGTGGTGGATCTAACCAAGTTGAGAGATTTTGAAGGTTCACCAATGACTCTGAAAGAGGATACCGTTTATGACAAGGTTCACAGCGTCCACAATATTGTAATTAATAAGGATACTGGTTTTGCCTATGCTGTGGGTAGCAGCGGCGGCGGACAAACCTGCGGCGGGGGATTACATATGGTTAATATTCAGGACCCTAAGAATCCTACTTTTGCCGGCTGTTTTGCGGATCCGTCAACCGGACGAAGCGGAACGGGATACACTCACGATGCGCAGTGTGTAACATATAAAGGTCCCGACAAAGAGTATCAGGGAGAAGAGATTTGTATCGGAGCCAACGAAACCGCAATCAGTTTTGCCAATGTTTCGGATAAAGAAAATCCACAAGCACTTTCAACAGTTTCATATCCCGATTATGCTTATGTACACCAGGGATGGTTGACGGAAGATCAGCGCTATTTTTTCCAGAATGATGAGCTGGATGAGCTAACCGGTAATGTGGATCATACCCGTACACTTATCTGGGATGTATCTGATTTGGATGATCCGCAATTTGTTGATGAATATCTGTTCGATAACTCTGCTTCGGATCACAACTTATACATCAAAGGCAATACGATGTATCAGTCGAACTATGTGAGCGGACTGCAAGTAGTTGATATCAGCGATCCCGAGGATCCTAAGAAAATCGGATACTTTGATACCGAGCCTTTTGGAGAAGATGAGCCCGGTTTTGCTGGAACGTGGAGCAATTATCCGTATTTTGAAAGTGATATCATTATTATGACCAGCTCCACGGAAGGACTGTTTATCTTGGAAAATGAAGATCAACCTGTAAGTCCGGCAAGCGCGCAATAATTTTCATCTAATTCGATAGTTATTTAACAATGCGAAATTGGATAAGTTTTTTACTGAGAACTCTATTTATTACGCTGTTCTTTGTGGGGTTTTCCGCTACATCACTTGTTGGACAAGGTGATCAGAGCGGGGAACAGTCGGTTGATGATGTACAAAATCAGCGGATCTATGTCTGTAACCAGGGAGAAGCAACGTTATCCGTAATCGATGTTGAAAGCAATGAAATTGTAGAGAGCATTGATCTGCAGGAGTTGGGTTTCTCAGCCAATGCGAAGCCGCACCACACCGTTGCCGAACCGGATGGTTCATACTGGTATGTGACGCTGATTGGTGAAAATCGAGTACTAAAATTCAACCGGGATAACAAGCTGGTCGGTCAGGTCGAATTGGAAGTGCCCGGTTTGCTATCATTGCATCCTACCCGTGATCAATTGATTGTCGGACGATCGATGAGTGCCGTAAATCCCCCGCAAAGCATCGGGATTATCAATCGATCAGATATGACGCTGCAGAAAGAAATTCGCACCTTTTTTGCACGTCCCCACGCGCTGACAGTCACACCCAATGGAGAGTGGACTTTTATTGCCAGTCTGGCTGAAAATCAGATCCTCTCACTTAATAACGAAACTGAAGAAACGGAGCTGACTACGGTGGATGAAGACACGCATGTATTTGTTGACTTCGCTATATCACCGGATGGGAATACCATGGTTGTAACGGGACAGATTTCAGGCAAACTATTAATTTTTGATGTTTCGAATCCCGAAACACCTAAATTGACTGATAGCATTGATGTGAATGCACAGCCCTGGCACCCGGTGTTTTCTCCTGACGGTAAGTACGTCTATTTTGGTAATAAGGAGGCTCATACCGTTACCGTGGTTGATATGAAATCGCGTTCGGTAGATACCGTTTTTGAAGGAAATGGGTTAGCTCAACCGCACGGAAGTGCAATGTCAGCCGATGGCAAATACCTCTATATCTCCAATAATAATCGAAAGGGAACGTTTGATTCAGAAGGCACATCAGCATCAGGCGACCCCAACGGGACTATTACCGTGATTAATACCGAAACGAATAAGATTGAGGAAGTGATTGAGGTTGGCGCCTACCCATCCGGAATAGGGACCAATGCCCGTTGGTAGACTCAGAGCAATCTTTTGTGCCAGAAGCTGACGGCTAAATTCAACTTAATTGACAAAGAAATAATGTCTGCTCGATTTTTATGTTTTGCACTCGTATCCATTGCTATACTGATAGGTGGTTGTAGCGGATCGGGGGTATTGAGTCAGGAGGGAGAATCTGGGAAATTCCAAAAAACGGTTGCTCCATTTGCGGTTTATGATAGCACAGGAACTGCTATACAGCATCCTTTTTTAGGCGGATTTAATGCCCCTCGTCCACAGTTTGTAGATATAAACGGTGATGACGATCCCGATCTTTTTCTGCAGGAGAATTCGAACGATCTCATGTTTTTTGAGAATGAAGACTCGGAGCTGCGTTGGCAAACCGACCGTTTTCACGATCTGGATATCGGGGAATGGTATCGGTTTGCGGATCTGGATCAGGACGGGGATATGGATCTGCTGGCCGAACAGCCGTACAGCTATATTCGTTATTATCGCAATGATGGCACTTCCGACCAGCCCGATTTCACCTTAGTGACTGATACCCTCAAAGATGTTAAAGGAGAACCTATCTTTTCGGATCGGCAGAACATCCCTAATGTTACTGATATCGACTGCGATGGGAATCTGGATCTGTTTATAGGACGATTGGACGGAACCATTACACACTACGAATCGGTAGGGCGTGATGAGCGTGGAGTACCCCAATTTGAGCTGGTTAGCAGGAAATTTGAGGGGATTGAGATCGTCAAAGAAGTAGGTACCATGCACGGGGCCAATACGCTTACGTTTGTAGATATTGATGATGACGGCGACCAAGATCTTTTCTGGGGTGACTTTTTTGAGCCCAGTCTTTTGCTTATTGAGAATAGGGGATCGTGCAGCAATCCCGGACTACAGGGGGAGCCACAGCCGTTTCCGTCGTCTAACCCCGTAGAGTCCAGCGGATATAATGCCCCCACTTTTGCCGACTGGGGACAGGACGGTAAAAAGGATCTCCTAATTGGGGTATTGGGTGGAGCCTATAATGCAAGTCGGACGCTGGCTGAGAATCTCTATTTCTATAAGCAGAACGATAACGGACGATTTAACCGGCAAAGCAAACAGTTTTTGAACGGTATTGATATTGGAAATGAAAGCATCCCTGCAGCCGGTGATATCGATGGCGATGATGATGTCGATCTGCTGTTGGCAAATAAAATTGATCCCGGTGGAAGTAAATCATCGATTGTGTATACATTTGAAAATCGCGGTACAAAAGAAGACCCATCATTGCATAAGTCTGGAACGCTGAATCTGTCGAATGCCTATCATTATGCACCGGCATTGGGTGATCTTAACGGCGATGGCCTTGATGATTTGCTGTTGGGAACCTGGAAAGGACGAGTCGCTTACTATGAGAATTCCGGAGATGGATTTGAGAAAGTGGACGAATCGTTTGTAGAGCTGGAGCGGGGCAGTAACAGTGCACCTGCACTTGCTGATATAGATAATGACGGTGACCTCGATCTTTTTGTGGGAGAATCGGGTGGAAAAATCCATTTTTATCGGAATAATGGAACAGCCGAGAATCCCAATTTTGTTCTCGAAAAAGATTCGTTTACCAATGTTAAAGTTGCCCATCGGAGTACTCCCACGTTACATGATATCGACGCCGATGGCGATCTGGATCTGTTTATCGGAAGCAAAACCGAGGGGTTTGTATTTTATCGGAATACAGGTACAGAAAATAAGGCTGCGTTTAAAAAAGAGTCGCTCCCGATTTCTATTACGGCACCGCGATTGGCTGCACCTCAGTTTATTGATTTTGATGGTGATGGTTCCGCAGACTTCATTTCAGGCGGTCGCGGTGGCGGACTCATTTACTACCAGTGGAGCGGGCAATAAATTAACCCGTCGAGATATAGGGCTTATGCCGGTAGTATTTGGGATTTGAATCCAGCCGAATATGAAGCCATGCTACTCCACCGCCAGCGGTATTAAGCCAAATTGGTTGATTCGAAATAAGGTCATTGGTTACGCTTCCCACTGTTTGCCAAAACGCCAGCTGTTGCTCTTCGGGGGCATTCACAGTAAAAACGCCAATATGCGAATAGTTTAGCTGTTGGTCAGCGGGGGTGGGGGCAATTAATTTGGCATCCCCACCCAGATTATCAAAGACAACGACTTTTTTATCGAACTGAAAATATTGTCGAAATGGTCCGGGATCGGGAGGCAAGTCAATGCCGGGAGTGCGACTGACTACAAACTCAAAGGGTTGATCCAATGAATCTTTGGTAACAGGCGGCGTTTCCCAGTGATAGGCGCGAAAGGGTATGTTTGTTAACAGATCTATAAAAAACAGGCGGAATTCTTCTGCTGGTTGTGCCAATAGATCTAAATATTTTGCATAGCTCAGCTGATATTCGTGTCGGTAAAGCCGGTACTTGTAGGATTTGTCTTTTGCAATAGTTGTTTTTTCGAACCCGAACATGGTACTAATTTATGAGTGGGATTGTCAGATATTAAACCAATTTTAGTTTTATCGATCAAATTCACATACTTAGCTAAGTCTTGTATATTATGAGTTCTGAATTTAATTTGAGGAACAACTTAAAAAGAAAAACCAGCTTATGAATTATTCGATAAACGAGCGTTATAACTGTATTGTAGTAGAGTTTAGTGGTAACCTTATGGGAGGTCCGGATGCTAATAAATTTAACGAAGATCTGCATGATTTGATTGACGAGGACAAAAAAGAAGTAGTAGCAGACTTAAGTAACGTCAAGTTTATGAATTCCTCGGGGTTGGGAATTTTGATTGGCGGACTTACTACCATGCGCAATGCGGGCGGCGACTTGCGTATTGCCGGAGCCGATCAACGGATTGAAAGTTTATTAATGGTCACTAAGCTGATAACCGTATTCAACAGTTATAGAACGGTTGAAGAGGCTGTTGAATCATTTGAAAAAGAGCCGATAGGAGAAGAAGGCGAAGAGGAATAAAATTGATAAAATATTTCGGTTGTTTAGGTGCCGCAGGGTAAATTCTTGCGGCATTTTTATCTGATAATATCTATGCTTATCAAATAAAAAAGGCCGCTGAAAAGCGGCCTTTAGAAATTAAATAAGTGGATTGACCGAATTAAATTTCGTCAACTTTTCCAGTGTTTTTCCACTCTTGAATTTCCATTCGAATATCTTGCGCTTTCTTCTTCATAGCTTGAAGAGTTTTACGAGCGCGCGTACCTGCAGCTTTATTTCCCTTGTTGTAAAACTTATTAATGTCAGGTTCCAGTTCATCTAACAATTCACTCATTTCATCGTATCGGCTCATTATATGACTCCGTTTGATTAGTATTAATAATTAAAAAATTCGCTCGATGTGTATCCTTTTAATACATCGAATGGTCGAATCTATGTATATGGAACTGTTGTGTCAAGTAAAAAAGCCCATTTTAATTGATTAAATGGACTTTTTTCCAAAAATGTGGTGATTTACAATCGATCTACGGGAAATAAATCAATTTTTGCTGCTGTTGATGGTAATAGTTTGCTCTAAATTTGGCAATTGATTAAAATCCCGGGCTGTTGCAAGTCTTACGGGATGGTTAAAATTATTGAATTCATCCGGAATCTGATGTTCTCTAAACTCGGAATCCATTGTATCCCATCTTGGATCTGTTTCTGTTTTTCTATCCGTAAATATTTCCGATTCGTCGGACTTGGAAAAGAGAAATAGTTCATCGGCCTGTAATTCTTCGTATAAAAAAGTGGCAAAGTGTGGCAGAGATAGTGGTTCAATTTTATTTTCATCAGCGTTTTGAACCAGGGTGGAGAGTAGTAATACTGATTGGCTGGGTAGTGTATCCAAAAAGGAATGATCGAGCGTGAGCGTCCCATTTTGCTGGGTTATCAGGTTCCGCTGATAGGGATTAAGACCAATTGCAGATACCCCCTCATCAGCAAAAAGGGCAACCAGCCGATTGTTGAGATCTTTGATACTACGGATGGTTGCTTCATCTCGCATTACACCGGTTTGGATGATGCGCTCGGTGTATTCACTATCGGAATGAATAATAATGGAACGCAGATCGGAGTTACCTTGCTGTTGCGAAAGCGAACGGGCCAGGCTGGTTAGAAAAACGCCGTTATCTAAATGATCATAATCGATTGATGCAATATATTTCATATAAAATTGAGAGAATTATCTGTTCGAAAGTGATGAAGAACTAAAACTATGAGGAAGAAGATCTTCGCTAAAGTGAATGGATTCGGAATCGTCGGCATGATGCAGGTGAATTTGTTTCTTTGGCAGGTGTTCGATAATAACCTGTCGACAAGCACCGCAGGGACTACTGAATTCTCCTTTGCGGGTGTGTATTTCAAGGCTGATTAAATTCTCACTGCTAAAAGTTAGCGCTTTTGCAATAGCAACGCGCTCGGCGCAAAGTCCCATATTCCATGAAGTACATTCAATATTTACTCCCGTAAAATATCCCTGTTCTGTTTCTACTATCGCCGAAACCGGAAAATCCGACTCCCCGACCACAGCCAGATCCAGCAGTTGTTTAAGTTTTTTCCTCTTGTTGATATCGGAATCTAAAACCGGGTTATCGAAGGTAATATTTTGCAACTTGTCTTTGTCCAGGGGATAGGCAGTAAACCCGAATTCTTTTTCCCAGCTCGGAATCATAGATACATTTATTTCATCCGTAAAAAGATCAGCGGGCTGATGTCCTTCGCTGAGGCAGTAAAAAAGGGCATTCTGTGTAGCGCTAATACTCAGGGGATAACAAATATTTTCGATACGTACACCGGGGAACCACTTGCCGCTTTTGCTGCGAACAACGGCAACCGAAGCCTTTTTGGAATAGGGTACGTAATTTTGATCGTAAAGGTCGTTGATATCCACTACTCTATGATTGATGAAACAACCGCATCCGCAACTTTTGCTCGTATAGTGCTGATATTTTCACCGTATGATCGATACGGATACGTTCGATTTGTTAAAATGATAATTGCCAGATCGCGCTCGGGATCAATCCAGTAGCTGGTACCGGTAAAACCGAGGTGACCAAACGTTTTTTCACTGGTCAGGGATCCAGCCGTACTGTTTTTTCCGCTTTTTCGGTCAAATCCATAGCCCCGATTGGAATGTTTTGCTTGTCGCTTAGTAAATTTCTCTATAGTTGAGGGTTCCAGGTAACGACGTCCGGCATACCAGCCATCATTAAGTAGCATCTGGCAAAAAATGGCCAGATCTTTTCCACTCGAAAATAATCCCGCATGACCGGCAACGCCATTTAGGAAATAGGCCCGTTCATCATGTACCTCGGCACGGATCGTAGTATCCCGGTAGACTGTGTCAATTTCGGTAGGCGGAATGCGGGTTGTCAGGTGATTGCCAACCTGCTTGGGATTAAAGAAGGTAGACGACATTCCCAGAGGATAGTAGAACTTTTCCCGCACATATTGATCAAGCGGCTTGCCGGAAACTTGCTCAACAATTTCTGCGAGCAGAATAAATCCGAGATCACTGTATCGATAATCGCTACCCGTCTTATACGTCAGAGGCTCGGTTTTAATAGCTTCAATGATTTCTTCTTCAGATTTAAGGGAGTCAACATACACTCGAAAAGGGGGAAGGCCCGAATTGTGCAGCAAAAAGTTTGCTATAGTGATATTCTTTTTTTTGCCCTCCGAAAATTCAGGGATATATTTTCCAATCTTATCTTTGAGGCTGATTTTTCCTTCCTCAACCAGCTTCATTACAGCGACTGTAGTAGCCGTAACTTTTGTGAGTGAAGCCAGGTCATAAACCGCATCTTCTTTAATCGGGTTGAGCTTTTCGTATGTTTCATATCCAAATCCTTTTTGATAGGCAATATTTCCATCCTTAACGACAGTAACTACTCCGCCGGGAAAAGTGGAATCAAATATCGCCTCATTCATGATACGATCGATGTTGCGAAGGGAATCACGGGACAATCCCGATACTTCGGGTTCGTCGTAACGCACTGCTGTTTGTGGCAGATATAATCCATGGTTGATAGAATACAGGCCAGGAATACTGATGGGAAGTCGCCCGCTTATTTCCGATCCGCCAAACAGGGCCGGTACGGTACTTTTAACCTGACCGCCATTGGCCGACCACGCCAAAAGCTGTACATCAGTATCCGGCAGATCCTGAACCACGTATGGATTTCCAAAAGCGGTTAAAATAGAGGGCTTATTCTTAGTTAGCTTTTTTAAGAATGATAATTGCTCACTATCGAGTTGCACTTTTTCGCCCGACTTAACGTATATAAACGAGCCGATGATGATAAGATCCGCTTTGCGGGCATCTTCGATCATCTCCTGTTTTTCTTCTTTGCTTGTCCGTCGGTCTAACAGGTGAGCACTAATATCGGGATGGTAATCCCTGAGTTGTGAAACAAAAGAGGAACCGGTATACCCGCTTTTGCCATCCGATACAGACACAACCATTACTTTGGGATATTCGGATGCCCGTATCGGAAGAATATCATTATTGTTTTTGAGCAGTGTCAGTGATTTTCGGCTGATTTCATCAGCAATTAGGCGATTCTTTCGAGTGTTGATATTGGCGCTGAGAGATTCAATATCAACTTCTCTATTTTCAAAGAGCCCTTGCTGTTTTTTCCACTTGAGAAGTTTGCGCACGGAATTATCAATGCGTTTCTCTGAGATCTTGCCCGTACCAACAGCTTGTTCAATTTCGTGAAGAGCCGTCAGCTCATCGGGACTTAGAAGCATAAGATCAACACCGGCTTTAAGCGCTTGAATGACTGCCTGACCGGGAGAAAAATGGGAGGAGATGCCCTGCATTTCCAGTCCGTCACTGACGACGAGTCCATCAAAGTTTAGGCTGTCAGCTAAAATGCGATTAAGAACCGAGGGATCCATCGTAGCGGGTAGTGAGGAGTCGGGACTGAGGGCGGGGAATGAAATATGGGCACTCATAACGCTTTTTAAGCCATTGTTGATGGCCGACCGGAATGGTACGAGCTCAACAGAATCGAGGCGGGCAAAATCGTACTCAATGACAGGTAGCGACAGGTGAGAGTCGATGTCCGTATCACCGTGACCGGGAAAATGTTTCGCTGTCGGGAGGACGTTTTCTGATTCTGCACCTTCAATAAATTTATTGCCAAATTTTGAGACAATATCGGGATCGCCTGAAAAGGATCGTACATTAATGACCGGATTTAGGGGATTGTTGTTTACATCCAGTACCGGAGCAAAAATCTGATTTACCCCCAGAGCCGTGGCTTCTTGTGCGGTAACTTTACCCATCCAGTAAGCGTAATCAGGTTTTTGTGTGGCCGCAATGCCCATGGCAGGTACAAATCTAGTAGTACCATCAATGCGCATGGCGGCGCCGTATTCCATATCCTGGGTAACCCAAAGCGGGAGTTTTGAGGCCCGCTGTAGTTTATTGGTTAAAATTGCCTGACCATATACCGTTCCGTTAAAGAAAACGACCCCGCCAATATGATAATTTTGTATCTGGCGTAAAAGTTTTTGGTAGGTCTCGCTGTCGTTACTTTTGTAATACCCATAGGCGCGAACGAAAAACAGCTGTCCAATCTTTTCTTTCAGCGACATCTCGGCCAGCAATGAATCCACATTCACGGAATCCGCAATCTGTTTGGGTTGATCGGCCGTTGCTGAGGCCTCTTCCGGCTTGAGATTTTGCTCCGTAATTGTATTTAGCACACTTTTTTGCTGAATGCTCCCAACCGGCGATGATTTTGAAGTCGTTTTTTGGGAAGCGGAGCATGATTGTGTTGAGAAAAGTAAGACCGCACTGGATATAACCAGTAGTAATATGTTTTTAAGAGAAATTTTAAAATGTGTAGTCATGGATTTTCAAAGATGATATATACTGATACTAAATTGATGATAACATAGCTGAATGCCGATGCGGAATCAACATTGTCGAGACACCTAATTAATTAAAATCATTCGTCTTCAGGTATAAAGCTCATAGTCTTAAACTGATTTTCATCAAAAAAAGTACTGTCCTGATATAAAAATTTATATTGGCCGTTGAGCCAGCTTTCGGTTTGGTCTCCATAATACTGTGAAAGGGGATTTCCCGATTGACCGGTAGGATTGATAGACCAGGTTTTACTAAGATCAGAAAAGTCAATAATGCGTCGAATTGAAGGTCCCAGAACCATTTCGTAGGGATTATTCCAACTGTACTCTCCATTATTGATACTCATACCATGTCCGCTTACGGGATGGGGACCATTGTTGAGCAAGTTATTGACGATCAGTTGTAACGCTTGTGGGGCGTTGGGATCTTCGGCGGCTTCACCAAAAAGCTGGGGCTTAAAGGTAATGGTGTGTAGCTGTTCCCATCGCCACTCAAAGGGTTCGTCACCATAGTTTTGCTTCAGAAAATCAATAGCTTCCCCCATACTTTTCCTGATCATACCGTTTCGAGTTTCGGTAGTACCTTTGGTACTCACATCATCAAAAAAGGTACTGCCGTTCCGTAGAAAGTGGTTTAAAGTACGGATGGGCATCGAAGAGAATCGTACAAAATTCTGATAACCAGTTTCACCCATTTCATCAACAAAAGTATTTTCAGCGAGATGGAGTAAAAAGACATCCATGATAGAGGCGGCTGTTTCTGATTTATCATAGCTATAATCCCAGTTCTCCAAGTACGAAATAGCAGTCTCGAATTGCTGCTGATCGCTGTTTTTTAAAACTGGAAGAATGAGCTGCGAGAGATCTTTTGAAAACCTGGAATAGGTGTCGTTCTGCATCTGCTGGAACAGCTGGGGGGAAAGCTGTTCGTTTTCTGTCAAGTATTGCTCGATTCGACTGATGCGGGAATCCGGTTCCCAATACATCGAAATATAGTAAGGATAATCGTTGCTGACGGGAGAAGTATTGGCATTGGCAACCCAGCCGCGTTCGGGATTAATGACTGTTGGCAGCTGTTCATCCGGTACATAGCCCTGCCAGTCGTGTTCGGTATTCCAGCCTTTTCTTAGCAAGATTGGATTTTTATCCCGGATGGGAATGTTCGCCATTGATAGCTGGGCAATGTTGCCGGCTTTATCGGCATAGATGAAATTTTGTGCCGGTACTTTAAAGTTATAGGCCCCTTCCTGAAACTCATCAAAAGATTGCGCCCAGTTCATGGTTAACAATGCTTCAATTTCATTGGTTACCTCATAGCCGGTCCACTGCATAGAAATAACACGATCTTTCGTGTACTGCTGTTCGGGATATATATCAGAGATTACCGGGCCGTGATTGGTAAGCTTGCGGGTAAACAGCGTATCATCAGCTCCTTTTATTTTTATGACCTCTTTTTGGATTTCAAACTCATCATAAACCGCTTCGTTTGCAAGCGAATCGATAACGTATTCGTTGGGATTTTCGGGATTTATAGCTTCCGCAAAAAAGTCGGTGTCGTCGAGCATAATGTTTGTCAATGACCAAGCCAGATGATCATTTTGGCCTAAAATAACGATGGGTGCACCGGCAAGCGTAGCGCCTGAAAGATTTCTGCCGTTGACATTCAAGTGCGTTTCGTACCATTTGCCGGGCATATTCAATCCCAGGTGAGGATCACCTGCTAAAAGAGGCGCTTCGGTGGATGATTTTTCAGCGCTGATCGCCCAGGCATTACTGCCTACGTGCGAGCCCTGACGGCCCATAATTTTATTTAAACGTTCATTTTTTTCGACCAGCGGCATTAGCGTTTGAGCCCAGCTGGAGTCAGTCGTTCGATTTGATGAAAGAAATCGGTTGTCGGGCAGCAGTTGTGAAAACTTCTCTTCAGAAAGGTGTTCAGCGAAATAAGCATAATTAAGTTCTGATTTCCAGGCTAAGTTTAGTTCCCAGGCCATCATTCGTGCAAGGGCGATAGAATGCGTGGGGGTCCATGGAATGGGATCCATATCGGCCAGCGTAAATTGTATAGGCAGACTTCTGGGATTATTTTTGACATAGGAGTTCACTCCGGCTGAATAAGCTTGAAGTAAATTTTGGGTAGAGTCGGAGATGGTAGGAGCAATTTGTTGAGCTATTTCCCAAAAACCAAGGGTACGCTGCAGTTTATCGTAGGGAAGGAGGTCTTTTCCCAAAAACTCGGCAAATCGTCCTTCGGCTGCCATCTGGCTTAAAGTCATCTGCCAAAGCCGATCCTGGGCGTGGACGTATCCCAGAGCGTAATAGAGGTCGTGCTTATTGTCAGCATAAATATGGGGTACGCCGTGAGCATCCCAGTGTATATCAACCTGTTGATTAATTTTGGAGTGCTCTTGTGTAGCTTGATAGTTGGGCAGTGGACGATAGAATGTCCAGTAGATGCCCAAGCTACCGATCCCGACAGTTAAGATGAGTAGAAAAAGGACAATGCGTAAAAATTTCTTCATAAGTAGCGTAAAATAATTTTATACAGTCAGGAATGTAGCAAACATACCAATTAATGAGTAACCGGAAAAAGGGGATATCCCATTAGATTAATGCAGAATTAGACTTACTTAATAATGAATATTATTTAACGGGATAGAATCGTTGAAAATGCCTCAGAAAATTGATACTCTCTCTCATCAATAACCAACAACAAATTGCAATAAATGTTTAGTGATATGGATATTAAAAAAGTAGCAGTCATTGGCGGTGGTACCATGGGCAATGGCATTTGCCATGTCTTTGCCATGAATGGCATTCCGGTAAATTTGGTGGAGATGAATCAAGAGCTGGCAGAAGAGGCGTTGGCAACCATCGATAAAAACCTGGAGCGTATGGTTAAAAAGGAGAAGATCGATGCGGAGCAGAAAGTACAGACACTCGAAAATATTGAAACACATACCGAGACGAACGAGGCAGTCAAAGATGTGGATTTAGTTGTTGAGGCTGTGCCAGAGAATTTTGAACTCAAGAAGAAAGTATTTGCTGAAGTAGATAAAGCAGCGCCGAAGAAGACGATATTAGCATCCAATACCTCTTCGATCTCTATTACAAAGTTGGCCGCAACGACTTCGCGTCCCGAGCGATTTATTGGAATGCACTTTTTTAATCCCGTACCGATAATGAAATTGGTAGAAGTAGTGCGCGGACTTGATACCGATTCGGATGTCGTAGAAATGATCGAAGAGACGGCCGAGCTGTTAGGAAAGAACCCTGTAGAAGTGGCTGATTATCCGGGCTTTGTATCCAACCGTGTACTGATGCCGATGATCAACGAGGCGATCTATTGCGTATATGAAGGTGTGGCTGAACCCGAAGACGTAGATCAGGTGATGAAGCTTGGAATGGCGCATCCGATGGGACCGCTGCGACTGGCTGATTTTATCGGTCTGGATGTCTGTCTGGATATTTTAAATGTGCTTTACGAAGGATTCAAAGATCCCAAATATCGACCGTGTCCGCTGCTTGTTAAGATGGTGGATGCCGGCAAACTTGGGGATAAATCAGGAGAAGGATTTTATAAGCACGATTAGGGATTTATGGTATGTTGAACTTGTTTTAGTATATGTAATTCCTTTTCAAACCCGCAGGGTTTTCTTTCAGATAAGATGATGGATTAAATTCTATTAAGCTTTTTATAGAGAAACCCTGCGGGTTTTTATCTATCCTACCAAAACTTCCAAGAGTTGATATAGTGTTTAAGCCGATTGGTGAAATGCTTGCCTTGGAACCATCCAAAAACAAAGCATAAGATCAGGAGCGTATAAACCAAAACCGTGGTTAAACTGCTGGCAATTGTCGTTACGGCGTGATAACCGGAAAACATATAAATGGCTCCCAGTCCTACACCGGGAAACATCCAGAAGGCTACAATGTTAATTAGGGCAAATCCAAGAAAAGCGCCAAATAGGGCGTGGGTTATCCGTTCAGTTACTGTGGGAACCCGTTCATGATTTCGCTCATCGATTTTTAGATTGTTCTCACTCAATAGCAGTAGATTTATATAGGGTGAAAAGAGAAGTTTCGAAAAGTTATTGATAAATGAAAGAATCTCTTTGTAGTATTCTATTTTCAGTGAAGTGTAAAAAGATATTTCCCGTTTCCATTTTTATCATATTCTTGTTATTTGTTGAGGTCTAAACTTTTATTGAAAAAGGGATCTCTATGAAAATTTTTAAACCACTTCTTTTCATTGCCTTTTGCACGCTGATCAGTATTTCGAATAGTCAGGCAGAAGGCTTCGAAACTACAAATTTAAACCTAAGTTCACTTTCGGCCTTACAGTCTGATACGACTGATACCGCTACGACAAAAGAGACAGATCTGCCGCTTGATGCGGAACGCCTTATCAACATAAGTACCTCGGAAGGAACCTGGATATCGGTGGATGTGAGTCCGGACGGTCAGCAAATTGCTTTTGATCTGCTGGGTGATATCTACACCATGCCTTTTGAGGGCGGTGAAGCTGAGCAGCTTACCGACGGAATGGCCTTTGATGCGCATCCGAGATATAGTCCCGATGGTAAAGATCTGCTGTTTACCTCCGATCGAGACGGATCGGATGAGGTTTGGTACATGAATTTGGAGACTGAAGGGCTGCATCAGGTTACCAAGGGTAAGGACAATCGGTATCCTTCTGCTGAGTGGACATCAGATGGTGACTATATTATTGCGGCTAAAGGTGGATTGACCAACAAACTATGGATGTACCACAAAGATGGGGGAAGTGGCGTGCAACTTATTGATGAGCCCGAGAATTTAAGAACTATTGATCCGGCTGTAAGTCCCAATGGACGCTTTATTTACTATTCTCAGCGTATGGGAGCCTGGAGTTATAATGCACAGCTTCCACAGTTTCAGGTGGGGGTCTACGACCGCGAAAATGGAGAAACGAGTACAATTACATCCCGATACGGCTCAGCTTTTACTCCTGTTATATCACCTGATGGTAAGTGGCTGGTCTACGGATCTCGATATGAAGATCAAACGGGCTTGGTGATTCGTAACCGTGACAATGGTGATGAACGCTGGTTGGCCTATCCGGTGCAGCGGGATGATCAGGAATCTCGCGCCACGATGGGTGTTTATCCAGGGATGTCATTCACTCCGGATAGTGAGGAGCTGGTAGCCTATTACGGTGGAAAAATATGGAGAATCCCTATTGATGGCGGCGAAGCAAAAGAGATTCCGTTTGAAGTTGATACCGAAATAGAACTTGGCCCTCGTCTGGATTTTGACTATCCCATCAGTGATGATCAAGAGGCTATTGCAACCCAAATTAGAGACGCCGTGCCGTCACCGGATGGAGATCAGCTGACGTTTACAGTGATGAATAAATTGTATGTTATGGACTTTCCCGATGGTACTCCGCGTCGCGTTACGGATATGGATGTTACCGAGGCGCATCCCACGTGGTCGCCCGACGGTCGATGGATTGCTTTTTCAACCTGGGATGAAGATGAAGGAGGACACTTATATAAAGTCAGGCCAAACGGACAAAATCTCCAGAAACTTACCGAGCAGGCAGCTGTTTACGGAAGCCCTGCATGGTCGTACAATAGCGATCGAATTGTTTTCCTGAAAGGTGCCGCCGAAGATTATCACGACGGACTCGGGCCGGGTGCTTATTTTGGTTCTCTTGATGAAATTTCATGGATTCCAGCCGATGGAGGAGAGGCAACATTGGTTGCCAAGGCCGATGGACGAACCAATCCCCATTTTGTTAAAAATAACGATCGTATTTATCTCAATGATGATAATACGCTGGTTTCGATTCGATGGGATGGTACCGACGAGAAAGAGTATGTAGAGATGACCGGTATTACAACGGCTGGATTTGGTAATCAAAATGGCATACCGCACCAGGAGCGTATTCTTCATCCTGTTTCAGCCAAAGAGAATAATCCCCCAAGTGAGGCCTCACTGATTACGATGGCCCCGGAAGGGGATCAGGCGCTGGCGCAGATCAATAATGAGATTTATGTAGCTACGGTACCGAAGGTCGGTGATAAAATCGAAATATCAGTTGCTGATCCTGATAATGCTCAGTTTCCCGCGCGAAAGCTGACTGAAATCGGCGGTCAGTTTCCACACTGGGATACGGGCGGGCGTAAGGTGCACTGGTCGATCGGGAATGGACATTTTGTGTATGATCTGGATGAGGCCAAAGCTTTTGAAGACAGCGTGAAAGCGGCTCAAAAAGCAGAGGAAGAGCAGGAGAAAGAAGCTGCAGAGAATGAGGAAAAATCCGAAGAGAAAGAACAAAAAGATGAGAAGGAAAAAGAGGATGAGCCCGAAAAATACAGCCCGGAAGAATATCCAATTGAAGTAACTTACGAGCAGGATATTCCCGAAGGGGTCGCACTTCTGCGGGGAGCTCGTATCATCACGATGGATGGCGATGAGGTTATTGAAAAAGGAGACATTCTGATCGAAGATAATCGCATTAAAGAAGTGGGAAAGACTGGAACTCTTAATGCTCCTCAAGATGCCGAAGTGATTGACGTTTCTGGCAAAACCATTATACCCGGATTAGTGGATACGCATGCTCATATGTGGCCGACCTGGGGCATCCACAAAAATGAGATCTGGAATTACTGGGCCAATCTTGCCTATGGTGTAACTACAACACGGGATCCGCAGACCTCTACCACGGATGTACTTTCGTATAGCGATATGGTAAATGCCGGAAAAATGCTTGGACCGCGCGTGTATTCAACTGGACCGGGGCTCGGATACTGGGCATATGATATCCGTGATCTCGATCATGCCAAGGATGTAATGCGGCAATACAGCGAGTACTATCATACCAAGTATATCAAGATGTATATCGCGGGGAATCGTCAGCAGCGCCAATGGATTCTGATGGCCGCGAAAGATCAGAAGATTCTGCCTACAACCGAAGGTGCGCTGGACTGGAAGATCAACCTAAACCAGCTTATTGACGGTTATCCCGGACATGAACACAATTTTCCGGTGTATCCGATTTATGATGAAGTGGTTGATGTTGTCGCTGAATCCAAGATGGCGGTAACACCCACGCTGTTGGTTACGTACGGCGGACCGTGGGCCGAGGAATGGTTCTATGCCAATGAGGAGCCGTATAAGGATCCCAAGCTTTCGTTTTTTACTCCTTATGCAGAGCTGGCATCGAAGGCACGGCGACGAGGGTTCTGGGCTACTAAGGATGAACACGCTTTTTACAAGCACGCAGAGTTTATGAAAGATCTTGTGAATGCTGGAGGCTGGGGCGGTATTGGAAGTCACGGTCAGCTGGAGGGACTCGGTTACCACTGGGAGCTGTGGTCGGTACATTCCGGCGGCATGACTAATCATAACGCTCTGAAAGTGGCTACCATACTTGGAGCAAAGTCATTGGGCTTAGATCAAGATGTGGGATCCATCGAAGAAGGTAAGTTGGCAGATTTGGTTATTTTGGATGAAAATCCACTGGATGAAATCCGTAATACCAACACGGTCCGCTGGGTAATGAAAAACGGCCGCTTGTATAATGGTGAAACACTTGATGAAATTTATCCGCGTAAACGCAAAGCCCCTGAGCGTTGGTGGGGCAATGATAAACCCGCAGGAGGGTTACCCGGTATAAAAGAGTAATTTATTAGGACTGTCAAATACCCGGCATCTTTGATCTGTCAGGTATTTGACAGACATCAAGGTTTATTTAAAACTGATAAAAAATTATTCAGCTATGGAAACGATTAAAGTTCCAACTCCGAGACAGGTTGAACGGGCACGAGAAAAACTGGGTGACAAAGTTCGTCGGACGCCCGTTTGGCAGTGGAAAAGCGATGTCAAAGATCAGCTGTTAAGTGCAAAAACAAATGTGTTTTTAAAGTTGGAGCTCTTTCAGTATGCCGGCAGTTTTAAACCGCGCGGCGCGCTGATGAATATGCTGGATCTTACAGAAGAGCAGCTCAAAAATGGAGTCACCGCCGTGAGTGCCGGCAATCATGCTATTGCTGTTGCTTATGCAGCCAAATCCCTTGGCACAACGGCCAAGGTGGTCATGCCTAAAACCGCGAATTCATTTCGGGTGGAAAAATGTAAATCACACGGTGCTACCGTTGAGCTGGTAGATGATGTACATGAGGCTTTTCAACGGGTTAAGGAGATCGAAAAAGAAGAAAATCGAGCATTTATCCATCCCTTCGAAGGTGAACAAACCGCGCTGGGTACCGCAACGGTGGGACTCGAGTTTGCCCAGGATGTACCTGAATTGGATGCCGTTATTGTACCTATTGGCGGCGGAGGATTATGTGCGGGTATTGCTGCAGCAGTTAAACAGATAATTTCTGATTGCAAGGTATATGGGGTAGAGCCGGTGGGAGCTGATAGCATGAGTAAAAGTCTTAAAGCAGGAGAACCGGTCGAAATTGATGAAGTCGATACCATTGCCGATAGCCTTGGGGCGCCGCATGCAGCTCCCTATAGCTTTGGGCTGTGTCAGCGTTTTGTAGATGAAGTTATTACCATAACTGATTTGAAGATGGCACAAACTATGCGCATGATGTTTGAGGAACTGAAGCTGGCTGTAGAACCGGCCGGTGCCTCGGCCTTGGCGGCAGCAACAGGACCGCTTTCGGATGAGGTCATGAATAAAAATGTGGGAATTATCGTCTGTGGCACCAACATTGATACTGAGAGTTTCTACAGCATATTGGAAAAAACGAAGTGAGATGAACTACCCAAAAGTTCTTTTATTACTTTTAAGGTGGTAAGAATCTTAATATAAGCCAAAGAAACTAATGAATATATCATTCCACTTAGTCCCAAGGGGATGAGTACAATACAAATATAAAAAAAGGATGATTGACCTACGAAGCGATACCGTAACCAAACCTACTCCCGAAATGCGACAGGTAATGGCCGAGGCCGAAGTGGGGGATGATGTATTTGGAGAAGATCCCACGGTAAATGGTCTTGAGAAGAAGATTGCTGACATGTTCGGTTTTGAAGCCGGACTTTTTACACCCAGTGGCACGATGGCTAATCAGTTAGCCGTCAATATACTAACCGATCAGGGTGATGAAGTAATCATCGAGGAAACAGGACATATTTTTAACTATGAATCTACTGCGGCTTCGCATCTCTCATCAGTATTACTCCGACCGTTGCAAGGAACGAAGGGTAAACTCTCAGCGGATCAGTTAAAGGATGTCATCCGCGGACAAAATGAATGGGAGCCCCGAACGAAAGTTGTCGCGTTAGAGAACTCAACCAATAAAGGCGGGGGATGCTGCTATACCGAACAAGAACTGGCGGCAATAAGCTCATTTGCCACTCAAAATGATTTGTCAGTTCATCTTGACGGTGCTCGGATATGGAACGCCATAACAGCGACACAAACAGAGCCGACATTTTACAGTCGTGTTGCTGATACGATGTCGGTTTGCTTTAGTAAAGGACTCGGTGCGCCGGTGGGGTCGATGATTCTTTCATCCCAAGAAAATATTACTGAGGCACGGCGCATGCGTAAAATGTGGGGCGGGGGAATGCGTCAAATTGGATTATTAGCCGCCGCCGCTGATTATGCTGTCGAAAATCATCTGCCAAAGTTAAAAGATGATCATCGCAGGGCTCGGGAATTGGCAGAAGTTATCAGTGAATGTTCCGAACTTTCGATAGATTTGGATTCAGTAGAAACCAATATTTTGATCTTTGATGTTAAAAATATATCCGCCAAACAAGCCATTGAAAAGCTGGATGAGCATGGAATACGGGTTGTCCCATTTGGACCTCAAACGCTTCGTGCTACCTTTCATTTTCAGATTACGGATAAAGATCTCAGCAAAGTAAAAAGCGTTTTTGAACAATTATTTGATTGATCCCAATATATTACTGTCGCTTTTCATTGTTTTGGTACGATTGGAACAGCGGATTATCACGTCCCACAATTTGCAGGTTATTGAAATCACGAACACCTAGATGTAGTCGAATATAAGGGCTTACGGCTCTTAGAAAGTGCCAATAGGCACTTTTCTCCATTTCTTTTCGGTACTCTTTCATGAATTGATCCAACTCTTTTTGTGCTTCAAGAGGAGCTTGATAATACTGCGAGGATGAAGGCACATCATAAGTACCCATATCGGTAAGTGCTCCGCCCGAGACCGATCGGTTGTACTGCTGGTCGAGCTGGATGGGAGCGTTAGCTTCATCTTCTTGTTCAATGGTAACACGTGATGTGTCGGTTTCCTGCGAGAAGCTCTGCTTATATACGCCCAGCAGTAGAAAGCCACTGGTCAGAACTACGATTAAAAAGCGATACAAAGACATCCCCATATGTTGCATATTTGATTTTCACTAACTATAACAAAAAAGTTGCCATTTTGTTTTCCTTATGGGGATGTTTTTTTAATTGCTGAGATCAATACCTCTGCTAAGGTTGATAAACCTTCTTCGTTGATTACCAAAGGTGGCACTAATCGCATGACGTTTCCTTGTGTGCAGTTTGATAGCACGTTCTGATGCATCATTTCTTCTACAACCTCGCGCCCTTCAAAAGAAAGCTCTACGCCAATCATAAGCCCCCGCCCGCGAATATCAACTATTTCGGAAATATCGGTGCTTAGGTCTTCAATTTTATGTTTGAGGAAATTGCCTTTTTTAGCGGCCTGTTCCGTCAGGTTTTCATCAAGGACGGTATTTAATGCTGCCAGTGAAGCGACACAAGCCAGTGGATTTCCTCCATAGGTGCTACCGTGATCTCCATAACTCATCGTTTCTGCAACGTTATCAGAGCAGACCATCGCTCCGATCGGGAAACCTCCACCCATTGCTTTGGCCATCCCAATGATATCAGGTTGAACCCCATAATGCTCAAAGCCAAACATTTTACCGGTGCGTGCAACACCGGTTTGTACTTCATCAACAATTAAAAGAGCATTATGTTGATCGCAAAGCTCCTGAATAGTATCCATAAATTCTTGTGATGCTACATGAAGTCCACCCGAGCCCTGTATGGGTTCGATGACAATCCCAAGCGTGTCGGCATCGAAATTTTGCTTCAACGCATCTACATCATTCAACGGAATCTGCTGAAAACCGCTTAAAAGCGGGTCATAGCCCTCCGAATATTTATCCATACCCATAGATATAGTCCCCATCGTACGTCCGTGAAATGCATTGCTAACGGTTAACATCGGACCTTTTTTCTGATGAGCCTGCCCGTATTTGCGGGCCGCTTTAAGACAGGCTTCCATTGCTTCTCCGCCACTGTTACATATAAAACCCTTATCCAGACCCGAAATTTTGGATAATAATTCGAGCAATTGAGCCTGTGATTTACTGTAATAGAAGTTGGAAATATGCATCAGTTCTCCAACCTGTTTGCGTACTGCTTCCACAACATTGGGATGACAGTGCCCCAAACTATTGACTGCAATACCGGCCAGGGCATCGAGATATTTGTTGTTTTCGTCATCCCAAACATAGGCACCATTCCCTTTTGTTAATGTAACCGGATAACGGTTATAAACGGGGATATGATACTGTTCGGTAAGCTGCTGATAATTCATAAAAATTGGTTAATGTTGTAGATATTTAAAAATTGAAACAATGAAACGCTTTATACGAAGTAATAAAGCTTCGAAAAATAAGATCAATAGTAATAAAAATTTACCGAAACTATGAATAAAGTGGGTTTGCTTAGCGTTTTAATCCTAATCTTATTTACAGGAGTATCACAGGTTTTTGGTCAGGATAAAAGAGACAAAGAATCTTCAATATCGTTGAAAGAAGTATTGCAAGAAAATCGATATGAGTTATCCTTAGAAAATGACAAACTCAAGGGAGAGGGAGGGAAGTGGCTTATCCAGAAATCAAAGCAGGCTTCGGTCGTAACCATAGGAGAGATGCATGCCACAAAGGAAATTCCGAAATTGATACAGTCTCTGATTACAAGCCTGGATCAAAAAAATAAGTTTGATCACTTGGCTCTGGAAGCAAGTCCGTGGACGGTCGAAAGAATGACAGACAGTCTTAAGAAAGGTAAAGAAGTTTATAATAGTCTTATTGAGGAATACCCAAATGCTATTCCCTTTTATAATTTTAAGGCTGAACGGGATCTGGTTTACGAATTTGTCGAGCACAGCAATACAAAAGAACCAGTATGGGGATTAGATCAGGTATTTGCCTTTACTACGGGTATGGCTTTTGATCGACTTGAAGCATTAGCGCCGGATTCAGTAACTCACAATTTAGTTCAGGAAGTACGCGGGGAAACTGGGGCTGTTGATGATCCGCGTCTTAAAAAGTTACCTGACGGTATTCCTAATCCGATTTCTATTTATGTTCCTGCGAAAATTGAGAAGTTGAAACCCCATTTTGAGGATATACCTGAAGCTCAGCAGATATTGACAGAGCTGATTAAAAGCATAGAGATATATCGACTTAACGATGATGATAATTATACGTCGAACCAGGTGCGGGCAAAATATCTGCGGAAAAACTTATGGAGATTCTTTCAAAATTCTTCTGCAGAAAATCCGCGATTAATGATTAAGATTGGAGCCCGACATGCGTACCGAGGGATGACTCCAAACAATGCATTGGATGTGGGAAACTTGGCGGTATCACTTGCTGAATCTATGGATGGAGAGGCGCTAAATATTGCGGTGTTGTGTGGGCAAAATTCTAAAAATACGACCTTCCCGGCGCGTAGTGTGGAGTGTCAAAATCCTTACCTAAATGATGAGTTTCGTTCGCTTATAAAAGAGCAACCAACCTTGTTTGATTTCTCCTCTTTACATGCAAAAATGCATGACGGGAAACTAAATATTTCGGAAGATTTGGAAGTTTTTTTATGGGCATTTGATGCCGCCATTTTTATCCCAAATACCAAGCCTGCAGAACCTATAGTTTCACCGGTCAATTAGATAGCGAATAGCGGTAAGTTTCATTCATTTTTTTGAACAGATTTTTGGTATGAATCGATGGACAAAAGGGTGGAGGTGAAGAACATTTTTCTATTGAATATTTGAGTTAAAACTGTTCCGATAATGGAGTGGAAGCTGGAAGGTACTAAGGGGGGTATTTGAAGTGGATCGTGTCATTAGGAATGAAATTTACTCATTAAACTTATCTCATTGGGGAGTAATGTTAAGGTGAAGCATGTTTATAAATTAGC
The DNA here is from genome assembly GCF_052712805.1 of Fodinibius sp. AD559. Classification (NCBI taxonomy): domain Bacteria; kingdom Pseudomonadati; phylum Balneolota; class Balneolia; order Balneolales; family Balneolaceae; genus Fodinibius; species Fodinibius sp. AD559. The sequence goes on from NZ_JBQPVW010000002.1 coordinate 220,941, forward strand.
AGAATAGAAAAGTATATTTTGAAGAAATTTTAGTCGGAATTTCTTTTTTGAGGAACGGTGTGGCAATTTGGCATATAAAATGAGCAAATTGAAAAGAGAGTGGTAGAAGAATCAATACCGTATTGGCTTGCAATAACTTAGGGCAATTAATGTAACTTGATTTATTATTTCCGCCATAACACGCAAAGAAGCGATAAAACAAAATTGTCAAGAGTGGTGATATTTCAATTGTATATAAATATTAAATATTGCCTTATAGGTAGTTATGACAAAAACCTATAAAATACTTTAAGTATGGTTCGGTGTTAATATCGTGCGGGACTTAAATTATTTAGGTGGAAAATATGTGGTTTATAGAAGATTAGTTTGCTGATATAATATTTTGTGCGGTAAATTTAATGATATCAAGGGTTTATGAGGTAATAATAGCGGGTTTGATTATCGGATTTGTATCGATAATATCCCCCTAAATAATTTAAGTTTAAGCCTTATAGTAGCTGGGAGACAATTTTTCAGTACAATAGTTAATAATTATAAATATATGAATAGCAGTAAAATAGAATAAATAGTTAATGTGAAATTTATTTAAAAATGCAGAAACACCTCTTTGTTAGTTACAGTAAATTCTAAATCTACAGTTCAGAGCCTCTTTTCTGTAGTAGGATTTTTAATTTTTTTCGGGAGTTTAGGCGGAAAATTTTATTTAGATAAAGGAAATGGATAGGTATCTGCAGACAATATTTTGTTGTATCGGGGAGAGGAATTTCCAATACAAAATAAAAACTTGGCGAAAAATAAGGGGCTAAAACAGTTAGCAAATAAACGACTATTTAGTCCCTATAATGAATTGATTTAAGTGCTGATGGAGAACTCGATTTATACCCCAAATTAGCTAAAAATTTAAGTCTACAATTAGACTAATCTACGAGCGATAATCCAATACGTCCACGCTCCAGATCAAGCGATACAATTTTGAGTTTGAGGATATCTCCAACCGCCACAATATCGTGTGGATCTTCCACCTTTCGATCGGCCATTTCAGAGATGTGTAGCAGTCCGTCTTGCTTCACTCCGATATCCACAAAAGCACCGAAGTCAACGACGTTGCGAACGGTACCTTCGAGCACCTGACCTTCACTCAAATCTTCCATCTTCATAATATCATTTCGGAGCACAGGCTTGGGCAGAGATTCTCGAGGATCTCGTCCCGGTTTCTGCAGATTTTCGATAATCAGTTCGAGAGTCGGAACCCCAACGCCAATCTGATCGGCAACTTTCTGCTTGTCAATATTTTGGAGTTTTTCTGCAATTGTTTCTGTCTGCTCGTTCAGCTTTTCCAAATTGATGTTAAAAAGATTACAGAGCTTTTCGGTTGCCTCATAGCTTTCCGGGTGAATTGCGGTGTTGTCGAGCGGGTTGCCAGATTCGGGAATGCGCATGAATCCCGCCGCCTGCTGGAAGCGAAATTCCCCAACTCCTTTAATATCCTTTATTTGCTCGCGATTTGAGAACGTTCCTTCGGTTTCCCGATGTTCTACTATACGTTTGGCTACTCGGCTGCTTAGACCGGAAATATGGGACAATAACGGAGCACTTGCCGTATTTAGGTTCACGCCCACCTGATTTACGCAGCTTTCAACGACATCATCGAGCGATTGGGCAAGCTGATTTTGATTCACATCATGCTGATACAATCCCACGCCAATCGATTTCGGATCGATTTTTACGAGCTCGGCCAGCGGATCCTGTACGCGTCGGGCAATAGAGATATTGCCCCGCTGAGGAGCATCCAAATTCGGAAATTCTTCGGCAGCTACCTTAGATGCTGAATAGACCGAAGCCCCTGCTTCATTGACAATCATATAGTTGAGTTCTTCATCGGGGTGTTTCTCTTTTCGTTTCTGTATGAAGTTGGCCACAATTTGCTCGGTTTCTCTGCTGGCGGTTCCGTTGCCGATTGCAATAAGATTTACATCGTATTTGTCAATAAGCTTATCAAAAACTTCCTCTGCTTCAGCTACTTTCTTTTGCGGCGGAGTGGGATAAGTGGTTGCTCCCTCAAGGTACTTTCCGGTCTCGTCCACTACGGCCACCTTGCAACCGCTCCGATACGCGGGGTCGATGCCCATGACTACCTTGTGGTCAAGCGGTGGCTGCATGAGTAAATTTGATAGATTGGTAGCAAAGGTTTCGATGGCGTGCTGGTCAGCCTTTTCGGTCAGATTGTTACGGAGCTCGCGTTCCAGTGAAGGAAATAGCAGTCGTTTATAGGCATCTTCCACCGCATCCTGGATTTTTGGGACAAAAATACTTCTGTCATTTTTGATGACCACATCGTCAATATTTTCGAGCGTGATCTCATCCCATAACTCCACGTTCACAAACAGCACATTTTCGCGCTCCCCGCGATTGATCGCCAATATCTGGTACGGTTTCAGGTGTTTGGCCTTTTGAGAAAATTCGTAGTAGTCCTCAAAATTGGTGCGTTCTTCTACAGCGGGATTTTTCTCAGTCTTAATTACGGCATGCTCTTGAAAGATATCGCGCAGTTTCTCCCGCACGTCGGCCGACTCATTAATCCATTCGGCGACGACATCAAGGGCACCATCCATGGCATCCTCCGCGGATTTAACTTCCTGCTCTTCATCAACAAATTTGGCAGCGTACTCCATGGGATCGCCTTGTTCAATTTCTTGCTCCCAGATAAGCTCAGCCAGTGGTTCCAATCCTTTTTCCTTGGCCATATCGCCCTTGGTGCGGCGCTTCGGCTTGTAGGGCAGGTAGAGATCCTCCAGCGTATTCAGATCAGTACATGATTTGATTTTTTCTTCCAGCTCGTCAGTGAGCTTATCCTGCTCGTCAATAGTCTTGAGAATAGTTTTCTTGCGATCTTCGAGCGTGCGGTGGAATTCCAGTTTGTCACGCACGTTACGGATATCTTCCTCATCGAGTCCGCCGGTGGCCTCCTGACGATAACGGGCCAAAAAGGGAACAGTGGCCCCGTCATCCAAAAAGTCAGCAACGCTTTTAACCTGCTTGGATTTAAGATTTAATTCCTGTGCTATACTGCTAAAAATCTGTGAATCGGTCATGTGAAATTAGATAAAACCTATTTAGAAATACTAATTCTGCAGAATTCTGAATTCCGAATTCTGAATTCTATATTTGAGCTGCTAAAATAATCACCCTAAGAGTTTAAGTACACATGAAATTTGATTTAGATACTGTACACGAGGCGGCCATTGAAATTGCGAAAAAGGGCGGTGATCGTACGCTCAACTATTTTAATAAATCCTTTGATGTGGAGCGCAAGTCGGACGATTCTCCGGTAACAGTTGCGGATCGGGAAGTAGAAACGATTATGCGAGAGGAGATCATAAGCCGGTTTCCTAAGCACGGAATTGTGGGAGAAGAGCATGACGATCATAATCCCGAGAGCAGTGTGCAGTGGATTTTGGATCCCATCGACGGAACAAAGTCGTTTATTCACGGTGTACCACTGTATACCACGCTGATTGGAGTGGTTATTGATAGAGAGCCGGTGATCGGCATTATTTACGCTCCGGCGCTGGATGAATTCTGTGAAGCGGCGAAAGATAAAGGAACGCGTTTGAATGGAGAGAGATGCAGCGTGCGTTCTTGTGATGATCTGTCCGAGGCCAGTTTTATGAGCACGGATGTATATACTTCGGCCGAGTTTGGTTATGGGGAGGTATTTGATGCGTTGGTCGAAAAAACGCGTATTCATCGTACCTGGGGGGATGCATACGGACACATGCTCGTGGCAACGGGAAGGGCGGACTTGATGTTTGATCCGGTGTTAAATATTTGGGATGCGGCTCCTTTGTTAACCGTTCTCCAAGAGTCAGGGGGTATATTTTGTGATACGGAGGGTGATGAGACGATAGAATCAGGAAATGGTTTTTCCTGCAGCCGGGAGTTATTGCCGGAAGTATTAGAGGTGTTTGAGAATAATTAGAATTAAACCCTGTGGGTTTGGATCTAAAGTTGCGAAGGAGTTGTACTCCTAAGCAAAATAAAACTCGTTCCGCAGCAGAGCTACGGAACGAGTTTGTACTAAAACACTGTGGATTTGAAGATCGATATCACATTTCCAAAACCACGCGAAACCGTGCCTCATTATTGATCATCCGATCGTAAGCTTCGTTAGCTTCCTCAAGGGGATAGGTTTCGATGGTAGGCGTGATATCTGTTAGCGCACTAAAGTCAAGCGTGTCTTCGGAATCTTTAGCTGTGCCGCTGGGCCATCCGCGAACAGATTTTCGTCCCATAATTAGTTGAAACGGACTTACTTCGACCGGCTCACCGGTGGCAGCTACAATCATCAGCGTGCCGTCGGTACCAAGCCCGTCAATGACCGATGTAATGGCATCACTGTTGGGAGCGGTGGCCAAAATAACTTTTGCTCCGCCCAGTTTTTGAAGTTCTTCGGCGGCATCGGTGGCTTCGGTGTCAACAAAGTGATCGGCGCCCAACCCATAAGCCAAGTCACGTTTATCGGTGCCACGGGACAGGGCTACAACTTCACATCCGAATTTATGTGCGTACTGCACAGCTAAGTGACCGAGTCCGCCAATGCCTTGAACAGCCACCAAATCACCTGGGTTTAGATCGCTGTTGCGCAGAGCATTAAAAGTGGTGATGCCGGCACAAAGCAGGGGCGCCGCTTCCGCAGAATTGAGTGATTCGGGGACATCGGCAAGTGCATTTTGCGGAGCTGTCATATACTCGGCATAGCCGCCGTCAAAGCTGAGTCCCGTTACCTGGGCATTCTCACAGTTAATGAAATCACCCTTGCGGCAGGCTTCGCATTGGTGGCAATGTCCGCCATGCCAGCCTACCCCAACGCGCTGACCCTCGTTCCATTCCGAGACGTTGCCGCCGACTGATTCTATTGTTCCAATTACTTCGTGTCCCGGCACGCGCGGATATTCAATACCCGGCATGGTTCCGTCTTTCACAAAGGCATCGCTGTGACAGATACCGCAGGCTTGTACTTTGATTAATACTTCATCTGCAGAGGGAGTAGGAATGTCTTTCTCTACGAGTTCAAAATCCGACTCCGGTTCTGATACTTGCATTGCTTTCATCTTACCCATGAGAAAAAAATATTTTAGTGTTAAACTTTTTGCACACCTGTTTAACAGAAATGAATGGCTTATCATTTACGGCTTACGGAACAAATTAAAAAAGCTTCACTTAGATTTATCGGAAAGTATAAGACTCCTTATATTCCTGCGTTACAATATTGTGTGACTAAAAATTAGAAGTGAATTTTAAATACTTAATGTGATATTGCTCATGCGTAGAAATCGTATTGATTCCTTTCCTCGTGTTCTCTTTTTAGCTGGTTTTATGATTTTGATGATCCTGGTGTCTGCTGATTTGAAGGCACAGTCATTTGATCATGAACCTTATCCAAAATTGGATTTCAACTTTGTCAGCTTAGAACTCAGTTTGGGAGTCCAGCCACAAAACTTGCGTATTGATGGAGAGGCGAAATATCAGGTTGAGGCAAATATAAGTGGAGCCGATACGCTCACACTTTATGCTTCTCATCTGGATATCAGTAACGTTTCGGTGAATGGGGAAGCAGCGGACTTTTCGCTCCAAAATGATTCTCTGTTTATTCCCGTAGATGATTCTACAGAAGCGGGATCGCAGTATGATGTCAATATCCGGTATTCAGGTCGTCCGCAGTTTGGTGTATTACAAAATCACAATGAAACGATGTGGACCTCTCTGCTTCCACGGGGACACCGCCACTGGGTTCCGATTGTGGATCATCCACAGGTGACGTTGAAAACGACATTGAATATTTCTGTTCCATCAGGTGTACAGGTTTGGGCGACGGGAGAAAAAGTAGAAGAAGAGGTGCTTTCAGTGGATGCCATGCGTTATGAGTTTGCGTCACAAAAAGAGGTGCCGACCTCCAGTTTGGCTTTTGCAATCGGAGGCTTTGAGAACCAATCCACCAGTTACGGTGAAAAGAAAATCAATCTGGCAGTTGAGAAATCACTGGGCAGTGAAATCGATCCGCAAAAAGTACTACAGGATGCACAAGATTATCTGGGGTCGGTAGAGGGAAAGTTGCAGCGCCAATATCCTTTTGAACAGTTGCATGTTGTGGTGCTGGAAGATCACAATGGAGAGACAAAATCGTGGGGCGCATCGACCATATTTTTGTATAAAAATCGTGGAGATTTAAATACCCAATTGATGCGCGGCATAATCGGACAGTGGTTTGGGGTGCATCAGCGTGAGCGAGAGTGGAAGGAGGCTGATGCCATTACATTGAGCCAAACGTTGTTGTTCCAGGAGTTGATGTCAGATAGTAGGACGTTAAGCAGTAAAGATCAGCCGCAAGGGTTTGCCCATTCGTTGTATTCGCAGTTTGGACCGGAGCGCTGGAATAGCTGGCAAAATGGTATTAGAGAGTGGCAAGATGAATCCGTAAAAGCATTTATGCGGGATTCGATAAGTAAAATGCTGGATCTTGGAGGGGTGATCAGCTGGGATGAGTATGCGGATTTTTGGTACGACCATATTGGTCAACCGCTATTTGAACGACCTCAATTTTCTTTTGATACCGCGGAATCTTCATCCCAAACAGATTCTGTAGCTTATGAAGTTTATTATGATTTCAATGAGGCGGAGGGAGAGCTTAAACTGCGATTTGAGGCCACAAAGGGTTATTTCGGAGAACTTACGACGATAGAAGCGCGTGAGGTATATCCGGGAAAAGTGGATGCTTCGGAAGTGACATTTACCGGTAAGGAGGATTCCATTGTGCTGCAGGTACAGCCGACGATTAATACCCTACAATTGTCTTCTGAAGATTATCCTACATTGACGCTCGATGAGTTTAAGCCGTCCTCATTTTTGATTAATGAGCTTCGCAACGGAGAAACGGTCGAGGAACGTGCGGAAGCGGCACGTAAGCTGGGATATCACAGTGATAATCCCGATCTGCAATTGGCCATTCAGGACTTTATGAAACGGGATCTGGAACCCGAGGTAGAGGCGGGACTGCTGCTTTCCATGGCGGATATCACGGATGGTGCATCCGGTACTGAACAAGTATTTTTAGATGCGTTGAAGAGTGACCATGAAGTTATTCGTGAGGCGGGATTAATGGCACTGCAAAATTATCCTCAGAATAGTACGGTCATTAATACGGTACAAGCAGTCGGTCAACGAGCTGATAAGCTGCAAATGTTCAAAAAAGCTACGGAAATATTGACGGTTGTGATGGCTGAGGAGTCGTTCAGCGGATTTGTGGAGTCGGTTGTTAAGGCAGATACGGTGGGACATCGATCAATCTTTGCTATCAAGCAGCTGGCCAATGTAGGGAAAACTGAAGATGCTGTAGAACAGGCCAATTTGTTTACAGAAAGTCAATATTCGTATGATATCCGGAGTGCAGCGTTGCAGATTTTAATTCAGCATGATCATGCGGCTTCTGATTGGTTAAGTCGGGGGCAAGAGTTACTCCAAGAGGCAGATCCGCGCATCCGATTCTTGGTAATACGGGGAATGGAACAGAATATAAATGATGAAATCCGGCAGTTTCTAATGGATTACAGGCAAGATGAATATGATGCTCGTATTCATCAAAAAATAAAGGATATTCTTTAAGGTGTGATTATGATAAAATCCTTTTAACTTCTCGTACCAATGTTATGTATAATCACATAGATAGTGACTGAATTGGGCCACAGAGAACGTTTCGCAGTGGAGCCCGCCTTCGCCGAAACTTTTCAGCAGAAAGTAAAAATTGTAATAAATGGCTACGTGCAGGCAGGCTACGGAACGAGAATGTAAATGGTTTTACTCGATACTGATCACTCCCTACTCATCACTAAATTTATCACTGACGAACCCATTTCATGAGCTCTTTCCAATTGGTACTTTTGCCATAGCTGAGTATACCTACGCTGTAGATTTTAGCACTCAGCCACATTGTTCCAATAAAGGTGCCAATCATCAATAAAATTGAGAGTCCAATTTGCCAGAAGGGGACATCCGTAATAGCGATACGGGTAATCATCACTATAGGCGTGCAGAAAGGTATTAATGAGCCAATAACTGAAAGCGTGCCATCGGGATTGTTCATGGTTTGGAACATGATCATATAGGCCACAAAAATAGGAACCATGACAGGAAACATATACTGTTGGGTGTCGGCTTCAGAGTCCACGGCGGAGCCAATAGCCGCAAAAATGGAAGCGTAAATCAGGTATCCAAGGATAAAAAAGATAGCAAAGTAGATGATCAGCGAAGTTTCAATGGTAGGAATCGAAAACATCTCGGGATTGATGCCTTGTGAGGTTTGAGCTGTTTGGGCTGTCTCGGGCATGTTTGACATTTGCTCGCTGAGAAATATTCCGGCTAAAGGTCCTGCTGCCGCGGCAAGTCCCAGCAGAGAAGCCACCCAAAAAGTCATTTGGGTGAGAGCCAAGGCTCCTATACCCGCCAACTTTCCGAAAAGAAGCTCGATGGGTTTTACTGAGGATGCAATAACTTCAATAATGCGATTGGTTTTTTCTTCGATTACACTTCGGGTAATCAGGCCGCCATATCCCGAAATTGCCCCAAAAATGATGGCTCCCATGATAAGACCAACAATGGTTAAAAAGCCTGTATCATCTTCTGTTTCTTCGCCTGTTTCGGTAAGTTTTGTTGTTGTTAGGGTAATATCACTCTCATAAATTTTTTGAACATCTTCTGATACATTGGCCCGTGCGAGCCGCTCATTACGGATAACTTCGCGTAAATCAGTACGCAGGGTATTTTGCAGTTTGAGTCCGCCACTGCCACTGGATACAAATTCCGGATCTTTTTGTCCCTCAATATGAGTCTCATCAAGAATGATAAATCCATCAATTTCTTCGTGTTGGATTAATGCTTGCAAAGAATCTTCGGCAAGATGAGATAAGTTTTTATATCGTTTGGGAGCTATTTCCTGCAGGCGGGGATAAAGAACTTCGGTTTTGTCGGCTATGCCGATGGTCTGTTCGGTATCGGAATCCCACACGGAAATACCCACTACAATTCCAAAAAAGGCAACCATCCCAAGTGGAATTAAAACGGTAGCAAGGATAAAAGCTTTAGAACGGATGCGGGTCATATATTCCCGCTTAAGTACGAGTAAAATTTGACGCAAACTCATGAATTAGCTCAATTCTTTTGGATTAATATTATCTTCGCCAACGGTGGAGATAAAGATTTCGGTAAGCGAGGGTTCGACCCGTTCAAACTTATAAATTTCAGCGTGATCAATCGCTTTTTTGAGAATCTCCTGCATGGATTGCCCGTCGAGTATCCGGATTTCGGCATAATTAGCCGATCGATTGTTAATCCGTACTTGTTGCAGTTCATCCAGAAAAGCATCGTTACCTTCAAATTCTATATTGATGGTGTTTTTACCATAACGTTGTTTTATCTCGCGCAGATTGCCGTTCAACACGGCCTTACCATTATTAAATAGGCAGATATCGTCACACATCTGTTCGACTTGTTCCATTCGGTGCGTTGAAAATAGAATGGTATTACCGTTGTCGCGCAGATCGATGACAATATCTTTAAGCATTTCACTGTTGATGGGATCAAGACCACTGAACGGTTCATCAAAGATATAGATGTCGGGATTATGTGCGATTGTAGCGATAAACTGAATTTTTTGGGACATTCCCTTGGAGAGCTCACCAACCTTTTTATCGAACCAGTCGGTTGCTTCAAAGCGATCGAGCCAGTAGCGAATTTTCTTTTTGGCTTCCTCGTGTGATAATCCCTTGAGTTGTGCCAGATAAATGAGTTGTTCGCCCACTTTCATTTTTTTGTACAGTCCGCGCTCTTCGGGCATGTAGCCAATCATGCTCTGCGTCTTTGAACTTACGGGGTAACCGTTAATAGTTACGGTACCACTGTCGGCAATAAGGATGTGGTTAATAATACGGATAGCTGTTGTTTTACCGGCGCCATTCGGACCGAGCAACCCAAAAATGCGTCCTCGGGGAATTTCAAAACTCACATTATTAACGGCTTGGGTATCGCCAAAAGATTTTGAAATATTATTTACTTCAATTACAGCCATATATACGATTGATGATTATTTTTGACTGAAAGTAGGATAAAGTTATCGATAAAGAAAGATTTTGATTGAAGCATAAAGTTTTGATTATTTCAACGTAATTTAAATGCAGTAAAATGTTACTCAACAAAGAGTATTACTGCCTGTTTATAACTCTATTTCAAAAATGAAAATATTCCATTTAAGTGCCGAATGTTATCCCGTTGCGAAAGTGGGTGGATTAGCCGATGTGGTTGGGGCGCTGCCAAAGTATCTCAACAAAGAAATAGCCGAGGCGTCGGTAGTGATGCCCAAGTATGCCAATGAGTGGATGGAAGAACATACTTTTGAAACGGTGTTGCACGGCAGTGCACCACTGGGAGATTGGCAGTTTGAGTTTTCGATCGAACGAGAAACCGAAGGTACGTTGGGGTTTCCATTGTATGTGGTAGACATTCCCGGTCGATTCGATCGCCGCGGTATTTATACCGATGCTGATACGGGCAATAGTTACTGGGATGATTTTGAGCGTTTTGCCAGTTTTCAAATTGCTGTGTTAGACTGGTTTAACGGGATGAAGGAAAAGCCCGATTTGCTGCATTGCCACGACCACCATACCGGGCTGGTGCCTTTTATGCTCACCGAGTGTTATCGTTATAATGATCTGAATCATATTCCTACAGTACTTACGGTGCATAATGCAGAATATCACGGTGCGTATGATCGAGGGAAAGCTCATTTGTTACCCAACTTTGATGACCAGAACTTTGGCTTGCTTGATTGGGATGGCGAATTGAACTGTTTGGCTGCCGGACTTAAAACCTGCTGGCAGATTACTACGGTTTCCGAATCGTATATGAAGGAGCTATCGTATAACAGTAATGGCCTGGAATGGCTGTTTCAAAACGAGGAACAGAAGTCGCGTGGTATAATCAACGGGATTGATACCAATGTCTGGGATCCCAATAAGGACCCAATGATTGCGCATTCATTTAACAAGCGCAAAATGGCAGCCGGTAAGCGAAAAAATAAGAAGGTACTTTGCGAAGAATTCGGTCTGGATCCGCAGCATCCAACGATATCATTTATTGGCCGGCTGGTTCACGAAAAGGGGGCTGATCTGTTGCCCGATCTTTTCCGTTCATTTTTGGAATCCGAGCAGTCCGTTAATTTTATTGTGTTGGGCACTGGTGATCGCGAGCTACATCATCAGTTTGAATCGATGAGTAACCGTTTTATCGGTTATTTTGATGCTACTTTAGATTATAACGAATCATTGGCGCATCAGATTTATGCCGGTAGCGACTTTATGATTATGCCGTCGCGCGTAGAACCATGCGGACTCAATCAAATGTACTGCATGCGCTATGGAACCGTACCTATTGTACGTAATGTTGGTGGCTTGAAAGATACTGTAGTTGATATTAGCAGAGATGACGGTTATGGAATTACCTTCAACGATTTTACCTTTCATGCAGCGCAGGATGCAGTACAACGAGCAATCGAGCTGTTTAAAGATGGACGAAAAATGGCGGGCATTCGAAAAAGAATTATGAATCTTGATTTTTCTTGGAATGCCTCGGCCAAAGAATATATTAAAATGTATACCGAGCTGATTGAACAATAGTCAATTTACAGATAAACAATATTTATGCGTAGAAAAGTAATTGCGGTTATTTTAGGTGGTGGACAGGGGACTCGATTATTTCCATTAACCAAGATGCGATCAAAGCCTGCAGTACCGGTGGCTGGTAAGTACCGGCTGGTGGATATTCCTATTTCGAACTGTATTAACTCTGGTGTTCGTCGCATATATGTGCTTACACAATTTAATTCTGCCTCACTAAATCGGCATATCAAAAACTCCTATAATTTTGATGTGTTCAGCAGAGGTTTTGTAGATATTTTAGCAGCTGAGCAGACTCCTGAGAGTAAAAATTGGTATCAAGGCACTGCTGATGCAGTTCGTCAGTCCATTCATCACATGGAAAACCACAGCCACGAGCATGTGCTTATTTTATCCGGAGATCAGCTCTATCAGATGGACTATCGTAAGATGATGAAAAAGCACGAAGATAATGATGCCGATATTACCATTGGTACCATTCCCGTAGTTGCTGAAGATGCGACAGGATTTGGTATCATGAAAACAAATAAAGAAGGCTTTATCGAAAGCTTTGTTGAAAAACCGGACTTTGATGATCTTGACCAATGGAAGTCAAATACCCCGGAGAAATTTAAAAAGGATGGTCGAGTATATTTAGCTTCAATGGGGATTTACATCTTTAAAAAAGATATTCTCAACGACTTATTCGCTGAGTACGAAGACGCTACCGATTTTGGTAAAGAGATTATTCCTGAGGCGATTAAAGAGGATTATCAGGTACAAAGTTATGAGTTTGACGGCTATTGGACCGATATCGGAACGATAAAGTCATTCTTTGAAGCAAACTTGGCACTTACCGATGATCTTCCGGAATTTAATCTGTATGATAACGAAGATTTTATTTATACCCATGCCCGCATGCTTCCCGCATCTAAACTGTCGGGAACTACTTTTGACCATTCGGTATTGGCCGAAGGTTGCATAGTTGAAGCCAGTCGTATTGAGCGATCGGTCATTGGTATCCGATCACGAATAGGTAAGGGAACCACAATCGAACATTCTATTATTATGGGTAACGATTTCTTCCAGTCGCAGAAAGAGATCGAGCAAAGCACGGATGATAATCCTCCCATGGGTATTGGCCAGCGCTGTTTTATCAGCAACGCCATTATCGATAAGAATGTTAAAATTGGAGATGACGTACGAATTGCCGGTGGAGATCATCTCGAAGACGGAGAATACGAAAACTATCACGTTGTAGATGGTATCGTGATTATCCCAAAAGGGGAGGTCATTGAAGACGGGACGAAGATATAGTCATGAGTAGTGAGTGATGAGTAATAAGACAAACTTTTTAACTCAATACTTTTCTCATTTCGTGACTCTGCTGCGAAACGATATAAATCCTTAACAAAGTATCTTCAAAGATCTCGATCCGCAGCTTTTGCTGCAGATTTTTTATTCTCGTAGTCTATCTACTTCCTAAGAAAAAATTCCACTCGAAGGCTGTAAATTTGATATCGGATGGAAAAATGGGAAGAGCTTATTCCCCCTCCTGAATTTCTTTGAGCTTATTCATCGCACGGTCGTTGAGATTATCGAATAACTCCTTGTCTATATCCCCGACAGTATATTTCAGGTGTAGCCAAACGACGTAGGTTGCCATCACATCTTCGTAGCAATAGTGCTCGATTTCAGCCAGCTTATCCTCGCGGAACATTTTTAAAACTTCATTGCCTTCACCGGTCTGCTTAAAGGGGATATTGATAAGATAGCCTAAGTGCTTGAGCTTCGGCCAAGAGCTGGCCCCGTAATTGCTAAACTCATCAAGGAGGTCAACATTGTCGTTGCTGTAGCGATATTTGATATCGTAATGATTGAGACGCTTGGGCATCTGTAGTCCGTGTTTAAGGGCACGATAGGTAAGTAGTGGAAGATCAAAACCGCGCCCGTTGTGATGCACCAATCCAAAATCCTTATAGGTGCTGAGGGCGTCAAAAATTTTTTCCAGTCCCTCTTTTTCATCAGTGCCGTGCCAGCTCACTTTTTGTTTGGGCATACCGTTATTCTCAATCCATAGGCCTACCCACGAAATCATTTTGTGGTACATCGGCGGTAGAAACCCCGATGAGTTGCGCGCCAAATCTTCGCTGGCCTGTATCAGTAATTCATCATCATTGGTTTCGGGGTTTTCGATAACTTGTCGGACAAATTCAAAATCGGGGATGGTTTCAACATCAAAAACAAAAAACATAATTACTCCGTTATTTCTCCAACTAAATTCCTGTTAAACTGCTCGGCTACTGTTTTATTATCGTCATGCTTGGCAAGAAGATACATTATTTTTGTAAGGGTTGCTTCGGTTGTCATATCTTTGGCGCTGAGGGCTCCCAGTTTCAGTGCTTCGCGTCCGCTTTCATAATTGTTAAGCTCCACTGCATCATAGGCCGCCTGTGAAGTGATAATTAACAGAATGTCATTTTGAAGACATTTTTTGAAGAAAGGGAGTAGGCCTTGTTCTCCGTGAATGGGAAAGTTTCCGCTTCCAAATGCCTCGACGATGAGTGCTCGATTATCACCGAAATTAATTTGGCTAAGAAAATCGGGATTCAAATTGGGATAGATCTTCAGGAGAAAAACCTGATCCGAAAAATTTGTGGCTACTTCCAGCGGTTTTGAAGGAGCGTGCACGTGATCACGAATTTCAATATTGAGTCCGATTTCTGCCAGGGGCGGGTAATTGGGGGAGGCAAAGGCATCAAAATCTCCGATACTCATTTTGGTTGCTCGATTGCCCCGGTAGACAAAATCATTGAAACAGATCGCTACTTCGGGCAAAGGCATTGTGGCTATCTCAATAGCATTGACCAGGTTGCGTCGGGCGTCGCTGCGGATATTACTCATGGGTACCTGACTTCCGGTTAGGATGATCGGTTTATCCAACCCCTGTAAAGCAAATGACAGCGCCGATGCTGTATAAGCCATGGTATCGGTGCCGTGCAGAACCACAAAACCGTCGTAATCCTCATAATTGTTGCGGATGAAATCAGCTATTGCTGCCCAGTGCCTCTTGTTTATGTCGGAACTGTCCTCAAAAAAGAGCCGCTCCATTTTTATGTCAGCAATTTTTGAAAGTTCGGGAATGGCCTGGTACATCAGCTCGGTCCACTTTTGGGGATTCAGCGTTGGCTTTTGGCCGTCGCTGGCATCCATGGCAATAGTACCGCCCGTTTGGATAAGTAAAATACTTTTCATCAATGATATCTGGTTTAAATTAAATCCGCAGCTAATGTTACCAAATTTAGCGCAAAGTATTGAGTTCAAATCTTTTTTTGCCTTACTTGTCTAAAGACAATCCAACGCACCGGAGTGATCAATGGTTGAAATAACTGTATTACATGTCAGCTTTTCTAAAATTTATCGCTTTTATGGTATAGTTACAGAGCGCTTTGGTGCTTTTTCCTTCATCCCTAAAACGGAGGTAGCCTATGAATGTTTACAAACCATTAAAAATCAGAAACGTTGTACTGTTGGGACATGCCGGATCGGGTAAAACTACGCTGGCAGAAACGATGTTATTTGAATCTGGGAATAAAGAAAGGCGCGGTTCCATTGAACAGAAAAATACTTCATCGGATTATCATGAGGTTGAGCACGAAAAGGGTAAATCCGTGTTTTCGAGTCTGTTAAATCTGGATTGGAGAGGCAGTAAAATAAATCTAATAGATACGCCGGGTACGGCCGATTATATAGGAGAAGTTGTTGGGCCGTTACGAGTAGCCGACACGGCAATATTTGCGTTAAATGCCGAATACGGTGTGGAAGTGGGTACCGAACTACATTGGAAATTTACGGAGAAGTATAATATTCCATCGCTTATTATTGTGAATAAACCGGATAACGAATACTCTGATTTCCAGAAGGCAGTGGATATGGCTAAGGAACGATTCGGCCGCGGTGTGGTTGTTGTGCAGTATCCCTTCAGCGAAGGCGAAGATTTCCATGCGATTATTGATGTTTTGAAAATGACGATGTACGAATTTCCGGAGGATGGGGGCAAGCCCGACAAATTGCCAATTCCGGATTCGCATAAATCACAGGCTGAGCTGCTTCATAATGAATTGGTAGAGGCAGTGGCAGAAAATGATGAAACGCTCTTGGATTTGTACCTGGAGCAGGGAGAACTTACGGAAAGCCAGATGCGAAAAGGGCTTCATCAATCGTTGTTGAATCGGGATATATTTCCACTGTTCTGCTGCTGTGCCAAACGAAATATGGGTACCGGCCGCGTCATGGGATTTTTGGGAAATGTGGCTCCCAATCCGCTTGAAGCCAATCCTCCGAAATCTATGGATGGCGAAGAAGTTGAGCCGGATACGGATGGTGATCCGCTGATGTTTGTATGGAAGAACAGTTCGGAATCGCACGTAGGAGATATGCTCTATTTTAAATCCTACGGCGGGACTGTAAAACCGGGGCAGGATCTTGTCAATCACTCAACGGGAAGCGGTGTGCGTCTGTCCGGACTCTACTGGGTGAATGGTAATAAGCGCGGGGAGGCTAATAAGGTACTGACTGGAGATTTAGCAGCAGCTGTAAAATTGAAGAATACCGGGGTTAATGATACGTTGCATCCCAAAGGCGGGGAAGTAGAGATTGAACCTATTTATTTTCCTGATCCTATAATACGTACGGCTATCAAGCTAAAGCATGAGGGAGAGGAAGATAAGCTGGGCAACGCTTTGCATCAGCTGCAGCGCGAAGATCCCTCGATGCAGGTTGAGCACAGCCAGGAGTTAAAACAGGTAATTGTTCACGGGCAGGGAGAAGAGCATCTGGCAGTGATCAAATATGCGCTAAAAACGCGCTTTAATATCGAATTGGAATACGTTCAGCCCAAAATTCCGTATCGTGAGACGATTACCAAAGCTGTTCGGACGGAGTATAAACATAAAAAGCAGTCGGGCGGAGCGGGACAATATGCTGCTGTGTCGATGCTGATGGAACCGTTGAAGGATAACATGCCCGAACACGATGATCTGAAGGTACGCGATACGCAGGAAATAGATCTGGAGTGGGGCGGCAAACTTATCTTTCGAAATTGTATTGTGGGTGGTGTGATAGATAATCGTTTTATGCCGGCTATCCTGAAGGGTATCATGGAGAAGATGGAAGCCGGTCCGCTGAGCAACTGTCGTGTTCGGGATCTGCGTATTTCGGTGTATGATGGCGATATGCACTCGGTGGATTCTAATGATGCGGCATTCCGCACTGCGGCGCTCATGGCTTTCAGGGAGGGATTTCTGGATGCAAAACCCAAGTTAATGGAACCTATTTATACTATTGAGGTTACGGTGCCGGCTGACTATATGGGAGATGTGATGAGTGATATCAGCACGCGGCGTGGACAGATTATGGGAATGGATTCGGAGGGATCTATCCAGAAAATAAAAGCCCAGGTTCCACTCGAGGAGCTCGATCACTACGCTACCCGGCTTAAATCCATAACTCAGGGCAGTGCCCGATATAGTCGGGAGTTTTCACACTATGATCAGGTGCCACATGATATTCAACAGCGCGTAATGGAAGAAACAATGCAGATGCAGGAGGCTTAACTGCAAGTAAGTGGGGTTCATCTCTGAGATAATCTCCACTTATAAATTCAACCACTTGCTGCCGGGATGATTTTCTTTGAGGTGTTGGATAAATCGGCGCGGTAATTTAAAAAAGAGCTCTTTGGGAATCGGTGGAAAGCGCCGCTGCATTTTTTTCTCCGGCTGTTGAGGCCGCTGTTTAGGATTCCAGCTAAAGCCATCGAGGCGACGGTTTTTGGTCTGCTCACTTTCCGGCAGATATGAGCCATTGACGGCACCAATGGCTTTCATCCTTGCAAGTTCTCCATCCTCAAAAAAGATTCGAATATTTGGTGCCGATAAATCCACGGCTCCGTCGGGTTCATCCTGATCATTTTTGGTAAAGCGGAGCAGCTTGGAATTTCCAAAAACATAAATTTCACTTAATGATCCATCGTTAAAATCAGCGTGGAGAGTATCACCCGTAATTTGATTTAAGCGATTGATGGAGGTGTCTTGCTGTACCGAAAAGGGCCTCGGGTGAGAAATTAAACTGTCAATATCGCCATTTATAATTTTAGCTCTGATATAAGGCCCCGATAGTTGCACCTGCTTATGCCATGATTTTGCATTGGACCAGAGTTCAAAGGTTTCGGTGCTGTCGGTATATTTTGAGGTGTCCGAAACGGATGAAAAAGAAGGAGACCAGATGCGTACGCTGTCGTATCCAAATACGATAGTCGTAGTATCGGTTGGCGTACGCTGTTCCTTTGATAAAATGGTTTTTGCCCTTATGTGCGTCGTATCAGCTTGTGTGGTGTCAGCCGTATCCTGCTGAAAACTTTTGAGCCATGCATCGCCTTTAAGGAGTCTTCGTCCTGTAGAATCGGCTTCCAGGTACTGTCCCTTGATCATAGAGTCGTTTTCGCGATCGTCCCCAAAAATATCGCCGTAGAGTTCGTAATACTTTGTTTCTCGGTTGCTAAACAGAGAGTCGCCTTCGAGGTATTGAAGAGAATCGGATAGCTGTACTTTTCCATAGAATTTAGCACTGTCGGGTTCACGATAGTAAAATCCTGAATCTGCGACTAAGGTACCTCGTTGATCTTCGAGCCGAATTTCGTCAAGAAAATTGGCCACTTTGGTCGTAAAGCGATAATCAACGCTGTTTCCAAAGAGGGTGGTGCTATCCGCTTCAATAATAACTCGTCCACGCAGTTGACTAAAATCAATGTTGGTGTAGTATCTCAGCGTGTCGGCCCAAATTTTTTCGGTCTCTGTATTAATTTGAATGTTGCCGAAAGCGCGGATCTCATTTTTATTGACAAACTGGTAGGCACTGTCGCAGTACATCTCCATATTTTCACTTTGCAGATGTACATCACCCAGAATTTTTTGTACTCGTTCGCCTTCGTACTGCCCACCTTGAATACTATCAGCTTCTAAGATGTTTACCTGATTTTGTGCTTGAGCATCCAGATTCCATCCAATCAATTGAACTGCTAAGAATGATAGTAGCAGAATGATAATTTTTGGTGATATCCGGATGGTATTGTGGCTCATTTAATCAACGATTACGCGTCCTTTAGGTTCCTTGATTGTATAGTCTACCAAGTCGGTATCGCCCTCGAAACCGGTGCCAGCAATGCTGTCGGTAGGCGTTTTAATAATAACAAATTTAGGCGTGCTGATGTTATTTGTGGATTGATTCCATTCCAAATATTCCGAGTCGAGATGGCGATTATCTCTTGTTTCTACCTGTACGTCTCCAAAAAGTTCAAATATCGTATCCTCAGGCTTATATACGGCCCTGTTTGAAAATACTTTTGTTTTTACAGCTCCTACAGAGTCAAACACGTGAACAGTAACCGGACCTTTAATCCGAGTTTCGTTTTTATCGTCATTAGAATAAGTGGCCGCATAAGATCCCCACAGTCGGACCTTCTTTTGTCCATCTTCCATAATCTCCATATCCATATCCCAGGTTTCGGTGGATGAGGTAAGGGAATCTCTTAGGGCTTCGTTAACCTGTTTCGATTCCTCTTGCGAAAGGTCTCCACACGCAGAAATCCCCACTATTATCAGCAAGCATAAGAAAAGGGAAAAAAGGTTGTTATGTTGTTCCAAAATATCGGTCACCTGCATCACCTAATCCGGGTACGATAAAGGCATCGTCATTAAGTTTTTCATCGATAGCAGCCGTAATGGCATGTACGTTGGGATGTTCTTCTTCAAGTTTTTGTAAACCCTCTGGAGCACAAATTAACGATACAAAACGAAGATGTTGTGCGCCTTTATCCTCTAAAAATGAAAGGGCATCGTGGGCGCTCCCCCCGGTTGCCAGCATCGGGTCTACGACAAGCACCATATCATCTTCAACGCCATCGGGAATATTCGAATAGTAATCTTCCGGCTGGTGCGTTGTTTCATTACGTTCCATGCCCAAGTGACCAACCCGCGCGTCTGGAATAAATTGAAGCAAGGCGTCGGAAAGACTAAGTCCCGCACGTAGTATTGGTACTACCATCACCCCTTGATCAATATCATAGCCGGTTGTTTTCTGGATGGGTGTTTCAACCTCGAATGTAGTTTGGGGAAGTTCTTTAAGCGCATGATAGGCCAGAATCATAGCTATACGCTTAATGGCCGCCCGAAATTCAGAAATATTGGTGTTAACATCCCGCAGGATTGTCAAATCGCGGTTCACTACGGGATGTTTAACAAGCGTTACGTTTTTGAAATCAGACATAATAGTTGTGGTTATACATCTGGGTTTTCAAAGTATTTTTGAGTGATCTTGTAGGCAACTCCTGACAGAGCAAATAGTGCAATAATGTTGAAGAAGGCCATAAGACCCAGCATCACATCACCAAATGCCCAAATGGTCGTGAGTGTGACAACAGCACCGAAGAAGTGCATACCAACAAAAGCGAGGCGGTACCAGAAAATAGATTCAAAGCCGAACAGGTATTGTGCCGCACGGTCGCCGTAGTAACTCCAGCTGATGGAGGTTGAGATTGCAAACAACAGCACTGCAAACGTCACTAAATATCCACCCCCGGGCATAATGGGCGCTAATCCCCGTTCAAAAGCAGCTGCTGTTAATGGAGCTCCGTTTTGTACAACCCCTCCATGAAGATTGCTCAATTGAGTATCATCAGAAGAATATACAGCAACTCCTCGATAGCCGTCATTGTTCTGTCGTGGCGATAATTCAATACGACCACTAAATGGAGTGGTATACGCTTCATCAGCAAACATCGTATCAACAGGAGCTTCGTAGTGCGTCATTTCTCCGTTGGTTGGCAATCCATCTTCGAAATAAAGTACGGGTGCATCTCCGGCTTGTTCTGTGTTATCAGTAGTTTCGGTATACGTGTAGGAGACAGTATCTGCAGTGGGATCGATAGATGATTTGTGTTGCATATCCCAGGCACCGGTAGAAATAATTACCAAGCCGGTCATCGTACAGATGATAAGCGTATCAATAAAAGGCTCGAGTAGTGCAACAACACCTTCGCGAACAGGTTGGTCGGTCTTAGCGGCCGAGTGAGCAATAGGGGCTGATCCCTGTCCCGCCTCGTTAGAGAATAATCCTCGCTGTACACCATAGCTCAATGTAAATATCAGGGCTCCGGAGCCGACGCCCAGTGCACCGGCTGTTGGGTTAAAAGCGTTACTGACAATAGCTATAAATGAAGGGATTACAGCATCGTAGTGGATCAGCAGAATTACCAGTGCACCTAATACGTAGAGAATGCCCATAAACGGGACCAGGCGTGATGTCACTTTTCCGATTCGCTTAATACCTCCAAGAACTACGGCTGCGACTAAACTCGCTGTAACAAGTCCCGTAATCCAAACGGGAATTTGAAAGTCCGTTTTCATAACATCAGCAACGGTATTGGCCTGTACGGCATTACCGGTAAGAAATGCACAAATAGCAGCAGTAACTGCAAATGATACTGCCAGCCATTTCCAGTTTTTTCCAAGTCCTTTCTCAATATAATACATAGGGCCGCCGGAGACTGTGCCATCGGGGTTGGTGCCGCGATATTCTTGAGCAAGGGTCACCTCAGTAAATTTTATCGCCATTCCAAAAACGGCAGTAACCCACATCCAGAATAATGCCCCCGGTCCACCGTAGTGAATAGCAAGGGCTACGCCGGCAATATTACCAATTCCTACCGTTGCTGACAGGGCGGTGGTAAGAGCTTGGAAGTGATTAATGTCTCCTTCATCTTCAGGATCATCATAAAAGCCGGTTACTACTTTAAGTCCGTGACCGAATCTTCTAATTTGAATAAAGCCTAAACGTACTGTTATGTAGATTCCGAAGGCCAATAATATGACGACCATGGCGGGCATGGCTTCGGGAGTGTTCCAGATGAGATCTACAAGCCAGCTAATAATTTGATCAAATGTCTCCATATGTTATTAAATATTCTTGGGTTATATTTGAGAACCAATCAAGCGGAAGGTATAAAAAGATTTTCGAATTTTTTAAGTTTAATTGATAATCTGCTATGACAAACCATTAAAAAACGTTAAAATAATATAAATAAATCAGATCGGATTAATATTTCAAAGTGCTTATATTTAACAAGAGTTGTAGTAGTTAATTGTGATTACAATAAAGGTGAGGAGTTATGACTAAAGCAGACATTGTTGATGTAATTGCATCTTCAACAGGGCTTACAAAAGTTGAAACCGAGGCTGTCGTCAACGGTTTTATGGAAACCGTTATTGATGCAATGAAGAGAGGCGAACATATAGAGTTGAGGGGCTTTGGAACGTTTAAAGTGGTTAAGCGAGCTGAGCGGGTAGCCCGCAATCCGAAGACAAATGAAGAGGTTATTGTTCCGGAACAGTATGTGCCGGTCCTAAAAATGTCTAAGGATTTTAAAGAGGCAGTCAACGAATCTATAATGGAGGATGAGGGTGAATAAGCATCGTTAATTTTCAACCCAAATTTTCAGGTTTTATTTGTGCGATATGCGTATCTTGCCAAGTTATTTCTATTATCCCGGATACCTGTTGGTATCAATGAATAAAAAATTAGGTGACTGTTATGCCAAGTGGAAAGAAAAGAAAGCGTTCAAAAATTGCTAAGCACAAGCGTAAAAAGCGATTGCGCAAAAATCGACACAAAAGGAAATAGTGTTGAGATAAGAATTTATAAAAAAAGCTTTCAGGAGTTCTGAAAGCTTTTTTTATTTAATTAAGTTTTGATCGCCCCCTTTTACGCAGCTTGCGATTCCAGTGTTTGGTCGGCAATTCGCAACACACGGTTTGCTTTTACCAACAGCTCTTGCAAGCTACGACTTACAAAATCATGAACATCATTAAGGCTGTTCATATCTTCCAGCGTGTATTGGAAATAGGATATTAAGTTAACTGCGGATAGATACTTCTCGCTTTCAGATCCTTCAACCTCGATATGCCAACGGGTGATGATATCATCATCGGCCAACAGTTCGTTGACCTCTTGACTTATTTGCTCCATCCACTGGCTGGCATCTTCTAACCGATGGTGCCCGTTATTAGCTGCTAACGTAGGGTTCGGAGCTTTTTCATCAAATAGCCAAGTAATTTCAATATCGATAGCTGGTGAAATGGAGGTACTCACCATGTTATCTTCCTGCAAAAAAGGATGTTCTTCCATGCCTTGAAGTTGTTTGGCTAATACTGTTTCACGAAATCGATCCCAGTCGAAATTTATTGATAATGCTTTTAGAAAATCAGATTTAGGTTTGAGATCAAATTCAATTTCCAGTCCCGTTGCATTTATTCTATCTTCATTCCAAGTGCGAAAGGTATTAATTGTGAAGTCTCTCTTATGTAAGTCACTTTCTATCCGGTTCACTACAGAGTTGAATATCGGATATGTCATTATTTCAATCTATTAAGTTCAAAATTTTACGTTTCAGTTAGAATCGTCTCTATAAAGCATGAATAACTTTTACACGCTAATATATTTAAACCGTGAGATAAAAGAAAAAATAGAGAATGCATTATTTAGCTTTGCGATTTCTCCCCACAAAGATGTACTCCATATATACATTGATCGAGACGGTGAAACTTCGCGACTGATATTTAGTGCAAATCCGAGAGAGACAGCCCTGTTTTTGGATTTCTATCGTCCGCCCAAGAAAAGTAATGTAATTGATTTCTTTGAGTCTCTTGAAGGCGAAAAGATTATCGATATGAAATTGGCAGATAAAGATCGGTTGGTATCCATCTATTTTGAGAATGGACAGCATCTGCTTTTTAAGCTTTTCAGTGGAAATCCCAACGTGTTTTTGGTTGAGGATGATGTAATTATAGATGCTTTTAAAAATCCAGATGAAGTAACAGGAGAGGCCCCTCCCAGACCAGAAGCTCCCACATTTCTGGAGGAAGTAAGTCCCCGCCGATCAGCCAAAAACCAGATGACAGAGGTGAATCCGCTTCTACCGCGCAACTTGTTGCCGTACTTGATTGAGGAGCATGATGTTGATAAGATGTCTCCTGAACAGGTAAGGGAGTTTACAGATGAGGTTACTCAGGCATTGTTGGATGATCCGCATCCCAGAGTGCTAAAGACGGGCGACTTCTGTCTCTGGTCGAAAGAGTGGCTGGATATTCCCAGCGAAAAAGAGTGTCACGAGGTCAATGATTGCGTTGCTTTTGCCTATAAAAATGCGGTTCATCTGCGTCGCCTGCATGAAAATAAAGAGGATATCCTTCAGTTTTTAGAGCGAAGTAAATCTCAAAAAGAAAGTTTAATAATACAGCTTCAGCAGGCCGAGAAAAGTCTAAAGCGGGCTGAAGAGTATGAGAAATACGGTCATTTGTTGATGGCGCATGCCCATGAACAGCTTACAGAGGGGACCACCGAAATTACGATCGAGGATTTTTATGAGAATAATG
The DNA here is from genome assembly GCF_052712805.1 of Fodinibius sp. AD559. NCBI lineage: Bacteria > Pseudomonadati > Balneolota > Balneolia > Balneolales > Balneolaceae > Fodinibius > Fodinibius sp. AD559. The sequence goes on from NZ_JBQPVW010000002.1 coordinate 245,125, forward strand.
AGGAAATTACGATCCCGCTGAAAGAGGACAAGTCAATAGCTGACAATGCCGAGTATTATTACGAAAAGTCGAAAGATGCTAAGAAATCGTATCAAAATGCCAGGCAGCGTCTGCCAAAAGTTAAAAAGGAACTTGAACAGGTTGAGCAGTTGTTAGATGAAATTGAAGAAATTGATCACTTACCAGATTTGAATAGTTGGGTAAAAGATAATAAACAGAAGCTTGAAGATTTCGGTTTTGGTAGTGGTGATGACAAGCAGGCGACATCCCCCTTTAGAAAATTCAAGGAAGGAAAGTTTGAGATCTGGATTGGCAAGAGTGCCAAAAGTAACGATCAACTTACCAGTCATGCCCATAAAGAGGATATCTGGCTGCATGCCCGGGGCGTGGGGGGATCACATGTGGTTATTCGGATGGGAAATCGCAAGGATTATCCGCCGCAGCAGGTATTATTGAAAGCGGCCAGCTATGCGGCTTATTTTTCGAAGGCGCGTGGCATGAAATCCGCTCCTGTTATGTATACCAAGGTAAAATATGTCCGCAAGCCCAAGGGTGCTGCCCCGGGGGCAGTGGTAATAGAACGTGATGAACAGGTAGAAATGGTACCTCCAATGAAACCTCAAAGTGTATAACCATGATTTCGAATTTACCTGAACGTATTTTTTTATGCGGATTTATGGGCGCCGGGAAATCGGTAATAGGCAAGAAATTAGCCAAGAAGTTGGAATTATCGTTTTTAGATCTGGATGATAAGATCGAATTGGAAACAGGACAATCGATTCCCAAAATTTTTGAGGAATCCGGCGAATCAGCTTTTCGGGTTGCTGAGCGACGTGCGCTGTTGGAAGTGATCAGAAAGTTCAACGGGGTGGTGTCACTTGGCGGGGGCAGCTTGCAAAATCAGCATATGGTTGACCACGTTAAATTAAATGGATTGCTTATATTTATAGAAACGCCGATTTCTGTTATCTTAGATCGCATATCACAGGACAAAAACCGGCCGCTACTTTGGGATGAGCAGGGAAATCTCAAGAGTGAAAAACAGCTAAAAAATGAATTAACGGCTTTGTATGAAAAACGTTTACCATTATATAAGCAAGCGGCGATACAAGTTAAAAATGACGGAAGGAAAAACGTTGAGGAAATTGTAGAAACATTATTAAAAAAGATTAGAAACCATGTCGAATATTATTAATGTTGACATTTCGCTGGATCAAGAGTATCAAATTTTTATTGGCCAGCAATTGGCTCAATCCTTTAAAGCGTATTGTGAGGCCCACTACAGTCAGAATAGCATTTTTGTTCTAATCGATGAAAACGTTAACCGATTGCATGGGGAAAAGGTAGCAAAGCTGGTCAGCGATTTTGAGAATACTCACATTATTGAAATTCCTGAAGGGGAAACTTCAAAGTCAGTCAGGAAATGGAACAATATCATAAATAAGGTATTAGAAATAGGGATAGAGCGATCGACGCCAATATTAGCTGTAGGAGGTGGAGTTACTGGTGATCTTGCAGGATTTGTTGCTGCAACGGTGTTGCGGGGCGTACCGCTTATTCATATGCCAACCACGCTGTTGGCGATGGTGGATAGTTCGATTGGTGGCAAAACGGGCGTTAATCATGCTACAGGTAAAAACCTTATTGGCAGTTTTTATCAGCCTGATGCCGTGTTTTCGGATATCGCATTTCTGCAGACGCTCGAACAAAAGGAGTGGGTTACGGGGATGGCAGAAATATTAAAATATGCTGCTATCCGAAACCCCCAGCTGTTTGAAGTGATAGAAGAGCTGATTCATCAGCCCTTAACGCCAAAGAAGCGCTGGGTTGGGGTTGTTGAGGAAAGTGCCCGAATTAAAGCTGATATTGTGCAGGAAGACACTCTTGAGGCGGGTAAGCGAGCATATTTAAATTTCGGACATACTTTTGGTCACGCCCTTGAGAAGGTCTCGGGCTATGGAGAAATTACTCATGGAGAGGCTGTTTTCGCAGGAATGATTGCGGCCTGTCATTTTTCGCAAGAGCTGGGACATCTCGTAAGCGATGTACGTTTTTCTCCTTTTCTATCGTTGTATAAAAAACAGATGTCGTCGTTGACGGCAAATACCGAAGAACTTTTAGAAGCGATGAAAACCGATAAAAAAGTAAAAGATAATACTATTCGTTTAGTGTTGTTGAATAAATGGGGATCGCCGTATCTTTATAGCTGTGAAGATTATTCGTTACTCCGAAAAAGTTGGAGCTACACCTTGGATAAATTTAATACATAAATGTTGAGCATACGTGTTTTATCGCTGGTTATATAAAAGCTGGAAATACTTCTGGAGAATAGTCTTTGTACTATTGCTTACAGCTGTTGTCCTTTCGGGTATTATCATTGGTATTTTACAGCTTGATGTAACAAAAAACTATCTGGCGGACCGGATAGAGCAGCAGGTGGAACAAACATATAAAGCAGAACTCAATATTGGGGATGTCGATGGTTTTCTGCCTTTCCAAATGAGTTTGTACGATGTTACTTTGCTGCGCAGTGACGAGTCCGAGGCTGATACATTAGTATCGGTTAAGCAAGTTGACAGCGAAATTGATGTTTGGGAGTTGCTTCAAAATAAGCTGACGATTGTTGGCTTTTCTTTGCAGTCTCCCGAAGTTAATCTCCGATCAGATAAAAACGGCAGACTGGTATTGCTTGAACACAGGTCGGAAGCTAAAAAGCGCCAGCGCTCAGATGGAGATCCCTGGTTGAGTAGAATTGAAATTATTGCTCCCAATGTGAGTATCGAAAGTGGTTACGTTTATCTGGAAACTGAAGCGGACAGGCATCAAATTGGGAACCTTCCGTCTTCATTTTCGCTGACCAATATTAATGCCTCGCTTTTTGTGGATTGGAGCGAAATGCAACGGTATTTGGATATCGAATCATTTTTTGCCGAGTCTGACAACTTGCAGGTCGAACGTATTTCTGCATCAGGACAGCTCTACAATGATCACCGGTTCCTGGAGTTTAATTCTTTTTATTTAACGTTGGGCAGTTCACGATTTGTTTTTAATGGTGAGGTCGATGGTGTAAATCTCTTAGAGCCCAATGTTACTAAACAGCTTAAAGCAGCTCGCTATGATCTGGATGTGCGTTCTGAGAAAATCGATCTAAAAGATATCTCAGATCTTGTGGCTAACACACCGGATCTCGAAAAACCACTAAGCTTGGATTTTAGGACAGAGGGGTCTGCTGATTCCCTTTGGATAGATCGTGCCGAGCTGGGAATCGGCGAAAGTTACGTGAAATTGAATGGAATTATTAAAAATGTAATTGATCGGCAAAAGTTATCATATGAACTTCGTTTCGAAGGATTGAACCTGCGAAATGAAGATCTTGCCCAGTTGTTAGATTCGCTGGCTATTCCCAATAACGAAGAGCTCCAAAGTCTGGCCATTTCTGGTCAGGCCAACGGTAGTTTGCAAAATATTAAGGGTGATTTTTCTGTATCGAGTACACTTGGAACGCTTGAAATTGAGGGTGAGACACAGCTTGTTGAGCCTTTTAGTTACAAGGGAACTTTAGTTGGAAAAGAACTGGATATAGCCCCTTTCTTTGCAGAGCGCGTTGATACTACTGCTCTTAATTTTGATGCCCGGCTGGAAGGAAAAAGGTTTAACCTGGATAAAGCAGTATCTGATCTGAGTGTAACATTTACAAATAGCAGAGTAGGTCGCCATCAATTTGAGCGGTTAGCTCTATCCTCAAACCTGGACAACAAAGTTTGGAATCAAGAATATGAGTATCACAATAATGATCAGTTGCTACAGGGGTCTTCATCAATAAACTTCAATGATGAGGATCGAACGTTAGCCATAAGAGGAAATGGCCAAAATGTAAACCTGGCTAATTTTTTTACCGAAAATAAGGTGGCACAGACCGCGCTTAATTTTGATTATAGTGTGGAGGTTCAGGGATTTGAACCCAACCACATTCAGGGCAAAGCAAACCTTGATGTAGCCCCATCAGTTATGAATGACGATACGGTACGCGCCCATCAGCTTTATATGGATTTAAATTCGCCGGATGCGTCAACGCGGAAGTTCCGACTTACCAGTTCCCTGCTTGATCTGAATATAAGCGGTGAGGTTACACCGGCTGACGTGATTTCACAGACAAGGTTTTGGGGCTCATATCTTAAAAACAGGTTTGACTCCGAAATAGGGATGACCCAACCGATCCTTGCTGACTCTTTAAATGGCTCCCCACAAGATAAGAACGTGGTTGTGGATGGGAGTTTGCGGACAAAGGATTTGGGATTACTTAAAAAATATTTTCCTCAATTCCCTGCTCTTTATTCGGAATCAGATGTTACTTTTAATGTAAATACAGATGGAAGGCGACTGCTTTTATCGGCGGAGATGGTATCGGATACTCTCTCTTACAATAATTTTAATTTTCAGAACACCAATACTCAATTTACCGCCAGTTTCAGAAGCGATCGTACGTTCAGCGAGTTTTCATCGGTTGATTGGGAAGCCAATATCTCAAAAATGGAAACGGAATCGGTCGATTTAGATTCAACAGTTTTTGATCTGTCTGTAAAACAAGATTCCATTTATTTTACTCAGCATGTAGGGGCTATATCCGACGATGCGCAATTTGATATGACTCTTCAATCAAATATTACTGATTCGGTTATTACCGTATCGGTAGAAGATTTTTTTGTAGGCAATAATCAGTATGCATGGATCAACGAACGGAATCCCAAATTACAATATTTTCGAAGTGGAGAAATAGATTTTGATGATTTTAGCTTTCAGAATAAAAATGAATATTTCAGATTGCAGGGCACGTTAAGTTCCAATCGTAGTGATTCATTGACATATACGTTGCACGATATAAACTTGAAGCGAATTTCTAATCTGATTAAAGGAAAAGTGGACTTTGCTGGCGTATTGAACGGTAGCTTGGTCACAAAGTCGTTTACACATCAACCTACTATACAGGGAGATTTAAATATAAATCGGTTTCGAATGAATAACCGTATAGTTGGGGATGTACGTTTTAATAGTAAATATAATCCCGATAAGCAGCGGTTTGATACCCGAATTGATATTTTAACTGACAGTACAAAATACGAGGATTATCTTGCATCAAATGATGGGATAGGTCAAGATATTCGATTGGATGGATATGTTGTAACGCCCGACCCAACGGCCCGACAGGATACAGTTTACCATTTTAATGCGGATTTTGATCAGATTGATCTGTGGTTCTTAGCGGTAATAGCTGACAATGTCTTCGCCGAGGTCGAGGGCCAGGCTTCGGGAACGGGCCATATTACCGGTAATTTAGAGGATTACGATTTTCAGTCCCAATTTGAAATTGAAAACGTATTTGCCCGCCCAGAGTTTATGAATACCAACTATTTTTTAAGCGGTCCGGTACAATTTAATAAGGATGAAGGTGTGGTGCTTGACTCGCTGAATGTGATGGATACCAAAGGGGGAACGGGCACGATCTGGGGGACGGTGGATCTTAATGATTTTGATCCTATTACCTATCTCGATTTAGCACTGAATATGAACCGTTTGCAATTTCTTAATAACAAAATGGATCCCGATGTACCATTTTATGGCAATGTATCAGGTACGGGGCTTGTAAGGCTTTCAGGATCCAATACTGATATGTATATGCGGACGGAAGGCCCCGTAGAGATCACCAGCGATTCTGAAGTTTCTATTCCGCTTCTTGAAGAGACAGAGCTGCAGGAGAGCGGAAAGTTTATCCGGTTTGTAGATTCTTTTGATGAGGTATATAAAAAGGCAGAGTCTCCTGTTAAACGTACAGTACGAGAATCTGAAAGAGCAGAGGAAGCATTGGAGCAAGCCCTTGAAGAGATGACTTTCACTGAGCGTTTTGATCTGGATCTGCGCTTTAACGCATCGGAAAATCTAAGTGTTAATCTTATCTTTGATCCCGTTACCGGAGAAGTGCTTACCGCACAGGGGACCGGACAGCTCCGTATCACGATGCAGGATCAGGACGTACAGATGTTTGGACAATACAACATAAATGGCGGGAACTATCAGTTTGTAACCGGAGAGATTATCAGTCGGCGTCTCCAATTGGAGCCCGGTGGTACTATTGTATGGGAAGGACCGCCCGATAATGCCCGTTTGGATATTAGTGCGGTTTATAATGCTCGACCCAATGTCTCAACATTGCTAAACGAGGATGATCTGAACGGTCAAAATGGGGGCCAACAGGTACCGGTGGATCTTATTGTAGAAATTAACGGAACACTTAATAGTGTTGAAAATAATTACTATTTTAGGCTTCCTTCTACAATGGAGCTTTCCTCAAATTCAACTTTGCAGTATACACTTAACCAAATTAATCGAGACGAGCAGCAAAAGTTGCTGCAAGCCACCAGTATACTTTTTACGGGGCAATTTATCCCGACACAAGGTGTAGGGACGGGCACGGCAATGCTAAGCCAGAATCTGACGCGTGGATCTACGTATGTAAATCCATTTTTGTCTAATCAGGTAAGTTCGCTACTGTCGAATCAAATAAATACGTTACTAAATAGTGATGTAAGCCGTCTGGATATTGATTTTAACTTGAATGCTTATAATGAAGTGGATTTAGGTATCGCTTTGCGATTGTATAATGATCGTTTGATCTTTCGACGTGAAGGGCAAATAACCGGAGGCGGGCCACAAAGTACGCCGGGTGATCGTATTGGTGATTTAAATGCTACATATCGGATTAGAAAAGGATTGTCGTTGACAGCATTTCACCGGCAAGATCAAGCATTGAGTAATGTGCAGGCAAGTTCGCAAGTTGGTGATGTAACCCCGTATGTGGATGGATTAGGGATTGAATCGCAGGTACAGTTTAATACCTGGAATAAATTAATAAATCGAATCAAAGGGATTTTTGGGATGAATGAAGATTCTGCAAACAATGAATAGTGAATTTGTGTTGCTTGAATGAAGTCAGTTTGGAAAAAGAAGGAAGTAAGAAAATTTTAAAAAGTTTTATTCTAATAATTAATAATTAAATGAAGAAAAGTAAGAAAGAAACGTTTGAAGATATTATTCTCAATATTTTGAAAAATAATCCGGAGGCACACCTGCCATTCGATGTTTTGCAGAATATTTTAAGAGTCGATGGTAAGAAAGATAATCAGCATCTTAAAGATGCTATTAACAGTTTATACGACCGCAATTTAATAGTAAAGCGTAAGGGCGGAGCAGTACAGCTTTCTCCCAATGGCAGTGACAGCGATAGTGGTAAGAAAGACCGAAATACCGTAATTGGCAAAATGGATATCAGCCGGCGTGGTACAGGCTACCTGATTGCTGAAGGATTTGAGGAAGATATCCGAGTATCATCGAAACATCTTGGTACGGCTCTGCAGGATGACACCGTTAAAGTAAAGCTATCAGGAAAAAAGGGTAGAAAAAGTCGCCAGGAAGGAAAAGTTGTTGAGATTGTAGAGCGCGGGCGAAGTATATTTGTTGGGATACTCAAAAAGCAAGGGAAGCAGAATTATATTATAGAGCCTGATGAAAAATCGGCTCATACCGATTTCTTTGTGCTACCCAATAACGTTGGTGAAGCCCAACCCGGTGAAAAAGTGGTTTTTGAGCTGGTAGACTGGGTGCATCCTAAGTCACTCCCGGAAGCGAAAATTGTGGAAGTCCTTGGCAAAGAAGGAACAAATGATGCTAACGTACTTTCGATATTAGCAGAAAATCAAATTAAGGCAGGATTCCCCGAGGAAGTTGAAGAATATGCCGCAGATATCAATCGGGAAATCACCGAGAAGGAAATCGAGCGTCGCCGTGATATGCGTGATGAGGTTGTGCTTACGATTGATCCCGATACGGCTAAAGATTTTGATGACGGCTTGAGTATTAAAAAGCTTGATAACGGCAATTACTACCTGGGCGTACACATTGCTGATGTAACTCATTATATGCCGCGAAATACAGTGCTCGACGATGAGGCCGAACATCGTGCTACCAGTGTATACTTGGTGGATCGCGTAATCCCCATGCTGCCGGAAGTTCTGAGTAATGATGTCTGTAGTTTGAATCCGCGGGAAGATAAACTGGCTTTCAGCTGTTTTATGGAAATTACTCCTAATGGAAAGCGAGTAGATTATTCTATTGAAGAAACGGTCATTCATTCCAATAAACGTTTGACCTACGAACAGGCCCAGGAAATTATTGATGGAAAAGACAGTGAGTATGCAAATGAAATCCGTACTGCTGCTAATTTAGCACAGGTTCTTTTGGATAAACGATTTCGAGAGGGCAGCATTAATTTTGAAACGCCCGAACCTAAATTTGTACTGGATGAAAACGGTAAGCCTATTGATGTAAAACTTAAAGAACGATTGTTTGCTCACCGGCTTATTGAGGAGTGTATGCTAATGGCCAATCGCACGGTTGCCAAGTATATAGATGATCTGCGAAAACAATCCAATAAAGAGGAGTCAAAGGACCTGTATCCGTTTTTATATCGCATCCACGATCAGCCGGATCTTGATAAGCTCAAGAATATTGAGGAAAATGTGAAGCCGATAGGGATCAACTTCCATATTGACAGCCCGACGGTGAGTTCTAAAGCTATTAATGTCTTATTGGATCAGATTGAGGATACTTCGCTGGAACTGACAATTAATGACTTAATGCTACGTGCAATGTCGAAAGCAGAATACAGTCCCGATAATATTGGTCACTTTGGATTGGGCTTTGAAAATTACGCACACTTTACCAGTCCTATTCGGCGTTATCCCGATGTGCTGGTGCATCGCTTATTGAAAAGCTATTTAGCTGGAAAGCCCAGTTATTCATACAATGAACTTAAACAGCTGGGATCGCATTGTAGTGAAAGAGAACGGTCTGCTATTGAGGCTGAACGTGATTCTGTTAAGTTGAAGCAGGTCGAATACCTGAGTGAACACTTGGGAGAAGACTTTGACGGCGTTATTAGCGGTGTTATGGACGGTGGTATTTTTGTCGATTTAAAAGACATCCACTGTGAAGGGATGGTACGTGTTAGTGATCTTGATGATGATTATTATGAATATGATGAAAAGCAGCATTGCCTGATTGGTAGAAATCACGGTAAAAAATATCAATTAGGAAAAGAAATTCGTGTTAAAGTCGTTAGAACAGATATAAAAGCACGACAAATAGATCTAAAACTGGTAGATGACGGCAGCTAATTAAAATGCGTATCCACATATGAAATTATCTCAACTTCTTCGGCAATTTTTGGTAGTCCTTTTCCTTACCGCTTTTGTTGGTGGGATGGTACAAGAGGCGCAGGCCCAATACTTTTCGTTTGGAAAGAACAGGGTACAGTACAACGACTTCAATTGGCGGTATATACAGTCAGAGCATTTCGATGTGTACTATTATCAGACAAAGAATTATGATCTGGCTAATTTTACGGTCTACTCTCTGGAGTCGGCCTACAGGCAGTTGAGTGAGGATTTTGATCATGAAATTGCCGATCGTATCCAGGTAATTATATATGATTCTCATAACGATTTTTCTCAGACTAATGTAGTGCCATTGCCGGTAGATACTGAAGGAATTGGCGGTGTAACAGATGCGTATAAAAACCGGATCACAATGCCATTTACCGGTGATTATTCTAAATTTAGGAGTACGCTGCACCACGAGCTTGAACATGCTGTTATCAACGATATGTTCTATGGGGGCAATGTGCAATCTCGGTTGAGTGGAAATGCCCTTCAAATTCCGCTGTGGTATAACGAGGGAATGGCTGAGTATACCTCTCTTGGTTGGGATACAAATACTGATATGTGGATACGTGATGCTACAATTAATAATTATCTTCCTCCTATCCGCCGGCTTGGTGGGTATTTTGCCTATCGTGGAGGACAGTCGGTTTGGAACTATATCGCCGAGGAATATGGTCGCCCAAAAATTACCGAAATTATGCAGACCCTGCATAATCAGCGGAATCTGGAAGTGACGATAAACAGAACGCTGGGATTAAGTTTGGAAGAGCTGTCGGAGCGTTGGCAGGACTTTTACCGAAAACGGTATCTGCCGGAAGTTGCCAATCGCGAAGATATTAACTCATTTGCGGAGTTGTTAACTGAGCGTGATAGATCACAAAGTTATGATACCAGTCCTGCTGTTTCACCTCAAGGTGATAAAATAGCGATGATTACTAATGAGCGGGGCTATTTTGATGTTGTAGTGATCAGTGCTATTACCGGAGATAAAATTAAGACGCTCATAAAAGGGGAGGATAATGTTAACTTTGAAGAACTTAATATTCTTAACCCAAATCTGACGTGGTCGCCGGATGGTCAAAAAATCGCATTGTCCAGTAAGTCCAAAGGATCCGACAACTTGGCCATTGTCGATTATGAAACCGGCAAGGTCAGGATGGTTCAGTTTCCTAAGATAGATGCTATCGGTTCAGTTGCCTGGTCTCCGGATGGCAATAAAATTGCTTTTGATGGTAATATCGGCCCCAATCAGGATATTTATGTGTACAACTTGCAAACGCAGGAGTTTAGCAATGTAACCAATGATGTGTTTTCGGATTATGAGCCTGCCTGGGCCGACGATTCTGAAACGATCTATTTTGTTTCGCATCGAGGCAATCAGGTCCGTTTGAATAATGTGCAGAATACTTCTCGCTTGTTGATGGATGAAGATCTATATACTTCTGATATTTATTCTGTAAAGATTGGTTCTTCAACAGCACAACGACTTACAAAGACTCCCAATTGGAATGAAAAACAACCGGCAACAAGCAGAGATGGTAAGCTTTTTTACATCTCCGATGAAAATGGTATCCCGAACATTTATTTGATGGATCTTAAGGATCGTACCTCTTCACCGGTTACCGATTTGCAGACCGGCGTTATGCAGATATCGATCAGTGCTGATGCCAGCCGACTGGCTGTAAACTCTATAAATGATGGTAATCTGGATATATTTATGGTTCAGTCGCCACTAACGCGGGTTAAGGATCAGCCGCTGGAACCCAATGAGTGGGCCAAAAGAAGAGCTGAAGAACCTATTGGTGAACGCGTGCCAGCTACTAAATACGTACGCAAAATGTTGACGACCCAACCTGTGGATTCAACCAGTTTGACTGAAGCTGTTGCTTCTAAAATTGATCTTGAACCAAAAGGGGCGTATGTAGATACCAGTGCTACCCCGCCAGATACTACCACACAGGCTACTACCGAAGAGGAACAAGAAGAAACAGATAGTTTTGATTTTCGGAATTACGTGTTTGATTCTTCGATAGAAGAAGACACAGCTTTTGTTGCTGAATATATGGATGAGGCGAAATTTAATCTTGAAGGTAATCAAACCGATGATGGGCGATATATTCCCCGAGAATATCGATTGCGTTTTAGCACAGATATTATTTATGCAGGTGGTAACTTTTCTACGGCTTACGGAACGTATGGTATAACTCAGATTCAGTTTAGTGATCTGCTGGGGAACCATCAGATCTCGTTTGGCACGAATCTAAATTTGGACTTACGTAATAGTACGTACTTTTTGCAATATGCCTACTTGGAAAACAGGGCTGATTGGCAATTTACGTTCTTCCACAACGCCAGCAACTTCCAGGATTTTTCTGGTCAACTTTACCGATTCAGATCATATGGCGGTGGTATAAATATGCGGTACCCGTTCGATAAATTTCGTCGTATTGACGTGGGCCTGTCGGGTATTGGAATAGCACAGGACTATAGTATTGCTTATGCAGATACCAGCCAAAATGAGACGGCGGCTTTTGCATATCCCCAAATCATTTACACCAGCGATAAAACGCTACCCGGATATACGACTCCTATAGGAGGATCTCGTTACGCTTTAAGTGTTACAGGTAGTCCGCCCATTACAAATGAAACCCTGCAATTTGCATCTGTAATCGGTGATTATCGAAAGTACTTTAATTTAGGGTCAGGCTACTCCATAGCTCTGCGTGGTTCGGGAGCAGCTTCGTTTGGAAGAGATTCACAGACATTCTTTATGGGCGGTATGCTGGGATGGATAAACGCCAAATACTCGGGGCGTAGTATTCCAACAGATCGGTTGGGAGATACATTTTTTACCCAACCTGCACTTCCACTCAGGGGGCATCCGTATAATGCTATCTATGGAGATAGATTTACCTTGGCTAATGCGGAGTTTAGGTTTCCGCTATTTGCCGCTATTTTACCCGGACCAATACCGATATTGCCGCTTTATAACTTAAACGGCGTTGCTTTCTTTGATGCTGGTATGGCTTGGGGACAGGATGTTGTGTTTGAGTATTATCAGCAAACTTTACCTACTAATCCACAGCCTGCCAGGCAAGAAGCGGTTTTGAATGATGAAGACCTTGACTTTAGAGTCAGTAAAAGATCCCAGCGTCAAATTGATACCGGTAACGGTACGTTTAATGTACCGGTTAATGATGGTGATATCTTGATGGGGGCCGGATTTGGTCTGCGTACTATCGTCTTTGGATTTCCGCTCCGTTACGATGTAGGTTGGCCATATTATCGTGATGGCTTTGGAAATGATCCGATTCACTATATTACGATTGGCGTAGACTTTTAAGCAAGCTCATCAGCCTGATGGGTTACCCATCAGGCTAACTTTAGTTTCTTTTTTAGGCTACATCAACCATGTGTTAAGAATAGTTTTTGTGATTCAGGGATTTATCGTTTTATAACCCGATCTGTTTTTAGCAGCCGATCAAAGTTTTGGTCGGGATCCTTAAAATAGATGAAGGTTAAATACTCCTGCTGAGCCGATAAAAATCCCTGATCCAAGGCAAGATCATCCACCTGATTGTTTTTTACAATTACGTATTTGTAAGCATAGATCCCTTGTTTAATTAACGCTCGTCCCGTCCACATCTGTTTTTCGGAATCAAACCTCATCCTGTTGAGGTCATTGATCATCCAATTGTTGAAGTGGCCCACGATATAAATTTCCGATGAGGGCGAAATACTGTCATCTGCTTGCAGTCTGAATTCCACTTGCGCATAGTTACTATTGCGATCATCATCAGGAACACCCTTGTTGACAGCTGCTTTGGACCGATTTGGAGTGGTATCCAGGTTTTGAACATCCCTGCGTAAAATAACTCTGGGCGGCGTAACACCGGGTTGATGTTCCAGAATCTGTTGTGCATTAACGTCAAAGTTTTGAAGATCCAGGTGCTTGAATTCGTAATTTCCAACAAAAGCATTATCGCGTTCAATATAGCCTCGTAGCTGACCTGGCGTGATGGTATCGAGAAATTCGACTTGTTTTGTTCGTCCCCAGAACTGGTTTGGAACAAATGACATGGATAAATCAAATTGAGGATATGCTACAAAATCAGGATAACTATAGGTGCTAAAAAGCTGATCAAGGGGACGACCATCGTTGCGCTGGGCAAAAAGTCGATCTACCGTTGTTTCTATTTGTCCCTCGTTTTCGGTCACAAAAAATGGCATAGAAAATAGCAGGCTATTATCATCAGCCGAATATACTTTGATGAGATAATTTCCACTTACGGCGGGCTGGAGCTCATTATTCGGGAAAGAAAATTCTACATGGTGATAGGAGGGACGCTGTACAAAACTGATTTTAGACGATTGAATGGTAGTTGCGGAGAAGCTGTCGAGATAGGTATTTGGTCCAATGCCGCTTCGGTTCCAGTTTTTATCGTAATGATCTACCGTTACTCGAAACCGTCGGTTTTGCGTTCCCAAATAATCAAAGGAAAGCAGAAGCTTTTGGGTGGTATTAAGTTCCATAATCGGAGCCTGCCCCGGTTGCCCTTTGGGATGGAGGTGAATACTTTGAATATCATGTGGCGGGGCTTTTTGTTGGTCAAGTACAAATGTTCCTTCCAAATGACTTTCTGATGGCGAAGACTGTTGTTTTTGTGAGGGACTTGAGATAGCACATCCCACAACAATAAATGCCAGTAGAATTGGGATAAGTTTACTGTAAAAAAGTGCCTTTAAATACAAAATGGGCGGGGCCTTCGAGTTTAATATTAGTATATTTGCTTGATTCGGGCAAAAATGAAAAGTGCACCGATAATGTGCCCCCTTTGGTTTCAACCGAATATTTCTGGGTCGAGGTACTACTATCTTGCAGGTGATGCCAGACAAGAGCAGAGGCGATGGCTCCGGTTCCGCATGCCAGCGTTAAATCTTCTACCCCTCGCTCGTATGTTTGGAGTTTAAGTGTATTTGAATCGGTACCAAAGATAAAATTAACGTTTGTTCCTTTCGGCTCAAAGTGTTTATGGTGTCGAAGTTTTCTTCCTTCAGTGGCGAGCTGTTCCTCATGTTCCAGTGTGGTTTCGGCAACTTCTTTTACCACATGTTCGGTACCGGTATAGATAGCATATAGGGTTTCTTCACCAATAATTTTTTCATTGACTGATGCTTCCATCGGAAAAGAAATAATAGCTGAATCGGAATCCAGAACATCAGCCTCATAAATATTATTATGCACATTAAACTGGTGCTGTTTGTCAAATCCCAAGGAGTGAGCAAACAACGCTATGCATCGGGCCCCATTGCCGCACATGCCGGCGTCACTGCCGTCAGGATTTCGATAAAACATTGTATAGTCGATATTACTATGCTCTGGAGGGAACAATGCTAAAATACCGTCGGAACCTACGCCAAACTTGCGGTCACATATATTGGGAGCCAGCGAAATCAGCTCATCTTTGGTAAATGATTTTGAACGGTTATCAAGTACGACAAAGTCGTTGCCTGCCGCCTGCATTTTTGTGAATGGTATGTCGTGGTTAGGTGTATCCATTATTCAGCGAAAGCAGGTAAATGTTTCCAGGAATCTTGTTTGTTGATGACGGGGTCATTTCCACGCATCAGGCTTGAAAATCGAAATGCTAACGAGGTAAAAATAAGTTTTGGCTGTACGTTTCGATAAACCATTGGCTTACATTTATTAACCTGTTCGATCATTTCCTCAAGTCGCGCATCGGTCATTGTCTCACAGAATTTTTGAATAACATCAAGTTGGTCAGCATTGGTAATTAGTTCTTTTTTTTCTGTAGATCTGTAGACCAGCAAATCACGGAGAAAAACTTCCATTACATTCAGGATAGCAATTTGCCCCTCAAGATTCTCCTGACTCTGCCAGTCTTGAGCTGCTTGCGTAATATTAACAGCATCCTGCGAATATGAGTATCGTAAATAATCGATAATTACTTCGCGTGTACTTTTGAGGGTATCAACATCAAAAAAGCGGGTCATCGCATAGTTACCGCCCGAAACACGTGCCAGATACGCAGCCTCGTTCTTATCTACGCCATCTTGTTCAATAAGAGCCTGTTCAATCTCTTTTGTTTTTAGAGGTGATAGCTGAATGTGTTGACAGCGTGAAATGATAGTGGGAAGCAGTGCTTCGGTATTATCGGTTGTAAGCAGAAAAATGAGATCTTCAGCCGGCTCCTCAAGCAGTTTTAAAAAGGAGTTGGCTGCTTCTTTTTTCATGCTCTCAATCCCGGTCATGATGATAACCGTTTTTTGCCCTTCATTGGGTTTATAATAAGCAGCAGGCCGAACCTCTTCTCTGAAATAATCGATAGGATAAAAAGCGCGCTTGTTCTTAGTGCTTTCTTCGTTGGTCAGTGATGGGCGCAGACTAAAGTCTACAATTTCGTAGGGATCTTCGCGCAGGAGCTCCAGACGTTCCCGCAACTCTTCAACTGATACATCTGTAGGTACCGGCAAAAATACATGGATATCAGGGTGAGTAAACCACGATGATTTCTTCGAAAAAGCTTGATCGCCCAAATCTGTTAGATGATCAACGCCGTTTATAAGTTCTGCAAAAGCAAGAGCGAAAGCGGTTTTGCCAATGCCCGGGGGGCCCGAAAAGAGGTAGGAGTGACTAATGCGTCCCGAGTGGATGATGCGCTTTATTTGCTCGCGGGCAAAATCTTGTCCTACCAGGCGACGATCACCAAAATTAAATGTAAGGTCTTTATAGTCAATCATGGTGTTTTATTCTTCAAAAATATAATCAAAAAGTAAAATTCCTGCCGTAATAGTTACGCCGGCATAACCTACCAGAGCCCAAAAATCATTGAGATAGTTTTCGGTAAATCCATCGATAAGTGCCGCCTTGGTTGTTCGCACAAGAATAAGAATTAACGGGAAAAATAACGGTATGCTAAGGACTGAAAAAATTGCTCCTTTTCGGTCGGCCTGCGAGACAATGGCACCAAGCATGGTAGATACCCCGGATAATCCCGCGGTGCCGAAAAGTAGTACTAAAATAAATGCGAGCAGATCGGCGATAGGCATCCCCAGCAGAAATATATAAAGTAAAAAGGTAACTATATTTACTGCGAGAGTGAACAGAAAATTATAGCACAGCTTTCCTACAAAAACTTCTGAGGCATTGCTATGGATGCGGAGCAGGTCAAAGGTTTTGCGATCTGTTTCCATCACAAAAGAACGCGAAAGGCTCGACAGTGCGGCGAAGAGAATCACAATCCAAACGAGGGCACTTTTAGGAGTAGGAGCCAGCTGCTCAGCATTTAGAGCAAACAGAATGAGCAATAAGGCGGCACCCACAAACGCCAGAACGGTGTTAATGGCATACCTTGAGCGAAGTTCAGTTTGTAAATCCTTGGCTAATACTGCCGATATTCCTTGTAAAAAATCCATCAGCAAAGTTTACAAAATTTGTACCCAACAATTAAACTGGAATACCAAAATAGGGATTATAAATTGAAGGAGTATTTAAGTTGTAACAGAAGAAAAACGATGAGTATATTTGAACTGCATATGAAATACATAATTTAGATTTTTCCGCATGAATATTTTCAGCTTATTGAATGAGAAAACTGTTTTACCAAATCTGAAAGCCAAAGATAAAGCTGAGATATTGGGCAAAATGATATCCTCTTTAGAGGATATGGTATCTGATGAAGAACTTGAAGAAATAAGAGAGGCTGTATTTGAGCGCGAACGGATCATGTCTACAGGAGTTGGCAAAGGGTTGGCAATTCCGCATGGTAAAGGATCAGGAATTACCCAAACTTATGCAGCCTTTGCCATCTTAAAAGAACCGGTTGATTATGAAGCTATTGACAGTGAGCCCGTGAATATGGTTTTTCTGTTGGTTGGCCCACAAGCCAGTAATAACCTACATATAAAGATGTTGAGTCGCATCTCAAGGCTGATGAATAATAGTGAGTTTAGAGAACAGCTGCGTAACTGTTCAACAGCGGAAGAAATTATTGAAGCGTTTAAGAAAGAAGAGCATGTTTCGTTGAATGGCTAAAACTTGTACAAAGCAATTAAGCTGAGATTTATGTCTCAAAAAAAATCTATTTGTCTGGGTGCGGGAGCACTTTTTGCACTTTTATTTACAGTCAGTACCGTTCAGGCACAACAGGTTATCTTTTCGCCTGAGATAGTTAATATCATAGAAAATAGTCGAACCAATGATGCTTTTTGGTCAGTCATTGTTCGTGATACAACGGGAAAAATTTTAGAAGGATATAATTTTGAGAAGCTGGTGCGTCCTGCATCAAACTTAAAGCTATTGACATCTGCAGCAATTTTAGATGAATTGGGGCCCGATTATCAATTTCGAACAAAAATGTACGGTATTGGTAAACAGGTGGATGACACCTGGCAGGGCGATATACTTATTCGTGGCGTCGGAGATCCATCTATAAGTGGACGTTTTTATCGGGATGACCGTTTTCATGTGTTTGACAAGTTTTTCTCGGCGCTCTATGACAGGGGTATTCGAAAAATTGACGGCAATTTGATTGGTAATGATGCCTTTTTTGATCAGCAGCCGTATCCTAAGGGATGGAGCTGGGAAGATCTTTCATTTTATTATAGTGTGGAGATTAGTGCATTATCATTTAATAATAATGCCGTAGATCTGACTGTCTATGCCAGGGGAGATGTGGGCGAAAAGCCGGAGATCGAGTGGTTTCCGTTTGATACAGATTATGTAAACTTTATTAATAATCAGGTAATTACACCTGCTGATACAGAATATGATGAGTTTTATCGCCGAAAGTCCGGTACCAATACTATCGTATTGGGTAGTAAATTACCTAAGGGGTATGTAGAAAAGGAGTCGCTTTCGATTGAGGATGCACCGCTCTTTTTTTTGGATACCTTTAGAAAGTATCTCGAAGATGGAAATATTGAACTTAGCGGTGGAATTATCGTAGATAGTAAACCGCAAGACTGGAATGAGGATAGATACCAACAGTTAGCCGAGCATGTATCAGTACCTCTGGATTCGATGTTTCTACAATTGAATAAAGAGAGTGATAATTTTTATGCCGAAATGCTGCTTAAAACCGCTGCTGCCGAGCACTTTGATGCTGCGGGAAGTACGGAGTTGGGCATAAGTCTTGTAAAAGATTTTGCTAAATCCATGAAGATGGATACTACAAATATCGAAATCGAGGATGCGTCCGGCATGGCGGCTTCAACGCTGTTAAAAACGGAAGATTTGAACCAGCTGTTGGTAGAGATGAGAAATCATCCGCACTTTGATGTTTATAAGAAGAGTTTACCCGTAGCGGGACAGGATGGCTCGTTGAAAAATCGGTTTACAAATTCGCCTCTTAAGGGGGAAGTGTTTGGGAAAACGGGGTATGTTTCTGGCGTACGCAGCTTAAGTGGCTATATGGAAAGTATTTCAGGTGAGCCATTAATATTTTCGGTAGTGACAAATAACTATACCGAAAAAACGTCTTATGTTGACACCATTCACGAACAGATTTTAGAAAGTATTTACGTAAAATATTAAGCACCCGATGTCTGATAAAAAACCAACCATTTTAATAACGGATGACGAAAAGAGCATCCGGAATTCACTACGAGATATCCTCGAATTTGAGGATTATGCTGTGCTTGAAGCAGAAAGTGGTGAGGAGGTTTTTGATCTTCTGGATGAAAATAGAGTAGATCTAATGCTGCTGGATATTAAAATGCACGGCATGGACGGAATTGAAATCCTGTCGAAATTGAAGGATGAGAATTACCAGTTTCCGGTAATTATGATTTCTGGTCACGGCAATATTGAGATTGCCGTAGAGGCGACAAAAAAGGGGGCTTTTGATTTTATTGAGAAACCCCCGGATTTAAACCGGCTGTTGGTGAGTGTACGCAACGCGCTGGATCAGCATCGCCTGTCTGAAGAAAACAGGTCAATAAAATCACGCCTTCCAAAGGTTCCCAAAATAATTGGCGAAAGCGATGCGATTAAGAAGATCAAGAGGACGATCAACAAGGTGGCGCAGACGAGTTCCAGGGTGATGATTACTGGTGAAAATGGAACGGGTAAAGAGCTTGTGGCTCGTTGGATTCACGAAAAAAGTGATCGTAGTAGTGAACCCTTTGTGGATGTGAACTGTGCGGCCATTCCCGCTGATCTGTTGGAGAGTGAGCTGTTTGGTCACGAAAAAGGAGCGTTTACTGGGGCTAGCAGCCAGCGCATTGGCAAGTTTGAGCAAGCCGATGGTGGAACGCTTTTTTTGGATGAGGTTGGGGATATGAGTCCCGATGCTCAGGCTAAAGTTTTGCGGGCTCTGCAGGAAAATGCTATTGTCCGCGTTGGGGGTACAGAAAAAATTTCGGTTGATGTCCGCGTAATTTCGGCAACGAACAAGGATCTTTTAGATGAAATAGAAACCGGTGGATTCCGCGAGGATTTATATCACCGGTTGAATGTGATTCCCATCCATGTACCACCGTTAAGAAAACGACGCGAAGATATTCCGCTGTTGGCCGAAGATTGGCTTCATAAATTAGCCGAAAAAGATATCATGTTTTCTGGGATCAATTTTACGGATGATGCACTGGAGCAACTTAAAAAACAAAATTGGTCTGGAAATGTTCGTGAGCTCCAGAATGGTATTGAGCGGTTAGGATTGTTGGCTGATGATTCTGAAATAAGCAAAGAAGATGTACAAGAGCTAACGCTTTCCAGGGGCAAAAAAAGTGATACATTTGCAGATTTGGCTGATAAAGTAGAGACTTTTCAGAAGTTTAAGGAGTCGGCCGAACAGTTATTTCTGATTCGGAAACTGGAGGAAAACAACTGGAATATTTCCCGAACAGCCGAAGCAATAGATATTCAGCGCAGCCACATGTACAACAAAATGAAAAAGTATGATATAGAGCGTTGATAATACGCAATGCAAATATGCATATTTCTTGCCGGGATACACCTTGTAGCGAATATTGAATAAATTATAATTTTAGTATTTAATAACGATTACTGATGTCAGCGAATATAATAGACGGTAAAAAAGTTGCACAACTAACCCGAGACGAAGTCCGAAAGGACGTGGAGGATTGGATAGAAGCGGGTAACCGTCCGCCATTTCTACAAGTGGTGCTTGTTGGAAATAATCCCGCTTCGGATGTCTATGTAGGGGCGAAAACCAAGGCCTGCAAAGAAGTGGGGATTGAAACTGGTACCATGCGCCTGCCTGATACGGTATCCGCGAAAGCCTTGAAGCAGACTATTCATGAGTTAAACAACGATGATTCGGTCGATGGTATTTTGGTTCAGTTACCGCTACCTAATCATTTATCTGCACACGATGTTATTGAATCTATAGATTACCGAAAAGATGTTGATGGTTTTCACCCCATGAATGTTGGACGTCTAACAGTGGGAGAGCCCAGCTTTCGATCTTGTACACCTGCCGGTATTATCGAACTGTTTAAACATTATAGTATCCCAACCAAAGGGAAACATGCAGTAGTAGTTGGTGCCAGCAATATTGTAGGGCGGCCAATTTCAATCTTGTTGAATAAAGAAAGCGGGGAGCAGGGGAAGGCTACGACAACCGTTTGCCACAAGTTTACCAAAGACTTGACCAAGCATACTATTGATGCAGATATTCTGGTTGTGGCTGCGGGACAACCAGAACTTATCAAAGGAGAGATGGTCAAGGAAGGGGTGGTTGTTATAGATGTTGGGATTAATCGGGTAGCAGATGAAACTAAGGAAAAGGGCTATACCTTGGTTGGCGATTGTGATTTTGAAAGTGTGAAAGAAAAGGCCAGCTGGATTACACCTGTGCCCGGTGGGGTAGGACCGATGACGGTAGCTATGCTGATGAAAAATACACTGCTTGCCGCTAAAAATTCTATTTATCCTGAATGAAGTACTTTTTTATAAAGAAATAGCAAACCTCCACTAAACTAAAGAAATTAGTGGGGCTTGTTTAATCAATTAATTTGGATTAGAGTCACATAGCCTCAAAACTGATGGCGGTCCCTCCCCCCGGGGCCATCCAGAGCTCAAGTACCGTATCGCTGTCAACTTCTTGCGTATTGATTTCATAGTCAGTCGGATTTTCTTCCCAATGCGCATTTTCTCCGTCTTTGTAAATCGTCGCATTGTACGTTTTTCCGTCATCCAAAAAATCCAGGGGTACTTCTACTGTTCGCTCATTTTCATCTGTCACTGCTCCCAAAAACCAAGTACTATTACCTTTTTCTTTTCGGGCAGTCACTACATAATCACCAATTTTGGCATCTAAAACGTGTGAAGCATCCCAGTCTACAGCTACATCGCGAATGAACTGGAACATGGGGTGGAAATCTCCGTCATCCGTCAAATAGTTTTCGGGTAGATCCGCCGCCATCTGCATGGGACTGTACAGCACGACATAGAGCGCCAGTTGGTTTGCTAAGGTAGACTTGACCTGTTCCCCATCCGAATATTCATCAAAAGAGATATCAAAAATACCGGGTGTATAATCGATGGGACCACTAAGCACACGTGTGAAGGGTAGAATAGTCGTATGCCCAGGTGGCATACCTTCACTCCAGGCGTTGTATTCCATGCCGCGCACGCCTTCACGGGTCATCATATTGGGATAGGTTCTACGCAGACCGGTTCCTTTAATAGGTTCATGAGCATTTATTCCAATCTGATATTCGGCTGCCTTTTCTACTACTTTTCGGTAGTGGCGAACCATCCATTGCCCGTGATGATATTCGCCTTTTGGAATAATACCACCGGCATAGCCCGTTTTAACATGATGAATACCCAGATCGTGATAGAGCTGGAAAGCCGTATCGAGCCTGGTTTCGTAATGGGCGGCCTGCCCCGATGTTTCATGATGACCGATCAACGCTACATTATTTGTCTTGGCATAATCAACCACTTCTTGCAAATCAAAATCAGGATAGGGCGTAGTAAAGTCGAAAAAGCCCACCGAGTCGGCGCCCCAGTACTCCCAGCCGGTATTCCAGCCTTCGACCAAAAAACCTTTTATATCGGCTCGGTTGTTAAAATCGATGTATCTTTTGGCATTCTCGGTAGTAGCTCCATGTTTAGAACCGCCCTGATCTTCGAATGAACCTTCCGCAGCCTCTTTGAGTCTCCAATTAGATTTTCCGATATGCATTTCCCACCAAATGCCAGTATATTTCATCGGCTCTATCCATGATGTGTCGTCCAGCTTATTGGGTTCATTTAGGTTTTGGAGTAAAAATGATTCCGCAAGAGCTCCGGGGGATTTGCTAACCTGAATAGTTCTCCACGGAGTAGAAAAAGGGGTTTTGGTTTTTACTTTAGTACCATCGGCCCAAGGCACGAGTTCACTAACCAGCTTAAGATCTTCAGTTACCCCCAGCGTCATTCCGGCATAATCGGTCAAATTTGCTTCGTGAAAGCTTAGATATACTCCATCTTCTGTTTTCATCGTGATGGGAGTATTGGCCGCGTTGAAGTTGTCAATCTGACGATCAACACGTTCGTTTTCGCCGGCAAATTCTGAAGCATCAATGTCACTTACCTTTGTTTGCTTGTAATTATACTCGTAGCTGTCGTAGTCGGCAGGAATCCACCAGCTGGTGTGGTCACCGGTAAGCGCGAATTCTGTTTGTTCATTCATAATAAACAGACTGTCGTCCATCGATTTCTGGGCGGGAAATTCATATCGAAATCCAATCCCATCATTAAAAACTCTGAATCGCAGTTTTACTACGCGCTCTCGATCATCCGTTTCTTTGAGTGATACCAATAACTCGTTGTAGTGGTTACTGACTTCCTTTTGTTCGCCCCAAACCGGTTGCCAGGTTTCATCAACAGACCTTCGTTCAATGCTTGATATTTGCAGACCCTCTTTTAAAGGAGGGAGTTTTTGAAATTCAAATCCCAGGCCTGAGGTGTCAATAACCTGTTCTTGGCCATATTGCACAGTGTATTGGGGGTTCCCGGAATCAGAAAGAGAGAATGTGACCGAGAGGTTTCCATCCGGAGAAGAAACAGTTGATAATTTATTCATCATATCGCAACCAAAAATTAAAAGAGAAGTAATAATTGCGATTGAAAGCGCTTTCAAAAAATGCATCATAAGTAAACAGTTGGTGTAAGAGTAACTTTTAACAGGTTTTAAAATTCATGGTTTTGGGATAAAAAACAACTCCCTGGCAAAAGAAAATTGCAGCTAAATATGCACTTGGTAATTTTATTTAAATAGGGGTGACATACTGATGTCACTCATGATTATTAGGTTAGAACTGAAGATCAATTAAACCTAAAAAGTCATTATGAATACCGCGATTAAAACAACACAAAAAAGTCTTGGTACTAATTTAGAACCCGTTCTCCGTAAGGTTTTAAAAGAGGCAGAGAAAGAGCATCGTGAGCTTCAGGAAATGTTTAAACTAATGGGATGGGGGGATATTCCCGATGCTCTTAAGTTGGAAGTCAAGGATGATGTATCGGCTATGGTTAATGAGTTGAAGGGGCAATATTCCAGCTGTGATCCCTATGTAGATCGTCGCCGCCAGCGTGTGGTTTACTGGATTGAAAATTATCGCGAGGGTCTTTGCTCGCTGGATACGGCTATCGATGCGCTGCATATAAAAAGTTTATGAGTATTTAAAAGGGAGGCGCTTGGTTCGCAAGTGGTTGTGGGTGATTCTGATTAACGAATTTTTAGAGAATTCTGTTAAGCAGGTCGCCCACATTTTTTTTATCTTTGCCCAAACTGGAACCACAATACTTGCAGATCTTTTTTACCATGGAAAATTCCTCTCCTTTCGACCGAATTTCACGTCAGGGTTTAACCTATGATGATTTACTCTTGGTCCCCGGTCATTCTGAAGTTGTTCCCCGCGATGTAGATACAAGCGTAGATTTAACTTCTGAACTTACGCTCAATATACCCGTCATCAGTGCGGCTATGGATACCGTATCGGAGTACCGGTTGGCTATTGCTCTTGCGCGCGAAGGTGGAATTGCCATGCTACACAAGAACATGTCGATTGAGGATCAGGCCGACCAGGTACGCATGGTAAAGCGCAGTGAAAGTGGGATGATTGTTGATCCGATTACATTGGGTAAGGATGAAACCGTGCGCAAAGCGCGTGGACTTATGAAGAAACATAAGATCGGTGGAATCCCTATTGTAAAAGATGACAATACGCTCATCGGTATTGTCACGAACAGGGATTTACGATTTGAGCACTATGTGGATAAGAAACTCAGTACTATCATGACGACCGAGAATCTTATCACGGCGCGCGAAGGTACCACACTTGAAGAGGCGGAAAAACTATTGCAGGAACATAAGGTTGAGAAATTGCCTATTGTGGATGATGATATGAAACTGGTGGGACTCATCACTTTTAAAGATATCGAGAAGAAGATGAATTTTCCCAACGCCTGTAAGGATGATATGGGACGTCTGCGCGTGGGAGCTGCGGTTGGTGTTACAGCGGATACATTGGATCGCGTTGAGGCATTAGTTAATTCCAGCGTAGATGTCATCACTATTGATACTGCGCACGGGCATTCACAGGGTGTGTTGAATATGGTAAAAGAGGTTAAAAAAGAGTATCCCGACCTGAATCTTATTGCCGGCAATATCGCAACCAAGTCAGCTGCAAAAGCACTTGTTGATGCTGGAGCAGATGTCCTAAAAGTGGGGGTTGGACCGGGATCTATCTGTACCACGCGTGTGGTAACCGGTGTTGGAGTGCCGCAAATGAGTGCAGTGATGGAAGTTGCCGAATATGCTCACGATGCTGGCGTTAGTGTTATTGCCGATGGCGGAATCAAGCAAACGGGAGATATTCCAAAAGCGCTGGCCGGTGGAGCCCACGCGGTTATGATGGGGTCGATGTTTGCAGGTGTTGATGAGGCGCCTGGTGAGACGGTTATCTATGAATCACGCAAGTACAAGTCGTACCGTGGGATGGGAAGCTTGGGAGCGATGGAACAAGGATCGAAGGACCGGTACTTCCAGGACGTTGAGGATAATATTAATAAGCTTGTGCCCGAAGGTATTGAAGGACGTGTTCCATATAAAGGATATCTAAGCGAAGTTGTCCATCAAATGACTGGCGGACTGCGTGCTGCCATGGGTTACTGTGGAGCGCCTGATATTGCAAGCTTGCAGCAGGCTGAGTTCGTACAGATTTCTGCGGCAGCTTATAAGGAAAGTCATCCTCATACGGTGGAAATTACCAAGGAAGCTCCAAACTATTCGGTAAGCTAATTTGAGATTATTTCCGAGCGTTGACAAGGATACTCACTCCAATAACCAGAAAAATAAGGTGAGGGAGTGTGGCTGCCAGCATGGGATCAAGTTCTCCCTGTCCGCCGAATGGTTCAATCACTTTCATCATCACCAGGTATAGAAAGCTTACAGCCAGACCGGCCGCGATATAGAATCCTTTGCCACCTTCCCGCCGAACCGAAGCCAGAGCAAATCCGACGATCGTCACAACAATAATCGAAAAGGGATAGGCATATCGCCCGTAGAGCTGAACTTTGGGCAACTCGACGCCTCCAGCGCCACTGCGCTCGATGGATTGAATATAACTTTGAGCTTCGGGATAAGTGAGCTGATAGATATCCGATGTTTTACGGGTCAGATCCCGTGGATAGATATTCAGCGTTGTATCCATAGAATCAACATGTACTTCGGAATATCCCATTTCGGTAAAGGTTTGTTTTCGTACATTTTCAAGCTTCCAGTGTTGTTTTTCTTCTTGCCAAATCATGCGCTGGATAAATAGCTTTTCGCTGATACTGTCGCCCTCAAAATTTATAACATCTACTCGATATCCGGTACCTTTATCTTGATTAAAATAATTTATTTTAAAGATGGAGTTTTCGGATTCCTGCCGAAAAATGCGATTTGTATCCACTTTATCCGATTTGCCGGACAGATATTCAGATTCAAAGGCAATGCGTGTTTCATTGGCATTGGGAATTACATAGGCATCCAGATAACTCATGATGGCTGTCATTAAAAAGGCGAAAGCCAGATACGGTAAAATAAGCCGGTATAGACTAACGCCGGCTGCTTTTAGGGCGGTAATTTCAAGTCGTTCAGCCATTTGTCCCGTTAAGTATAGGCAGGCAATAAATACGGCAACAGGTATAATTAAGCGGGCTATTTCTGGAATGTAATTGAGATAATACACCCCAAATATTTGGGCGAAGGTGGCTCCCTTATCGGTAAAATCTTCACTGTTTTCTGAAAAATCGATAACGATAAAAATGAATATCAGCACTATCATCACAAATAATGTGATGGTCAACATCCTAAAAAAGATATAGCGGTCAATTTTTTTAGTCACGATACTTCCACAGTTTTGAAAATTTAAAAGGAGTGCTAATGCTGATTACCATAATAAGTCCTACGGCACCGAGCACAATATCTGATAGCCACATGCCGGTAAAAGGTGAAATAAACAGGCGGTCAGCCATTTTTTCGCCCTGAATAATAGAGATCCAGTAGAATGTTAGGAATACTGTACCAATAAGAGCTGCGTATCCCAGGTTCCCTTTCTTGGTATACATGCCGATGGGAGCGCCAAGAAGGACAAATACGATACAGGCAATGGGTATGGAAAACTTTTTATGGATTTCAACCAGGTATTGCGCGATTTTTTCGAGCCGCCATTCGGTATCTGATACAACTTCTTCCATAAAGGATTTATAATTTCGCAGTTTCATCAAACCGATATCGTGGAGCCTTAATTGATTAGATTTTGATTGTAATTGTTGCAGTACCAGATACTGACTTTCATAAGGCGAATCTGTAGTATCGGACTCTGATTGCCTTGATTTGAATGTTTTGTTTTTACCGGTATTAAGTTTGGTAAGGGTAGGATAAATGTAGTTCTTATTTTTTAAGATGTGCTTTTTTTGTTGTTTAATTTGATTATTCAGGGAATCGATAACGCTACTCATGGCCTGTACATTCATGGTACGGTCGTTTCGGGAACGATCAGCAGGGTTGGAGCGGGAGAAGGCTAAATCTGAGAGGTCAAAGCTGATACGATACCTATCAAATTTGGTCTCCTCAAATACGTCGACCAGTTTTCCCTTTTGCCTGCGATCAAGTTTTCGAAGTATCGATCCGTTATTCAGAAAAAGAGTGAGTGTTTGTCCTTTTTGTTTACTTGTGAGTCGTCCCTTTTTGGCTTTTATGTAGGCTTCTTTACGATTACGGGTAGGATGTTGGTATATAGTAACATCACGAAGGGAATCAGATTCGTTGGTTATCTCTTTGACTAAAAAGGTATAATTGTCGATCCCTTCGTAAAATTCATTTTCTTTTAGATCAAAGCCAGGTTTTTTTAGACGGATATCAATAAAAAGAGATCGAGCTCGTTGATTGGCATCGGGTAGAATATCATTGGAAAACCACATCAGAAAAACGGAAAGTAGGATGGATGCAACCAAAACGGGATTTATAACATGGATGGGATTGATGCCTGCGGCGCGGATAGCTGTTAGTTCATTTAATTCCGTAATTTTACCATATGCCATCAGCGAAGCTACCAGTACCGCCATTGGCACAGCAAGTACTACCATGGAAGCCAGGTTTGTAATAATAAGCTCTAAAATAACCCATAGCGGTAATCCTTTGCCAATAAGCAGATCAATATAAAGAATTAGAAATTGCATAAGCAGCAGGAACATCAGTGTACAGAAACAGAAGATGAAGGGACCTATATGCCGCTTAAGAATATCTAATTGTAATTTGTTGGGTAGTAATCGCATATTGTTGATTGATTTAGGAAGCCTAAAATTAGGTCTATATGGGTTCTTTACAAAATGGATATTTATTATGACTACAAATCCAGAGTTTGTATTTTTATGGAAAGCAGGAATCCATTATAATTCTGCTGAGTGCATGGGGACACGGTCATTTCAATAAAAATAAGGAGCTGTATATACAGGATCGCTACCATAGGTTTACTGATTGAAATAATATGTAAATATATTCTACAACGGTTTCGTGCAGCTCAAAGCATTTAATTTTTCAACGTTTGTTTTACTTTTTTGCTTGGCAGCTATGGTGGCAGGTCCCGAGCAGAGTATGGGTCAGGCCGGACAGGACTCACTTCGTGTAACGCCTGTGCAGCCTGACACATTGCCTCGGTTGCATAAACTTCCCTCCATCTCGCATCCCTTCCCGGATGTACCTCCCAAGCTTTTTTATATACAACTACCCCAAGAAGAGACCTATGTGCAGCGCGATTCCCTGGGATCATATAGCAGTCAACGGTTGTTATATAAGATACCGGTTGCCTCCAGTTTTCATATGAGCTTTGAGCAGTATGCAAAAGAGTCTAAGCGGCGTCATCTGAAAAATAATTGGCAGATGCTTATACAAGAGCAACGAACAGAGAATCAGCGCCAACAGGGTTTGCTTGATTTTAATCTTGATATACCGGGTGGAGAGGAGTCCACTTTTACAACCATTTTTGGAAAGCCGGAAGTCAACTTGAGTATTAACGGAACGGCTAATATGAATGTGGGGGCCTCTATTCAAAAGACTGAAAATCCCAAAATTCCGGAAGATCAACGCCGGCAGATAGACCCTACTTTTGAACAAAGTTTGAAGCTGAATATTCAGGGTACGATTGGTGATAAGCTTTCTATCCAAACCGATTGGGATACCGAACGCGATTTTGACTTTATGAACCGCCTGAACATTGTTTATGATGGGTATGAGGATGAGATATTGCAGCGCCTGGAATTGGGGAACGTGTCTATGCAAACAGGCAACTCGCTGATCCGAGGCGGTAGTGCTCTTTTCGGTGTTAAATCTGTTGCTCAAATTGGGTCGCTGAAATTAACGTCAGTGCTATCTCAGCAGGAGGGGGATAGCAAAACAGAAACAATAACTGGGGGAGCACAAGAGCAGAAAATTTCTATTCGTCCGGGCGATTATGAATCCGACAAACACTTTTTTCTTGATTTCTTTACCCGCCAGGAGTTTGAAGATAATGTCTCCAATCCACAGCAGCAGGGACAGGCTTTACAGCTCACGGAAATTAATGTGTGGGTACTTCGCGAGTCTTCGCAGTCACAGGAGGGGGAACGACAGGCTATTGCACTTGGGGACTTAGGTGTAGTACAAAATCCGGACAGTACGTATTCACCACCTGATGAAGATCAGGATGTATTTGATGAGACGACTTTGGATCAATATCGGGATCCCTCCAAAGGAATTTCAGCAGAAAGTTTTGGGGTTGAGTCCACGTCATTTGTTGAAGGATATTTTGTTCCATTAGAGGAGGGAGCTGATTATAGTTTAGATCGAAATCTGGGATATATATCTATAAAACGGAATTTGGGTTCACGGCAAGCATTGGCCGTTTCTTTTAAATATCGTGATTCCGAGACAGGCAAAACGGTAAGTGTGGGGGATATGGGCCAAGGCGGTAATGATCGCATGTATTTAAAGTTATTACGCCCACAAACAGTGACGACCTCAAATATTTTGTGGGATTTGATGATGAAAAATGTGTACTCATTGGGAGCGAATAATTTAACACAGGATGGATTAGATCTGGACATCAAATATACCGAACAAAATGTCCCCAGCAGTTCGTTACCACAGCGCGATCAAATTTTATTGCAGGATTTAGGACTCGATCGGGTTGACCAGCAGGGAGCGTTGAATCCTGATAATAAAATTGATTTTAGTACAATGGTATTGGAACCGTCTACCGGTACCCTTATTTTTCCTTATTTGGAACCCTTTGGCTCACGCATTGAACAATTGCTTATAGAATCCGGGACCCCGCCTGATCGTGTAAGTGACCTTACCTTTGATGAGCTGTATAATGAGAAAAGGGTAAATGCGAACCAAAGTTCAAAAAATAGCTTTTATCGTATTCAGGGAAGTTCAAAGGGAAGCATTTCCTCCAGTTATTCGCTTGGATATTCGTTGGTTGAAGGTTCAGTTAAAGTATTTGCTAACGGACGCGAGCTACAGGAAGGAACCGATTATGTCGTCGATTATTCGATCGGAAGTATCACAATATTAAATGATCAGTATCTTCGACGCGGGCAGGAAATTAAAATTGAATACGAAAATAATCAGCTTACACAGATAGGTAAAAAGAGCTTTACCGGATTAAGAGCAGAGTATCAGTTTACGGATAATATATCGCTGGGAAGTACCTATTTTAATCTTAAAGAGCGTCCGCTGCAGGATAAAATTCGTATTGGTGATGAACCGGTAAATAACTCGGTTGTGGGAGTCGATGCTAATGCTCATTTTGATACTCCGTGGCTTACCCGACTGATTGATCAGGTACCCTTGTTGCAGACCAAAGAAAGTTCAAGCTTCACGGTAAGTGGGGAATTTGCTCATCTGCGTCCGGGCGTATCCCAGACAAGTGCGGTGAATGATGCGATTGAAAACGATCGCTTATTTGAAGATGAAGAAAACGGCCTTTCGTTTATTGATGATTTTGAAGGCTCAGATATTGGGTTGAGTTTTACGAATCCAAGCCGGTGGAATCTTGCGGCAGCACCTGCGGCCGTACCGGGTTATGGACCGGATGAGATGTTTTTTGAAGATAATCCGTCAGAGAATCCATCGACAAATATTGCTGACAAAATTGCTCGATCCGATCTTCGCGGGACTTTTTCTTGGTACAGCATCCCACAAAATATTGACCAAATTTTGGGAGGAGTTAATTTTACTCCCGAAACTGAGCAAGTCAGGATGACGGATGTGTTTCCTAACCGGGATGTGCTTACCGAAGAAAATTTCATCAGTACCCTGGATGTCTATTTTGATCCCACCAAGCGAGGGCCGTATAACTACAACGAAAATTTGCGAACACTACTTGAAGATGAGCCAGAGCGTACCTGGAGTGGGATGACAACTACGTTGCCTTCGGGTCAGGAAGACCTGACGCAAAATAACATTGAGTTTCTCGAATTCTGGATGCAGACTGTATTACCTAACGGCCAGTCTCCATCTGCCCAAGACCTGCAGGATTATGAAGGCAAGATTTATATTGATATTGGCGTGGTATCGGAAGATGTGGTTCCCAACTTTAAAACTAATACCGAGGATGGATTGGTTCGCCGTCCCCAGGATTTACAAGAAGATAATATTAGTGGACAGTCGCGGTCGTATATTCCCACACCGTTGCCGGCTCCGGAGGGACAGTTTTCGAATGATACGCGTGAATTGTCAGATGTTGGACTTGATGGTGCTCCAAACGAAGGTGGAGTTGACAATAAGAATGAGCAAAATCTATTCTCAGGATTTCTTGAGGAGATGGCTTCGGTGTATGGGGCTTCAAGTGAGCAATATCAGCAGATTGAAGATGATCCCTCAAACGATGATTACGTGTATTATGGAGAGAGTGAGGCGGGAAATGGTGATCTCCAAGAACGTTTTTTGCGCATGTATGGCTATCATGATGGGAATACCCCGCCAAACGAGGGAGAAAAGCGGGCCGTAACGAATAAGCCCGATACTGAGGGGTTGATTACTCCATCCATTGTTGAGCAGAACAACGCTTATTTCCAGTATGAAATTGACTGGAATCCCGCCGACTTTTCTGAGTTAGAGCCGGGATCGGAGGGTACTTTTATTGTGGATAAAGTAGACGGTCCGAATCAGGAAGACCGATGGTACCAGGTACGGCTGCCACTGGAAGAGTGGGTACGTAAAGTGGGAGGAATCGAAAACTTCCAAAACATTTCGTATATCAGGGTTTGGCTATCAGGGTATGAAAAACCATTTACCCTGCGTTTTGCTACGTTTGAGTTGGTGGGTAGTCAATGGCGTCCGGCCCAAAATGTTCATCAGCAGCAGGGTACAACACAGGGGGAGTTCAATATTTCATCCGTAAACATCGAGGAAAACAGCCAGCGGAGTCCTATTCCATATCGCCAGCCCGAGGGGGCAATTCGAGCTGTGAATCGCGATCGTCAGCGACAGACCATTGCCAACGAGCAGTCGATCACCATGAATGTGAAAAATCTGGGACCTGGTGAGCTGAAAATGATGAAGCGCGTATATCCCGGGGGATTGAATATGATTAACTACTCCAATGTGCGAATGTTTGTACATGGTGAGGGATATGATAATCGTGATCATGCAGAGCTGGTCGTCCGCTTTGGTACAGATCTGACCAACAACTATTATGAGTATCGCCAACCTATCTCACCCTCCGATCCGAATTATCCCTACAGTACCAAACAGCTGAGTGAAATGAGTGAGGCCGAGCGTGAGATGGAGGCGGAGGAAGTCTGGCTCTACGAAGAGAACAGCATGAATATTTTAATGCGGGCTTTTAATGAGTTAAAACAGTTGCGCGACCAACAAGGGGTCGAAAATAATACGGTTTTTGAGCGCGGTGATTTGTTGCAGGAAGCACCTTCGGGCGCGGTTATTGCTGTTAAAGGAAATCCATCACTCGACAGAGTGGGAGAAATTGGAATGGGAATCCAAAACCCTTTTGATCCGCAAAATCCTGATGCCGGTGGAATTGCTTCTTTGGATGGACAGTTTTGGTTTAATGAGCTTCGCGTATCGGGTTTTGATAATAAATCGGGGTGGGCGGCTAATGCCAAAGCCGAAATGAAATTAGCAGATTTTGCTACGATGAACGCAAATTTTAATAGAGAAACGGATGGCTTCGGAGCTCTTAATTCCCGATTGGGGCAGCGCCGTATGTCAAACGTGCAGGCGTATGATCTCAATTCAACCGTGAATATGCATAAATTTATCCCCGATCGCTTTGGCTGGAATATTCCAGTATCACTCTCTACGCGTCGCTCATCATCGACACCCCGGTATTTGCCCAATCAGGGTGATGTTCGGCTCTCGGAATTTGAAAACGCAGTGCAAGCCCGCGATGATATTTCTGAATCTGAGAAACAACGAATTATTGATCAGCGTATTGGGGAAAGCCAGACAGTAACTGAGAGTTATTCCATCAATGTATCCAATTTGTCAAAGTCGAGATCGCAATCAAGTCTGGCCGAATATACGCTCGATAAAACAACGTTAAATTATGTTTATAATGTTACGGAACGAAGAAACCCACAGTACCAGCGACAGGATAACTGGAATTACAGCGGTTCGGTACGGTACAATTACAGTTTTCCACAAACAAAGGTATTTCGACCATTGGGATTTTTAGGAAATGTGCCGTTAATACATCCATTTGCGGGAATACAGTTGGGATATACGCCGGCTTCTATCAACGCCTCGTTTGGTATGGATCGGGAATACGACGAGCAGCTCCGAAGGATTACCGGTCTTGATTTGGAAAATGCGCTGCAGCAATCCCACAGCTTTACATACGACACCGAATTTGGCCTTGGATATAATATCACCCCGAGCATTAAAACAACTTTTCGTTCTCGCACCGTGTTTGATTTATCACGAGCAGGAATTGAAGAGGCCGATCCGGGTAATCCCATAGCTGATTCTACTCAATATTCGGTACGTCCCTCTTTTGATGTACTCAGTGATCATGTTTTTGACACCCTGTCATCCAGGCGAAGCAACTATCAGGAGTCGTATACCGCCGGCTGGCAGCCTAAGTTAAACAGGGTAAGTGCTTTGGATTGGATTAACTATTCAGCCAATTACAGTGGAGGATATCAGTGGAGAAACAGTCCGCGGGGATCAGACTTGGGGGCAAATGTATCGAATAATTTTTCGCTGAACCAGACGCTGGATTTCAATATTCGAAGTCTGCTGAGCGGTATGGAATGGTATCGGAATCTGCAAAACAATAGAGAGAGAAATAATACTTTTTCGGCTGATACGACTGAAGGGTTGACTGAAGAGCAGTTGGGCAAAACCCTTGGTAGTATTGGAAAAAAAGCTGCGGGGGCAATATTGAGTATTCAGTCTATGGACTTTTCTTTTAATATTTCTCAGAGTTCGCTGCAACGTGGATATGCAGGTACGTCGCCCCTGTATGATATGTTCGGACGTAGCGGCAGGGAATATTCTCCCCCATTCTCGTATCGTACGGGATTTGTAAATGAAATTGGGCTTGATCGATTGATTAATAATCCGAGTGAAACGTCGTCACTACAGCTCCCTTCAAATCATAATTTAACCGATGATATTACCGTGCGGTCGCGGTTTCAACCCTTTAAGAATTTAAGCATCGACTTGTCTTGGAACTCGAAGTGGAATGAAACGAATACCAAATCAATTACCATAGATCCCAATCAAAATCGTAGTACAGTACGTTCGCAGAATGGCTCTATTTCTTCAAGCATCTGGGCTTTTGGCAGCGGTTATGAGGACTTTTTCAGGAAACAGTTAAGTACTGCTTTTGATGATATTGGTGATAACACCGTTATTACTGATTCTACCGGCAATAGCGATGGACGATCAGTGTTGGGACGAACGGCTCTTCAGGAGGACTTCAGACAGTCATATCTCACCTTTAGCCAGGGAGCCATTGGCGATCGTAATTTTACACCCTTTCCGTTGCCCGGATGGCGTATCACGTGGACAGGATTAGAAAAGTTTATTCCCTACTTTGGCGATTTGATGTCACGGGCATCTCTATCGCATAATTATAGCGGTACCTACCGTCTGGGATGGGTTTTTAATGCCGATCAAAGTTTGCTTCCAGATATTTCACTGGGTGCCTATTCTGTTACCAATCGTAGACCCGAGTTTGAGCCCAGCAGTATTAATATCGAGAAGCGATTTAGTCCGCTTGTGGGATTAAATTTGACCTGGAAATCGAACTTGCGGACCAATATCCAATATGAACAGAGTAAAGTAACCAGCTTGGCGCTTTCGAACTCCACAGTGATTGAGCGTATGTCCAAGGGGCTTAAACTCACCTTCGCCTATACCATCCGTAATTTCAAAATTCCGTTTTTCAAGCGCTTGGATAATGCTGTAGATATTACGCTGAATGGGAGCTATATCGAAGACGAGGAGAAGAAATTCGAGCTTGACTCCGATATTGACGAGGCCCTTACCGCCGGGCCTGATGAGATTATCAAAGATCCCGATCGGGCTGAGTTCTCAAGTACGGTTACCGGTGGACAGGCGCGTATCAACGGGTCGGCCGTTATTGGATACCAGTTTTCACAGATGATACAGGCCAATTTTGAATACAATTATAGTAAGCTGGTTCCCAAAACATCAGGAGTGTACGGCCGAACTGATCACGACATCCGGTTCAATATTGTAGTCTCCATTCGTTCTAATTAGACAGGATTCGTAATTACAAGTTTAGTAAAGCTGAATTTATGGCTATGAAATGGAAAAGATCCCCTAAAATTTGGAAACTTAGCGGATCTGAGTAATAATATTTTAAAGTGAATATTCTTTCTTGTTCCAAAGTGAAAACCCTATTCCGAAAATCGAGAGCGTTATCATTAAATAGGGTAGCCAATCTCCGAAACGAGTATATAATGTTTGGGATGTAAGTACCGGTACTTCATAATTAAATGCAGTTGTTTTCCAGTAGGACGTTTCCACTTTGATGGAGCCGTCCGGCGCGATGATGCCCGAAATACCATTGTTAGCGCTACGAACAATCCATCGGTCAAATTCGATGGCACGTAGCCGTGCGTAAGCAAAATGCTGCTCGTGTCCGCTGGTGTTGCCCCACCAGCCATCGTTAGTGATGATCGTCAGATAGCCCGATCCTTCTCGCACATAGTTGCGGATCCAGCTTGGATAAACTGAATCGTAACATATAAGTGCCGGGGTTGCCGTGCCATTTACTAAAAACTGATCGGGACGATGCCCCTTACCGTAGCCCTGAATTTGATTCCAATTAACCCACCTAAAAACATCGATGGTATTTAAAAAGTGGACGAATGGAATGCGTTCTACGATGGGTACCAAATTGTGTTTGCGGTACGCCTCCATTTCTTTATTGGGATAGAAGCCGAGTGCTGCATTAAACGGCAGATATGAACCACGTTGATCTTCGTAGGTGAGGGCAGGGATATCATTCTCAAAGAATTCAAAAAAGGTAGCCCCGGTAATGAGTGTGGCATCCTGTTTATCAGCATAATTTTTAAGTTGCTTTTTTGTCCGGTCCGAAAAATTTCGATACCCATTGATGTTTAAAATTTGATTCTGCACGGCATTTTCCGGCCAGACGATTAGCTGGGTTTGTTCGGTGATTACAGAGTCAGTCAGTGACAGAAGGTGATCGTTGGCTTCTTGGGCACTGTCAAATCCACCGTTGGGTTCGTAAGAGTCAAAGTTGGGTTGGACAACGACCACTTCATGGGTTCGTTCGGGTTCAGTTTCGCTTTCAAAAGCGGAAATTGAAATGGACCAAGCAGGAAATATCAGCAGTATCGAAACAAGTGCAATTTTTGTGGATTGCTTGGGCTTTTGCAGCTGCTGGTATGCAAGTGCCGTGGCAAAAATCACCCAGAATGAGATGCCCCAGTAGCCGGTTACCGAGATGTATTGTACTAATTGTGGCATATTGGCCCATGCATTTCCAACCGCGAGCCATGGCCAGGCCAGATCCCACTGGTGGTGCAGAAATTCGTAAGATAGCCAAAAGGCCGTTTGCAGCAGGGCGATAAGCCAGGGACTCAGTTTTTGTCGCTGTACTTTATACTGTAGCATCACGGGGATGGTCATTACCGCGGCATTGGCCAGAATTGCAGCAATTCCACCGGCTACCGTCGCCATCACCAGCCAGTAGGTGGTAATAATATTCCAAATGAGAAATGCCGGATAGACTTTGTAAGCTGCTTCGCGGGCGGAATCGGAAAGGTCAATAATGCGGAAGACCAGCAGGAATGCCGGGAAGATAAGAAAGGACAGAGGTACCGGGGGGTAGCTTAACCCCAGTAGGATTCCCGAAGTAATGCTTAGCGTCCAGCTGCTATTCCAAAATTGTTGGATTGAGTATTTCATTCGCTGTAATCTTTTGGAGCAATAATAACGACTATTTCTCCTTTAATTTCATCCCGTAGCTGAAAAGTATCATACACCGATTTTATTGATCCGCGAACCACTTCCTCAAACTTTTTAGTAAGTTCGCGGCAGACTGCCATCATACGCTGGTCGCCCATATATTTACGCAGTTCTTCGAGTAGTTTCATCAGGCGATGAGGACTTTCATACAACACAATGCTGCGCTGTTCATCTACCAGTTGTTTGAGCTGTTTCTGACGTCCCTTTTTCTGTGGAAGAAAACCTTCGAACACATATTTGTCGCACGGTAATCCACTGGCAACAAGAGCGGTTGTAGCAGCATCAGGACCGGGAATCACGGAGACCGAATGTCCGGCCTGATGAGCAGCACGAACAGCTAAAAATCCTGGATCGGAAATACCGGGCATACCTGCATCAGAGATGATGGCTACATTTTGTCGTGCATCTAAAATATTGAGCAAGTGTTCTACCTTTTGATGTTCGTTATGGGCATGAAAGGCAAAGGTATTTGCCTCTATCCCCATTTTTTTCAACAGCACGCCTGAGGTTCGCGTATCTTCACAGGCGATATAGGAAACCGATTTAAGTGTTTTTATAGCTCTCTCGGAGATGTCCTCGAGATTTCCAATGGGTGTTGCAACAATATAGAGGGTACTCAACAGTTGTCGGGTTTTAGGGTTTTCAGTTTTAAAATCCCACCAAAAGTAACAAAAACTTATTAACTATATCGACTGTCTATGATAATTAGACAGGCTGAAATTGAGGCGGAAAAAGACTATACTTAGCTGCGTTGGAAAATGAATAATAATTGAGAATTTTCTTTATCAACACTTTTAGAATTTATTAATAAATAGATAAAATTATTATGGCAGATTTTAGTCCATCAGGTATTAATCACATCACCATTCGAGTAAATGATATTGAGCGTGCAGAAGAGTTTTACGGGGATATTCTGGGATTTGATCTCCTTCGCAAAATGGGAAAGAGCATGGCGGTGTATCAGGTTGGCGAAGAGGATACGCTGGTGTTGGTTGAGGCAGAAACAAGCTATGATCCGGAATCAAGGGACTACCGCGTAGATCATTTTGGATTTTTCTTGGATTCGGAGGAAGAGGTTGACGAGATGGCAGATTATTTCCGTGAAAAAGAAGTCTCTATTTTAAGTGGACCGGCAAACCGCAAGCGGGGACGATTTGTATTTATATCCGATCCCGACGGAAATATGCTGGAGTTTTTCTACGAAGAAGATGACGAATAATTGTTGTGTTGGTGCGTTAGATATTAATACAAAAAGCTGACACTCTGAATCTTTCCTTTTATTGGGAAATAGAACTTCCGTAACTTTGTCAGCAGATTTAGAGGTATAGGGTGATGGCATGTTATTTGCATTCTTGCACCCTAAAGAACAAAAATAGAATTTAATTGTTAATTTAGTTTCACATGAGCGAATCCAAAGAAAATATAACTGAAGAACAGGCGGCCGAAAAAGAGCAGTCGGCTGAGCAACAAAATGAGAAAACTGAGGAGCTATATTCTCAGTACGAAGATTTTGAAGCAGATGAGCTGCGTGAATTGCTTGTTGCACGCGATCAGAGAGTACAGCAATTAGAAGAGGAACTTGCTGAAGCAAAAGATAACCACTTGCGAAAAGCCGCTGAGTTGGAGAATTATCGCAAGCGAGTACAGCGGGAGCGTTCGCAGGTTTATGAAACGGCTAAAGCTAATGCGCTGGAAGATTTTCTGGAGATCAACGATGATCTGCAGCGTACGCTGAAGGCGGCTGAAGAGCTCGAGGTTAATGATACTCTGATGGATGGTGTAAATCTTGTAGCCAGTAAATTTAAAGAAGTGCTTAATACATACGGTGTGGAACGCATTGATGAAGAAGGCGTTCCGTTTGATGTAGATCTGCACGATGCTATGATGAGGCAAAAGCCCCAAGATGACAGTATTGGCAGTGATGTTGTTCTCAATGTTGTGGAGAGCGGTTATCGTATGGGTGATCGTACCATCCGTCACGCAAAAGTAATTGTAAGCGAATAAATTTATAAGGTTAGTTAGTTCAACACATGTCTAAATTAGACTATTACGACGTACTCGGCGTAAGCAAAGATGCATCTGATGATGAAATTAAAAAAGCCTATCGAAAGAAAGCGATGAAGTTTCATCCGGATCGTAATTCTGATGATCCGGAAGCTGAACGAAAATTCAAGGAAGCTTCAGAAGCCTACGAAGTGCTGGGGGACGAGCAAAAACGTCAACGGTACGACCAATTTGGCCATCGCGGTGTAAATGGCGGTGGATTTGGAGGCGGTGCCGGTGGATTCGAAGATGTCGGCTTTGAAGATATTTTTAGCCGATTCAGCGATATCTTTGGCGGTGATTTTGGGGGCGGACGCGGTCGTTCGCGCGGACGTCGCTCTTCGGGTCAGCCCGGTTCGGATATGAAGTTGCGCATTGAGCTTTCACTTGAAGAAATTGCCTTTGGCACTGAGAAGAAGTTAAAGGTTAAAAAGCATATCAAATGTGATGAGTGTAATGGTACCGGTGCGGAATCGGAAGAAGATTTTGAGATGTGCGGTACTTGTAATGGTACAGGCGAAGTGCGACAGGTTCGCAAAACGATGCTCGGCCAAATGGTAAATGTGCAGCCGTGTCCCGATTGCCGTGGCGAAGGTCGTATTATTCGCAATAAATGTTCGAAATGTAATGGTGAAGGTCGCTACCGAGGTGAGAAGACTGTTAAAGTAAATGTCCCCTCGGGCGTATCCGAAGGCAATTATATAACCCTGCGTGGAAAAGGAAATGCCGGTAAGCGCGGCGGTGAAGCGGGATCATTAGTTGTATTGATCGAAGAAAAAGAGCACGAGCATTTTGAGCGCGACGGCAACGATATTTATTATGATCTGGTACTGAGCGTTCCCGACGCAATCCTGGGTACCGAAGTACAGGTACCGACGCTCAAAGGCAAAGCAAAAATAAATATTGAAGCAGGTATTCAACCAGGCAAGTTGTTGCGAATGAGCGAGAAAGGCATTCATGGACTTAATCGCTCAGGTATTGGAGATCAATATGTGAGAGTGAATGTATATATGCCTGAAGATCTCTCCGATGAAGAGCGCGAACACGTAGAGGCGCTGAGAGGTAATGAGCATTTCAAGGCATCAAATAAAGAAGATGACGGCAAAGGATTCTTCTCTAAGATAAAAGATGTGTTTACGTAGTGTGTTTTAGTAGTAAGTTATGAGTATTAAGTAGTGAGTTGAAAATCTACGAATAAACTTACTAAAAATTGTTTCCGATTTGCTCCATTTATTCTGGTCACACTGCTCTGTAGTGTGACCTTTTTTTATTTTTGATCTTGGATAGAGAGCTTTTGGGTCATCCATTTATCAAAAGCCTTTGCAAACCGCTTGGGCGATTCCGGATCCATGTTGAAGTAGAGTGATGGCTCGATGAGTTCAAGCTCCATCAGTGCAAAGGTGTTGTCGGGGGTCCGGACGTAATCGGCGCGGGTATAGAGCGGTTCGGGTTCAATCATATCACGCATTGTGCGGGCGGTTTTGAGGAGATGCTTTTCGGGTTCTACTTTTTTAAGTCTACCCCCGTGTTCTTCTTGTACGCGAAAGTCGTCGTTCTTGGGGGTTTTTAGAATGGTATGGCTGTAGGTATCTCCAAAAAAGAAAACCGAAAATTCCCCCTCCTCCGTGATATTGTTCATAAATGGTTGCGCTAAAAAGGGACGATCTTTGAACACGGATTTCAGATCGTCAACAAAAATGCCATAGTTCGATTTATGAATACGGAACGTGTTATCAGCTCCGGCACTAATAGTCGGTTTTATAACGATCTCTTCTGATTTTAAATCAGTAAAAACAGAAGGGAATAGATCTGTATTAAACTTCTGATACCACAGGCTTGGGACGATCTTAATGCCGCGAGATTCCAGATCGCGAAGATAGGTTTTATCAATATTCCATTTGACGATTTTAAGACTGTTTTCGAGCACTGCATCCGATTGTTCGATCTCGGCCAGCACATCTAAAAAAGCCTGGGGTTCCTTTTGATAATCCCAGGGACTGCGAATGATGACGGCATCATAGCTATTCCAATTTATATCATTGCTACGCCAAGAAATCTCCTCAGCATGCCATCCTAACTCTTTGAGTGGCTCAAGAAGCAGATGATCATAGACTTCAAAATCATCGAGGTTGTCCATCGAAAGAAAGGCGCAACGTTTCATCGTACTAATAAATATTTGAAATTTAGTTCGCGCTAAAGATAGGATTCGATTTAAACAGCACCAAGTTGATTTCTATTTAACTCCTTCGACAAACATAAACTTCCAGTATCGCCAGTTCCAGCTGTGTGATGTTTGGATATTAAATTTGGTACCGGTCATCATTTGCTGTAGTTCAGGTAGCGAACGAGTATTTATAAATTCTGTATTTGTCCAATTTATAAACTGGTTACAAATCCGAAAGAAACCTTCTCGATTCCAATCCAAAATATAGAGTTTGCCGCTTGGCTTCAGGATGTTATAAAACTGATTTAAAACCTGCTGCTGTTTTTCATAAAAGTGAAAAGAATTCAAGCAGATAATTTTGGTAAAATAATTTTGCGGATATGAGAGATCTTGTACTTTCTGATTATCAAAGCTGATTGAGGATTTTCCGGACAGCCGTTGGCGGGCTATTGCAAGCATTTTATCCGAGGGATCATTAACTACAAAACGGTCAAAAGAATAATTTTGGTCGATAAGCTTTTGAGTAAGTAATCCAGTACCGCCGCTGGGATCTAAAATGATATCTGACGGATCAACTTCAATATAGTTGAGTAGTCTTTGGTGGGTGTGGTCGAGATATTTTTGCCATCTTTGCCCATATTTTTGTGCTTTACGATTATAGCGGTTGATGGTTGAATCGGCCAAAGCAACTTAATTTTTTATCAATCGTGATGAATTAAGCAATATACCCACATCCGGTAGTGACTGCGCGGCCGCGGCTAAAACGGGAGGGAGGATGCCGAATGCCGCAAGGGAAAGTCCCACTAAATTATAAGCGGTTGTGAATCCAAAATTCCACTTAATAATGTTCATTGTTTTGTTGGCGGATGTAAAAAGGGCGGGGACCAGGTTCCAGTCATCGCGCATTAGGGTTATGTCTGCCGTTTCGATGGCGACATCGGTACCGGTTGTACCCATAGCAATACCCACATCGGCTTGAGCGAGGGCAGGGGCATCATTGACGCCATCACCGATCATCACTACCGTTCGACCCTTAGATTGATATTGTTTTACAATATCGATTTTGTTTTCAGGTAACAGTTCAGCTCTGAAATCGATATTTAACTTCTTTGCCAAATGACGAGCGGTTTCAGTGTTATCTCCAGTCAAAAGTTCAACAGCACTAAACGAATGTTGTTCGCGGAGATTTTTAAGAGCAGTGCCTGCTTCAGAGCGTTCAGTGTCTTGGGCAGCAAGCAGACCAATGGGCAGCCCATCTTTTTGTACGATGATAGCTGTTTTGCCTTCTTCTTTAATTTTGTTGATAGTTTTTTGGACATTTTTCTTGTCGTTTTCAAGCAAACGCTCATTCCCAACGGTCACAGTGTGATCATCAAATGAAGCACGAACGCCATTTGCTGTAATCTCTTCAAAATTCTCCGGCTTAGAGAGGGTCAGGTGACGTTTTTGAGCTGCTTCAACAACGGCTTTACCGAGTGGATGATCAGAATACTGCTCGGCACTGGCAGCCATGATGAGCAGTTCGCCCTCAGTAGTTCCATTGAGTGGAGTGATGTCCGAAATTTCGGGTCGGCCAAAAGTAAGAGTCCCGGTTTTATCAATTAGTAAAACATCAGCTCGGGCAAGGGCTTCAATATATTTTCCGCCTTTGATAAGCACGCCGCGTTTGGCATTGGATCCCACCGAAGCCAGCAGGGCTACGGGGGTAGCAAGAGCAAAAGCGCAGGCACAGGCCACTACCATAACGGCAACAGTTGCCATTAGGTCGCCGCTGATGAGATAGGTCAATATGGCAATGAGAGATACTACCGGCAGATACCAGGCCGAAAACTTATCGGCGTAACGCTGTACAGCCCCTTTTCGGGATTCGGCTTCTTCCACCATATTGATAATTTTACCAAAGGTGGTATCACTTCCGACTGCTTCGGCTCGCAGGGTTAAAAAACCACCCTGTGCTATGGTAGATGCAAAAACATTGGATCCTTCTGCCTTTTCAACTGGCATTGATTCACCGGTAATAGGTGATTCATCAATGGTAGCCTGTCCGTCGATTACAGTACCATCGACGGGGATTTTACCACCGGGACGGACGAGGATTTTATCTCCCTGATTTACTTGGTCAATGGGAATTTCTTGCTCAGTACCGTCCCGTAATACAGTAGCGGTCTCCGGTGCGTGTTTTGTCAGTGAGCGAAGAGAATCCCGAGCCTTTTCGGTGGTGTAGCTTTCGATGTAATCGCCGGTACGCATAAAAAATACGACAATGCCACCCGTTACCCATTCTCCGGCTGCCAAAGCCGTAAGTGATCCCAGAGCCATTAAAGCGTGTGGGGTGACGAGTCCCTTTTTAGCGGCTACAACAACCTGTTTAAAGACGGGATATCCCATTAAGAGTACGAGAGAAGTACCGGCCCAGAATGGAACCCACTGCGTTAATGTTTCAAAAAGTCCCAGCCATTCACCGGCTATAACTACCAGTAAGATTGCCCCGAAAACGAGCCCGAATAATCGAAAAGATTTTTGTGCTTTTTCTTTGAGAGATGGGTCGCCGTACTCCCCTTTATTATTTTCTTCATCAGGAATATGATAGCCAATGTCCTCGACGGCTTTTTTAAAGATCTGGAGATCAGGATGGTCGGTTTTTGTCTGAATTTTAGCTTTCTCGGCTGAAAGGAAGACTTCCGCAGACTCTACTTCCTCAAGCTGTTCAAGTGCGCTTTTTACATTATTAGCACAGCCCGAGCAATCCATGCCCTTAACTGTGAGTTGAATTTCTTTCTTACTCATTGTTTACTTATTCATTTGTTGATTCGTATCGCGTGCAATCGTAGACCCCTTCGGCAACT
This sequence comes from Fodinibius sp. AD559, assembly GCF_052712805.1. Taxonomy (NCBI): domain Bacteria; kingdom Pseudomonadati; phylum Balneolota; class Balneolia; order Balneolales; family Balneolaceae; genus Fodinibius; species Fodinibius sp. AD559. The sequence goes on from NZ_JBQPVW010000002.1 coordinate 289,451, forward strand.
TCTGAGAGAAGTTGTTCGGACTTCTGCAGGATCGTTGTTATGCGTGTATCACTAAGTCTATAATAGATATAACGTCCGTCTCGTTCTTTTTTAACCAAGTCGCAATCAGCAAGACAGCGCAAGTGATTTGAAACATTTGGTTGAGAAAGTCCGGTAATTTCAACTAATTCTCCCACACTTCTCTTTCCGTTGCGAAGTACTTCAATGACCATCAGTCGCGATGGATCTGCAAAGCCGCGAAATAACTTCGCTTTTATTTGAATGGCTTGTTCATCGATCAATAACTGTTCAGTATCCATAATATATTAATATATCATTATATGATGATATAAAATACAAATTTCAGATACCAATTGGAACTCCCTATCAATAGTGAGATGGCTACTAGGCACAAAAGTCCCGAAAGAATTCCGGGGCTTTTAATGAATTAAAAGGTAAAACTTATCGTTGGTTGCCAGCTTTTTCTTTGGGACGCGCTTTGTTCACTTTAACAGTTCGGCCATTGATTTCGGCTCCATCGAGCTCATCGATAGCAGCTTGGGCTTCGTTGTCATTTTCCATTTCTACGAACCCAAATCCTTTTGAGCGACCGTTTCCACGGTCCTTAATCACCGTGGCAGAAATAATTTAAATATAGCTTGTCACAAAGCCTATTAGAATTTTATGGATATATTTGATGGGGCTTCGGCGAGGGGGCTGTGGAACCAGATTTAATATATTACGATTCTGTGTAAATACTGCGTTTCGCAGCAGAGCTACGGAATGAGAAAAACGATGGTTATTATGTCATCCTAATCTTGTTTTAGGATCTAAATAGGTTTGTTAATATTGATATAAGTTGACAGTTGGTGAACTTGATAGTTTTGAAAATGAGTATTATTAAAGCTTCCGATACATATAAAGATGATCTCGATACTCATCATCGAAATGAAGGGCATGCGGAATGCGCCCAGCTTCGGTGAAGTCAAACTTTTGGAGGAGAGCAATACTGGGTTTATTTCCACTAACTAAAATAGATACTGCAAGTCGGTAATTGGAGTTCCGGCAAAATTGAAGGGCATACTCCATGAGCTCAGTAGCAATACCCTGGTCGTGATGATCATAATCCACATAGTAGCTTATTTCAACCACTTCATTCAATGCCTGTCGGTCAGAGCGATAAGGTGAGACAGAAAGCCAGCCAAGCACGGTATCACCATCCAGATAAACAAAAACAGGGTGGGTATTCTTGGGATGATTATTGAGCCATTCTCTACGCTGTTTTAGAGAAACTGGCTGGGTATGGGCCGTACGTAATCCATCTGCTACCGCCTGATTGTAGATAGTATTTATGGCTTTAAGATGTTCAGGCTCGGCCCGGATAATCATCAATTAAGAAATAAGATCAGTATGTAACTATGAGTTAACTTTTGATTTCTTTTTGCCTACTTGCTCTTGCTGACGTTTTTCGCAGGCTTCGGTATCTTGGCAAGTACCGAAAAAGTGGAGAGAGTGACCCGTAATATTGAACTTGTGGATTTTTTCCATCATCGTTTTGATCTCCTGAATACGGGGATCGCAAAATTCTAAGACCGTCCCGCACTTTTTGCAAATAATATGATCGTGCTGTTGGTAGGCATAAGCACGTTCATAATAATATTGATTTTCACCGAACTGCTGGCGCTGAACCAATCCGCATTCTACTAAAAGATCAAGCGTATTATATACCGTTGCTCGGGAGACGCGGGTACCACCTTCTTTCATATTGAAAAAGATATCATCGGCATCAAAATGTCCGTCGGCACGGTAAATTTCTTCCAAAACCATGAACCGCTCCGGGGTTTGCCGTTGGTTGTGCTCCTTTAGGTATGAGCTGAAAATCTCCTTAACTAAATCAATTGTTTCTTCACTTGCCGGATGAGCCATAAAAAGAGGGTCAAATTTTTCTTTTAATATAAGGAATTGGACTTCCTAAAAAAATTCAATCGTTATGTCTGAAACGAATAGGAAAACCCGGAATGCTGACCTGTGCTGAATTTTCAATTCAGAATGTTATATTCGAGCATTACAAATAGTTTGTGATCAGGGTTTTTAACCGTAACTAATTTTAGTTTTATGCCTACAGTTGTAGCTTTTGAAACGTTGACTGAGCTGTTCCTTAATTTATCCAAAAAATATAAGGGAACTGAAAAGACGGCTTTTGCACGAAAGCCGCAAACGGATGAGCCTTATGAAACGATCACATGGGATCAAGTTCATGAAGATACACATACGCTGGCTGCTTATATGGTTACACATGGTATTGAAGCCGGGGACCGAGTAGCTATCCTTAGCGAGAACCGCTACGAGTGGGCTGTTGTTGATTTGGCTTTACAACTAATTGGGGCTGTTAATGTATCCATTTATACCTCATTGCCACCCAAACAGTGTGAATATATTTTGAAGGATTCGGGAGCAAAAATGTTTTTTATCTCCACGGGTATTCAGCTTAAAAAGGCACGCGAAGTGTTTGATAATTGTGAGGATTTGAATCGGGTGATTGCCTTCGATGAACCCAACATCTCGAGCTATTTGGATGATGAGTATGTATCACTTTTTGATAAGGTGATGGTTGAGGGAATGAAGGAATTGCCCAAACAGAAAGATGAAATTGCTCGTCGCAGTAAGACAATCGAGCCAGAAGATCTGGCAACACTCATTTACACTTCGGGAACAACCGGCAAGCCAAAGGGAGTTATGCTGACTCATCGAAATATCGTCAGTAATATTAAGGCTGCTCATCAACAGATTGAAATTATGGATGATGATCGTTGCCTTTCCTTTTTGCCGCTTTGTCACTCTTTTGAGCGTACGGCGGGTTATTACGCGATGATGGCCGGCGGTGCAGAAATTTATTATGCTGAAAGTGTGGATACGGTGGCAAAAAACATGACAGAAGCCCATCCCACCATTATTATGAGTGTGCCACGACTGTTTGAAAAGATCTATAATCTTGTTGCTAAAAGCGTGGAAGAGGGGAGTGCTGTTAAGCAGAAAATTTTCAATTGGGCCCAGAAAGTAGGTCGTAAGTATGCTGACGGTGAACGCGGACTTGTATCTGTGCAGAAAAAACTGGCCGATAAGCTGGTTTTTGATAAGTTAAAAGAACGTACCGGTGGACGTATTCGCTTTTTTGTTTCGGGTGGAGCTGCTTTACCGGCAGAGATTGGCCATTTCTTTATGGGAGCAGGGCTCCATATCATTGAGGGCTATGGATTAACAGAAACATCACCCGTTATGTGTTGTAATACCTACGGCGATGAACAGATGGGTACGGTTGGTAAGGTGTTACCCGGTGTAACCGTTGCTATTCAGCGGCTGGAGGACAGTGAAATTATTACTGAGATCAGCGGTGAAGATTACCCGACGGATCAGGATTCTGAGCAGGGAGAAATTTTGTGCAAAGGTCCCAATGTGATGGAGGGATACTGGAAAAATAAAGAAGCAACTCGTGAAATGATCGATGATGACGGTTATTTGCATACCGGTGATGTGGGTAAATTTGTGGATGGGAAGCTGCAGATTACCGATCGTATCAAGCATATGATCGTAAATGCCGGCGGCAAAAATATTTATCCGGGACCGATTGAGGATCTGTTTAAAACCAGCAAATGGATTGATCAGCTGGTGGTAGTTGGGGAACGTCAGCCCTATATGGCTGCCTTGATAGTACCGGATTTCGAGGCGCTTGAAGCTCATGCTGAGGAGGAGGGCATTGAATATGATTCTATCGAGGATCTGATTCAAAAAGATGAGATTCAGAAAATTTATAACAAAGAGGTGCGAAGCTACTCTAAAGATCTGGCTTCCCATGAAAAGATCAGAGATTTCCGCATTGTGTCTAATGAATTTACGGTTGAGTCGGGTGAGTTAACCCCTACTTTGAAAATTAAGCGCCGTATTGTTGAGGATAAATACGGTCATCTTATTGATGACATTTTCTCCAACTAAGCTGGTTATTAATGTTGTACGAGCTCTTTCGTTGGATTCACATTCTTTCATACCTAATATGGCTGTGTGCATTTGCTGGGAGCCTGGTATACGGATTTAGGATATATAAAGCGAAAGGTGCATCCACTACATATAAATTGATACAAACCGAGCGGATGCTGACAAAGTGGGGAACTATGGTTGGCGCGGGAGGAATAATAATTTCCGGATGGGTACTGTCGAGTATTTCACAAGGTCCGCAGTGGGGATGGTTCGATGTTCAGCTTTATCCCTGGCTGGCATTGAAACAACTGCTTTTTATAATCATTCTTCTGTTGATTGCTATCGATCTTAGCAAAAGTAGGGCACTTGCGAAGCGGCTACAATCAGATGATCCCAATCCAGAAAAGCTCTCCGTAAAAATGTGGAGTGCTGCGTACCGTTTTTCTATTGGCGTATATATTCTCGTCATTATCAGTACCTTATTGGGATGGTATAAACCGGGACTGACAACCTTTGGTTAGTCCTATTAGATTAATTGGTCATGAAACGGAAGATGATCTAAGCATTCTTCGATGGTGTTTCCGGTTTTTAGCAGTGTTCTATTATCTTCAGTAATGAAATTACTTTTCACCGCCTCATCGATAAACTCGATCAACTTATCGTAGTACCCATCAATATTGAATATAATGACTGTTTTATCGTGGATGCCAAGTTGAAGCCAGGTAATGGCTTCCATCAGCTCTTCGAAAGTTCCAAAGCCACCGGGCAGGGCAATAAATGCATCCGAAAGTTCGGCCATCATTGCTTTTCGTTCGTGCATGGTATCAGTAATATGCAGGGCTGTAAGATTTTCGTGGGCGACCTCCATATCATACAAATGCTGGGGAATAACACCGTGAACTTGTCCGCCGCGAGAAAGAGTGGCATTGGCGATCTCATTCATTAATCCCACTGAACCGCCGCCATACACCAACCCAATCTCGTAGGATGCCAAGGCATGTCCCAATGCTTTGGTTTGAGGAATAAAGGACGAATTATTACCGGTTTTTGATCCGCAATAAACGCAAACTCGCTTTTTAAAACTCATGCTTTAACAGATTTCATCATTCGTTCTACGACTACTTCTAACTTTTCTACAAAGTAATCGATTTCTTCTGCGGTATTTTGTTTGCCAAGGCTTACACGGATACTTGAGTTTGCTGTCTTCTGATCCAAGCCGATACCCTCAAGTACATGAGAAGGTTCCATAGCGCCGGAAGTACAGGCCGATCCGTTAGAACAGCAGATACCTTCCACATCGAGGTTCAGTAGCAGCATTTCACCGTCAAGGCCATCTCCGTTAGGATCTAAGAAAGAAATATTGATGATATGGGGGACTCCGTTTTCGGTATCGCCGTTAATTTGATAGCGATCACCGAATGTTTTATCAAGTCCGTTAACAAGCTGCTTGCGCAGTTTGATAAAATGCTTGCGATGGTCATCCATCTCTTTTTGAGCCAGCTCCATTGCTTTAGCCAAGCCAATAATTCCGGGTACGTTCAGCGTACCGCCCCGTCGCCGTCGTTCTTGGGAGCCGCCGTGCATCCAGGGCAGCCAGGGGGTGGCGTGACGCATATACATCACGCCAATACCTTTAGGGCCATAGATTTTATGTCCGCTGATACTCAAAAAATCAAGTCCGAGCTCATCTACGTCCACCGGAATTTTACCAACGCTTTGAACGGTATCAGAGTGGAAAGGAATATCATGCTCCTCGCAAACTTGGCTGATTTCTTTAAGCGGATTGATGGATCCAATTTCATTATTGACATGCATCAGCGAAACCATCGCTGTATTCTCGTTGATTGCTTCCTCTACTTTCTCCGCAGTAATAATACCTTTGGAGTTTGGTTCCAGGTACACCGGTTTAGCACCCTGACGTTTTAAAGCCTCAGCGGTATGCAACACCGCATGGTGTTCAAGTGGAGAGGTAATGACTTCTGTTTTGCCCGTAGCATTAACAACGCCTTTTATGGCACTGTTATCACTTTCTGTACCGCCGCTGGTAAAAATAATTTCGGCCGGCTCGGCCCCGATCATTTCGGCAATATTTTCTCTCGCTTCCTCAACAGCTACTTTGGCATTGTTACCCAATCCATGGGGAGAATTGGCATTTCCATAGTGTTCAGTAAAGTACGGGGTCATTGTTTCAAGTACACGCTCATCCACCGGTGTAGTAGCGGCGTGATCGAAATAAACGGTATCCATATCTCTTTTTTAGCGTTGGAATTTATTGGTCAAAGATATTTAATTTTGGATAGAAAAACAGGGTTTGACTGTACTCATAGTTTACAGTACCATAGAAATATCTGAACATCCTCTTTGTTAGAATAATTGAGCAATATTAAATATCGACTATCATCAATGGACAAACTTTTTTCTCCCAGAATAGTAATTTTGAGTGTTTTTGTATTCATTTTTCAGCTTTCTCCTTTTCATACTGCCAATGGACAGGATTCTACCTCAACGGCAACACTATTGGGATGGGAGCAGCGGATCCGAAATTTTATGCTGGATCGCTCTCACAATCACGGGGGCACGCATTTTAATCGGGGACTGTTTCGCGAGCATCTTAACGAAATGAGCCCCGAACATAACCTGGATCTAATTACGTATCGATATACATTATTTCAGGATTATGATTTTGAACAAGCTCAGAATGCATATCGAATGTCGACAGGCAGTTTAAATGCTACAGACTTTGCAGTTGAAAATACGATTAAAAGTGATCTCACTATTAATAGTAAGAATCAGATTTCTATTAATGGGTATCATGCAGAAAACATCCGTGCAAACCGATTTTTATTTCATCTCGGCTATACTCGGAATCTTACCGGCAAGCATTATTTGGGAGTAAGCCATACTCTGAGCCAGGTTAAAGCCGATCTTGACGCCACTTTTTTCTATCGGTACGGAAACTTTGATGACGGTATGGTTGAAGTGAGTGCAAGTATTTTGGATTGGGGCAGTAATATTGTTCAGGATTTGGCTAAAGACAGCCGAAACAAGTGGAACAAACGATACGAGGTTACTCATCAGTATTCCAACAGTCCGGAACTGTTTTCGGTGAAGTATACGAGTTCGCAATCCAACAGGTTTAAGGTTGAGCTAATGGGGGGCTTGCAAACATATTCGCGAAAGAGAGTAGAGGTACATGCAGATACCAGTAACTATATTGATGAAGAGTGGGCACATTATTTAGGAGGATTAGTTGAATATGATCACCCGCTTTTTACCGTTGGATTAACATATCAGCGAACCTTTTCAAAATTAAAAAGAAAGCCCACATTGAATTCTAACTATGACCTTAATTTTAGCAACTGGCAGATTACTAATCAGTTGGGCCTTTATGCCACCGGTAGAATTAAATCATTTGTTTTGGAACAATGGCTGGGGTATGGACATGATATTGATCGCTTGCAGGGAGAAAAGGTGCCCGGAGATTTAAGGAGACACCGTTTTGAGCGCGTTCCGTTCGATTATCTGGAGAACCCCATTAGTGTTAAAAGCAGGGTGTTTTATGATCCTGCTAAGGCAGGGCTGAGGACCGGATTGGAATTTCATGCTGAGTGCAGTCGACCACAGGGAGAAAAAGCATCTAACGGGGTACGTAGTTTTGATTTCAGAAGAACATACAGCATTGTCAGGGATTATAACGCCCGTTTTACTTACTCGATTGGTTATCGGTTTAGCCCTCATTTTTATTTGCTTGCCGGTATTTCATATGATATTGATAAAGATCAACAGTCCGGACGAGGAACACCAAAAGCAATAGGTGATACCACATGGTTCGATGGTGGGTTTGGACGGCTTTCAATAAGCTGGTAAATTCAGCTATGAAATTATTAGTTAATCAGTTTAAAATTATAGCTACTTATGGATAAGATGACGCTCGAGGATGTACAAATTGAAGGTAAGAAGGTATTAATGCGTGTGGACTTTAACGTACCGATTAAAGATGGAGAAATTGGCGATGACAATCGCATGGTACAGGCACTGCCGTCTATAAATTATGTTACTGAAAACGGTGGTAAACTTATCCTGATGAGCCATCTTGGACGACCCGGTGGAGAGATTGACAAGTCATTGAGCCTAAAACCGGTAGCCAAGCACCTGCAGACGCTGGTCGATACAAAAGTACACTTTGCCGCGGATTGCATTGGAGAGAAGGCGAAAAATGCTATCGATCAGGCCGAAGATGGGGAGATTGTCCTAATGGAAAACGTTCGTTTTCATAAGGGAGAAAAAGCTAATGATGAAGAGTTTTGTAAGCAATTAGCCGAGCATGGCGACCTGTTTTGTAATGATGCGTTTGGAAGCAGCCACCGTTCGCATTCTTCGGTAGCTGGCGTTACTCGTTTTCTGCAGCCGGCTGTGTCGGGATATCTATTGGAAAAAGAGATTAAGTACCTGAATAATTCGATTAATAATCCCAGCCGACCATTTGTTGCAATCCTGGGGGGAGCTAAAGTATCTGATAAGATTGGGGTGATTGAAAATCTACTGGACAAAGTGGACAGCATTCTCGTTGGGGGCGGCATGACCTACACGTTTTATAAAGCAAAAGGACTACCCATTGGTGATTCATTGGTTGAAGATGATAAAGTTGACTTAGCCAAAGAATTGATGCAGAAAGCCGATGAAAAGGGTGTCAATTTTGTACTACCTGTGGATTCGGTTGCGGCAAAAGAGTTTAAAAATGATGCCGAGCACAAAGTTGTTGACGAGGATGGTATTGAAGACGGCTGGATGGGCGTTGATATTGGCCCACAGACCACTATTGCGTTCGGGAATATCATCAAAAATGCAAAGACGGTGGTCTGGAATGGTCCCATGGGCGTTTTTGAGATGGAAAATTATGCGGATGGAACCAATGCAGTTGCTGAAGCTCTTGCCAAATCAACGAAACTTGGTGGAACGACGATTATTGGCGGTGGTGACTCGGCATCAGCTATTAAACAGGCCGGTCTTGAAGAAGCTGTTTCCCATGTTTCTACCGGTGGTGGCGCCAGTCTGATGTTCCTCGAAGGCAAAGATCTGCCCGGTGTGGTTGCACTGACGGATAAATAAGTTTTAGACTGAGGTTCTCCACACTTCCACAATAGTACCCATTTTTTGAGAAGTTACTGTGTCATCCTGAACTTGTTTCAGGATCTGACTTTTGATTTTTGAGGACGGGATAAATTCTCGTCCTTTTTTTATTTATACTTCTTTTTGTTAATCCGTTCTAAAATTCTAAATGGAGAGGTTCATCATGTCGCATCCTAAAAACCAAGTGCTTACCGATGATTACAACGTCAGCCAGAATTTTTATGAGTCTGACTTGATTCTCCGTGATTATGTTAGCCGACATTTTTCTAACCAAGCCCAAGAATTCTTGGATGGCAAATTAGATCAGTTAGGACAAGCAGCGGCAACTGATATGGATGAGCTTTCACAAAAGGCGGATAAAAATGGTCCGGTGTTAAAAAAGCGCAATAAGTTCGGTGAGGGTGTTGACGAGATCGATTTTCACCCTGCCTATTGGGAGCTGATGGACATTGCCGCCGAATCAGAGATGTTTTATTTGAAATATCATCCCGATAATAGGGGAAATTTTATTGGGAGTCGGCATCAAATGGGTTTTGCTCTCGGACAGTTGTATGCGATGAGCGAGTTGGGACAATACTGTCCACATTGCATGACCGATGGTGCAGCCTATTTAGTTGAACGGTTTGCCGATAGGGAGGACAAAAAGCGGCTTTTGCCAAAATTGGGAGCAAAAGAGGGAAATGAGCTTTATTCGGGTGCCATGTTTTTGACTGAGAAGTCCGGGGGCTCGGATGTGGGCGCCAATTTGTGTACGGCCGAAAAGGTAGAGGGAGGTCGTTACCGGTTAAATGGTGAAAAATGGTTTTGTAGTAACGTCAATGGGGATGTGATTATGGCACTGGCCAGAACAGGATCAGTAGAAAAGGGCACCCGTGGACTCTCGCTTTTTCTGGTAGAAAGGGAGTTACCCAATGGAGTGCGTAACCCGATGGAGATTATTCGATTGAAAGATAAATTGGGCGTACGGTCGATGGCTACAGGTGAAGTTCGTTTTCAGGATACCGTGGGAAAGCGATTGGGAGATGAGGGAGAAGGATTCAAAATAATGGCTCAGATGATTAACATTTCCCGAAATTATAACTCCGTGGCTGCTTTGGCTGGTAATCGTCGGGCCATTGTTGAAGCATGGCAGTATCTGAATCATCGAAAAACTTTTGGAAAGCAAGCTGTAGAGCATGCGCTCATAAGAGAAAAATTTCTGGAGCTGGGATCAAAATATCTGGCTGATTTTCTGCTGGTTTGGCGTGGATTGCAAGCGATGGATACCGCCGAAAAGGGGGACGAAGAAGAACAACATCTGTTGCGAATAATTACACCCATGGCCAAGTGGTGGTCGGCAGAGAGTGCCGTTTACAGCGTCCGTGAATGCATGGAGCTAATGGGCGGTAATGGCTATATCGAGGATTTTGTGATGCCCAAATTACTTCGGGATATCAATGTATTGCCCATATGGGAGGGGTCGGGAAATATTATTGTGTTGGATATGCTTCGTGCCACGAGGAAATCCCGCGGACTGGATATCATTTTTGAGATGATTGAAAAGGCGGCGGATCAATCTTCAGAACACGGTGGATTTATGGAAGAGAAACTGACAGAAATTAAAACAATTTGGCAGGATATTCGTGCGTTGAATGATCGTGATAGGTTAGAGGCCTCTGCAAAACCTTTGTTTAAGGAGTTAATCAGACTCTTCCAAATGGCGTTGCTTGCAGATGAGAAACGATCAGGGGGCAACGAGCGGTATGATATTGCACTCGATTACTTGGCAGATACTTTTGATAGCACACCAAGTACACACGATCCGTTGGATATTGACCAGATTGAAACGCTGATTGGCTGGGAGTATTAGCCTGCACTTGCTGAAGCACCGCCACCCGCAGCGCTGGCAGAAGCTCCCGTACCTCCGGATGTACCGGGGAAAGAAGTTGTACCCGTAGCCCCAAGCGTGGAAAAACTACTGGCAACGCTTGCTACAGAGCTGGTATTTGTGCTGAAAGCAATCCAGGCAATTACAGGTACAGCATCAGTATTTGTAGCGATGATGTTTTCGAGCTCTTTTTCTCCCAGACCGAAAGCCAGTCCATAGATAGAATGTTTATCTAACTTATCGGATGAGATACTGTGTTCCTTGGCATTTTTAAGTCCTTCTTTGTAGTTGCTCCATTGGTGATATACTTCTTCTCCTTTGGGAGTGCGTCGAATGATCAGGAAAGAAAATATCAGCGCAAATAGGGTAACAAAAAGGGCTATGAATCCAACCGGACCTGCATAAATGAGTACCGGGATGCTTGCTATAACAAGTAATGATTGCACTGCGATATTCCAGTAGCAGCCGGTGTAGCTTTCTTCATCAATCCAGTTTTGGCTAAATGCGTACTCTTTAAAGCTGTTTTTCCACTTGGCAAACCATGAGGATACCTCAGAATTAGTTCCCTCAAAGATCTTATGCAATTGCTGGTGATCATCTTCGAGGCGTCGTTCAACAAAAGTGATAATTTGTTTTTCCCATTCTTGTAATTCTTGATGATTTACTTGTTTTTCTGTTCGCTCGATAGAAAACGTGGGTTTGTCATCCGCTAAAAAACCTTCTTCGGGAGGTTCCTCCTGAATTTTGAAATAACCTTTTCGGGCCAAATCAAGAACTGTAGCCATGAGCAAGTTGCTGGTTATGTTTCGCCCTTGTAGAAGCCAGCCAATAGCTGCCGGTTGAATTTGTCCCGGTGCCATAATTGTTTCTGTGGATGAAAAGCGAGAGGTAGAATGTCGCTTTCCATATTTTTGATAGAAAAAATAAAATCCTCCAATACTAAGCAGAATGATAAGATAGTTCAGTGTTTCCCAAAGATTAGAGAGATACTTCTGGCGTTCTATCTTTTGATTGCGTTTCTTTTGGTATGTCTGCTCCTCTTTCTGCGCCTGAGCAAGTGAGAAATGGTTATCGGTAGTAGATACTTGGGACTCATTTAGAACTGCCGTGGGAAATATGGCTCTGACTTTGGCAAATTCGTCATCATCGATATTGGAAGCATTGACTGTAAACGCCCCGGTTGACTTTTGTAGATTAAATTGTCCTTTGGGACCCCTTGTCCAGCCGTATAGCGAGTCAGTTGAAACTGATTTGGGGAGTTGGATACTAATATTTAGTTGACTGGTAGACTTGTCCCTCTCATCTGATAAATAATTCCAGAAAAATTGCGACCATGCAGATCCGATTGTTAATGCTCCCTGTAAAGTGTACGATACCGTAAATGTTCGTTTTTCATCCTCCGCTGAATAGTACCACGTTAATTTAATGGACTCATCATTTTTTGCTACGCTAAACGTTCCGGGAGATTCCGTATTTTTATTGATATACGAATTCCCATTTTCCTGAACCTGGATATTCGTAATAGCTGAAAAACCCTGTCGTGGGATTTGATACTCTGCCCAAGAAAAAGATCCATCGAAAACGTACGTCAGGTGTTCGGTAACGTGAATAGTGCCATCTTCGTTGATGGTTATTTCAACTCGAACATCAGGGATTTCATACGACTTTGCAGAAGTAGAAAGAAAACTACTTCCAATTAGTATGATCGAGAGTATGAGGGTTCTAATCCACATGACAAAAGTTAAGCTATAATGATCTTTAAATTTGTTTCTGTAGCATTTTGAGAATTAATAAAATAAAGATAATATTTTTACCTATTTAATAAATAGGTAAGGGTAATGCTAAGAATTTTTTCTGTAAGGATTTCCTCCGAAATATATCTTACCTTTAGAACGAAACGATAAAAAATAAATGAGGAAATATTATGAGTTCACTCAACAAAGCAATGATTATTGGCCGGTTAGGTCAAGATCCTGATGTGCGCTATACGCAGTCGAATACAGCCGTTGCAAACTTATCAGTTGCAACATCTGAACGTTATAAGGATAAACAGGGCGAATGGAAAGAAAACACCGAATGGCACCGCGTGGTGGCATGGGGACGATTGGCCGAAATTTGCCAAGAGTATCTAACGAAGGGATCACAGGTCTATATTGAAGGTCCTATCCAAACACGAAAGTGGGAAGATAAAGAAGGACAAACGCGATATTCTACCGAAATTAAGGCGTTAACAATGACCATGCTTGACAGCAAAGGTGACCGTGAAGGAGAAGTACCTCCCAAACCGGATAACTCTCAACCGGTATCGAGCAATGTCGACTTAAATGAAGATTTTGACGATATTGACGACGACTTACCATTTTAGTGGTATCCAATCCATATTTAGCATACATTTAAAAGCGGCGGGGAAATTCCTTGCCGCTTTTACTTTTCTTGCACTGCATGACTACAGTCAATAGCTTTAAGAAAATTCAAAATTAAAGATAGGTAGTTGGACGACCCGAGTAGTTTACTGTTTATTTTCGATTTTATTTCCCAGCAAGGGGAATCTGTTCTTATCGATTCTGTAATAGATCCCGTAGCGCTTACGATACAGATTGTCGTAATTGTATTAGGGCTTCTTTTTTCTGCCCTTTTTTCGGGCGCTGAGGTGGCCTTTTTCTCTGTTATCAATCAACAGGATCTGCTAACCGATCGTGATACAGAGGGTTCAAAGGATCGCCAGATTACCAAGATGCTGGCATATCCGCGACGATTATTGGCTACAATTCTGATTTGCAATACCTTTGCCAATATTGTGGCCTCAGTACTGGCTGCCGTGGTAGCCGGAAATATCGTTGCCTATTATGGGCTTTCAGAAGTTTTGATCTACACGTTGGAAGTGGTGGTCTTAACGTTCATGATTTTAATTCTCAGCGAAATTACGCCCAAGGTTATCGCCATAAATAATCCTCTGAAAAGTGTACGGCAGATAAGCTCTTTTATTTACGTGTTATTTAAGCTACTTACGCCGCTTTCCAGTCTTATTGCTAATAGCACGCTCAGTTTGGAAGAACGGCTGCCCAAGCCCGACAGCAAGATGACTTCAGAAGATATAATGACTATGGCCGAGGTGAGTGAACAGGAGGGATCCATTAGAAGTGACGAGCGGGAGATTATTGAAAATGTGATCGAATTTGGTACGACCACGGTCCGCGAGATAATGACATCACGCGTTAATATTGTTGCTATTTCTACCGATAACTCCCTTAATGAAGTATTGCAGCTTATCCGTGAAAAAGGGCTTTCGCGCATGCCGATCTATGAGAACGATCTGGATAATATTTTGGGGGTAATTCACTCTAAAGATGTTCTGCCTTATATTAACTCGGATATTGAACGAACGACGATTAATTGGCGTACCATTGCGCGAAAGGCACTGTTTGTTCCTTCTACAAAAAAGGTAGATGACCTGCTTCGCGATTTTCAGCAGGAAAAAACGCATATTGCTATTGTGGTAGATGAATACGGCGGTACGGAAGGACTAATTACGCTGGATGATATTCTGGAGGAGATTGTTGGGGAAATATCTGACGAATATGATGATGTGGAAGAAAGTCTCTACACGAAATTTAAGAGTGGCGTATATATTTTTGATGCCAAGATCGACCTCGATGATATGGAGGATATCCTGGATATTGAGCTCACGGCTGAAGATGATGAATATGAGACACTCGGTGGACTCGTTTATCATCTTACGGAGCGTATTCCCAACGTAGGGGAACGTGTCTATTATGAGGGGTTGGAGCTTACAATCCACTCTGTAAAAAACAACCGCGTGAAAAAGCTTCGTGTCAAAGTTCAGGAGCGACCTAAATCATGAAAAATATTTCCAAGAAAATAGCATAGCTATATAAATGAGCACCGCTTTTGAATCACTTGTGGAAACCGATGTTGATTTGCAACCCTATAATACGCTGAATATTTCTGCGAGGGCACGTTATTTTGCGTCGGTAGAATCGGAATCTTACCTGAAGGAAATATTACGACATCCCAAGGCAGAGGGACTCAGGATTGTGGTGTTGGGCAGTGGCAGTAACGTCCTTTTTGCAGGTGATTTTGACGGATTGGTCCTGCATATCCAGATAAAGGGACGAGAGGTAATTAAAGAAACCGATGAACATGTCTGGCTAAAAATTGGTGCGGGTGAAAATTGGCATCAGACCGTGAAATACTGCGTTGAAAAGGGATGGGGAGGAATTGAAAACCTATCGCTGATTCCGGGGACAGTAGGTGCGGCTCCCATTCAAAATATAGGTGCGTATGGCGTTGAGCTTGAGGAAGTTTTTGAGTGGTTGGAAGCCGTAGATATTGAGGGAAGAGAAACCTGCCGATATGAAAAGGAGGACTGCGAATTTGGCTATCGCGACAGCATTTTTAAAGGGGAGCTGAAGGGCATTGTGATTGTCACCAATGTGGTTTTGAAACTTTCTAAAAATCCGGAGCTAAATACTTCGTACGGAGCCATACAAACAGAGCTTGAGAAGCAAAATATTGATTACCCAACCATTCGAGACATCAGTGATATTGTAATTGATATCAGAAAAAGCAAGCTACCCGATCCCGATTTGCTTGGCAATGCCGGGAGCTTCTTTAAGAACCCCACTGTGAAGAATGAGGTTTATGAACGTATTAAAGAGGAGTATCCCCAAGCACCGGGCTACGATATGGGAAATCAGAAAATCAAAGTTCCTGCTGGCTGGCTGATTGAAGAGGCCGGCTGGAAAGGCAAAGTAGTGGGAAATACCGGGACCTATAAGCAACAAGCGCTGGTAATTGTAAATTACGGAGGAGCTACGGGGAGAGAGGTTTTGAACTTGGCTGAACGGATTAAAAAATCGGTTAAAGAGCAGTTTGGTATTGCTCTTGTTCCTGAAGTTAATATTGTGAGTTCGGATGGCAAGGTTTAACGATCGCGATAAGTATTTAACCAGGCATCTCTTTGGTGCCGGTTTGGAATGTCCGGTCAAGCTGGATTATTACCGGCAGAATTATCCCCAAAACCAGCAGTCGCGACCTTTTATTGAGCATGCTATTTACAATAAAAGGTTGCTTACGGCTTTAGCTCGATCCATTTATCCCAATGGAGTTCTTGTAGACGGCCAACAGATCAAAAATGCAGCTGACAAAACCTACCAATTATTGCAACAGGATGAGGCTGTACTTTTTGATGCTATTTTTGAGCATCAACAGATGATGGCTCGATTGCCAATTATTCATAAATATGGCGATCAGCTGACGGTCTTTTATGTCCGTACCAAGGCTTTTGATTCCCGCAAACACAGAATTACAGACACCAAAGGGTTTATCAATAGTAAATGGGAAAAGTATATTCTGGATTTGGCCTACCAGGTATACTTAATTCAGAACAGTTATCCTGATCTGGATATTCAAGCGATGCTGGTGATGCCGGAGAAATCGAGCAGTGCATATACCGATAATCTGCCTCTGTTTTTACATCCTTTAGATAACGGTTCCAAAGTGCAATCTATTGATGCTTCTAATCAGGAGTTGTTGGCCAAACTGGATGTAACAGAGGTGGTTGAAAAATTATTGAATCAACCAAGCTTTGCTGAAAACTATCTTCCAAAGCCTACCTTAAAAGAGACGTTGAATTATTTTACTACGGTGTATTTTGGGAAAGAAAAACCCGATACCGAAGTTGGTCAAAAGTGCAAAAACTGTGAATTTCGTATTGAGCCAGACAGAGCAAGAAAAGGAGAAAAAAGTGGATTCGACGAATGTTGGTCCCCGGTGATGTCAGGAAAAAGTCCCTCTGATAATCATATTTTTGATTTAATTGGTCCGGGCACAAATCGGCGGCTTGCCAACAAGAATTATGATCAGAAAGATATTCCCGCTGACACTATTTTCAGTTTGGAAAGTGTCATCAAGTCGGAGGGACGAATTTCCCAGGAGATGCGTCAGGCGCTGCAGATTCGCAAGAGTAAGGATGAGGATGTACCCGGGGAGATTATCCGACCTGTATTATTTGAGGAGCTAAATAGATGGCAGTTTCCATTGCACTTCCTCGATTTTGAGGCAGGAAATTATGCAGTTCCAGTCCGTAAAAATCGCCGGCCGTACCATTTGGTTGTTTTCCAGTTTTCATGTCACACGCTGTATCGAGACGGGTCTTGGAAGCATCGCGAGTGGATTGATGATTTCCAGAGTGGATATCCCAATTATGAACTGGTTCGCAAGTTGAAACAAATTCCGGATATCGAAGAGGGTACTATCGTACAGTATTCCAACTTTGAGCGGAATGCCCTAAAAACGGTCCGCTCGGAGCTGCTCCATGAACAAGATGAAATCGTTGATGCCAATCAGCTTGCTAACTGGTTAGAACAGATTATCAATCGCCACGATTCTTCACATTCACATCCACCTTATATCGCGGATTTAAGTCGCTTGGTAAAGAACTTTTACTACAATAGGGAGATGGAGAGTTCGCTGAGTATAAAGGATGTGCTCCGATCGGTTATGAGCTATAGTACTTATTTGAATGAGATTTACACAAAACCTTATTCGAGCGACAATTTTGATCAAATTATTTGGTGGCAGTCCGACGGACAGGGTGGAGCACGAAATCCCTATTCTGTTTTAACGGAGACCGGGGATTCGCCTATTCGGCGTGGTACTGAGGCTATGGTAGTGTATGGTAAAATGATTGCACAGGAGTTGGACCCCGAAAGGCATAAAGCCTATCAAAATGCCCTTCTTAAATATTGTGAGCTTGATACTTTGGCTATGATGATGATATTCCAGCATTGGAAGCAAAAAATGTGAGAAAAAAGATAATTAATGCAACGTGGGACTATCTTGGGAATAATTATCTTTATATTATTATGATTCTATCAAATAATTTATCCGATTTGTTATGAAAATGTCTTTTATCAAACATATTACGCTTTTTTGTATCGTTGCTGTGTTTGTGAGTTCTTGTGTGGTACAGAGAAGTGCGGTGACGGGATCAAAACGAGCGTATGGGTACAGTTGGGAAAAAGAAGTTCAAATCGGAAAAGAAGCTGACCAGCAGATTCAGCAGCAGTATGGGGTGTACGATGATGAAGAATTGCTGAATTATGTGGAAAATGTAGGACAGGAGGTCCTTTCTGTAAGTCACATGCGTCGCGAAGATACGGATCAAAAATACCGTAAAACTGAATTTTATTTCCGGGTTTTGAATAGTCCTGTGGTGAATGCCTTTGCACTGCCGGGTGGCTATGTGTATGTCACGAGGGGATTGTTGGCTCACCTTGAAAATGAAGCGCAATTAGCAGTGGTATTGGGCCACGAAATTGCGCATATAGCTGCTCGACATGCATCCCAGCGGGCATTTGAGCAACAAATGGGACAGCTTGCGCTTATTGGCGGTGCCGTGGCCGGCGAAGAACTTTTAGGGGTTCCGGGGCAAAGTGTGCTACAGTTAGGAAGCCAGGCTGCCCAGCTTTTATTTTTAAGCTACAGTCGTGATGATGAGCGGGAATCGGATAATCTTGGCGTAGAATATGCGGCTATGAAAAACTATGAGGCGGCAGACGGAGCTGGCTTTTTTAGTGCTCTGGAGCGCATTTCTGATCAGTCCGGACAGGGAATACCTACATGGCAATCGTCACATCCCGATCCTTCGGAGCGTGCTACGCGTATTCCGGAATTGGCACAAGAATGGCAGCAAAAAGGATATGAACAGAATATCGAGAATACTGATGAATATATGAATGTGATTGATGGGATGATTTATGGAAAAAATCCTCGCGAAGGATTTACTAAAGATGGCAATTTTTATCATCCGGATTTAAAATTTCAGTTTGATTATCCCGACAATTGGAAGATTATCAATCAGCCTACATTGGTAGCAGCGGTTAATGAAAATCAGGACGCCATTTCTCTAATGAAAATTGACAGTGAAGCCGATTCGCCAGAAACGTCGGTAAGGAACTATGTGACTCAGGAGGGTTTTACGGTACAGTCGCAGCAGTCCACCCAGAAAAATGGATTGAATGGCTACCGGGCGTTGGCTACGGCAATGACTGAAGAAGGAACAGAATATCGATTCTTGGTATATGCCGTATCTTATGACAGCAATATCTATCGGTTTACGAATTATAGTCTGGCTGATAAGTTTGAAAACTACCGCCCAAATTTTGAGCAAACCAGCTATTCTTTTGCAGAGCTTACCGATCAGGATAAGCTGAATCGAAAGCCCCTTCGCTTGCAAACACAAAAAGTGGATCGATCGCAGTCCTTCTCGATGTTTGTGGATAATTTACCAATGGATATTACAGCTGAAGATGTGGCGATTCTTAATCAGGTTGAAGCCGATGCCAGTATTGAACAGGGGAGCTGGATTAAAATTCCTATGCAATAGAGTAATTTGTTTAATCTTCAGAGAATATAATATCGAGCCATTTAACTTCTTGTATTCCTGGCTTGAGGTGGCGAACAGACATCTCAATATGTTCTGTAATTTTTTTATCGCCGGATATAGATTGTGCTCGCGGAAAGATGAGCTTACCCATGCTATATTTTCTTATTTGCTCAGGATCGGATTGAATTGCGGTATGTAAATTTTGTAAATGATCCGATGTATATTTTGCGTGGGGTAAAACGTAAAGTGCTCGAATATTCAGGGAACTACTTGAAGAAGGATTTATTTTTATCGCAATATAATTTTCTCTGATATCTTGTCCCGCAAATTTTTCGGTCGATAGGCTGCTGAAGATGAGACTGGTAAACTCATTCTGTTCATCTGAAATCAAGTGTCCCGAATCCAGTTTGTTCCAACTGTTTTCGGTACCGGGATTTTCTCGCAATAATACTTCAGTATTGGAATCCAGATTATTCCCAAAAATTACCAGGTCAAACTTCGAAGGTTCTTCAATAGGGTTTTGTGCGCTTCCTATCGATGCAAATAGCAGACATGCAAAAAGTGCGAATATATTTTTAAAATCTATCATTATTCTATAGTAATTTTTATTGAACCTTTGGACTTGTCGGGAATTGCTATGCAAGTATCATTTGGGTCAGAGATGATTTGTGAATTCCCGTTTATGCTAACTTCTGTAACTTGGGTATTTAAATCAGTAACAGGCAGGGGACAGAGTGGTGCATCGTCGCTGTCGGTATCCCAATGAAAATAGAGCGTTACTGGTTGTTCTTGTACCCATAAATTCAGGTATAAATAGTTTAACAGGGAATGTTCCACCGCATGATAGGAGGTTTTGGTACGCACGGCTTTATCGCCGCGGTTGATAGAGCCGTTCAAGTTCGCTGACAGCGTGGTTCCGCCGTACTGTTCATCCACGAATGCTGTGTTCCAAAATGATGCTCCGCTTTTAAAATATTCCAGACTCTTATCATTATGGCCATAATGATACATTGGGAGTTCGAGCATATTGCCATAGGCCTGTATCCACCAGTTTGTGGTTTTGGAATATTTATTCGGATTCGTCAATGCCATTTTGTGAAACCATGCGCCGTTTTCCCGAAAAGCATGGTTGTGTAAATTATCGTATAGGTTTTCAGCTTTTTTCTTATAAGAAGGATCTCCGGTGATGGCATAAAGCCTGAGCCATATCCAGACAACTTCGATATTATGGCCGATATCAATCTTTTCTTCTTTTTTGTTATCAGTTAAAGGGTTCCACTCTGGATCAAATTTTTCCCTGATCCAGCCCAATTTCTGATCTTGCATATGTTTGCTGACCAACGACATTAGCTGCTTAGTTTCTTCCAGGTAGTCTTGGTCTTGAGTAGCAGCATAAAGATAGAGCAAATAACCGGAAACAGGAGCGACCTGCGGAGTAAATACTTTGTTGTCGTTGGTTACCTTCCATGTTCTGTCCAGCCGGCGATAATACCCACCATTTTCGTCATCCCATGCGTGCTCTTTCAACAAAGAGCGGGTTTCCCGGATATATTCCATTGCCTCTTGATCGTGCGTAACCATATAATACATTGCCAGGCCGGTGACGGCATAGATATTCATAAAGAGATCTTTTTTGCTGTCTACAGCTTTGCCTTTGGGATTGATAGCATAATGCCATCCGCCATAATCTTCATCCCAACCGTGATTGATGAGATACTCAAAAAGTTTATCCGCTTTATTGAGATAGTGTGGTTCTCCACTCATCATATAGGCAGCCGAATAGCTAAATAAGTGACGACTAAGCATACCGGGATATTTTAGGTTCCTGTCATACGGATTCCACTGACGATCCATGAATGCACGAAACTGCCCGTCGGTCGAGTCAATTCCGTTTTCAATCCAGGCAGACATAACGGTTTCAAGGCCCTGGGATTTCCAGAATTCACCGTTCAATAAATCGGGATGATCGGGCTGGGCCGAACATGACAAGATTGATAACAGAAATATCAGTATGCTCGCGATAAAAATTTGTACGGATCTTTCCACAATACTATTCTTGTTTTTGTTATTCTGATGAGTATTGGGTGTCGAGCCAGTGACGAAATGATTCAGCCCCGCCATACGGTTGTTCTCCTCTGACAGTACCGGTAAAAACGGTATCGCTATTTAATGTAAACGGTACGGGGCGAATATATGAGCCCAGGCTATTGATGGATACCCACCGCGATTGCTGTTCAATAAGTTCGGTGACTTTCTGTTCGGTTACAAAATGCCGTGTCTGGTAATAGGGCATAGCATAAACGGCCGTTAATTCTGAACCGTCACTCTCATCAGTAGACTCAATTTTAATTTCCAGTTTTTTTGACGAGTCAAGCGTATCACTGTTCAGGAATTTTTGGCGAGAGAGTCCGCGAAAAATAACTGCGTGCCACTTTTCATTATAGGAATACATGTATTGTTCCCTGGTGTCTTCTTCATATCCATCCTTATCCTGCTGGGGATTGATATAACCAATAAATTCCCACTGTTCCTCAGATGAGGTTTTGGGTTTCATCAAAACGGCATGCTCAACGTGGTCAAAATCATGACCATAAATCCATAGATCGAAGGCTTTGTCCGGTTCTAATTGGTCTGTGGCTTCAAGCATCCGTAGGTAAGAATAGCTGAACCGATCACGGGAGGTGCCGTACAAAGATCCCGCCGGGCCAATTTTCCCCCAGTTATTGGGTACAAACGGATTAAAAGAAACATCGATATTGGCCGGTGTTCCTTTACCATCATTATTGTCGCGAACGACATTGGTAGCTGCGTAATTTGGCCAATACCACCCAATGCCATCGGGGTTACCTTCCAGCATGGCTTCTACATTAGTATCAATTTGGCGCTGACTGGGCGTATATCCCAGTTTAATGGTGTGTGCCTGTCCCAATTGGTAGGCTTCGATGTCATATTCTTTGGCTACTTCTTTGGTGTGCCGGACGACATCCGTTATATATTTGTCAGTGGCTTCCTGTCCATATCCCCGATTGAAATATCCGCGATAGACATCCGAGTAGATGAAGTCGGGTGCAGTTCCCAGCGAATCGGTGCTTTTCATGAACGATTCGATATAGGAATAACGTCCGGCCATCTCCGGTGATGCATTATGAGGATGATGAAGGAATATGCCTACTTCGGCTTCTGGAAATTCTTCTTTGAAAGCATCATAGAGCAGCGAAAAAGCTTTTGGGGCATATTGTGAGAACTGGTGAAAGATGGTCTCATAATCCTTGTTTTGAGGATCGCGGTCAAAAGCACCCAGCGGAGCCTCATCAAAAATAGAAATTCGGGCAAAGTCGGGATAATAGGATTTATAAGTGCGGGCCAATTTACGAAAACGATTCAGTGTGGATTTTCTTTTTTCCGGATCTTCAACAAACTCTTTAATTGTTATGCCATTATCCGGTCCAATTTCGATCCATGTTTTTGAAATACCTTCTTTTTGAGTGTATCGAAGAAATCGTTCCAGATCAGCCACGGTATTGGCACCGGATTCATAGGGAATGATGCTATGCCGGTCGGCGAAAGCAAGCATCGATTCGTACATTCTGGGATCCTCATCGATGAGATGATTTGATCCCATCCACATAAAGATATCGGTCTCATCAGATTGTTCAGTAGAATCTGTACATCCGATTGATCCCAATACTAGTATTGTAACTATGAAATTGATGAGATATCTACTGATCATAAAGAGCTTTTGTCTAATTTCAGGTAGCGGTTAATTTCTCTACAAAATAAAAGATGCAGGCAGGAATGCCAGCATGGCATTTTTGGCTAAGTTCAAATTATTTGAATCATTCGTTCCTTACTTTTACCAATATTTCCAATATCTTTGGGCATCATAGAAATCAAAATTTAGTGGATACCATATTTCATGATTGAGCGATATTCCCGTAAGGAGATGGCCGATATCTGGTCGCTGGAAAATCAATTTCAAGCCTGGTTGGAGGTTGAATTAGCAGCCTGTAACGCGTGGAGCAAGCTGGGAAAAATTCCCAAAGAAGATGTTGATAAGCTTTACGAAAATGCCTCATTTGATGTTGATCGGATTAAAGAGATCGAAAAGGAAACTCGTCACGATGTAGTGGCGTTTACGCGGTCGGTTTCAGAGTCGCTCGGGGAAGAAAAGAAATGGGTGCACTATGGACTTACTTCCACTGATGTAGTTGATACAGCCAACGGTTATCGACTGAAGCAGGCCAATAAAATCCTGCGAAAAGATATTCAGAATATTATTGATGTACTGGCTGAGAAGGCTAAAAAGCATAAATATACCGTGATGATGGGACGTACTCACGGGGTTCACGCCGAGCCTACGACATTCGGACTCAAATGCGCGCTCTGGTATGCTGAGATGAAGCGCAATCTGGAGCGGTTCGAAAAAGCGGCGAAGAATGTAGAGTTCGGAAAAATGAGCGGTTCTGTTGGGACCTTTGCCAACATTCCGCCGGAAGTAGAAGAATCCGTTTGTGAAGAATTGGGACTTACACCGGCACCGATCTCAACGCAAACCCTGCAACGCGATCGTCATGCTGATTACATCTCAACGCTGGCGCTTATCGGATCAACGATGGAAAAGATGGCCGTAGAAATTCGTCATTTGCAGCGCAGCGAAGTTCGGGAGGCTGAGGAGTTTTTCAGAAAGGGACAGAAGGGCTCATCCTCAATGCCGCACAAACGGAATCCGGTGAGCTCAGAGAATATTTCAGGCTGTTCGCGTGTACTCCGCGGATATATGATGTCAGCTTACGAAAATATTCCCCTCTGGCACGAGCGCGATATATCTCATTCGTCAGTTGAACGTATTATCCTGCCCGATGCTACTATTTTACTGGATTACATGCTCAATCGTTTCTCTGGTGTGGTCGAAAAGCTGACGATCTTTGAAGATAATATGCACGATAATATCTATAAGACATTTGGATTGACGTTTTCCCAGCGCGTACTGCATAAACTAATTGATACCGGCATGTCGCGTGAAAAAGCCTACGATACCGTGCAGCCGCTGGCAATGCAGGCCTGGGAAGAGAAAACGATGTTCCGTGATCTGGTAGAAGCCGATGAGACGGTACAGGAAAACCTCACTGAAGAAGAAATTGAAGAAGCTTTTGATTTGGATCATCACACCCGAAATGTCGAGCGGATTTTTGAAAGGGTTGGGTTAGAATAGAGCCGGATATAGTAGATTAACAGAGATCTTCTCAATAATTTAGGGTAAAACTTTGTGCAGCTCAGTGGTAGAATAAAATATTTGTTGTTAGATGAATAATTGGTCGGAGCTTATTTTTTTAGAGGATCTTTCGTTTAAGGAGAAAGCTAAACAGGTTTTCGAATACCAGTTCGAGAATAATGCTGTCTATCATCGTTATTGTGAAGTATTGAATACGAATTCCGAGATTCTGAAAGGAGTTCAAGATGACATATCAGCTATTCCACTACTACCTATCAAAGCGTTCAAAGATGCTGTGGTTACTACGCATTCCGAAGAAAATGCCGACCTTATTTTTAAAAGTAGCGGCACCTCCGATATGCGGCGGAGTATCCACCGGGTCCATGATTCTGAACTTTATGATCAATCGTTGTTAAAAGGCTTTCGTCATTTTTACAATCTCGATAATGCCGTAATATGGGGCTATCCGCCCGGTTATGCGGATAATCCGCATTCGTCACTGATCTATATGATTCAGAAGCTTATTGACCAGGATAACAGTGGCTTAAGCCGTTTTTTACCACTTGGTGAGCCGGTGAATCCTGGTGCTATTAAAGAAGTACAGCGACAGGGGAAACAGCTGATAATATTTGGGGCCGCCTTTGGGCTGTTGGATTTGTTGGAGATTGATGATATCAATTTACCATCTAACAGTATTGTAATTGAGACAGGAGGAATGAAAACACATCGCAGAGAAATATCGCGCAGTGAATTACACCGACGACTGGCAAAAGGATTTGGACTGGACGGCAGTCGTATTCATTCTGAGTACGGTATGGCAGAGCTTTTAAGTCAGGCGTATGCTCCGGGAAAATGGTTTTCCACCGTCCCCTGGATGCAGGTTACCATCCGTAATCCCGAGAATCTGAATGAAATTCTGCCGCCCTATGAAGAAGGATTAATTGGCGTAATTGATTTGGCGAATGTTCACAGCTGTTCCTTTTTGCTGACTGGTGATAAAGGTGTGATGGATAAAGACGGGCGTTTTCAGGTGCTTGGACGCTGGAATCCCAAAAATCTGCGCGGCTGTAATTTTTTGATTGATGAAGATTAGGATAGAACCATAGATTTTCACGGATTATTTTAATCCCTGTAAGACGAATTTAAAATTCATTTATTTTGACAAACCCTGCGGGTCTTTCAAAGGGTTGCAATTAAATACTTAGGAATTCATCTGTGAGACCCGCAGGGTTTTAAGAAATATTTTACTTATGACCGACATCCAAAAACGCATAGATACCTTAATTGAAGCTGCTGAAAACTGGTTGTGGGATGATAATATATATCTCAAAGATGCCATCAACCGCACGGTGCGGGAGAGTTATTTCAGTTTTGAGGATGTCAATTATGCTATTGAGGCTATAAAAGAGAGTATCAGTAAATCAGCAATAGAGGAGTGGGCTGCGCAGGCCGAATTAAATGATGAGCGGAATGCATCACCCCAAAACGTACTTTGTCTGCACGCTGGAAATTTACCCCTTGTTGGTTTTCAGGATGCATTTGCCACGCTGTTGAGTGGTGCTCGTTATACAGGAAAAGTTTCCCGGAAAGATCCGTATTTGCTACCGACGTTTTTGAATGAAGTTAAGAAGACGGATTTATGGTCCGACCGTGATGTACAGTGGACCCACCGCCTGGATGATTTTGAGGGAATGCCACATGACACAATTATTTTTGCGGGATCAGAATCATCCGTACCGGGTGTAAAAAACTCCATTCAAAAGTTGGATTTAGCCAAGCCCGATGCCCGGTTTTTGATTCGCACGGCTCATTTTTCGATGGCTTATCTCGATAGAAAAGATGAGCAGATCCTGCAAGCATTGACGGAGGCTATATTTCGATATGATGGGAAAGGATGTAGATCGGTGGCTATTGTAGTTTCACCTTTTTCACTGACTAAACTTAAAGCGGGAATAACAAATCAGGCAAAAAGTTTTTGGCTCGAAAATCCTCAGCACGAATACCCATCCCCAAGACTTAAGCAGCAGTTTGCCTATAACGAAGCTGTTGAACGTCCGCAGTTATGGTTGGAGTACTTTTTACTGCAGGAAGGGGGCTTGGAGCTGGATCAGAATTTTGTCTGTTATTGGGTGCAGGGTGATGAATCCAAACTGGAAGAGTTAGCTAAAACCTACAGTGAACAGCTACAGAGTATTTACATAACAGACTCCGAGATTGATTTACCTGATTGGGAATTGGAAGTAGAGCATTTATCGAATGCTCAGAAGCCAGCTATTGATTGGAGACCCGATGGGGTGGATACTTTGGAGTGGTTGGTAGAAGGAGAATAGGCTTCAGAATATTTTATACCATATATTATTAAAGCAAAAGGGACGCCGAAGCGTCCCTTTGATTATTAAATGATATGTGATTTATAATTAGCTATCCTCGATAGGAGGTGCTCCGGCGTTTTGAACCGCTTTTTCAAGTTCGGGCATCACGTTTTTAACAAATTGGTTGAGATTATTCTGAATCTTATCCAGCTCACTTTTTCCGGCTTCTACCGTTTTAACATGCATGGGAGTAGGACCGTAGGTTGATGACAGTGCATTGTATCCTACATATAATCTCGAACTCGGTGTAGGTTTTTTGATGCGTTCACCAATCTCCTGTTTTGCTTCGGATCCCTCCATCTGCTCTTTGAGATTAAGCAGTTGAATACGTGCTTCATGCAGGCGTTTGACCAGAGCCGTATCTTCTTCGGAAGCTCTGGAGAGTGCTTTTTGCATGGCATTAACACGGCTGATCTGCTTATCAAGCTTGTTGGAGGTTTTTGTCAGATCCTGTTGGAAAGTTTCCAGATCTTTGCGAAACTCATTAATTGTTTTATTGGAAGCGCGTTCTAGCGTACCTTTGCGCAGCGGTTTAACTTCAAAAGAGACAGGCTTCGATAGCTGGGTAACCTCTCCACGAACCTTCTTAGAGAGGGTGGCGGTATAGGTTCCGGGCGTTGCCATGAAACCTCCACCATAATAACCGCCTTCTTCAGCTTCCAGCTCAACCACATCTTTAGAAGGGTAACGCAGGTCCCAATTTACGCGATGGAACCCAGCTGTGGTAGGTGCGCTATCAATTTTCCGAACTACATTTCCATTATTATCTCTAATGGTAAGGATGATACTCGGACCTTCCTCTCTTTTTTGGGCCTCTATACTGTCCCAGCCAGGGAAAGGCACATCTTCGCCCTCGTCAAGTGCTTCTTCTTGTTCTTGACGTTGTTGTTCTAAGGATTTTAGTCCGTCTTTCAGATAGTAGGTAAAATTAGCACCAAAAGGTGGATTTTCGGCTGTATAGAAGTTTGAACCAAGATCTTCCACCTCTGTATCCGGACGGTACCAATAAGCATCCTGGGCGTCAAATAATTTCGCTTCCTGATTTAACATCTGTGGACTTACATGCCGCAGAGGGGTATAATCGTCGAGGATAAATATTCCTCGTCCGAATGATCCTGCAACCAGGTCGTCTTTTTGTCGCTGGATAACCATATCCCGAATCGCAATGGTAGGCATACCACTTTCAAGCTTGACCCATTCTTCTCCACCGTCCACAGTAAAGAAAACGCCGAACTCAGTTGCTGTAAACATTAAGTTTTTATTGACATCATCCTGTACCAGTCTCCAAACCACGTGATCATCGGGAAGGTCTCCGCTGATAAGCTCCCACGATTGTCCACGATCGGTACTTTTAATGATGTACGGACTCATATCTCCGTACTTGTGATTATCTATTGCAACATACACCGTATTGGCATCAAATAGATCGGCTTTAATATCATTGACAAAGGCCGTATTAGGTATACCATCTATATTGCCAAGTTCAATTTCGCGCCAGCTTTCTCCACCATTTTCGGTCACCTGAAGAAGGCCGTCATCGGTACCGGCATAGATCAAACCTTCTTGCTGGGGCGATTCTGCCAGTGAAGTAATGGTATTGTAGTCTGACATGGCATTTACATCCCATGCATTATCCCAGCTTCGTTGCTTACCCATGATAGGGAAGGTGATCCGTTCCTGGTCCCCTTTGGTGAGATCTCCTGAAATGGCAGTCCAGCTGTTTCCTCGATTTTTGGAAACCCATACCTTGTGTGATGCAAAAAGGATCTTGGTCGGATTATGCGGACTTATCTCAACGGGAGAATCCCAGTTAAATCGCTGATAATTCTCTTCTTCATCCGATTGAGGCTGAATCAGAACAGCATCTCCGGTTCGTTTATCCACTCGATGTAAAACCCCTTGTTGGTACTCTCCATAAAAGATATTTGGATTACCGGGCTCGGTAGCACCGTCGTGTCCGTCAGCTCCTAATGTTTTTTTCCAGTCGCGATTGGCAATACCACTTTCATTATCGGTACGTGATGGCCCCATTTGAGAGCCGTTATCCTGAGTACCGCCGTATACATTGTAGAAAGGTTTGGCGTTGTCAACATAAATTTTATGGAATTGGGTAATGGGTAAATTGCGGACCATGTTCCAGTTTTCACCAAGATCATTGCTTTCATAAAGTCCGCCGTCGGAACCCATCAGCAAGTACTCAGGTTCATCCTTTTTAAATGCTAAAGCGTGATTATCAACGTGTTTATCGTTGTCCATCTCACGGAAGTTATCACCATGATCAGTAGATATTTCTGTTTCTACATCCATCAGGTAGAGTGTGCCGAACTGGTGGGGTGAAGCATAAAGCTCTTGATAATAGTGCGGACCTGTTCCGCCTCCAACGGCGTCTGACATTTTTTTCCAGGATTCACCGCGGTCTTCAGATTTGTAAACGCCTCCTTTTGTGCGGTTCAGCTCAACAGCCGCATATACAATATCCGGTTTTTGGGGAGAGATATCCATTCCAATTTTACCGACATTATCTGGAATACCGTTTTGTAATTCCTTCCAGGTTTCTCCACCGTCGGTGCTTTTATGGATTCCTGATCCCGGTCCACCGCCTACATATATGGGAACAATTCGCTGCCGTTGCCAGGTTGCGGCATACAACCTATCGGGGTTACGTGGATCCAGTTCGATGTCTGTGACCCCGGTCCATTCGTTGCCCCCTAATTTTTTCTCCCAGTTTTGGCCGCCATCTGTAGATTTATACAAACCACGCTGGCCGCCTTTATCCCACAAAGGGCCTTGGGCTGCTACCCAGATGATGTCAGAGTTTTTAGGATGAACGATAATCTTCGAAATATGCTCGGAGTCTTTGAGTCCCATATTCTCCCAGCTTTGGCCCCCGTCGGTACTTTTATAGACCCCGTCGCCGTAGCCTACATGCCGGCCTCCAACGTTTTCGCCGGTTCCTACCCAGACCGTGTTCGGGTTGTTGGGATCAATAGTTACACTTCCGATAGAGTAGGAAGATTGGTTGTCAAAAATAGGATCCCAGGTTACACCGTCATTGGTGGTTTTCCAGACTCCTCCGGATCCTACTGCGACATACCATGTATTGGAATCATTAGGATGAATGGCAATGTCGGCAATGCGGCCGGAAAATAAAGCTGGACCAATGTTGCGGAATTCGAGTCCACTATAATTGGCTTCAGAAACACTTTTTGCATTGTCTTGTGCCGCAAGCGGAGTTCCGCCCAGCACAAAAAAGATGAGTAATAGGAGAGAGCTGAGTTTTACTTTCATACTGATATGTATAATTAAGGAAATGATGATTTAAGACTATAAAATTTTTGAACATATAGTTCAAATAGTTAAAAGTTTATTTACAATTTATAGGAGTATTTACTTTAATGGATCTCTGAAAAATGTTCTTTTTTTAAACTAATTTCTATTCACGAATAAACAATATGATTTTATTCAAGGCAATTTGAATCAATTATATAAGCTTGAGAAGACCATTGCCCAATGTCTCCTTATTAACACAACTAATAGAAATTAATGGGATAGATACGGTAGAATGGCTAATAAACTACGTTTAAACTTTTTCTATTATTTGGTCAATAGTTCGTTGTGCACTTTCTACAGCACCGTCCATATAGCCCGGGAAAGAGTTTGCTGTTTCTGATCCCGATATAAATAGCTGATTATCCCAATAGGGCTTTTGAAATATGGGGTTTCCGTTGTTTTGATGAGGAACTATATGGTTGTCATATTTTGCAAAGCTGTATGTTTCATCCTTCCATAGCGTTTCGTGATAGGAGCAGTAGCTGTCGGCTTTATCTCCATAAAATCGCCGCAATTGTTTAAGTACTAATTCCTTACGGTCGTTTTGGGATACGGAGTGATAGGCCTCGTTCATAAATCCCTTCAGTGCATATCGGGATTGGTGCTCATCGGAATGATCGTACATCTCGTTTACGGGACCTACATTGCTAAAGATGGTACCACTGGAGTTAGGTTTTCTCCAGAACGGTTCTTGAAAAGTCAGGGCTACTTTGATGGATTCGGCCATCCAGGTGTGCGTTTGATGGGCCGTTTTATGAAGCCCGTTGGGCAATTTTGGAGTGAAAGCAACAGAATCCATAAGCAGCTTGGGCGGTAGCGTATTAATGATTGTATCAGCTTTAAATAAATCGTTATTGGTTTCCACTTCCAGCTTGTTGCTATTTTTTCGGATGGATGTTACAGCTTGATCCAACAAAACTTGGTTATCATCCGGGTAATTTGCCAGTGAGTTGATGAGGTTATCACTACCGCCTTCGATACGGTAGCTGGGCTCTTCGTTGGGCGGAAGATCAACAAGTTGTGGGGGCGAAACTGACATGGGCTCGTAATATCCCTTATCACCCATAAACTGTTCGGTGATGCCGATATTTAATTCATCCAGAAGATCCAGCAAGTGATGGTGCTTTTTACCCAGCCAGGTGGCACCCATTTCAATAGGAGCTTTGCCATCTTTGCGCAGGGTATGAATACGTCCCCCGAGTCGATTACGTGCTTCGAGTATCGTTGTTGTAATTCCTTCTTTGGCAAGCAGATAAGCTGATGTTAAACCGCAAAGTCCGCCGCCAATAATGATAATATTTTTAGAATCCATAATTTATTTTTGGGTTTCAGTCAGAATAGAAAAAATCATTACTCAGTTTTTTAGGTGATTAAACAGAGTAGCTCCGGCCATAATATTTTGGCTTAGGTTAATTCGATTCTTGCCTTCCAAAAACAATGGTGACCAAAAGAATAGTATCTTCTTTTACGCTGTATGAGAAGGGTTGGGCCTCTTTTAAATAGAGCCAGTCATCTTTGGTAAGAGTTTCTGCTGTAGTGTCGATGTGAAATAAAATTTCTCCCTTCAGGCACAAGACAGATATTTCGCTGTCAATAGAATGCTGTTCAACAACTTTTCCTTTGTGCAGAGCCATGCGAATAACTTCCATTTGGTCGGTCTTAACTAAGGCATAAGTGTTATCCACGTCCAGTTCTTCGCGTAGTGTTTGCAGGTTGATACGATCACCTGATTTTACGTGTCCGTAGCTCATAGTCAACCTCCGTTCGTTTGGTGGGAATTGATATAAACAATCTACTTAGAAATACCGAACGGATAAAGAAATATAGGGTTAGGTTGAGGAATTTATTCTTAGCTGGAAAATATCAGGAATTTCCATTTGGTTTTTGCATTACTACGTAGATATCTCTTCCCGAACCCTCTTCTGAGTTGATAACAGAAAATCCCGCTTTGTGGAGTTCTTCTACTATAGTTTCGGCTGTTACCCCATGCTGACTCCCGGATGATCTTCCTTGGGGATCAGCTTCAGATCCGCGAGGTTCGAAATCAATAATGGTCAAGCGTCCGCCGGGTTTAAGGGATTTAAACAGGCTGGCGTTAAAGGTTTCTGGACTTGTGATATGATGGTAAACGCGTCGCAAAAATATGGCGTCACAGCACTGCTCGGGGAGGTTTGTTTTATCGGGGTGTCCTTCGATAACAGATATATTATCGAAGTTGGAATTGTGGACCTTTTCTTTTAGCTCCTCAAGTCTGTCGGCTCCCAGTTCAGTGCTGTAAATAGTACCTTCAGCACCGATATGCTTGGCAATCGCCAGGGTTTGGTCGCCGTCGCCCGCTCCGATATCAGCGACGGTCGATCCACTTTCGATTTCAAGAGTTTCAATAAGCCAGTCTACGTCTGATTGATTACCCGGAGCTTGGGCACAGGAAATGGAGACGGTTGCCAGAAGCACCAGAAAAATAGTAGATATATGCTTTCCAAACTTGTTGAAACTGAAGAATATCATTATTTGCGAAGTTTGATCTGCCTTATAAAAGTAGTATAAAGCAATGTGTTGTTTAATACTAATGGGATTGATTTCTGTTCTTTTATTTCTGTTAAAAAATGCTGATATCTGTTATATTTACCCGCGCTGTTTTTCGGGATGCAATCCCATTTAATTTAGATTAGCATATAAACAAACGAATAATGACGTATACGTTTTGGGATTTTCTGCAGCTTATCGGGGCATTGGGAATTTTCATCTACGGCATGAAGGTTTTTAGTGATGGCCTTCAGAAAGTTGCAGGTAATAAGCTTCGGGCTATTCTCAAAGGAATGACTAGCACTCGGTTTCGGGGTATTCTCACCGGGTTTGCTACTACATCAATTACACAATCATCATCTACCACAACGGTGATGGTGGTGAGCTTTGTGAATGCCGGTTTGATTACTTTTATGGAATCCACAGGGGTTATAATGGGAGCCAATATAGGCACAACGGTTACCGCCTGGATGATCTCTATTTTTGGGTTTAAGATGCAAATCACCTCGGTTGCCATGATGTTAATCGGTGTCTTTTTTCCTTTCATCTTTTTCGGCCGCGAGAAGCTGCGCAACCTTGCCGAAGCGATGATCGGATTCGGTATTCTGTTTATTGGTCTTGATTTTATTAAAAATGGGGTGCCTAATATTCAGGAGAATCCAGAGATGTTTATGTTTTTGGATCAGTTTACGGAGTTTGGCTTTGCGTCCATCGTTATTTTTGTAATTGCCGGTACAATACTCACCCTGGTTACCCAGTCATCCTCAGCAGCTATGGCAATTACCCTTGTTATGTTATTTGAGGGATGGATTGATTTCCCAATAGCAGCCGCGATGGTATTGGGTGAAAATATTGGAACTACAGTAACTGCGAATATTGCCGCTGTGGTAGGGAATGTGTATGCCAAACGGGCCGCCCGTTTTCACTTCGTCTTTAATATGTTTGGAGTGATCTGGATGATGATTTTAATTGATCCGTTTTTATTGGGGGTTGACTCTTTGATGAGCTATTTTGTGCCTGGGTCAGGGTCGATTCTTCATGCAACAAGCGAAATTGGGCGTGCTAATGCCACGCTGGCCCTTTCACTGTTCCATTCGGTGTTTAATGTGCTTAATGTGTTATTGCTGGTTGGTTTTGTGCCTTATATTGTCCGAATTATTGAAAAATATCAGAAAGAAAAAGAGGATACGCAGCACCGGTTACAGTATATCTCTTCGGGTATGATGTCTTCTCCCGAGTTGTCGATGTCGCAAGCGCATAAAGAAATTCAATTATTCGCTAAGTTGATTGAAAAAATGCACTTTAGCATGCAAGGATTGTTGTTTAACAAACAGAACCGGCAGGATCAATTCTTAGATAAGATTGAAAAAAGGGAGGGGATAACAGATAATATTGAATTGGAAATTGCTGAGTACCTCACTAAGATTTCCAGTTATAACCTCACCGAAGATGCTACACGTCGCATACGAGGAATGCACAGCATGATTAATGATCTTGAGCGTGTAGCGGATATCTATTTCCAGATGTCTAAAACTTTTGAGCGAATGCAAAATGAGGGAAGAGAACTCCCCGATCCTGCAATGAAAAAATTAAATGAGCTGCTTGATTTAGTACACGATGCCGTTCGAAATGTCCGAGAAAATCTGGACAAAGATAATGGAGAAATTGATCTCGATAAATCTATTGCAATCGAAGATGCTATTGATGATTGTCGCGATGATTTATTAGAGTTCCACTACGCCCAGCTTGAAAAAAATACCTACTCAAATGAGGTGGGATTTGTATTCTTGGATTATCTGAATCGATTGGAGAAAATTGGTGATCATCTCTTTAACGTAAATGAAGCTCTTGCAGGTGTTAAGGTGAAGGCTGCCTATGAAAGAGTGATTGAGGAGAGGGGATAATACTTTCTTCAAACCAGTCCAAATTTTGCTTATTTTTGGCGACTAATGGATTGGGCAGATTATTATTGAATAATTGAATATCAACAATCATGTCATTCTGAACTTGTTTCAGCATCTGGAATTAGGAAATGGGTGAAGCAGATCCTGAACTAAATTCAGGATGACATATAGCAGTTAAAGAAATTTTGTTGCAATTGCGTTATCCATGTTCTATTACTCAATCAACCAATAATAAATTTATAAGCAGTAACTGAATGAGCTCGTATAAGCCAGAAGATATTGAATCCAAGTGGCAGGAATATTGGCAGAAAAATAAGACTTTTAAAACACCGGAAGATCACGACAAGCCCAAGTACTATGTACTGGATATGTTTCCCTATCCCAGTGGATCGGGGTTGCACGTGGGTCATCCCGAAGGATATACGGCTACCGATATCCTGGCGCGTTACAAACGGATGAACGGTTTTAATGTCTTACATCCTATTGGTTGGGACGCTTTTGGATTGCCTGCCGAGCAGTATGCCGTTAAGACCGGTACTCATCCCAGGGAAACAACCCAGAAAAATGTAAACCGCTTTCGTGAGCAGCTGCAGGATTTGGGATTTAGTTACGACTGGGATCGTGAAGTTAATACCACCGATCCGGATTATTACAAATGGACACAGTGGATTTTTCTGAAGCTCTATGAGAAAGGTTTGGCATACGAAGATGATGTACCTGTAAACTGGTGCCCCGAGTTGGGAACTGTGTTGGCCAACGAAGAAGTGATCGACGGCAAGAGTGAAGTTGGTGGCTTTCCCGTAGTGAAAAAACCGATGCGTCAGTGGGTTCTAAAAATTACCGAATATGCTGATCGTTTGCTTGAGGGACTTGATGATCTGGATTGGCCGGAATCTACGAAAAAGATGCAGCGCGACTGGATTGGTAAATCCATCGGGGCCAATATTGATTTTGAGGTGGCTAATTATGATGAAGAGATTAGGGTATTTACTACGCGTCCCGATACTATTTTTGGTGCTACGTATATGGTATTGGCGCCTGAGCACGATTTAGTGGATAAAATTACGACCGATAATCAGAAAGAAGCGGTTGAAGCCTATCAGGAAGAAGCGGCGCGAAAGTCTGATCTGGAGCGTACGGAGCTTAGTGATCAGAAAACAGGGGTCTTTACAGGAGCCAGTGCAATTAATCCTGCTACGGGAGGAAAAATTCCGATTCTGGTTGCTGATTATGTGTTGGTAACCTATGGAACCGGAGCGATTATGGCTGTGCCGGGACATGATGACCGTGACTGGGAGTTTGCCCAAAAATTTGATCTGGATATTGTCGAAGTGGTCAAGGGAGGAGATATATCTGAAGAGGCTTATACCGACACCGAAGAGGGGACGATTGTTAACTCTGAGAATGATGATATTTCACTGAATGGATTGCCTGTTGATGAGGCTATAGAAGAAATTACAGATTGGCTCGAGGATATTGGTCAAGGAGAAAAAGCTGTTAACTATAAACTGCGCGACTGGCTATTCTCGCGTCAGCGTTACTGGGGGGAACCGTTTCCTATCATTCACGTGGACGGGGAACCTAAACCGGTGAGAGAAGATGATCTACCGGTAACGTTGCCCGAACTGGATGATTTTGAACCCACTGAGGACGGGGAGCCGCCATTGGCTAAAGCGACTGACTGGGTCAACACCGAAGATCCAGAAACCGGGAAGCCGGCCAAGCGCGAAACGAATACGATGCCGCAGTGGGCGGGTTCGTGCTGGTATTATCTACGCTATTGCAGCCCCGAATTTGATGAAGGACCCGTAGATCCCGATGAAGAAAATTATTGGATGCCAGTAGATATGTATGTGGGCGGTGCCGAACACAGTGTGTTGCACCTTTTATATGCACGATTCTGGCACAAGGTACTGTATGATTGCGGCGTGGTTTCCACAAAAGAACCCTTCCAGCGGTTGGTACACCAGGGGATGATTCTTGGTGAAGTAGAATTTACCGGTTTTAAGAAAGATGGTAACTGGATTTCTGCTGATGCGGCTGATGAGATTGAGGACGTAGAGCGTGTGAAGCTGAGTGAAGATCAGGTTGAGAAGCAAGGAGATGATTTTGTGATTAAAGACACGGAAATCACCGTGGATGCTAAGGCGCACAAGATGTCGAAATCGCGCGGTAACGTTGTAAATCCCGATGATATCGTTGAGGAGTACGGTGCGGATTCTATGCGACTATATGAAATGTTTATGGGACCCTTAGAGCAGGTAAAACCATGGAGCACCCAAGATGTGGATGGTGTTTATCGCTTTTTGGGGCGCGTCTGGCGGCTGATGATTGATGAAGACAGTGGAGAGTTAAATGATTTAGTAAGAGATACTGATCCTTCTAAAGAGCAGCTTAAAGCATTGCATAAATGCATCCAGAAAGTAACGGGGGATGTTGAGGATCTTTCCTTTAATACGGCAATCTCAGCAATGATGATTTTCATAAACGAGGCGAATAAGTGGGATGAACATCCGAAATCAATTTTGGAACAGTTTATTAAATTGCTTTCTCCCTTTGCGCCTCATATTGCCGAAGAGTTATGGAATAAACTCGGCCATGATGAGAGTATTACCTATGCAGACTGGCCGGAATTTAATGAGGAGTATCTGATTTCTGATACACAATTATATCCTATTCAGGTGAATGGAAAAGTACGGGGTGAAATTCACGTACCGCGAGAGAAGGCCAAGGATAAGGAGTTTGTTCTTTCTGAGGCAAAATCAGAGGAAAACGTCAAAAAATACCTTGAGGATGGAGATCTTGTGAAAGAGATTTTTGTTCCGGAACGTATTGTAAATCTGGTAGTGAAGTAGGACCAAGTATTCAGATAATTTGATTTATGTAAAAAGGCTGGTGGTTTTGTAGATTACCAGCCTTTTCTATGTTAGTTTATCAAATTATGAACAACAGGTTGGTTCGGAATTTTCCTTTTTAAATCAGGAATTTTTTTTCAAAGAAAATAGAAATCTAAAAGAACTATTAGCGTATTGTGATATTTCCGACATTGGTTTTTATTGCCGGATTACTGATGATCGTCTATTTTTCTGAAAAGTTAGTAGAGGCAACGGTCGGTACATCCGTTAGATTCGGAATTTCTACTTTTTTAATTAGCGTAATTGTAATTGGATTTGATCCCGAAAACCTGGGGTTGGGAGTAGTGGCATCTTATGAGGGTGTTACCGGTATTGCGGTTGGCACGATTATAGGATCGGCAATGGTTGCAGTGGCTTTGGCGCTTGGGATTACGGCGATTATTGCCCCGATGAAATTTGGGCAAGTCCCGATGCAGATCCCGCTTATGATGGTTGTTGCCGTTGTATTGTTTGGAGTACTTAGTTTTGACGGACAACTGTCTCGTTTCGACGGGATTATTTTATTGATGGGATACTGCACCGCTGTCTGGTATTTGATTTATCTGGCACGAAAAGGATTAGATGTTCGTCCCACCGGTGAGGCTGCCGAGGTTGTAGAGGAGGGCACAGAATTAAGCCGGTGGCAATCGATTGCGATGTTAGTAGGGTCGTTGGTAGCGATTATAGTTGGGAGTGAATGGGTAGTATGGGGATCCCGAGAACTTATGGATGGATTCGGATTCTCTGATACCTTATTTGGAATAACAATTGTTGCACTTTTAGTTAGCATCGAGGAGGTCGCCAGGGAGCTACCCGCGGCGTTGAAAGGACGTCCTGAAATTACATTTGGGAATGTGGTGGGATCTGTGCTGGCGTTCTTCTTGTGCAATGCCGGAGTCATTGCGTTAGTTCGTCCGGTGCCTATAAGTTTCGAAGTATTTAACTTTTATCTGCCAATATCACTGGGAGCGGTATTGTTTGTAGCGTTGTTAATGATTCGAAAATCTATTTCTCGGTGGAGTGGAGTTGTATTAGTTTTGATATATCTGTTGTTTTTTATTCGAGGATATCTATGGTAGATTTTCGATAAAAAGAATACGTTCTTCATGTCAAAATAGAAGGGGACTGATGCAGGTTAAATGGGGAAATCTTTCTTTGTAAAAAAAAATTAATCTTGTGATAGTTGGGAAAAGGATTCTTACTTGAAAAAGGCAATATCTTGTTCATCCCGCAAAATAGAAGGCAATTTACCTTGTGCTTTATCTTTCCCTTTGCTGGCCAGCCAGTTGTTAATTTGCTGTTGAGAGATGGAATAAACTTTGGGAAGGCCAAGGGCATCGCTTTCTCTGCGGATAGCATAGTGGCGATTAATTTTAGATACTTCTTGATCAATTTTTTGGGCAAGTCGGTCTAAGGTATCGCGGTGAAGCTGTTCTTGGGTACGAATAAACCAAAAGTGCTGAGGTGCTGATGCTCCCTTCTGAAGGGTGGCCCCAATTGTAAAATTGCCGATTTCAATATCCATTTCTTCTGAAATATTTTGCAATGCTTCCTCTGCTTCATAGGCGTACAGTGCTTCACCGTAATCATCGAGCATTTCGCTTACACGTCCCCTTACCTTAATTCGAGGTGGATCGGTCTTTGTGAATTCTACGATATCATTTAGAGCATAACGCCAAAGACCGGAATTAGTGGTCACCAGCATAGCGTAAGGGGTGTTAGTTTCGACCTCCCATAGTGGAATAGTGTTCTGAATAACCATGGACTCTTGATCGGGGAGGGGATTGGGGATAAACTCGTAGAAAATGCCGTTATCAGCTACAAGTTTCATGTCTGTTTTGGTCAGATCATCAGTGAAAGAGAAATAGCCTTCTGAAGCCCCATAGGTCTCAATAAAATCGACATCTGGTTTGTTTAGTAGATTCTCGATATGCGGCTTATAGTTGGCCAATTTTACGCCTCCACAGACCAAAAGTGAAAGATTGGGCCAAACTTCCTTAATATTTTTGGCTCCGGTCTCATCAAGAACGCGTTTAAACATCGTTAGAATCCAGCTGGGTACAGCTGTAATTACGCGGACATCACTATTGATAGCCTCAGTTACAGTTTGGTTTACTTTTTCATTAAAAGGGAGCTGGCTGAGCTTAGTTGGCGAGATGATTTGGAACGGCGATAACCACCAAGGGGCATTATGTGCAGTATAGGCACTAATTTCACCGATTTGATAGTTCTCTCTATGTTCAAGGGTACCGGGAATGCTAATATGTTTGCCCCACAGATCTAAAATATTAGGTCGCTGGGCAATATAACTGCGAACAACTTTGCGCATGAAAGACCGATCAGCGTCCAGGCGCTCTTTTGTTAATGGCAGATGTTTACCCTCACCAGATGTACCTGCAGAAACGGCAAACTTATCAACTTTTCCGGGCCAGAATATATCTTGCTCCCCCTGTTTTAGTTCCTCTATTTCAGATTGAATATTTTCATAAAAAGAGATCGGGAGGCGGTCAGTAAAATCCTGGAATCCTTTTATCGATTTAAAGTCATATTCTTGGCCAAAATTGGTATGTTTGGCAGATTTTACTAAATCTGATAGCTGCTTTTGTTGAATGTCTTTCAATTTCAAAGCGATAATAGGTTAGCTAAAACGTTTTTTGTAAAATAAAAAAAGCCCCGGAATATCGGGGCTTTAAATTTTTAATGGTGGTCAATCAAAAACTTATCGGTTTTCAACGGAAACCCACTCTTTATTCTTTTCGCCGACATAAAGTGCACGTGGACGAACAAGACGATTGTTTTCGGCTTGCTCGATGTAGTGTCCTGTCCAGCCAGAAACACGGCTCATGGCGAAAATACAGGTGAAGAGGTCAGGCTTTATCCCCATTGAGTAATATACCGTAGCTGAGAAGAAATCAACATTGGGATCGATATCCTTTTCATCCTTCATCGTTTTGAGGATAGCTTCCGACCATTCGTAAAGATTTTCGTGGCCGGTCTCTTCGGATAGTTCTTTTGACATTCCACGTAGAATTCGAGCTCGTGGATCCATCGTTTTGTAGACGCGATGACCAAAGCCCATAATTTTTTCTTTGCGTTCTAATCGCCCGTGTACATATTCAACAGGATCAGCATCTTTTTCTTCAATATCCATTAGCATATTCATAACCTGCTGATTGGCTCCACCATGCAACGGCCCCTTAAGGGCACCGATAGCACCTGTTACTGAGGAATACATATCTGATTCGGTTGAACAGATAGCCCGGTTAGTAAAAGTTG
The DNA here is from genome assembly GCF_052712805.1 of Fodinibius sp. AD559. NCBI lineage: Bacteria > Pseudomonadati > Balneolota > Balneolia > Balneolales > Balneolaceae > Fodinibius > Fodinibius sp. AD559. The sequence continues at coordinate 330,323 of NZ_JBQPVW010000002.1, forward strand.
AGGCATTCATGCCGTGCTCAGCGTGCAAAATAAGACAGAGATCCATAGTCTGCTCAGCCTTTTCACCCGGCTCTTCATCATTGAGCATGTAAAGGAAATTATAAGCCGTACTCTTTTCATTAAGAGGGGGTACAATATTTTTGTCATTTCGAGCACGATCAAAAGCGGCAATGATAGTTGGAATTTTAGCGGTGATAGAAATCGCCTGATTCAGGCGAAACTCTTTGTCATCCTCTGTTTGCACTTTATGGAAGTCACCGAGCATAGAAACAGCTGTTCGAAGCACGGCCATAGGCTCAGCGTTATTGGAAGTGCTTTTAATATAATTTAAAACCGGCTCAGGTAGTTCTCTATTGTTTTGCAGCTTAGTATTCAGCTCATTTAGCTCTTCCTGATTGGGTAGATGATCATTCCATAAAAGAAAGCAAACTTCTTCAAAGCTCGCATTTTCAGCCAACGTATCAATGTCGTATCCGGCATAGATAAGTTCTCCTTTTTCGCCATCGATAAAACTTTTGTTACTGCTAAAGGCGACAATGCCTGCAAGGCCTTTATTTATGTGCGGATACTGACTTAAATCAATTTCTGTATTTGTACTCTCAGCCATTCTATACTCCGAAATTTTGGATTGAATATATACTTTTTGTTGCGGTTAAATGTAATAAAAACAGATCTAAAAATCAGGGATAAGTTAAACGTTATCAATCAATAAACCCGATTAACTAATTGAACAACGAAAGTTAGGTTAACAGCGTTTACCTATAGGCATTTAATTTAATACTTTTTAGTCTTAAAAAGAAAATTAGCTGATGGCTATTTTGTTTTTTTGGCTTGATTCCAATGTTTGTCCATATCCTCCAGCGTAGCATCAGATAGCGTTTTATTCTCTTGGTCGAGTTGTTCTTCGATGTATTGGAATCGCTGGATGAATTTTTTATTTGTTGATCGCAGGCTGTCTTCGGCATTGAGATCAAAAAAGCGCCCGGCATTTACTAAAGAAAAAAGCAGATCGCCGAACTCTTCCCGACTTTTTTCGGAATCGCCTTCTTCTAATACTTCTTTAAATTCTTGGAGCTCTTCTTCGATTTTTTCCAAAACCTGCGAGAACTCGGGCCAGTCGAATCCCACATTCGCTGCTTTTTCCTGCATGCGCTGAGCCCGGATGAGGGCAGGGAGCTGTTTGGGTATGCCTTCTAACACAGATTTTTTTCCTTCTTTCATTTTGATGCTTTCCCAGTTTTCGGCTACCTGTTTTTCGTCTTTGGCAACTTCATCCCCAAAAACATGCGGGTGTCGGCGAATAAGTTTTTCCTGAATGGAATAGATGACATCGCTGATAGCGAATATATCCGTTTGCTCGGCCATACGGCTATGGAAGACGACGTGCAGCAAAACATCGCCCAGCTCTTTTTCGAGCTCTTCGAAATCCTCATTGTCAATGGCTTCAACGGCTTCGTAGGCTTCTTCAATCAGATTATCCTTAATACTTTGGTGGGTTTGTTTGCGATCCCAGGGGCATTCGTCGCGGAGAATTTGTACGATCTCAACAAGGTCATTAAAATTTCGGGTAGGTTTTCTGCTGTCTGCCATTTTTTTAATGAGGTTAAAAGTTAGAAGATTGAAGTTGGATTAGCTTCATTTGTACAATAAGCCCAAATTTCTAACATCCAACTTCTGATTTCTACATTACGTTTTACGTTTTTTCTTTTTAGCGGCGGGGAACAGGATGTTATTTAAAATCAACCGGTAGCCGGGACTGCTGGTATGTAAACTCAGATCGGTTGGTGGATCGTTGACACGGTGCGTATAATCTTCGGGATCGTGACCGGCATAAAAGGTAAAGGTCCCCTGTCCGTAATTGCCGTGGATATATTTGACCATATCGCGACCGGGACTTTCACCTAAAATGACAACCGATTCTTTAATTTTATCTTTCTGGAACGCTGTTGTTTGCCCGTAAAAACCGCGAATGCTGCTAACGTGGTTTTGGGTAAGCATGGTTGGGACAGGATCCCACTTGGCCGAAAATTCAAAAAGTGTAAAAAAGTCGATTGATTGATCTATTTCGTCAATTTGTACAGGGACATCAATATTTGCATGCTCGTATTCAGCGGGGTCGGAACTGAGTACAAAATCAGTAAAGGCCAGGGTGTTATCAAAGTTAAGTTTCTGTTGGGCTTTGGGATCCATGGGATCGCCATCAAACTGTGTGGGAACAATGTCAACATCTTGTGCTGCCAGGGCAATATCGAAGGTATCGGTGCCCGAGCACATCGCAAACATAAATCCACCGTTACCCACATACTCTTTAATTTTAGCTGCTACTGCTTTTTTCTCGTTGCTTACCTTGTTGAAGCCCAACTCTTTGGCCATAGCCTCCATTTCGCGTACCTGCCTAATGTACCACGGCTGATTGCGCGATGAGATCCAGAACTTTCCATATTGACCGGTAAAATCTTCGTGATGCAGGTGCAACCAATCGTATTTTGAAAGCTTTCCATTCAACACTTCGGGATCCCAAACCTTGTCGAATTCAACTTCGGCATAGGTGAGCGCCAGGGTAACGGCATCATCCCAGGGTAGTGCTTGTTTGGGGGTATATACCGCAATTTTAGGGGCTTTATCGAGCTGTATGACGGAAGTATTGGCATCGGGTTGTTCTACTTGGCTAATAATTTGAGCAGCGCCGGAATTTGATATCACCTCAAATTTTACATTTCTAAGACGAGACTTTTTGACCAGCTCTTCGGAATAGTTTGTCATAAAACTACCTCCTTTATAATTGAGCAGCCACTGTGATGAGTTACCATCCTGCAGGTTGTTGAAAATGATTCCATACGCTTTAAGGTGGTTGGTCTGAGAGGCATCCATTGGAATAAAGAGCTTGTCCTGAGCCAATCCCGGCAGGCTTGAAAAAAGAATGAATATCAGTGATATCAAAAGGGAACGTAGCATCATATTAGACCTGTATTTCTTCAAGTTCCTGAATACGGTCACGTGCGAATGTAGCATAAAATCCATTGGGAAATTGCAGTAAAAGTTTTTCGTAAAGGGGTAATAATTGATCTACCGTTTGTGGAATTTTAATGTCTTTATTGCCAAGAAGTTGATTTTGTTTAGCCGGTGACTGTGACTGTCCTAAATTTATATCACTGTTTGTTATAAGCTGGTCGGCTATTCTCGTTTTTGCCCACATAAGTTGTTCTTGAAGGGCAGAATTACTTCCCTGAGTCTCTAAATAAGTGGATAGGGCACGATATATAAAAGCGGCATTTTGTTTCTTTTTTTCAGTCGTTATTTCAAGCAGAGCGTATCCGATTAATGGATTGTAGCGGTCTTTTTGAAATAGTTGCTCCAGGATAGCGATACTTTGCTGTTGTTCGCCGCGTGAAAGATATTCAATAAGATTGGCGAAAGGCTCAATTTTTGCCCCAGTGCTATCGGCTTGTAATCCTTTTTGAATCCACAGCCGAAGCTTAACGGCATCGTTGGCATAATAAGAAGTGGTCTGCCGTTCGAGTGCGTCTAGTTGGATTTTGGCAAATTCATAGTCGCCGGCAAAAAAGTCTGTCAATGCCAGGTAATAGCGATTTTTTTCGGCCAGATTTCCAATACGTTCCTGTTTATTACTTTTTGAAAACGAAAGCCGAGCGCGGGTATATTCTTCGTCGTAAAGAAATAGTCGTCCTTTTATATATGCTTGTTTAGCTCTTTTTTGTTTTTTACCGGATATATTTTTTAGCTCATCCAGATATATTTCAGCTTCCTCAGGAGCATGGAGAACATCCAGCGAGAGTTCGCTTAGCTTAGTCAATACCTGATCCATGCGATGATAATCGGGGGTGTTAGAACGAATGGTATTAAGCGTAGAAAAAGCTTTTTGATAAAGAGAGGAAGGTTTTGAAGTGAGATCCAGATTATTGTTTTCAAGATATTTTGCCCATTGCATATATACGTTGGCCAATTCTTCGCGGCTTCTGTTTGCCAGAGATGCTACATTATTATCTATGTAATAGGAGTATGCTTTTTCGGCAAGCTTGAATTTTTGCTCAGCCAGTAATTTCGAGCCAATATTATACAGGCTATAGGTAAGAGTGGTTGATTCCCGTTCAATATTTTTTGCTGTAGCTACTGCTCGTTCAAAAAGATTGCGCTCCATCAGTAGCCAAATTTCCAGCTGTTGAAGATTATTATAGCTGGGATGAGAAGGAGAGAGTTCATCTAAAAAGTCGGAAATTTCGAGGATCGCTATATCATAAATATAATCATCCCGAAAGCGCATAAGACGACGCTGTACAAAACCCAGTCGATCTGGATTTTGTTGCACTAAATCCAGAAATTCGCGCATCGCCTGTTCATAGTTGCCCGCTTGCATGTATGTTTCTCCCAATTCTGAGGAGATCAGATTTGATTGTCCTGACAATGATTGCAACTCCTTATAAATATCAATTGCCTTTTTGTACTCTTTACGATCGCTGGCCGTGCGGGCAACGCTCAAATATACTTGCTGATTGTCCGGGTGGTCTTTAAGAATATCGTTCCAGATCTGTATCCCACGCTTAATGTTACTGCTGATGTGATATAATTCTCCTAAGCGGATCTTTGCTTGTGGACGGTGTCTGCCATTCTGAACAGCTTGTTTAGTTATTGCAATTGCTTTCTCATACTCCTTGAGATTGATGAGGCTCTCGGTAAGCTTACTTAGGTACAGGTAGCGGTGTGGTTCTTTGTTATACAGCTGTTCAAACTGCTTGGCCGCTTCTTCGTATTTTTGCTCTTTCAGCAGTTGGTCAGCATTAAAATAGCTTTCATTTTGTTGGGCAAATCCCTGTTGATGGCATAGTATTCCCGCTGATAGGAAAACTAAAAGCAGGGTGCTTTCTATAGGGGATTTAAGATTCATCGGAATGCTAATAAATTTTTTGTTGTGACAGGAACTCCGGTGCAAATGATGTTATCGCATTATAAAAGCTGTGAAGCGGAAATCCTACAACATTGTAATAATCGCCCTCTATTGCTTCCACAAAGAGGGCACCGTGCGGATCTTGAATTCCATATGCTCCGGCTTTATCCATTGGGTTTGCCGTTGCTACATAAGCGCTAATCAATTTTGGATTTATGTCTCCGAATATAACTTTCGTTGTCTCGACAAACGTGGTGCTATCAGTTAGGTTATTTGATGCGTCCGTTTTTAACAAAGAGACTCCTGTTAATACCTCATGCGAGTGTCCGCTTAGCCGTTGCAGCATTGTCTTGGCCTCAGATAGGGTGGTCGGTTTTTCAAGAATTTCATTATTATAGGTCACAATCGTATCAGCACCGATAATAAGTGCATTGCTATAATCGGGAGCTACAGTTCTTGCTTTTCGGTCGGCAAGTGTTTGTACAATTTGGCTGGGGGACCAATGGGATTCATAATCTTCGTTAACTTCGCTGGAATGAACTTCAAACGGGACACCTATTTTTTGCAGAAGCTTTTTCCGTCGGGGGCTCCCGGATGCAAGGATAATAGTTTCCAAAATGTAATGGGTAGTTTGATTAAAGAATTAAATCAATATTTCCATATTAAAAAAAGAGGATACATCTTAAATTAGTAATATAAAATAAGAACTATCGGCTAAAATGAGGTTTCGAGATTGGTCACGGCAAACCCTACTCCCACAGTATTTTTGTAGCTCAATAAATCAATCGTTACTTTAGCCGCTGTATTGTGATGAAAGAAAATAGATATTCTTTCGTTACATTGTTCATTCATTGTCAACGTATTTTAAAAATATTTATTCACAATGGGATCACAAAAACACGGACGCAGTAGTTCTAAGCAACCGATGATTTTCGATGCCTGGAATTATAAAGTTCTTGCATTCGGACTGTTACTGGTTATTGTTGGTTTTTCTGCAATGTATCTCGAAAATGAAGTAGAAGGTTTCATATCACTTTATGTTTCTCCGATTGTAATTATGAGTGGTTATGCAGCCGTTATTGTCGCTATCCTTAAACACGATCGGGGCTCCTCAAAAACATCCTGACAATTTTTTGACTTGGGCTGATGGATCGCAAGCTGAATGCTTTATTTCTTTTTATAGCGGTTGTCGTATTTATTACTGCTGCTAATACCACTCAACAGTGGAATATACTGCTGGGCGTATTGTTAGCTACTCTTTTTTCTTTAGCAGCTTTTGCTTTCCGTGGCCTGTCACTTGATGGTATGTTTTCAGCTATAGTTATTGGTACGTTTGTCTTTGGACTTGGAGGATGGGAGTTGGCCGTAGTATTATTGCTGTTTTTTTTAAGCAGTGTTGTTATTTCAGATCGATCAAAACGGCGCGAAGAAAATATTTCGCAAAGTGTTAGAAGAGATGGGTTACAAGTTTGGGCAAATGGATTTTGGCTGGTTACTTTTGTGGTTTCTGCCACCGTTTTTAATGCTCCGATATTTTTGGTTGGAGCTATAGCTGTAATTGCTACAGCTACAGCCGATACGTGGGCTACAGAGCTGGGCAGCAGAGCTCCAGACAGCACCTATCTGATTACAACCTTTAAACAGGTGAAACCCGGGACGGATGGGGGAGTGAGTATCAAAGGAACAACAGCAGCTCTTTTTGCTTCTGTAATGATTGCTGCTGTTAGTGTTTACGTTTTTTCACTTGATTTTTCCGTTTTTATACTCATATTTGGAGCTGCTGTTTTGGGATGTATTATTGATTCGTATCTTGGTGCTCTTTTTCAACAGAATAAACGTTCAGTAACGCTCTCGATTATCAATATAGAAATTGATTTTTCGAATAATTTGGTGAATGCAATTTCGACGGGTATCGGCGGCTTACTGGCAATAATTTCAAAACTGTTTTTGGCATGAAAAAAGCATGGTATAAACGACTACATTGGCAAATAATTATTGGACTTGGACTGGGGTTAATTTGGGGTTTGGTGGCCAGTGTTGGGGGCTTCTCTGGTTTTACGGTTGACTATATACAACCCTTCGGTACCATATTCATAAATCTGTTGAAACTCATTGCTGTACCACTCATTTTAGCCTCGCTTATCGTCGGGGTAACCAGCCTGAACGATATTGCCAAGCTTTCGAGAATGGGTGGAAAAACTATTGGTATCTATCTTGTTACCACTATGTTGGCCATTACCATTGGATTAACAGTAGTAAATGTTATTCAGCCCGGAAATTACCTGCCGGTTGAGACCCAGGAGCAACTGATGGCAGGATATCAGGATAATATTGAAGGAGCTGATCAATCTGCCCAGGAAGTAATGGATCGAAGTCCAATGACTTTTTTAGTGGATATTGTTCCTGAAAACTTTTTCAAGGCGGCTTCTGACAATGGTAATATGCTTCAGGTTGTTTTTGTAGCTCTTCTAATGGGGATTGGCCTCATGCAGATCCCATCCGAGAAAAGTAAGTCACTGGTTAACTTTTTTGATTCGCTGAATGAAGTAATCATTAAAATAGTAGACTTGATAATGAAAGTGGCGCCCTATGGCGTTTTTGCTCTGATGGCGGGGGTGATTGTAGATCTTGCCGGGGATGATATTGGTCAGGCGCTGGATCTGCTTGGAGCTCTGTTCTGGTATACCTTTGTGGTGATATTGGGATTATTTTTACACTTAATGATTGTGTATTCCGGCCTGTTTAAGCTCTTTAGCAAGATGAAGTTGCGTGACTTTTTCAAAGCCATCCGTCCCGCTATGCTTTTGGGATTCAGTACCAGCTCCAGTGCAGCTACGTTGCCTGTGACGATGGAACGCGTCGAAAAGAATGTAGGCGTGGATGAAGAAGTCTCCAGTTTTGTATTGCCCATAGGCGCTACGATTAATATGGATGGAACCAGTCTTTATCAAGCAGTAGCGGCAGTATTTATTGCGCAGGCATTGGGGATGGATTTAGGAATTGCTCAGCAGATAACGATTGTACTTACTGCTACATTGGCATCTATAGGTTCGGCGGGCGTGCCCGGTGCGGGAATTATAATGCTGGTTATTGTTTTACAGGCCATACAGGTTCCGGTCGAAGGTATTGCTCTTATCTTGGGAGTTGACAGAATTCTGGATATGTGCAGAACGGCGGTGAATATAACCGGTGATGCCGCGGTTTCTGTGGCTGTTGCTCATACTGAAGGTTTGCTGGGCGAAATGCATCTTGAAGATGATTAGAGATGTTTTGAACGTTTTTCACTTAATGCAATGTTAAAGCCACGATAGCTTGTACTAAAATCTCCAGTTTCTTTTGTAGGTATGATATAAAAACCGAAAGTCCGAGCGTATGAAAGCATTCAGCCTGTCGTGGCTTTTAATTCTATGTAGTATTCCCATGTATTTGTCTGCAACGGCAACAATTGCACAGACAGATACAACCAGTTATGAGCAAAAATTAGAGGATGGGATTGATGCTTTTTATCGCACTAACTGGACCGAAGCCGGTGCTATATTTAGAGAGCTCCAACAGGAACAGCCTCATGATTCCAGGGCGTTTTTTTTTGAGGCAATGATTCCTTTCTGGGAATATTATTTTGGCGACCGTTCAAAAAAAGCTGCTGAACAATTTTTATCCCAATCTCAGCATGCAATTGAAGTCAGTCAGAATCAGCTAAATAAAAATTCCAGTGATACCACTATGGTATTAATGCTCAGCGGTCTGTATGGGTATCGGAGTTTGGTGGCAGCTGCAGAAAAGAATTATAAAGAGGCTCTGCAAAGTGGAATGAAGGGCTTTAAATATACGCGTCAGTTATTGGCACTTGATGCCGATGATCCCAAAGCATTAATTGGTAAGGGTATGTTTTATTATATGGTGGGCAGTGTACCCAATGGATTGAAATGGGTTACCAATATGATAGGGATCTCGGCCGATATGGAGGAGGGATTTGATGCATTGGAACAAGCGGCAAAGTTGGATAGTTATGTTAGGAATGATGCTCAAATGATTCTGGCATATTTGTATGAACGGGAACAACAGAATAAAAAAGCGTTGAAGCATTTAGAAGAATTATGTGGTCGTTATCCCGAAAATATCATATTCCAATATAATAGAGCGCGTCTATTGGAAAAGATAAACCAGTTTGCTCTGGCACGCGAAAAATATCAGATGGTTGTTACAATGGATACTGACACACTGGATATTTTAAAGCAGAAAAGTAAAAGCAGATTACAGAAATTGTAATCTATTTATTTAAAAAATGTATGACTCTAAATACAGAGCTCTATTTTTTTGATAAAGATTGCGAAAAACACGTAATTAATTAATGAGTAAAATTATATTAATTGTCCATTTTCTAATAAATAGTGTATGGGAATAGGGCTACTGAGTAAGTCTTTTTTTAAAACATTTTTTGTATTTGCACTTCTTTTGGGCTTTGCCCTGCAGGAGGGGTATAGCCAGTCTTCAGGAGACATTGCTGTTGTGGGCTTTAATTCTGATGGAGATGATGACTTTGCAATAACTACTTTTGTTGATATTCCATCCGGGACAACCATTTATTTTTCCGATCGCTCTTGGGATGGGGATACTGAAAGTTTTAGTGGTAGTGAAGGAATATATTCTTATACGGTACCATCTGGAGGTTTTAACGCTGGAAGTGTAATTACAATTAATCCTAATTCCGAAACAGCTTCAGACGGCGGAGCGGTTTCTCATATATCAGGCACTTTTAACTTAACGAATGGAGGCGACGAGTTATACTTTTATTTAAGTTCGGCTGACGATAATTCCAGAGATACTCCCTCTACTTTTTTGTTTGCTGTTACTAATGATAATACCTGGAATAACAATGAATTAAAAAATACAGGATTAGTTAATGGTACTACAGCTCTTTCTGGTATTGGAGATGGCATAAATGATAATGGAGAATATATTGGTAGAAGGGAAGGGCCTGTTTCAATTCTGAAGGAAGAAATTCGAAAAGTTGAAGATAACTGGTCAACTACAGATGGTTCGGGTGATCAAAGTATATCTTTTGATAAATCTTCTTTTTCATTAATTCACCTTCCCACTGTTGCGTTTACTACATCAGCTGTAGAAATGTCCGAGAATAGTGGTACTGCAGAACTTACGGTAGAATTGGTGGAGTCCAATACCACAGCTGTAGATGTAGACGTAACTTTTTTAAGTGGTTCCAGTACTGCCACAAATGGTGAGGATTTTTATGATGAGACAGGAAGAAAATTCAATACAAGAACTATTAGTTTTGAAAATAGTGAAGGGGATGGTACGACAAAAAATATTACGTTGAACGTAGAAAATGATAGTGAGCTCGAGGACTCCGAAAAGGCCATTTTTCAGCTTCAAAATATTTCTGATGGTTCTATCATCGGTCCGGATGTATTGACGCTTACCATTGTGGATGATGATGCACCTGATATTGTAATTAATGAAGTATATGCCGATCCTACAGATGGAAGTGGTGCCAGAGATGCTGGCGATGATCAATTTATTGAATTTGTAAATAATCAAGGTTCTGATTTAGATATTAGCGGATGGAAAGTTTTTAATGAATCCGGGTTGAAGCACACGTTCCCTGACGGTACTGTTTTTCCAGCCAATCGCGCTTTCATTCTTTTCGGAGGTGATGAGGTAAATCCTAAGGGAAACTATGGGGGCGCATTGATTGAAGGCAGTAATGAATCCGCAACACTAAGTTTGGATAACGACGGTGATACTATAAGACTTGAAGATTCGAAAGGTAATGAAGTAATCAGTCTGGATTATTCTTCTGCAAATAATGACCAATCAATTGTCAGAAATCCTGAGATTGTGGGTGATTTTGTAGATCATTCTACTGTTAGTGATAATGATGCATTGTTTTCTCCTGGTACTAAAGCAGATGGAAAGGCCTTTGGCTCTAAGTATGCGATAGGCATGCGCGGTTCGGCGGGATGGCGAATGATTTCAACGCCTACCGATAATACTTCTTTTGCTGATCTATTCAGTAACCTGCAGATGCAGGGGATTCCGGGTTCAGATGATCCTTCAGGTACCCTCACCTTAGCTGGTTGGTCTGAGGAGGAAATGTCATTTACAGCGCCTTCTGATATGTCAAATACTATGTCCCCCGGGAAAGGATATATCGTGTATATATTTGAAGGTGAGGAGTTTAATACTTCGGGTATACAAGGTGGTGGCCCGAAAGTCATCAGTACCAATGGAGATGAAAACAGTAGTAGGATAAATGTGACAGTCTCGGCAAATAATACCGACGGAGAAAATGGAATAGATGGTGCTGAAGGCTGGAACCTATTGGGAAATCCATTTGGGACAGATCTTTCTGTTGGAGCCTTAATTGAAGCCCTGGAAGATATTGATCCAGTGGTGAATGCGAATATATATGTCTGGGATCACGATGCAGATGGTGGAAATGGTAAATATATTACGTTATCTGATGGTGATTTAATTGCTCCTTTTCAGGCATTTTTTGTTCGATTTACCAATGAAGTGGATGATCAAACATTCACTTTTGATAAGAGTGCATTAGAAGCAGATACCGAGACTGAATTTTACAAGAATAACGCCGAGAATTCTTTTGTTTTTGATGTACAATTGCATGGAGAAGAGTATTTTGATACCTATACTCTTGAATTCAATGAGAATGGCACTGTAGATTTAGATCGTTTCGATGCCTATAAGTTGTTGTCTCTGAATCCCAACTCAATCAATCTATTTAGCACCCATGGTAATACGCGCTTGCAGAAAAGTGTATTGCCTGAAGATTTGGAGGGTAATTTAGAAATTCCTCTTTCTTTTAAGGCTAATGGTCGCACGAATTTAACCTTCCGATGGGAGAAAATTGACAAGCTCCCCAATAAATGGGATGTGATGCTTATCGATAAGGAAACAGATAGAGAAATTGATTTGCGCACTGCTCAAGAATATCGGTTCACAATTTTATCAGGTGAACCAAAAGAGACTATTGAGAATAAGAAGCTTTTAAATAAAAGAAAAGCCAGCGAAAAAGATCCTCGGTTTGTACTTTCCGTGAATCCAAATTCAGAAATCTCAAATGTAGAAGATCTTCCCGAATCTGTTAAGTTGAAGCCTAATTATCCTAATCCATTTAATCCTACGACTACTATTCCATACGAAATTACTGAGGATGCGGAAGTGAAACTGACAATCTGGAATATGATTGGTCAAAAAGTGGCAACGCTGGTTGATGGCCCGGTAGATGCGGGTGAACACGAAGAAACATGGAATGCTACTAATATGCCCAGCGGTATTTATATTGCGCGATTCCAGGTGGGCAGTGAAGTATTTACCCGGAAAATGACTTTAATTAAGTAAAATGAGAAAATATGTAAGGCTTTTAAAACAGCTTTTTTAGTATTTGTTATTTTCTTAATTGAATAATTATTTGTTATATCTAATTTATATTATGACATAGTTTGGATTGCTTTCAAAGAGGATCCTTGATGATAGACTGGAATTTTTGCAGCTGATAGGCAGTACATATGCTATAAAAAATTATATAATAAAGAATAGATTTTTTGATCTAACCTACTTTCTCTATTTTCAGTGAATCATACAGTATATTAAACTGTTGAAAAAGTGACTTTAATTCTAACAATAATGGAGTACTCCTTTTAACACAAATGCAATATAAAAATATTCAGGGTCTTGAAGTGCCCGAAATTGGTCTTGGAACATACAAACTTCACGACAGAGAGTGTTCACAAATAGTACGGAAAGCGCTTGATATCGGCTATCGACATATTGATACTGCACAAATGTATAAAAATGAGCAGGCGATAGCTGAGGCACTAAACGTTTCAAATGTTCCTCGCGAAGATATCTTTCTAAGTACAAAAATTTGGCATACGAATCTCGAAGCTGATGATGTGCTTCAATCTACAGAGGAGACGCTGCGACAGTTAGATACTCCATATGTAGATTTGCTTATGATTCACTGGCCTAATGATCAGTATGATCTGCGTGCCACGATTGAATCTATGCTGGTGCTTCGTGACCAGGGAAAAGCGATGAATATTGGTGTCAGTAATTTTCCCTTGCACCTGCTTAAAAAAGTGAAGGAAGAGATTCGTGCTCCAATATTTTGTAATCAGGTTGAATTTCATCCTTTTATAGATCAGCTTGATTTACTGGATTATGGTATCGAAAATGATATTATGATTACGGCATACAGTCCATTGGCACAGGGCAAGGTGATGGAGAATGAAGAGCTGCAAGAAATTGCTGAAAAGTATGATAAATCTCCCGCCCAAATTTCTCTTCGCTGGTTGATTGAACAGGAAAATGTTGTTGCTATTCCAAAAGCTTCAAGCGAAGAACATCTGCGCGAAAACTTTGATGTCTTCGATTTCTTTCTCGAAGACGAAGATTTTGAACGTATTGATCAGCTTGAAAAATCAATGCGTCTCGTAAATCCAAGTTTTGCTCCCGATTGGGGATAATATTCTACTGAGCGAAATATAAATTATTCTGAGTGCCCGATACTTTTAGAGTGTCGGGCATTTTTAATTGGAAATGGCTTTGGCTAAAATTTTATTGTCTGATGCCCTTCGAATTTGATGATGGAAATATTGGGTGTTCGAGTTAGCAGAATGCTTTTTAACTTCTGCAATATCAGTATCTCCCAAAACCGATTCTGCTACAAATTGTATGTCAATTTCATTGACTGAAGAATCGTCTGGTAAACATGAAAGGGCCCATTCGATAAAACGCACATTATTTACGTGTCGATTGAGATCAAGATCTGTTTGTCGAACTTCAAATCGCTGTGAATAGTCCGCTTCATCTAATTCAGAAAAATTGGCATCAGTGACAGGAAGGACGTGATCGGTATTATCAGGAGCCATCTCAAGGATCTTTTGGGGGATACGAGCGGGGCGACGACTCTGGATATTCATGATGAGCCAATAGCTTAAAGATCTGCCGATAATATTATTGTCTTTACCCATAATTAAAAAATCTCGGTGAGCGCGTAGCCCATCGCCACTGGAGGGCCAGGTTTTTATTGTAATCGTTTCTCTCCAATCGGGGAAACTATCCATTTTCACATGAAGTCGATGTAATACCCAGGTAAGTTCATTTTTTTGCAGATCAGTAATGTCAAATTCGAGTTCGCGGGCATGATTTCCGGCAACTTCCTGAAGTAAGTTACAGATGGCGGGCAGTGTGGCCTGTTGATTAAAGTCAATTTCTGATGCCCTTATTTTAAAGGTTTCCTGAAAAGTTATCTCGCTCACTGTACTACTTTTAATTAAAAAAAGGAAGGTAAACAATCTGTTGGGTATCTGAAATAAAAGAAATCCCCGATACTTCTAAAGCACCGGGGATATTACCTGCAACTCGGAGTATTGTTACAGGATTATTTGCTTCGCCCTATTTGCCAGACTCTATTTCCCCATAATTTCACATCATCGAGGATGAGATAGATAGCCGGTAAAATGATAAGAGTAACCACAGTAGAAAAAGTAAGTCCGCCGACAATAGCTCGTGCCATGGGGAAGTAGGGTGGACCATCACCGCCAATTTGTGTAGTACCAAAGCAGAGCGGAACCAGCCCAAGTACGGTCGTCCCGGCGGTCATCAAAATAGGACGCATACGATCTTTACAGCCCTGTATGATGGCTCCAAATCTGGATGATCCCATCTCTCTCAGCTGGTGAATGTGATCTATCAAAACAATTCCGTTGTTGACCACTATACCCATCAGAATGAGAATGCCAATCATCGCCATAAATGAGAAGGTCGTCCCAGTGATAAAGAAAAACCAAAAGACTCCAACGATTCCAAAAAATATGGAGGTAATAATGCTGGAGGGAAATAGAACCGATTCGAAAAGCGAAGCCATTACCAGGTAGATCAAAAACATCGCTAACAATATATTAACAATCATTTCGTCCATTGCTTCCTGATCCTGCTGAAAACTACGGCCTTTACTCCATCCATAGCCTGAAGGATAATTAATTTGATTCAAAACAGGGAAGATCCGTTCTTGGGCCTTATCCATTGTTATGCCGTCAAGATTGATTGTGATTCCCAATGATGTTTGTCGATCTTCTCGCTGTATCGTTCTCGGACTGCGATCCATTTTATAATCGGCCAGTGATGCCAGCTGTACCGATTCCCCATTGCCAACACTTATCGGCAATTGCATAAGGTCTTCGATTGTTTTTCGATCAGACTCCTGAATAGCCAGAACGACATCTGTTTCTCCGTGTTCGCCACGGACTCGGCGTAAATTCATTCCTCGCATGGAATTAGAAACCAGGTTGGCCACTTGTTGTGAGGAGACCCCCATATTTCGCGCTCGTTCTCTATTCACTTGAACTTGAACTTCTTCGGTCCCGGTTTCGGCCTCTGATCGAACATCGGCAAGCCCCGGTACGTCTTGTAAGCGTCGCTCAACCTCCTCAGCAAGATCTGCAAGCACTTCCGTAGATTCACCAATTACAAAGACACGTAGTTGTTCACCACCGGTACGGTCTTGGTATTCAAAAGAGGGGTCGCCGATGGCAACTTTTGGCATTTGTTTTTCGATTTCTTCTTTGATGATGGTAACATCTTTTTGAGCATCGTCCTCATCCGTCAAGAGGATGGTTGAAGTTGCAGATCCAGTTTCGAAATAAGAGTATACTGCGTCAATTTCGAGGTCTTTTTTATTGGCATAAAGAAATTCTTCAATATGGGTTACGGATTCTTCAACCGTTTCGAGGGTATAGGTGTCATTGAGATTGTAATGTAATCGGAGTTCCCGAGATTCTGAGGATCCAAACATTTCTATATTAACGGCATTCATCGGTATGGCAACGCTTAAAAGTATGCCCATTATGAGGGCTACTGACAGGTATCTGCGCTTGAGTAACCAGCTGAGCATGTCCCCATACCAATTTTGCAGGCTATCAACCCAATCTGTTTGTTTTTTCTTTTCGGGTGGTGCTATTTTGGATGTCAGCAGGGGAATAACTGTGAGTGAAATCAAGAGTGATGCCGTAAGCGCCAAAATAATCGTAATGGCAACATGATAAAGCTGAATGGCGATCATTGAATCTTCACTGATAATGTTGGGCAGGAATACAATAATTGTTGTTAATGTACCTGCAGTAACAGCCATCCCCACCTGTTTGACGCCACGTTTTACGGCCTCAATTTTGTCATCCATCAAATTTTGGTTGCGATGGATGTTTTCAGTTACTACCACCGCATTATCAACCAGCATACCCACGGCCAGCATTAGTCCCATCATGGAAAGAATATTGAGCGAAAGTTCCATAAAGTATAGCAAACCAAGGGTAACAATCAGCGAAAAAGGGACAGCCAGGGCTACAATTAGAGTTGTACTGATGCGTCGCAAAAACAGGTAAAGGATGACGACAGAAAATAGGGCCCCTAAAAGTCCGGCTTTAAATAGTTCGGTAAGCGAACTGATTATTCCGGTGGCTTGGTTATGCATTTCAAAAATATTGATGCCCCTCATTTCGGGCAGCTTATTGACTTCATCAATTTCAGCTATTACTCGATCGCCAACTTCCACTGTGTTGGCACCGGACTCTTTAAAGACATCCAGACCAATGGCATATTTTTGGTCAAGGTGACGACCGTAATCGCGTTCGGGACTACCATAGCCAACTGTTGCAATATCTCTTAGTCTTAGATTGTCGGGTCCGACAACGAGATTGGCAAATTCTGCGGGTTTGGTAAGTTCTCCGGTTGGACGTACCAGATAGCGTTTACTGGCATCTTCAACTTTTCCTGCGGTTACCGAAAAGTTACTTTGCCGTAACCTTTGAGCAAGCTCATTAAGATTAATATTGTGTGATTTGAGTCGCTCGGGGATCAGCTCAATTCTGATTTGTCTTTGTTCAACTCCGTAAAGATCTACTTGGGCTACTCCCTGTATGCGTTCGATACGCTGTTTGAGGTTGCGATTTAACAGTTCATAGGCGTTTGACAGGTCACGGTCACTTGAAATCCGCAGGTTCATCATCGGATTATCTTGCGCGGAGAATTTATTGATGGTAAAACGTTCTAAATCGTCCGGAAGTTGATTTCGAATACCATCAATTTTTTCTTTGAGCTCCATCGCTTTAAGGCTGATATCCGATCCCATCTTAAACTGTACAAAGATACCGGCCTGATTTTCACTGGATGTTGAGCTTATCCGTTCGATACCGCTAATGGTAGCAATAGCTTCTTCGATTGGCCGGGTAATATTGTGATCGATTTCTTCGGGGGTAGAATTTTGATAGGGAACAGAAACATATGCTCCCGGAAAGGAGATATCGGGAAAATATTCCAGCGGCACCATCCGGCTGGCAATGATTCCGATAATCACAAAGCTGATAAAAATCATCATTGTAGTTACCGGCCGTCGCAACGAAAGATCAGTGAATTTCATAATAGCAGTTCCTCCGTTTTATTTATTTGATTGTTCGATTGCCGGTTGCTTCTTATACACTTTGCGATCCATAATTGCATACATCGTTGGTATAACGATGAGAGTTAATAGGGTCGAGATGATGAGACCGGCGATGACGGTGATGGCCATCGGAGCTCTTAGCTCGGCGCCATCCCCGAATCCGATAGCTAACGGGAGCAGTCCAAGCGTAGTTGTCAGCGTCGTCATAATAATAGGACGAAGACGCGATTTTCCACCCTCAAGGATAGCCTTGATTTTATTCATCCCTCGCTCGCGGTACTGGTTAATTAGATCTACCAATACAATAGCATTGTTTACCACAATGCCGGCCAGCAAAATTAATCCGATAAATACGACGACGCTGATTGTTGACCCGGTAATCCACAAACCGAGAATAGCACCAACCAGTGCCAGTGGAATGGTGAATAGGATGATAAAGGGATGAAGAAGCGACTCAAACTGTGAAGCCATCACCAGGTAAACCAGAAATACTGCCAGGGAGAGGGCAAAAAGGAGTGATCGGAATGAATCTGCCATCTCTTCGTTTTGACCGGTTACTTGCGCCTGTATTCCCATTGGTATTGTTGTTTCATTGATGATAGTACGAATTTCATCTGCAGCGGTGGCAAGGTCACCGTAGTTTAAATTAGCTGATATAATTGCAACGCGCTGTTGCGCTGCCCGACGGATTTCGCTCGGTCCGGTGGCAACTTCTACATTTGCAATGCTCGATAATGGGACCGAAGATCCGCTGTTTGGGTTGACAATAATATTTTGAATATCCTTGATTGATGAGCGATCCTGTTTTTTAGCACGGACCAGCACATCAACTTTTTGATCCCGCCAGGAATAGCGTGTTGCAACATCTCCCCGCACTTTACTGACGATGAGATCGGCAACTTCATGCACCTGCAGGCCAAGATATGCTGCCTTTGGACGATCAAAGGTGATTTGGATTTCGGGACTGCCCTGCTCCATGGTAGATTTTACGTCGGCAAAGCGTCCATTTGAGGACAATTTATCGAGAATATGATCACTGACCTTTTTCAGATCATCCAAGTTATAACCGGATATTTCGACTTCAACCGGAGTTTTAAACGTAAACAGAGCGGGTCGCGAAAACTTGTAGTTTAAGCCCGGAATCCGCTGTAAATCGGTCCGCAGCTCATCCATAGTACTCTCCTCCAAAGATCGCCCCGCACCGCTGGTTAGGGTAACATTCAGTTCCCCCCAGTTTTCGCCTCCCTGGTTGGGATTGGCATCCATCTGATTACCGGTTCCTGCCACGGCAAAAGTGGTTCGAATAGGATCAATATCACGAGCGGCTTGCTGGACATTTTGGAGGGCGCGGTCGGTTTGCTCAATAGGGGTTCCCGGGGGCAGATTGAACTCTACGTTAAATTCTCCCTGTGAAAGAGAGGGGATAAGTTCCATCCCCAATTGTGGTACCAGCATAAGCGATCCCAAGAGACTCAGAAAGGCAAAAGCAATAACCACGAAGCGGTGGCGTAATGACCATCGCAAAACATCAGGATATTTATCTTCCAGCGAGTCAAACCACTTTTCAAAAGCGTTTAATATAGGATTTAAAACAAACATCGCTCCCTTGCTTATGATGCTGATGACTTTGGAACTACCTTTAACGATATAACTTGGGATGGTTTCAAAAGTGAAGATTCGTGCTGTACGCATCCATCGGCCTACTTTTGTTTTAGGCTCTTTCAGTTTTGGCTTTTCAACTTCTGACTTTTCTCGTCCCGCTAAAGATGAAAGCATCGGGATTAATGTAATTGCTACAACTAATGAGGCAAGGAGAGAGAACGTTACCGTAAGCGCCTGATCGCGGAAAAGTTGCCCCGCTATACCGTGGACAAAAACAAGTGGAAAGAATACGGCAATGGTTGTGAGCGTAGAAGCAACTACAGCCATACCTACTTCTCCCGCGCCATCACTGGCAGCTTTTAGAGGATTTTTGCCCATTTCGCGGTGACGTGCAATATTTTCAAGTACCACAATAGAGTTATCAACGAGTAAACCGATGCCCAGTGCTATACCGCCCAGTGACATGATATTTAGGGTGATATCATTACCGTACATCAGGTTAAAAGTGGCAATGACCGAGACCGGTATGGACAGAGAAATAATAACGGTTGCCCAGAGGTTGCGAAGAAATAGGTACAGGATAATAATGGCTAAAATCCCGCCGATGATTCCGGCATCAACAACTTCGCTCACCGCAGAAGAAATAAAAGTAGATTGATCAAATACCTTAGTCATTTCCATCCCTTCGGGAAGACGATCAGAGAGATTCTCCATCTGAGCTTCTACATTATTGGCGACATTGACCGTATTGGCATCGCCCTCTTTATATATAGCTATTTCTACTGCTTCCTGACCGTTGAGCCGGGTGATAGCTTCCCGCTCTTTATAGCCTTGGCTTATTTCGGCAAGGTCTTTTAAATAAACGGGATTACCATCCTGACTGCTAACGACAACATCTTTGATATTCTCGACAGATTGAAACTGGTTGAGCGTCCGCACGAGATATTGTTGCGTACCTTCTTCCAGCCGTCCCCCGGATAGGTTTACATTCTCAGCCCCGAGCACTTGTGTGATCTGGTCGATCGAAATTCCAAGGTGCGACATCCGATCCTGATTAACAGCCACCTCAATTTCTTCTTCTAATCCACCGCTTATTTTAATGGAAGCAACCCCAAGTGCAGATTGCAAATCCTTCTTTATCTGTTCATCGGCGTATCGACGCAGTTGTTTGAGTTTGCTTATTCGTGCAATTGATTCCTCTTCCTGATAACTCGCATAATCAACGTTTTGGGGCTGGTCTGGGTCTTTATCCTTTATATAAAAAGCATATCGCATAATGGGATCCAGGGAGGGATCAAAACGAAGGATAACCGGGCGATCTACCTCCAGCGGTAGCTGTAAGGCATCGAGCTTTTCGCGCACGTCGATACTGGCGAAATCCATATCGGTACCCCAGGCAAATTCCAGCGTAACATCAGATTGCCCGGATCGAGAAATGGACCGTACTTGCTGTACATTCTTTACGACGCCCAGGGCTTCCTCAATAGGCTTACTTACCAGATTTTCAACCTCGGCGGGAGCAGCACCTTCAAAATCGGTTCGTACTGTCAGCGTAGGATAGCTGAGTTCCGGCAGCAGGTTAATATTCAATCGGCTGAGTGAAACCATCCCAAAAAGGATAATACCTATGGTAAACATGGCAATGGTTACCTTGCGGCGGATGGAAAAGTCAATCAATTTCATAGTGTATTCCCTTTAGATAATGATAAGCTAATGTTAGTTATAAGGATACGATATCAACCAAAGCGCTATCCTGAAGACTACTTTGTCCAATAGTGACTACGGTATCAGACGGTGCTAAACCATCAAGCACTTCGATATTATCTCCGTCGGAATAGCCGGTATTTATGTCCCTTCGGTGAGCCAGATTGTTTTTGATAACATATACACTGCTCATACCATCTTCCTCAATAACAGCACTCTTGGGTATCATGAGGGTATTTTGATGGGTGTCGTATACGATGCGTACGCGCCCGAACATCCCGGGTTTTAGCTGTTTTGATTCATCCCGAATGAATACGGTAACTTCAAAAGTACCCGTTTGGGGATCCACCGTCGGACTTACACGCAGCACCTTGCCTTCAAAAGTTTCGTCCTTAATGGCATCGACCTGGAGCAGGGCTTGTTGACCCTTCTGGATTTTCGACATTTCGTGTTCCGGAACTTTTAGAACAGCCAGAATAGGATCGAAATCAGTAATTTCAAATACCTCCTGATCGGTGTTAATCATGTTGCCAACTTTGATAAGTCGATCCGAGATAACTCCGCTAATAGGAGCTCGAATTTTTGAGTTCTTAATCTTTAGTTGTGCTAATTCGTATTCCGATTTTTGAGCTTGGTACTCATACTTGGCGTTCTCAAACTCCTGGGCACTGATAAGATTTTTCTTAAATAGCTCTTTTTTTCTATTCAGCTCATTTAACAGGCGATCCATCGTAGCTTTGGCCCGCTCAGCCTCTAATTCCAGCTGTTCATCTTCCAATTGGGCAAGTACCTCTTCGGCATTTACAAAGTCGCCTTCCTCGACCTTAATTTCTGTTATCATGCCTCGAACTTTCGATACTACCGTTGATTTATTTTCAGCTTCAAGTGTGGCTGTGCTTGAATAATAAGCTGAAATATCGCCGTTTGTGGTTTTGGCAATTTCAACCGGAATAGCAGAAGTGGAATCTTCGTCACTCACATTTTTTGACTGTGATTCTGAACTACAAGAACTGGCAGCAATCGACAGGCAAAATAGTGACCCTAAAACAACCCAATTTGTTAACGTCTTCATGTATTTTTTTCTGATTTTGAAAGATTTCCAATTAAGAACGATCTGTTTTGCATTACGGACAGTTCAGAAAAAATGTTACGGAGTTTTTTAAGAGAGAAGCCGTTGTTATATATCAGAAATAAAAAAGGCTGCATGTAATTTACACGCAGCCAAAAGAGAAGAATGTTTTACCTCTACCTAATTTATTGAGTAAACATTTTGGGATGTTTGGTATGAAAATCTGTGGCCTGTTGATATTCTTGCGCAACACCTAAAATTAGTCCCTCATCAAATAGTTCACCAATAAAAGTGATACTTGTGGGTTGTCCCTCATCCGTAAAACCATTGGGAACAATGACAGAAGGATGTCCCGTTAAATTAGTTAGCAAGAGGTTATTATCCCCGTAGGTGGGAGATAGGTACATATCTACTTGCTGCATTACCGAATCCATTTTTTGGATAAGTACCTGTCGGGCGCGGTTTGCTTGAATATATTCCACAGCCGGGATAAAGCGTGCGGATCTAAATAGGTTTGGCCAGGCTGATTTTCCTTGTCGAACCATCTCATCATCTTTGTTGCTAAGGGTGAGCTGATCAAAGGCGGCTGCCCCTTCTGCTGTTAAAATAAAACTGAGATCTAAGACAGGGTAATCCGGTAGCTCAATGGGAACGAGTTCTGCCCCAAGCTCTTTGAGTTTTGCCAGTGTAAGACTGTCTCGCTGCCGATTATCATAATCACTTTTAAATGCAGATTCCAGATATCCGATTTTTAAATCAGTGACATCAACATCTGATTTGTAATTAAAGGGAAGATCAAACACTGTTTGGTCTTTTCCATCCGGACCGTGCATAGCATGAAAAACGAGAGCGGCGTCTTTAACAGAACGAGTAATGGGACCAACTTTATCCATGCTCCAGCTTAATGCCATAGCGCCGTGACGGCTTACGCGTCCAAAGGTAGGGCGCAGCCCGGTTGTTCCGGTTCGGTTGGATGGAGAAATAATAGAACCCCATGTTTCGGTTCCGATAGCAAAGGGAAAGAGTCCGGCTGATGTACCCGCTGCCGAACCTGCGGACGATCCGCTGGATCCCTGTTCAAGATTCCACGGATTGCGGGTTTTGCCATCAAACCAAACGTCACCATAGGCCAAAGCACCCAAGGTTGTTTTTGCTATTAAAACTGCACCAGCTTCTTCCAGCTTTTTAGCGACTGTTGCGGTTTCGTTGATTCGTTGGTCTTTGTAAGGGGTAGCTCCCCAGGTGGTTTTGTATCCTTCAACAGCAAATAAATCTTTTAGCCCATATGGAATTCCGTGCAACGGTCCTCGATAGGTTCCATTAGCAAGTTCCTGATCCATCTTTTTGGCTTGCTTTAGAGCCATTTCTTCAGTGACAGTAACGATAGCCTCGAGCGTATCGTCGTATTGATTAATGCGATCAAGAAAGAATTTTGTGAGTTCAACAGAGGATATCTTCTGTTGTTTAATTAATGATGCGAGCTCTTCAACGGTATAAAAAGCGAGATCAGATCGCTTTTTTGGGATTTTAACATCCTCCGGTAAATTCCAATTGTTCGGTTGTTCTGTTTTGTTGATCGTTTTGCCCGGTGGAATAGGATTGAAATTCAGCGCCGGCGGAACACTGTTATCTAGTTTTAGGTCTCGGATGCTTTGATATGATTCTCTATTGTTTTCAAGTTCAGTAATCATTGAATCCCGTTCTGCCGGGGTAAAGTCGATCCCGATTAATTTCGAGGCTTCGGAAATAACTTGTGGTGTGATGTCATCATCCAAAAAATGGACGGAAGTGAAAGCCAGTAAAAATCCAAGGAATAAGCCTAAAGAAAGCGCGCCAAATCGTTTGATCATAACAGTTATTAGATTAGTGAAAAGTTAGAATGGTAATATAAAAGAGTGATACAGAAATGGAAGCCGTATTACATGCTTTAATCTTTTGATATGAGCTCTTCATCAAGTTTATTCAAAATTGGCTTATCAATATTAATACCGTTATTATCACATGCAGAATATAATTTTTACTTACTGATTCAATACAGGTCTGTATTTCGTTTGAGATACAGTTAAAACGGGAATCCGGTGCTCCCAAATATTTTGAGGAAAGTCCGGAGCAGTCCCCGCTGCTGTAAGCTCCAACAGCTTTTGATCCTTCATAAACCACTGTCCTGAGAAGTGTAGGGACGGGAAGGTTGTCGAAAGTGGAGTAAGCCAGAAGACCTGCCGGTATTGATGACGGAAACAAGCTTTCGGAGGAAAAGCTAAATCCATGAAACGAACACGCTTACGATTTTTTTTCAGACCTATACTTTTTGGGGGATGGTTGATTTCATCTCTTTTGATTGGTGGATGTGGACCTGAAAAAGATGCCGATCCCCAATCTCATTCAAAGAACTTTGAACAGGTACAATTCGCTGATTCTGTGCATGCGGAATATGCGGAAGGATTTCAGATTACCTATCACGAAAACTATAAATTGTTGGAGATTCTAAAGCCCTTTCAGGATCAGGTAGACACCCTTCGATATTCGTTGGTACCGCGCAACATTGCCAATGAAGTAGAGGTTGAGAATACGAGGGAGATTCCTATCCCCATAAACAATCTTTTAGCAACTTCTACGACGCATATTGGATTGGCAAAAATGCTTGATGCGACGGATATCATTACCGGCATGGTAGGGGCAGATTATGTTTACAGCGAGGATATTCGAAACAGGTTGGAGAAAGGTGAACTGGTGAGCCTGCCGCAAGGAGAACTGAACAAGGAAAAAATATTGTCGATGGATCCCGATTTGCTGATGATTTCCGGCGGACAGTCCTCACAGTTCGATAATGTAAAGATTTTGATGGATTCCGATATTGATGTGATGGTCAACTCGGAATGGCTGGAAACAACTCCGCTCGGCAAGGCGGAATGGGTCAAAGTTCTGGCTGCACTGCTGAATAAAGAGAGCTTGGCCAATGAGAAATTTAGCGCGGTAGCAAAACAGTATAATCGTCTTAAGTTTAAAGTGAGTGGCGTAAATGATAAACCATTGGTTATCAATAATATGCCTTATAAAGGAGCCTGGTTTGTGTCGGGCGGAGAAAGCTTTACTGCTCAGTTTTTGAGAGATGCCGGGGCCGATTACCCTTGGTTTAGTTCTGATGAGACCGGAGGATTGCGAAAGAGTTTTGAAGTGATTTATGAAATTGGATTACAGGCAGATATTTGGATCAATCCCGGTGCGGCAAACTCAAAAGAGGATATCTTGGCAAAAGATTCTCGATTTAAGGACTTCAAACCGTTTCAAACAGGTCAAATATATAATAACAATAAGCGAATGAGTTCCTCTGGTGGTAATGATTTTTGGGAGTCAGGTGTGGTCCATCCCGAAATAATACTGGCTGACCTCATTAAAATCTTCCATCCGCAGCTGTTGCCCGATCACCAGTTCCATTACTATCAGAAAATTGATTGATGACGAATCAAACTGCAGACATAACGCCGCGGCATAAGACGGGGATTCGTCCGCTTTATTTTGGAGTGTTGATTGTCAGTCTTGCAATACTTTTGCTGGTAAATTTAGCATTGGGATCGGTAGATATTCCCCTGGGAGATATTGTTCAAATTTTGGTTGGGCGAGAAGCTGCCAGCGATGCTTGGAATAAAATTATAATTAACATCCGTATTCCACGGGCCGTAACGGCTGTTTTAGCAGGCAGTGCGTTATCAGTAGGTGGATTGCTTATGCAAACGCTGTTTCGCAATCCGCTGGCCGGCCCGTCGGTGCTGGGTATTACCGCAGGAGCAAGCCTCGGTGTAGCCATTGTAATGTTGGCTGGCGGAACCATTACCAGTATTTTTGCTATTCAGCAACTGTCAGCATTCGGTAGTTGGGTTATTGTGATTGCCGCCAGTTTGGGTTCGGCTGCTGTGCTATTATTGATCCTCCTTATTTCTATCAAAGTTCGCGACAACGTAACACTGTTAATTATCGGATTGATGATTGGGAACCTGACGATTGCGCTGGTTAGTATTTGGCAGTATTTTAGCCGACCTGAGCAGATTCAGGACTATCTCATTTGGACGTTTGGTAGCCTTGGCGGGGTACCACTTGATCAGCTGTGGATATTGGCCGTGGTAACACTCGTTGGGGGCGGAATTGCGATGGCACTTTCAAAACCGTTGAATGGATTATTATTGGGAGAAAATTATGCCCGAAGTATGGGGCTGTCGGTTTCTGGTTCTCGTATCTGGATTATTGTGAGTACCAGTTTGTTGGCAGGAGGAATCACCGCTTTTTGTGGACCTATTGGATTTGTGGGCATCGCCGTCCCTCATCTAACTCGATCATTGATGGGGACCAATGATCACCGTGTGTTAATTCCCGCCACCTTACTGATGGGGGCTATCTTATTGCTTGCGTGTGATATTGTTGCGCAAGTGCCGGGATCAACAACTACGCTGCCCATTAGTGCCGTTACCTCTATGGTAGGATCGCCCGTTGTTATCTGGGTAATCATCCAGCGTAAAAACTTGCAGGCTTCATTTTGATGAGCAAACAGTCATCTATCATATCGACCAAGGAATTGGATATTGGGTTTTCTGCAAAAGGGCGGAGGAAGTCGCCTACGGTTGTGGCCTCTGATATAAATGTAGTGCTGCAGGGCGGACAGGTTGTATGTCTGTTAGGTCCCAATGGATCAGGGAAATCTACTTTGATTCGAACGTTGGCTGATCTGCATAACCCATTGGGTGGAGAGGTGTTACTTAATGGCAAGAATTTAAATCAACTTGCGGTAAAAGAAATTGCGCAAAAAGTAAGTACCGTTTTGACCGACCGTATTACGATAGGGAATATCAGCGTTTATGAGCTGGTGGCCTTTGGACGGTCGCCCTATACCGGCTGGTTTGGATCACTCAACAAGAAAGATGAAGAGATTGTGGAATGGGCTATTGCTTCGGCTGGGATTGAGCAGTTTGTCGATAGGGATGTGTTGCATCTTAGTGATGGAGAACGGCAAAAGGTGATGATTGCCCGGGCGCTGGCCCAGGATACGTCTGCCGTATTACTCGACGAGCCTACAGCCCATCTGGATCTACCGAACCGGGTAGAAATTATTCGGTTACTGCGAAAGCTGGCTCATGAGACCCAAAAAGGTATTTTGTTGTCTACTCATGAATTGGATCTGGCCCTAAAAGCGGCCGATACCTTGTGGCTTATCAGCCGTGAAGGGAAAGTGATAACGGGAACGCCGGAAGATCTTGTTTTGGATGGGACCTTTGAATCCGTTTTTGAAAAAGATAGCTTCGATTTTGATCGTAGCACCGGCTCCTTTACGCTGCATAATCCAAATAAAGAGGCGATTTATTTGACCGGTGATGCTGTACCGACTTTTTGGACGCGGCGCGCACTTGAGCGCGAGGGATATAAGGTAGTCGAAAATAACGGAACACCTCTTCAGGTTGAAGCTCGTTCAAAACAAAAAGCGTTTGAGTGGAAAATTATTTCAGAAGAGAAAGAACATTGTTATACATCCATAAATGATCTGTTAGGTGGATTGAGAAAAAATAAGAAATTGCACCAATAGGTTTTGATTTATTCGACGCACCTCGTATTTTCGGCTCGTGCATTGGTTCCCATCTTCGAAATATTTTTGGGATGGGATTAAAAGGGAATCCGGTGCTCCCGATTAGATTTCGGGAAAATCCGGAGCATTCCCCGATGCTGTGAGTTCCATAAGCTTTTGATCTTTCTTGAACCACTGTTTCTCTCGGTTTTAACCGGGATGGGACGGGAAGGTTGTCAAAGGCGGAACAAGCCAGAAGACCTGCCAACGCACAGCATTCGTAGCTTTCGGGAGAAAAGCGAAGAGTAAATATCGTTTCTGACTATCAGAGCGTATTTATACCTTCCAAGTTTGATACCCAAAGGTACGAGTGATGAATAAATCATCATTTGTAACCTAAATACTAAATTATGACCACAACTAAACGATTACTTTCAGGGCTGTGTGCCTTGACGGCTCTTCTTTGGATAACCACGCCAACGCTGGCTCAGCAAAGCGATATAGAATCCGACAGCACAATTTATGAGCTGGACGAAATTATAATTAGTGCCAGTAAATACGAACAGTCCCCGCAGTCGGTGGGGCGCAATGTTACTGTTATTTCGCAGAAGGATATTCAAAATGCTGTTTATACAAATGTCAGTGGGTTATTGGCACAACAACAGAGTGTGCATATGATTGGAGCGGGGCAAACGCCCGGCTCGCTGCAGCAGGGATTTATCCGTAACGCCAATTCCAATCATTCAGTTGTAATGATTGACGGCGTTCGAATCAGCGACCCCTCTACCAATAATAATTCTATTGATCTTTCGGAGCTTTCGCTTACTGGTATAAAGCGAATCGAGATTGTCCGGGGATCACACAGTACGCTTTACGGCTCTTCAGCTATTGGTGGAGTTGTTAATATTATTACAAAAAAGAAGGGCGCAGAAGGATTTAACGTAAACGCAAAAACCAAACACGGACGATTTGGCAAAGGCACTTATTCCACCACGAATAGTCTTTTTGCTAATTATACCACAGATAGTGGCTGGTACGCGAATTTAGGTGCCAACTTTCAACTTACTAATGGATTGGATGCAACTATTGATACGCTATCCAGCACCAATACTTTTAATCCACAAGATCAAGATGATTTTAATAAACTTGATTTGGTGGGTAAGCTTGGTTATTCAACTGATCAATATGATTTGTATGCATCTTATCGACGTGTCGATCAGCGCAGTGATGTCGATCAGGGTGCTTATCAGGATGATAGTAATGCCTATACGGAATTTGAGCGTGACCTGTTTAATTTTGGGGGCGGTATGGAATTATCAGATCAGGTAGCTATAGGATTCCAGGGCGCCTACTCAGATCTAAACAGAGATTTCGTAAATGATTCATCACTTGTAAGTCCCAGCGGTACGTATGATGGGATTTATACAGAATTAAATGCCGAGGGTTCACTCTGGGAAAATGAATTGAAGGCCGTTATAGACGGGAATCATGTTCGATTTGTTGCCGGCGTTTCCGCCTCACGGCAAACAATGTCTACCCGAAATTATACTTATAGCCGGTCGCAATTTGGAGTATATGAATCGACAACCGACTTGGATTCGTTAGGCCTAAAGGAAATTATCTACAACGGGTATGCCCAGTCCAATCTTAATGGAGGATTAATTGCCGATCAGTTAGAGTCATTCACATTAGGATTAGGAGGACGACTGGTCCATCATGATGAGTTTGGCTCTCACTTTACTTATGAGATAAATCCTAAACTTCAGGTTACAGAGTCCACGCTTTTATACGGTGCTGTTACCAGTGGATTTAATGCCCCTTCACTTTATCAACTTTATTCGCCGTCACAAGGTGCGGGTAGTTATACAAACCGTGGTAACGAAAACCTGGATCCCGAATCATCGATATCCTATGAGGTTGGATGGAAGCAGGATGTTGGCAATCAGTTTTCTTTTGAACTCTCTGCTTTTAAAACAGTAGTAACCGATGTAATCGAATATGTGTACTTGTGGAACGGCGATACCGCGATCGAAAATTTAAGTGCAAGCTTTCCTGATTCGGACTACCTCGGTGATACGTATATTAATGCTTCCGAGCAGCAGGTTTCAGGGCTTGAAGCGTCGGCCTCAGCCAGAGTAACACCCAAGCTTAGCCTACAAGGAAATATATCGCTTATCAGATCTACAGTAACGTTTTCACCGGATGATATTGATCCGGCTTATACCGGAGGAAATCACGTGCAAATATATGAGAGTGGAGCATATGTAACCGAAGAAAAAGAGATTGATGGCTTAACCCGACGTCCATCGGTCAATGCCTTTATCAGCGCATCGTATTTAGCTACTGATAAACTGCGATTCAAGGTGGATTCCAGATTTGTTGGATCCAGAGATGATGTTTATTACAGTGCAAGCTTGGGACCGTATGGAGCCCTTGATCGTAATAATATTTCGGGTTATAACGTAACTAATGCTACGGTGAGTTATTCGATTATGGATAATCTATCTGCGTTATTAAAAGTTGAGAATCTTTTTGATACCAATTACCAAGAGATTAACGGGTATAATACCCGGGGCCGTGGGTACTTTATCAAGTTGCAGTATCAGTTATAGAATCAAAATTACACAAATGATTTTGGCCTCCTTTCATGATTTCTGATGAGAGGAGGCCTTTTTATTGGGATAAATTGAAATTTATAGTACAGTAATAGATGGGACTTTTGAAAGTATTTTCAGGTTGAGTTTTGACCCTCATTTACAAACTTGTTAAAAGTTATCCACAATTTTTCTTATAGCGGATAAAAAAGTCTGCAATTTCCCTGTCAAATTCTGTGATCTATTGTGGATAACTTATGCATTTTGTGGAAAAGTTTTGAGCTTTTTGGCTTGTTCCATAGTGGCATTCCTTTATATTTAATTAGAAGAAAACGAGATGATTCAGTGCTTTTTCAGAGCCTACCATTTAAGTCAAAAACTATTAAAGTAAACCGGAGTTAGTTTTATGAAATTTACACGATCTTATACACAAGAGGAGTGGGACAATCCATTTGGAGATATGAATTTTGAGAGCCGGAGGTCGGAGATAAAAAATCCCGATGGATCGACCGTATTTTTAATGGAAGAGTTGATTGTACCTGAAACTTGGTCGCAGGTATCTACTGATGTTATTGCTCAAAAATATTTTCGCAAGGCGGGCGTCCCCCAGATTACAAAGAAAGTAAAAGAAAAAGGGGTGCCAGAATGGCTGCAGCGTTCCGAAGCCGATGAGAAGGCGATGAAAAAAGAAGGTATTGATGAAGATGATTATTATGGTGGGGAGTACGACAGTCGCCAGGTATTTCATCGTCTTGCAGGTTGCTGGACGTATTGGGGATGGAAACATGATTATTTTGATTCTGAAAAAGCTGCGAAGGTTTTTTATGACGAGCTTAGTTATATGCTGGCCAATCAGATGGCGGCCCCAAACAGTCCCCAATGGTTTAATACCGGTTTGCATTGGGCGTATGGGATTAATGGTCCGGCGCAAGGTCACTACTATGTAGATGGAAAAACAGGAGAATTGACCGAATCTGATGATGCCTATTCACATCCGCAGCCGCATGCTTGTTTTATCCAGAGTATTGATGATAACCTCGTTAATGAGGGCGGAATTATGGATCTTTGGGTCCGTGAAGCGCGTCTGTTTAAGTACGGATCCGGAACAGGGAGTAACTTCTCGAAAATCCGCGGTGAAGGAGAGCCGTTGAGCGGTGGCGGAAAATCATCCGGATTAATGAGTTTTCTGAAAATTGGGGATAAAGCAGCCGGCGCGATTAAATCGGGCGGTACCACACGGCGCGCAGCCAAGATGGTAACGCTGGATCTTGATCATCCCGATATTGAAGAATATGTAAATTGGAAAGTCCGGGAAGAGCAAAAAGTTGCTTCTATGGTTGCCGGATCCAAAATTCTGGAAAAGCATCTTAAGAAAATTATCAAGCTCTGCAATAAGCCGGTAGAAATTGACGGGCGTACGTTCAATGGTGCAGTCAGTCGTGATCCCGTGAAAAACAAAGAGCTCGGCAGAGCCATTAAGGAAGCGAAGCAAGATCAGGTACCACTTAATTATATTGAGCGTGTTGTACAGCTGGCCGCGCAAGGGTATACCGATCTGGAATTTGATACCTATGATACAGATTGGGATTCCGAGGCGTATCGTACGGTAAGTGGACAAAATTCAAACAACTCTGTTCGTATTCCCAATAAGTTTATGCGAGCCGTCAAAAATGATGACGAATGGAATCTTTATTGGAGAACGGAGAAGCGGAAGGCTGCTGAAGAAGGACGCGAGCCCGAGCCTCATAAAACAATGCCGGCTCGTGAGCTTTGGGATCAGATCTCAAATGCTGCTTGGGCATGCGCCGATCCGGGAGCCCAATATCACGATACCATTAATGAGTGGCACACGTGCCCTAATGACGGCCCGATAAACGGAAGTAATCCGTGTTCAGAATATATGTTCCTCGATAATACGGCCTGTAATCTGGCCTCGTTGAACTTGATGAAGTATTTTAAGACGGACGAGTGCAAGGAATTTGATGTTGAGTCTCTACGTAACGCTTCTCGTTTGTGGACGGTTGTGCTGGAGATTTCCGTACTGATGGCGCAGTTCCCATCCGAAGAGATCGCAGACCTATCGTACAAGTATCGTACGCTCGGACTTGGATTTGCCAACTTAGGTGCAGCACTGATGGTGCAAGGCGTGCCGTATGACAGTGATGAAGGATGCGCTATTGCCGGTGGATTGATGAGCATCATCCATATGAATGCTTATAAGACAAGTGCCGAAATGGCTAAAGAGCTTGGACCTTTTGAGCGATTCGAGGCCAATAAAGAACCGATGCTGAAAGTTGTTCGAAATCATAAACGTGCGGCTTATAATGTGGATCCCGATGAGTACGAGGATCTGACTGTTAAGCCGATGGGTATTGATGCAAATGAATGTCCCGATAACCTTCTTAAGGCTGCTCGTGAAGATTCCGACGAAGCCGTTAAAATGGGAGAGAAGCATGGCTATCGCAATGCACAAGTTACCGTAATTGCGCCAACCGGAACGATTGGTCTGGTGATGGATTGCGATACAACGGGAATAGAGCCTGATTTTGCGCTTGTTAAGTTCAAGAAACTTGCCGGTGGCGGACACTTTAAGATCATTAATCAATGTGTGCCGAAAGCACTGGAGAATCTTGGATACAGTCCCAAGGAGCGTGAGGAAATTATTAACTATGCCAAAGGTCATGGCTCGCTGGATGGCTGTCCCCATATTAATGAGGAAAGTCTCCGCGAAAAAGGGTTCGATGACAAACAGCTTGAAGCGATTGAAGAAGCGCTGCCAAGCAGTTTTGAAATCAAGTTTGCCTTTAACCAGTGGACGCTGGGCGAAGACTTCTGTAAAGAAGAGCTCGGTCTTTCTGATGAACAGCTGGCGAATCCTCAGTTTGATATCCTCAAGCATCTTGGATACTCCAAAGAGGAGATTCAGGAGGCCAACGATTATGTCTGTGGTACGATGACAGTTGAAGGGGCTCCACACTTGAAAGATGAGCATCTGCCGGTCTTTGACTGCGCCAACCGCTGTGGACGCATCGGTACGCGATACATTAAGCCAGGTGGACACATCCGCATGATGGCCGCCGCGCAACCGTTTGTTTCGGGGGCAATTTCGAAGACGATTAACCTACCGAATGAAGCTACGGTTGAAGACTTTAAGGATGCGTACATGCAATCCTGGGAGCTGATGCTGAAGGCAAATGCCTTGTATCGTGATGGTTCCAAGCTAAGTCAGCCGCTGAATAGCCTCAGCGATGTCTTTGAGGATCTGGACGAAGAAGATCTCGATGAAGAAACAAGGGCAGAGCAAGACAAGGTTGTCGAAACAGCCGAGCGGATTGTTCATAAATATGTGGCTGAGCGTAAACGCTTACCCAGTCGCCGAAATGGTTATACCCAGAAGGTGAAGATTGGTGGACAGAGCGTGTACTTGCGAACCGGTGAATATGAAAATGGTCAGCTCGGTGAAATCTTTCTTGATATGCATCGAGAAGGAGCTGCATTCCGAAGTCTGACAAATTGCTTTGCCATTGCTATCTCACTTGGCTTGCAGCACGGTGTACCGCTCGAAGAATTCGTGGATGCCTTTACCTTTACCAAGTTCGAGCCAAGCGGAACGGTCAGTGGAAGTCCACATGTAAAAATGACGACTTCGGTAATCGACTATATTTTCCGTGAATTAGCAGTGACCTATCTCGGTCGCGATGATTTGGCTCATGTTCCGGCGGAAGAGGTAATGACCCGTAAAATGCGCCCTTCTGAAGAGGAAAAACAGGCCAAAGAAAAAGCTGATAAGGTAGATAGTAAGCAACAATCTGATAGCAGTGACAGTTCAGATCAACCGGAAACCGTGGTAGAATCACAGCCGACGAAGCAGGCACAAGCCGCTGCTGATGACGATAGTTATCAAAGCGACTACGAAAAGGCCAAGGAGCTGGGTTATACCGGCGACTCTTGTCCCGAGTGCGGTAGTATGACGATGGTCCGTAATGGAACCTGTCAGAAGTGCATTACCTGTGGATCAACCACCGGTTGTTCATAAAAAACTGTCAAGACTAAATACCTTAATTTCAAAAGCCCGCTGCGTTACGTAGCGGGCTTTTTTTATTCGCTATAAAACAGGATAGTGTTATGCTGAATTTATTTCAGCATCTGTTTAAGACGTTTGAAATGTGGAGCCAGAAACGAGTATCACTTTAGCAAGGTGTTTTATTACAGATCCTGGGCGACGCGATAGTCGAAAAGTTTAATTTGAGATTAGCCTTAAAGGAATTTTCTAAGCCTACTAAAGCCAATTTAAAAATAAAATAGATATAAGAATATATATAAAGATATATTTCGAAATTTATTTAATATAAAAATTGTTAAATAATGTAAACTGAAAACAAAAGTAAAAATTTACATTACTATGAGTACAGATGAACAAATAAAAGTTGATATAACTAAACAATTACAATGGGATGCCAGAATCGATGCGTCAGATATCAGCATAACCGTTGATAGTGGAAGTGTGGATCTTAAGGGAAGTGTACCCTCTATAACTGCAAAAACCGCAGCTTATAATGATGCCCACTTAGTAGATGGAGTTGTCTCAGTTAATAATAACATTAAAGTTGAATTCCCAGAGTCCAAGACGGTTCCCTCAGATTCTGAAATCCGGGAAAATGCGATCAGGTCACTAAGCTTTGATAGTGATCTCGAATCGTACAAAATTGATGTGGATGTTGATCAAGGATGGATAACTCTGGAAGGAACCGTGAATGCTTATTGGGAAAAAGTAGCTGCTGAAAACGACGTCTCTGACATCAATGGAGTTATTGAGGTTTCCAATAATCTAGGTGTTGTACCAACTGAAAATTACATCGATGAAAATATAGCGGAAGACATTGTAAATGCGTTAGAACGCAATGTTCACGTGAA
Source organism: Fodinibius sp. AD559 (assembly GCF_052712805.1). Lineage (NCBI taxonomy): Bacteria > Pseudomonadati > Balneolota > Balneolia > Balneolales > Balneolaceae > Fodinibius > Fodinibius sp. AD559. The sequence continues at coordinate 365,138 of NZ_JBQPVW010000002.1, forward strand.
TGCGGATGATATCGATGTTAGAGTAGAAGATGGTGTAGTTACACTTGACGGAACAGTTAGAACGATGATTGCCAAAAATGCAGCTTTTGATGCCGCGTTGTATACGCCGGGTGTTGTCACCATAAATAATAGAATTATCGTTAACTAATTTTGACTTAACTTAAATTTAAAGCCTGCCCTTTGAGGGGCAGGCTTTTTGTTTTAAGAAAATGTGAAGTGTTAATAATCTATCCGATCCACGGATAATCATCCCAGTTTGGTTTGCGCTTTTCGAGAAAGGCATCGCGTCCTTCAGCGGCCTCGTCGGTCATATAGACCAGGCGCGTAGCTTCACCGGAGAACACCTGCTGACCAACCATGCCGTCATCCACAAGATTAAAGGCATACTTTATCATACGGATTGCTGTGGGACTTTTCTCAAGGATTTCCTGCGCCCATTGGTAGGCCGTTTCTTCGAGCTCATCGTGAGGAACAACGGCATTCACCATACCCATATCATAAGCCTCCTGAGCAGAATAGTTACGACCTAAGAAAAAGATTTCGCGCGCCTTCTTTTGTCCCACTTGTCGGGCCAACAGGGCAGAGCCGAATCCACCGTCAAAGCTGGCTACATCGGCATCAGTTTGCTTAAAAATGGCGTGCTCTTTACTGGCGATAGTGAGATCACAGACCACATGCAGGCTGTGACCGCCGCCCACGGCCCAGCCGGGAACGACACAAATAACAACTTTGCCCATGAAGCGGATGAGACGCTGTAAATCCAATACATTTAACCGGGGTGTTCCGGCATCATCTTTATATCCGGCTTTGCCGCGCACGTTCTGATCGCCGCCGGAGCAGAATGCCCATTTCCCATCTTTCGGAGAAGGACCTTCGCCCGTAAGAAGGACTACGCCGATGTTTGAGTCCTCACGCACATCCAGAAAAGCATCCTGTAATTCAAAAAGGGTTTTGGGACGAAAGGCATTGCGGATTTCCGGTCGGTTGATGGCAATACGCGCTACGCCATTTGATTTCTTAAATGTGATATCTTCGTATTCGTTGACGGTTTTCCAGTTCATGGTAGTAGTGAGTATTGAGTAATAAGTATTAAGAAATCCTGTTTATAAATTTTTCAAAAATTCATTCACCCTGTTAGATAACAATGTTGGGTTGTCAAGATGGACACGATGTCCTGCCTCAATAGACGAAAAGGTAGCATTTGGAAGTTGCTCTGCCAAATATTGATTGATCCTCTGGTATTTTTCATCGGCCGATCCCGCCAGCAAGAGCACGGGTAAATCCAACGCTGGTAGTTTTTTGCAAACGGGGGACATGCTTCCGGTTCCGAATCCGTATAAGGAAGTTTCCAGGGCATCAGGAGATTGTTTGAGCTGTATCTGTTGATATTTTCGGGCAAGAGATTTATCCACAGGTATGGACGATTTGAACAGATCGAGTGTGCTCCAATCTGCTAAAAATTGTTCAAAGTCTTCTTTGATTTGTCGGGCTCTCGTCGCATCTACCTTTTGTCGCTCCTTCCTTTTTTGAGGATCTGAAATGCCGCAATTCGTGCTTTCCAAAATCAATCCATTAAACAGTGATGGATTGTTTAAAGCCGTTTTCAGTGCTAATCGTCCGCCCATGCTATAGCCGTACAAAAAGAGTGGAGAGAGATTTTTTGTCTGAATGATACCGACAATATCCTCAATTTGATTGCCCTCATTATAACGTGATAGATCGGTAGGTTTGGAAGATGTTCCGTGTCCGAGCAAGTCTACAGTTATGGGGTTACAGGATTTGCAAAGATCATTGATAAGGTGATCAAAAACGCGATGATCGCCCATAAAACCGTGCAGCATCAATAGCCAAGGAAGACTTTGATCTCGCTGATGTGCCTGTACCGCATATTCTTGATTATTGACTGAAATACGTTCCATGATCAGAAACTCCAGAGTTGAGTTCGCAATTCCATGGAGGCGTCAGCATCGGTTTGACATTCAATGACAGACAGTCCTTTGTTTTTAGCTGTTATAGATGTAAGATCCATTTTCTTAAGATCAGAGAGCGAATTTATCAAATAATGTGGAATGTTATAAGCGCTGACAAGCGTACTGATATCAGCGTTTTGAGGGGTTTTAAAATAGGGCTCAAAATGTTGTTTGTTGTCATGGATAGGCAGCATCCTGAAAATGGAGCCCCCGCCATTATTGATAACAACCACAACTAAGGATTGAACTAAATTTTTATGATTCAGCAGAGCATTGGTGTCGTGTAAAAAGGCTAAATCACCGGTAAAAAGTACGCCCGGCTTTTGTAATCCTTTAGCAACTCCCATCGCTGTTGAAGTAAGGCCGTCGATGCCGCTGGCTCCACGATTTAAAAATAAGGGAGTATTTGTCGAATGTTTTCCAAACAAATTAATATCCCGGGCGGGAAAAGAATTGGAAACGACTATGAAGTGATCGTCCGGAATTTGTGGTGTTAAATGATGATATACGCTGCCATCAGTTAATTCTAAGTGTCGCTTAATTGTTTTTTGATAATATTTGGCAAATTCATTTTTGGTTTGCTTCCAACTTTGTATCCAGTTTGGGCCGGTCTCAGTTGAGACATTTTTTAAATGAATTTTCTGTCCCATCCAGGAAACGCGTTCCATGTCCGAAAAAGTTGCATCTTGCCAGGCATCCGTACTTGCAAAATGAAAATGGTGTTTGGGATTCCATTCTTCCAAAGCAAATGTCAGGCTTTTGCTGGTCGGCTGAAATCCAAAACGTAAAATTACGTCCGGTTCGAGTTGATTGCGTCTATCCTCATTGCGTAAAAATCCTGTAAATCCACGAATGATATTCGAACTGTCAATGGAAGATTCGGTCAGGACAGGAGCGCCAAGTTGGTCAGCAAGTTTAGAGATGGAATCCATATCATCAGAGGGCGCTGTGGGACCGATAATAATGAGCGGTTTTTTGGCTGATGAGAGTGTTTCTTGTAGTGAGCTGCTTAAGCTGAGAGCAGTAGAAGGGTTTCTATTGCCAACAGCTGGATTTGGCAGATCTTGATTTTCTTCTTGGATTTGATCCAACTTATTTTCCGTGGGTTCTAAGGGTTTACGGAATGGAAAGTTCAAGTGCACAGGTCCCCGTTTTTCTCGGGATATAGATACCGATTGCTGTGCCAGCATTTTCAGTCGTTGTAGATCTTTTGCATCAGATTTAGGTTCGCCAACCTCATGGAAAAAGACTGGGTAATCCCCAAAAATTTTAAGCTGATCGATAGCTTGATTGGCCCCGGTGACCCGCAGATGTGGGGGACGATCGGCAGTGGCTAAAATTATGGGCACGCCCGATAGTCGAGCCTCAATGACGGCTGGGTAATAATTGGCTAAAGCTGTTCCGGAGGTACAAATTAAAACGGCCGGGATATTAGTAGCTTTGCCGATACCCAGCGCTGTAAAAGCCGCGGATCGCTCATCCAATATAACATGCTTTTCGAAGTGTGGATTTGAAGCAGCTGCCAGTGTTAGAGGGGTAGAGCGGGAGCCGGGAGACAGCACTATATCTTTAATGCCGTACTTGTAAAGTGCTTGGAAAAAGGTATTGGTCCACTGTATGGCTACATTACCTTGGTGTTGATCAGTCATATTGCAGGGCCGAAAGCATTGGCTTTAACTTAAGATTCGTTTCTTCCCATTCGGTCGCTGGATCAGAATCCTTAACAATGCCGCATCCTGCAAATAGGTGTGCATGATTTTTGGTACACAAAGCACTGCGGATAGCAACAGCAAATTCCATATTTCCCTTGCTGTTTATCCATCCAATGGGTCCGGCATATCTTCCGCGGTTAAAATGCTCAAGATCTTTAATATAGGGAGCTGCTTTCTGCCAAGGATACCCGCCCACGGCTGGCGTCGGATGCAGTTGCCCAAGCACTTCTAATATATTTGATTCCTCATTTAATTGTGCCCGGATAGGGGTATAGAGGTGCTGGACGTTCGATAACTTTTTTATTTCAGGCGTGTTATTTCGGTTTAATTCTTTTACAAAAGGTTCCAGACGTTCTTCTATATCCTGAACTACAAAATTATGTTCGTCCTGGTCTTTACCATTGCCCGATAGTTGCTTCTCTAAGAAAGCATCCTCCGTAGCTGTGTTTCCTCTTGCTATGCTACCCGCCAATGCTTCGGTGAGGAGTAATTTATTCCGGGCAGATATAAGCCGCTCAGGAGTGGATCCTAAAAAGGTGTTTCCGGATGGTTTGTGGATGAGAAAGTTGTAACAGTTTGTATATTGTTTGCGGAGGTTGTTAACAACTTGAGTTGGGGAAATTTCTGTACTTCTGGGTACTTTGATACTACGTGCTAAAACGATTTTTTCAAAGGCATTTTTACTGATGAGATCTTTAGCCTCATTAACAGAATCAGACCATTTCTGATAATCTGATTTTTGCTTTGGAAGGGGCGTAGTTGAGTTTTCTCCATTATGATGAGGATTCTGGGCCGAGTTTTTTTGCTCTAATGTAGCATTAAGGTGTTCAAGCTGAGCAGTGATATGATTATTCAGCTCATTAGCTGTACTAAATGTATTTAGATCAACGGCAAATGTAGCCAGTGTAAATTTTCCATCTTTGATAACCATCCATTTTGGAAGGGTAAACAAAGCCGGGGGAAAGTCCTCCCAGAGCTTGTCATTATTTTGGTCAAAAAAGGTAAACCCGCCAAGTAAAAACAGTCCTGAATAGGGATGAGAGATTGCTGAAAATTCAGTTGTATTTTGTCGAACCGTTTTAACCTTGTTATTGATCTCGTTAAAGCGATTGGCACCGGTGGCCGTAATAGATGTAATTTTATCTCCCGCAGCGATAGCAAATTCGTCATTTGGCTTTTCCCAGTAATACTGAAAGGTGTTCTCTTTCCAGCACATCTCCAAGTAAGCCAGGGGATCAATGGATTGTATTGGAAAGCTGAATGTGGCGTATCGCGAAGTGGGGCTTTGGAAAAGATTATCTAAAAAATCATTTAACTCTGATTTATTAAAGCGAGTAACTGCAGGTGGTAGATGTTCTTTTACATCTGATAGAGGATCGTTATTCATGGAATAATTATACTTTTTCAATATCAGCTTTCATAAGTTTCAATATAAATTGAAAATTGATATTTCCATAATGATAATCGACTCTTTTCAAAATCCACTTTTATTGAAAGTGCTTTTCACTAAAACGGGAAAATAAGTTTGAATGTCTATGTTAAGATTAAAAAAATCCAGCCGATAATACTTGAGTGTAGGTTAATATTATTATATACAGCCGCCCATGGTAGAAATCAAGGAGTTTGACCTTCAGAATGTATCTGTTCATTACAAATGGAATAATGATGAGAAACTAAACCATTACGATTCTGATTATCCGCATCAGCATGAAAGTTTTGAGACGTTTCTAAAACGGATTAAGTCGGTCTTGGATGAGCGGAACGAAACGAGTGAGTTGTCTGAGATTCATTTATCCGAAAACGATAAGCTTATCGGTATTGTAGATATTCACGGCATCGATAAATACAACAAGCGTTGTTTCGTGAACTGTACTATCGGTGATTGTAAGTATGCTGAAAAAGGATATGAAGCTGAAGCCTTAAAAATTGTGTTGGATTACTGTTTTAATGAGAAGGGGATGCACAAAGTTGGAACAGCAGCTTTCGATTTTAATACTTCTTGGATAGAAAGTGTTGAAAAGTTTGGTTTCGAGCAAGAAGGGCAACTGCGAGAGCACGTCATCAAAAATGATGCGTACTGTGATAAACTCATTTTTAGTCTGCTGGAAAAGGATTTTCAATCCAACCAGGTAGAAGCTGCTGTTACGGTATAGTGGTTTGTGCAACTATTTTGCATCTTAACTATTCTCGGAATCGTAGGGGTTATAAATGCCAAATTCAGTAGGATCGTAATCAGATAATTCAAAAAAGTGATCCCAGGCTGCTTTGCTTTTCCCGTCTTCATCAACCCAGTTAGGGTGACTTTGTTTTATGAGCCCTACTGCACGCTCAGCATATTCCATCCGTTCTTCTTCATCTTCAATACGCGGCAGTGAATCAATCATTCGGTCGAGATTGTATCCGCAGTCAAAATCTTTCGGCTTTTTCTGTTCTACAAACATATATAGTTTTCTTAAACGTTAATTTTTCAGGAAGATAACAGAGTTGTTCCTTCGAATAAAGAACTTTTTATACTTATCAGTCTTGCCATTAGTGTAATTTAAATCTTTTTTCGAGTAGACAACACAAAATTCCTATATTCCGACGCTTACATTTTTTAACTTTTATTGAAATAGCAACCATACGAACATTTAAAATGTATTACAATTCCATATTAGAAACCATTGGCAATACACCATTGGTAAAACTAAATGAGGTAGCAAAAGAATTTGAAGGAACTATACTGGCTAAGGTCGAATATTTTAATCCCGGACAAAGTGTAAAAGACCGGATCGGGCTTAAAATGATTGAAGATGCCGAGGAGAAAGGCCTTATAGAACCGGGAGGAACCATTATTGAGGGAACCTCTGGAAATACTGGTATGGGATTGGCGCTTGCGGCCACTATTAAAGGGTACGATTGTATTTTTACGACAACGGACAAACAAAGTAAGTCTAAAATAGATTTGTTGCGTGCTTTGGGAGCCGAAGTTAAAGTTTGTCCTACGGATGTGGAACCCGACGATCCGCGCAGTTATTATTCTGTTGCTAAACGACTAAGCGAAGAAATCCCCAATTCGTATTATCCTAATCAATACGATAATCCCAGTAATACCCAGGCTCATTACGAGACCACTGGTCCTGAAATATGGGAGCAAACCGAAGGCAACGTAACGCACTATGTCGCGGGAATGGGTACCGGTGGAACTGTATCGGGTACCTCAAAATATCTAAAGGAACAGAATGCTGATATTAAAACGATTGGTGTTGACAGCGTGGGTTCGGTTTACAAACATTATTTTGAAACGGGAGAATTTGATAAGGATGAAATTCAACCCTATTTGACAGAGGGGATAGGAGAAGATATTATCCCCGAAAATATGGATTTTGATCTTTTGGATGAGGTTATGCAGGTGAACGATAAAAATGCCTTTCAGATGACGCGCAAGCTGGCCAAGAAAGAAGGACTGTTTGTTGGCGGATCGTGCGGTGCTGCTGTATATGGAGCTCTTGAATATGCCCGGCAGAATGATTTCGATAAAGATGATACTATGGTGATTATCTTGCCGGATAGCGGCACGCGTTATGTTTCAAAGGTTTATAATGATGAGTGGATGGACGATCACGGATTTTTAGATTCTGATGAGTAACAAACGGCAAATTTAATTTGTAATCAGTTTATTATGGCCGATCAAACAAAAGATTTTGAGCAGGGACAGATTCAAATTGAGCTACCTGAAGAAGAAGCCTCTGGCACGTATTCTAATTTGGTAATGATATCGCATTCACCTTCTGAGTTCATTCTCGATTTTATTTCAGTTATGCCGGGTGCACCCAAAGCAAAAGTGGTAAAACGAATGGTGCTTACCCCAGATCATGCCAAGCGATTAATGAATGCACTTTCTGAAAATATTAAGCGCTACGAGAATGAAAATGGACCGATATCAAATAACAACGATGAAATAGATGTTCCATTTAACTATCGCGGACCAACGCCCGAAGCGTAAACCAGATGTTCCATGTTCGAATTTCTAAAACGGTTATTTAAAAACCAGGATCAGGATCTGACTTTCGTTATTTTTGATGATGATCCAGAATCTTCCACATCCTATAATTTTAAACCTTCGAGGTTGTGGAACCTGTTTTATATTTCATTGTTAACCGTTACCATTATTGTGCTGTTGCTTGTTATGTTTACCCCTATCAGTGGTTTATTGTATAACCAGCATGATGCGCAGCTACGTGATCGGGTTATTGAGGTATCCCAAAAAGTACAGGCTCTCAAAGATTCCTTGGAAGCACGTGATACGCAGCTGGCAGAGATGCAGCAGGTTATTGCTACCGGGGATGATACTGCTTTTGCTGTTAACGAAGGGAGTTCCGTTGCAATGCAATCGGCAAATCAAAAAAGATCGGAACTTGACTTTACATCTGAAGTAAGTAATAGGGGAATGTTGTCACAAAACGAGATAATTTTCTCAAATATATTTAAGCAGGCACCTGAATTCCCAACAGATTACCCTGTGAATGGCACATTTACCCGAGGATTTAATTCTGAAAATGGACATTACGGTATTGATATTGCTACAAAACAGGGTACATCATTTAAAGCAATAGCCGATGGAGCTGTTATTAATCAGAATTGGACGATTAATTATGGGTATGTGCTGCATGTACAACATAGTAATGGTATCATTACGGTATATAAGCATGCGGCAAGCGTTTCTAAATCTATCGGGGATATTGTTTTAAAAGGTGATATTTTGGGAACAACCGGTGATGTGGGCGTATTTAGCTCCGGTCCTCATTTGCATCTGGAAATTTGGAAAAATGGAGTACCCCAAAATCCGAATACGTATTTAATAAAATCTTAAGAAGTTTATGTTTAATAACAATAAGAAAGACAAGGAATCCATGAGTTCTAATAAAACAGGTAAGAATTTACCCTCAGTAAACATGATCAGTGAAGGCACCGAACTTAAAGGTACCTTGGAAACAAAAAATGATATCCGTATTGCTGGCACCTTGGATGGCGAGGCAAAAGCGGAAGGTAAGATTATTGTTTCATCAACGGGTAAGGTTGAAGGTAATATTGAAGCAGTTGATGCGGATATTGCCGGTAATGTCGATGGAGAAGTACGAGTTACCAACAAGCTTATTCTTCGCAAATCAGCTACTATCGAAGGGGATATTTATACCAAAACGATTCTGGCAGAAGAAGGATCTCAGATAAACGGATCTTTCCATATGAGCGAAAACATAAAAGACGAGATCAAGAAGAACGGGTTATCTTCAAAATTGGGAGATTCAAAGTCAAATGATGATAAGTCAGATAATTCTGCTAACCAAGGAAAATCAAAGGTCAAGAAAGATTGACGAACAATAAAAAGTCGACTGACTATTTAGAATATGTTTCTTTGGGGGGAGAAATAGCAGCAGCGCTGTTGGTTCCTATTTTATTGGGATACTGGTTGGACAGTTATTTCGATACGAGTCCATGGCTGCTGTTAGTCGGTTGTCTTATCGGGATTGTTAATATTTTTATCCTCATCTTTAAGTTGAATGATCGATTGAGTTCAAAATGAAATAGGGGAGTTGGTGGATCAGCAGGTACGAAATTTGGCGCACAAATTTTTATGGAAGAATCTTGTTGCCTTTCTGATCATATTGGGAATTACTTCTCTTATAGGGCAACAATATTACTTGGCGATTAGTACTGGTTTTTTGCTGAGTTTTCTTTTTGTTGCCAGTAATTTTTTTGTCATAAAACGAATTAAGACGGAAAAAAGCTCAAAATTTATTACCCGGTTTTACATATCTCTGGGGGTCCGATTTCTCTTGGTTTTAATGGCTTTGGTGGTAATCTTGAAGACCATAAAAATTAATCAAATTTACTTTACAGTTAGCTTCATAATTTCTTATATTTTCCACTCTGTAATCGAGATTATTTCAATCAACAAACTACTTGAAACTGATAATTAGAATTTAATGCTAAGGGCCTGCCGCCGACTGTTCGTTACACTCTTACTAATTCTCTTCTTTACCCCATTAACAAATGCCTCGGATAAAGCCGCACAGGATTCCGAAGGTGCTCCTATTGATGTTGTAGGAAAAGTTGTTGACCACCACGAGTTGGCGGTCTTGGGATATCATGTGCCATTACCTCGTATCTTTCTTGTTGAAGGTGACTGGTATTTATATAGTAGTACTGAGAGTGCAATTGAATCTGGTGATTTTGTTGAAAAAGATGGCGCGCTGATGCCCGCCAATGGTGCAGAGATTACGGTTGATTTTTCTATTACTTCCCACTTAATGTATGTGTGGTTCGGGCTGATATTAACAGTTTGGATAACTATTGCAATGGCGCGTAAGTACAAACAGGGAGTGGGACGTAAAACAGAGCCGCAGGGATGGTTTCAGAATTTGTTTGAGATCGTTTTTGTTTTCGTGCGCGATGATATTGCAAAGAAAAATATCCCGGATAATAAATATCAGAAATTTGTTCCCTACCTATTTACTGTATTTATTGGGATATCATTCATGAATCTTTTTGGTTTGTTACCGTGGGGAGCAACAGCAACCGCTGATATTACAGTTACCGGGGTATTGGCAGCATTTACATTTTTTATTACCCAATGGAATGGTTCTAAGGATCACTGGGAGCATGTGTTTTGGTTTCCCGGCGTTCCGGGCTGGATGCGTATCATTTTAACACCTATTGAAATTATTGGATTGTTTACCAAGCCATTTGCGTTGGCAGTACGTCTGTTTGCAAACATGCTCTCCGGTAAGATTATGATTATTTGTATTCTGGGATTAATTTTTATCTTCACTGATATTTTTGGAGCCGCTGCCGGAGTTGGTATGAGTTTGTTTTCTGTGCCACTTACTGTTGCACTCTATGCACTTAAGGCTTTTGTGGGTGTTTTGCAGGCATACATTTTTACACTTCTTTCGGCAGTATTTATTGGGATGGCGGCCGAAGAGCATGCGCATGATGAAGGAATTGAAGCGCACGCATAACAACAATTTATTTTTATCACATAATCTAAACCTAAACTTAAAACTAAAACAACAGGTAAAAATATGGGTTTATTAGCAGCAGGAATCGGAGCAGGAATAGTAGCAGTTGGTGCTGGAATTGGTATCGGTATGATTGGTAAAAGCTCGGTTGAAAGCATAGCTCGTCAACCTGAAGCATCTGATGATATTCGTGGCGCTATGATCTTGACCGCTGCTCTTATTGAGGGTGTAGCACTTATCGGCGCTATTGTATGTATTCTTCTGGCTCTCGGAATCGGTTAATAATAATAATTATTTAATCATAAACTATGATGCTATTTTTAGCAGGCGGAGGAGGAATACTTTCCTTTAGTAGCGGTTTCGCTATTTGGGTAGCTATTTCGCTGATATTATTTCTTGTCCTAATGAATAAATATGCGGTGCCATTAATTATGGACGCGCTCCAGGAGCGCGAAAACCGTATTAAGGATTCGTTAGAATCAGCTGAGCAGGCATTAGCACGTGCTGAAAAGATTTCTGAGGATAACGAAAAAGCATTGCGTGAAGCCGAGAAAAAGGCAAAGGAAATCCGCAAAGAGGCTATCGAAGAAGCCGAAATGCTCCGTGCAGAACGTATCGAAAAATCCAAGGAAGAGGCCGAACAAATTCTTGAACAGGCCCGTGAAACAATTGAGCAGGAAAAGAAGCGTGCTATGATGGAGCTTCGCGATGAGGTGGCACGTTTAGCCGTACAATCGGCTTCGAAGATTATTGATTCTGAATTGGATGAGGAAAAGAATAATAAGCTGGTTGAAAGCTTTATAAAAGACATCTCAAAAAACTAAGGTAGATGCCTACAACAAAAGCAGCCCGAAGATATGCGACCGCCCTTCTTGAGTTAGCCAAAGAGCGGGATGAGGTCGATGAATTATTAAGTGATATCGAGTACATTCATAATACATTGGAGGGATCGCGAGAATTGGTTCTCTTTTTACAAAATCCTGTCATCAATTTTGATGACAAGACACAGGCTTTGCAGAAGATCTTTTTTGATGAGCTTGAAGAACCAACAAAGTTGTTTTTAAAGCTTTTATCTCGCAAAGATCGCATAAATCTGTTAGATCAGGTTACCGAGGCTTTTATTGAGAAATATAAAGAGTATGCCGGCATTATTACTGTGGAAGTGTTTGTTGCCCGGGAGTTAAATAGTGAACAGCAGGAGCTGCTTCACAAGAACCTGGAGCAAAAGACACAAAAGAAAGTGGATATGAATATCACCGTTGATGAAGAGTTAAAAGGTGGTATGGCTATCCGTATTGAAGACACAGTAATAGACGGGACGGTTAAACACAAGCTTAAGGAGCTTGAAGAGTCGTTACTGACAACTGTAGAATAGAAATTAAAGACGATTTAAATAACATTTGAACCAATGAGTCAAGTTAGACCAGACGAAGTTTCAGCAATATTACGCAAACAATTATCCGGCTTTGATAGTAAAGCTGACACCTATGATGTGGGAACAGTCCTCGAGGTAGGGGACGGTATTGCCCGCGTATACGGGTTGTCAAAGGTACAAGCCGGTGAACTTGTTGATTTGCCTGATTCGATAGATGAAGACGGCAACTCCATTCGTGGAATGGTATTAAACCTTGAGGAAGACAACGTTGGTGTGGTTCTTTTTGGTCAAACCAGCGCTGTTGAAGAGGGTGATACTGTTAAACGAACAAAAGACATTGCTTCGATTAATGTAGGAGACGGACTTCTCGGTCGAGTTATCGATCCATTAGGTCGACCTCTTGACGGTAAGGGACCTATTTCAGGAGAAACCATTCGAATTCCGCTTGAGCGTAAAGCTCCCGGTGTAATTTATCGTGAACCGGTAAAAGAGCCGCTGCAAACAGGAATTAAAGCTATTGACTCATTAATTCCCATTGGTCGGGGACAGCGTGAGCTAATTATTGGTGACCGCCAAACGGGTAAAACATCTGTTGCGGTTGATACAATTATCAACCAGAAAGAAACACAAGACACCGATAAGCCGGTACATTGTATTTATGTGGCTGTCGGTCAAAAAGGATCTACGGTTGCGGGTATTGCAAAAGCGTTAGAAGATAATGACGCTATTGACTACTCAACTATTGTATCTGCTCCGGCAAGTGTATCTGCTCCAATGCGTTATATTGCACCATTTGCAGGCGCAGCTATCGGGGAATATTTTCGTGATACGGGCCGTCATGCCTTGGTAGTTTTTGATGACTTATCAAAACAGGCTGTTGCATATCGTGAGCTATCGCTGTTGCTCAAACGACCTCCCGGACGTGAGGCATATCCCGGTGATGTATTTTATCTGCATAGTCGTCTGCTCGAGCGTGCTGCAAAGATTATCGATGATGATAAAATTGCAAAGCAGATGAATAATGTGCCCGAACAGTTGAGGCCAAAGATGAAAGGCGGAGGATCATTAACTGCACTTCCTATTATTGAAACGCAGGCCGGTGACGTATCTGCATACATTCCAACGAATGTAATTTCTATTACTGATGGACAGATATTCCTTGATACGGATCTGTTTAATTCTGGAGTACGTCCCGCTATTGACGTTGGTACTTCGGTATCGCGTGTAGGTGGTTCTGCCCAGGTTAAGTCGATGAAAAAATTGTCGGGTACTATGAAGCTTGACTTGGCTCAGTATCGAGAGCTCGAAGCTTTTGCTAAGTTCGGTTCTGATCTTGATCCCGCTACGCAGCGACAATTAAAACGCGGTGAGCGTACTGTTGAACTCTTGAAACAGGATATTTATCAACCACGACCGGTTGAAGATCAAATAGCACTGCTCAAAATTAACAGTGAAGGTCTTCTTGATGAGCTGGATGTTGATCAAATTCAAGAATTTGAGGAAGAGTACATTGAGACCGTCCACGTTAAATTTGACGATGAGATGGCTGAGCTTGCAAAGTCAGGTACACTGGATGACGAATTTGGTGATAAGTTAATGGATGTTGCCAAAACGGTAATTGATCAACTTAATGCTGCACAAGAAGAAGAGGAAGCATAATTCATGGCTAATCTTCGCGATATACGAAACCGGATAGAATCGATTAAAAATACGCAGCAGATTACGCGTGCCATGAAGATGGTGGCTGCTGCTAAGTTGCGCAAAGCACAAGATCGCATTATCGAAACGCGTCCCTATGCTTCTAAAATGAAAGAAATAGTGGGACGTCTGGTCAAAAATTCCAGTGAAGATAATGTTCTGCTACGCACTCCTGAATCGACAGATAATGTTTTATTTATTGTTCTTGGTTCCGACCGTGGTCTTTGTGGGGCATTTAATAACAACTTGTTTAAAGTTGTTGAGGCTACGATTAGCGAAGAATACAGTGAGTACCATGAAAGTGGTAACTTATCGTTAATGTGTATCGGCCGGCAGACAATCAAATATTTCGGGAAACGTAATTATAATGTAGTAGCGGAATACCCCGGATTTTGGGATGATATTGTTTTTAATAAAGCAACTGAGATTATGAAATCAGTTGTTGATGATTTTAAATCGGGGACCTTCGATGAAGTTAAAGTGGTCTATAATGAATTTAAATCAGTAATTTCTCAAAACAGGATAGTAGAATCTGTCTTACCAATTGATCCGGCAACATTGGTTGATGAGGAAGAAGATATTTCGTCTACAGAATATATTTTTGAACCGGATGTAGAGAATATTCTACAAAGCCTGTTACCTGTGCACTTGAATTTACAGCTTTGGAGAGCTATTCTGGAATCGAATGCTGCCGAACAGGGTGCGCGGATGACAGCGATGGATAATGCTACAGAAAATGCTCAGGAAATGAAGGAAGATCTTGAACTTGAGTATAACAGGGCACGACAGAGCGCAATTACGACCGAAATTTCTGAAATAATTTCGGGTGCTCAGGCTCTTGAAGAAGCATAAATAGCTTATTTGGCAGATGGAGGGATGGCAGAGCGGTTGAATGCACCGGTCTTGAAAACCGGCAGGCCCTTATGGGTCTCGGGGGTTCGAATCCCTCTCCCTCCGCTCTTAAGAAAGCCCCTTCCTGTTGGGAGGGGCTTTTTATTTAAATAAATGTGCGGAATATTCGTTGGCAGATATAATATTTCTACACTAACATTATGACCATGAAAAAATACATATCAGCATTACTTTTTCTGTCTTTATCGCTTCCTATGATTTCTGTAGGGCAAGATACCGTGAAAGTATCGCTTGAATCATTTATTGAGCGTGGGATTGAAAATTCCGGCCAGATTGAATACGAACAGAAAAAGGTAGCACTTGCAAACAATCAAATTAATCAGGCACAGGCTAAACGTTACCTTCCAAAGTTTGAACTAAGTACTCAGCATGGTATTGTTCCAGGCGTAATAAGTCAGACTAATTTACCTGAAGATCAGTATTATCTCGATCCAAATCTCGAAAACGATTGGCAAAACTGGGCTGTATTTACCCGAGCAGAGGTGTCTGCCATTCAACCTATTTTTGCTTGGGGAGCTCTTAAAAATGCTGTAAAAGCGGCAAAGTCTGCTGCTGTTGCTGCTCAAAAACAGTTTGAAAAGGAAAAGGCAAGTCTGCGCCTTCGTCTGTTTGAACTGTACCAAAGCTATTTATTGACGAACGAAATTTTGGTATTACTTGATGAGGCTCAAAATCAGATTGATAAAATAGAGCAAAAAATTGAAGAAAGGCAGGAGGAGGGAGTTGCTGATTTTGATGAATCTGATTTATTCAAATTTGAGGTCTTTAAGTCGGAGTTTGGCATCCGGGCAGCCGAAGTACGAGAGGAAGCGGAAATGACGCAGCGCATTTGGAATTATATACTTAATGCCGAAGAAAATACGGTTTATATGCCCGACAGTAACTTTTTAGATCCCGTTGCAGAAGAGCTCAGAGAAATAGATTATTATCGGTCATATGCTCTTGCCAACCGATCTGAGATTGATGCTATCGAAGCAGGTATTGATGCCGCTGAATATGGTATGAAAGCACAAAGACAAAAGAATTATCCATCGGTATTTATTGGGTTAACAGGGAGTTATGCAAACACCCCTAACCGTCCGCGGCAGAGCAATCCTTTTATTATTAATAATTCAAACTACGCTTCGGGTTCATTCGGACTTGGTATCCGACAAAATCTTGATTTCTTGAGTATTCAGGCGGATATCGAAAAAGGCAGAATCCAGTATCGTCAGGCAAAATATTTAAAGGACGCCGCCGTTGATGGTATAGTTGTAGAAATTAATCAGGCGTATAAAGAGACCTCACTCTCTAAAGTAAAAGTTGATAAGACGGACGAGGCGCATGTAACAAGTAAAAAATGGCTGCGTCAGGAACAACTTGACTACGATTTTGGTATGGGAGATACCAAGGACTTGGTTGACGCAATGAAAAAGGAGCTGGAACTTCGGGTCAAGCTGAAACGTGAGATTTTTAATTTCAATAATAATATTGCTGAATTATATCGCAAATCCGGCTTGCCAATTTTAGAACTTTCGAATCAGAATTAATACAATGACTTTTTTTAATAAACTTACTATAGTATTTATATCAATTCTTTTCGGATTTGTGTTAATGAATCCTATAACCAGTTTTGCACAATTAGACAGTTCCACCGTACGTAATTTACTGGAAGAACGAGATGATGAAATAAAAGATTTGCTTGGCCCAAAAGGCACAGAATACACCCAGGAACAGCGTGACAGGTTAAAAGATATTATTAACGGTATTATTGATTACCGTGCTATGGCACAGCAGGCTTTGCAAGCCACTTATGATACCTTGTCCGAGGAGAGACGAGACGAGTTTGTCGATTTATTTTCGACAATTATTCGTGACCAGTCGCTGAATAAGCTGGATATATATCGTGCAGAGGTAAAATACGAGCAAATAAATGTAGAGGACAGTTCTGCAACAGTTAAAACATTAGCTCAGCTTGAGAAGGTGCGAACCCCAGTTAGCTATGAAATGAAATATGATGGACAAAGTGATCAATGGGTTGTCACAGATATGATCATTGATGATGTTTCAACAGCCGGATCTTACCAGCGCCAATTTCAAAATGTGATTCGTAAGAAAGGATACGATTCCCTCTTGGAAACTCTCCGTAAGAGAGCTGCTAAATAAGTTTAATAAAATGGCATGATCCCTTTATATTCGTAGAAACTAATCTATTTTTATGCTTAAATCAGTACAACAGAAACGATTAGCACCCGAAGGATACGTATATGCCACTTACGGACATCCACGTTACTTAAAGCATGCGGTAGCTTCGGTGGTTTCATTGCGTAGATATGATGAGGATCGTCCCGTTGCGTTGGCATGTACAGAAAAGCATGAAAATATTCTCGAAGAGCACGGTCTAGCGGGCATTTTTGACCATATACATATTTTACCCGAAGAGAATGCTTCTATTGTCGGATTTAAGCACCATTTGCATAAATTCATGTTTTTCGAGAAAAATATTTTTCTCGACAGTGATATCATTTGGTGCAAAGATCCCGAAAATTTGTGGAAGTCTTTTGAACCTTATCCATTTACCGTAACGGGAACACAAATTTCTGATAATTTCTTTGGGGGACCCAAGAATATTGGTATTGTCGCTGATATTTTGCTTCGACGTAGAAAGCGTACGCTGGACCATTTTGGACTTACCTATCTGAGTCGTGTACAAACGGGAATGGTATATGCCCAAGATTATAATTTGACTAAGAAAGTGTCTGAGCTGGCTCAGAAAATGCTGGATCGAAAAGATGAAACTCATTTCCGTAGTCGCACCTTAGAGCAGGGCCGCAGTGAAGAATCCTGTGAATGGAGTATGGCTATGGCTATGTCAAAACTGGATTTGCCTGTATACCCATGGCTGCAGGGTCATACCAGTCCGCAATTGGACTATATTTCGGATTTAACGTCCCACGATGCTGATTTCGAGTATGTGGTTTGCAAATACTATAGTGACCGTTTTGTGTACAGTTTTCGTGGCTTAAAAAGCAACCTACTTCGTAAGTTGTTGGTTAATATTTTTTCACTCATACCCGGAAAAGGCGATTACCTAAAAACAACCCCATACTGCCTGCACTTTGGATGGTATCATCAAAAACAGCCGTTTTTTGAGTTTTCCGAGCGCACATGGAATCGGCTGGTAAAGAATTATAGGCCTAAGACTGAAAAGAAGAAGCGATTTCGGGAGAGTTAAATCATCAGTATTTTTAAAGTAAATTAGAGACTAATTCGCTATTTGTTAGTTGCATATTTCGATCACCTATCTTATTAAATAGCTTATACCATGGAAATCCTACGATGGTAAGCTCTACCATATAAGACATAAAAAAGATATTCATTGAATAGTAAATACCAATATGCATTCCGATAAGCATTATAATTATATAGGGGCGTAATTTTTTCCACCAGACTAAAAAAGCGAGAAACTCGGTGACTATTCCAACAGTTAAGATTAAAGTGGCAATTAATCTACTTTGCATAGCCAGCTCCTGGATCATGCTATAGGTAAAACTCCCTTGAGCTGAAAGTGCATCTGTGTTTTTTTCAGCAATCCAAAGCCACAAATGATTACCATCCACCCAAGTAATACCAGTACCAACAAGTTTACTAATTGATGCAGAAGTATATCCTAAACCCAAAAAGAAGATGAGGAAACCGTAAGCAAAGGTTAGTGCTTTATAATTTTTTTTAAAAAAGAAAAATCCGAGTGCTAATCCCAGCAAACTGAAGCCAACCAAGTTGGAGCTATGGGGTATTTCACCGAGGGAAAATCGGGCAACATATTGCAGGTGTAACAACAGAAAAGCTACAATATACAGCCAGCTAAATTTACGATAGAGAAAAGGAATAGCTACACAAAGCGTTAACAAGCCTGCATTTATAAGAGGTACGGCATTACCAAAAAAAATATCGATGGGAATATAATTAGCCAATCCCAATGGAAGTACTACATCACTTATACGCAGGATGTAAAGCCCCCATTCCCAGGCATAAATGATGGTATATGATACCGTAAAAAGTTCAAAAATTCGTAAAAATAACTTTACTCCAAAAGATTCTGGTCGATTAAATGTAAATAGGTTTTTAAATAGTGATTGCATCTATGCTTAAAGTTTTGGGTTAGTAGCTGTCGTATCAGCAGAGAGCAAAAAAAGGGGGGTAGCTTTTACTATTACTGAGTCTTCTTTGGTCAAATATCCACTTACTTTTGTAACCATCCAATACTCATCTTCAATAGTTTTAATATCTAACAGGTCTCTTAAGGCTTGTACCCGCCGCTCATTCCAATTACTTGTTTTAGACACAAAGTTAGAGTAATCAATAGTATCGATACCGTAATTTGAAAGACCAACGATCCGGTTGCGGATCTCTTCGCGACTTGTTGTGTTCCAAAGATCGGGTTTATTGGGATTTTCAATGCGTTGGACTAATGCACGATCCCATGGATTGCCTGCTTTTGAAAACATGGGGAAAATACTAAATGGCCAAAACTCACCTTTATGGGTACTTACTAATAAAATGTTTATGATTAATACCCCAAGTAGGATTTTTTTATATTTGCCGTAGCTTTTCATGGACCAAAATAAAAACTTAAAGTTCCAACCTTATTGTGAAAGATTATTTATTGTCTTTAGTGCCTGTATTAGCTTTTTTGTTATTGGGATTATTCCAACCTCAAAGGACAAATGGCCAAGATAAGAATTTTAATTATTCATTTGAGAGTCAATTTTTTGCGGGAACAAAAGATGAATTACCATTTTGGTTACACACTAATAAAAATGGTATAGTAGATCAAAATAGTCCAAACTTTATTAATTCTTTAAGCATAGAAAGTGATATCTATGAAAAAGGTTCTTTAACAGTTACGGCCAATAGCGACGTAGTATTTCGGCTTTCTGAACAAGAAAGTATACATTTTACAGAACTCAACTTATATACCGAGTATAGGGATTTTTATTTGACTATTGGTCGTATGCATCAGCCCATCGGGCTCAATAATCACGATATTTCTGTAGGGTCAATGATGGTCAGTAACAATGCTACGCCCATTCCGAGAGTAGCTGTAGGAAATCATTCATTTTCTGACGTACCGTTTACCGATGGAATAGTGCAATATAAGGGATTATACTCTCATGGATGGTTTAGAGACGACCGATATGTTGATAATCCTTATTTGCATCAAAAATATCTGTATTTAAATATTAATATAGAAAAATTTTCTGGTACCGGAGGGATAATTCACAATGCATTTTGGGGAGGAGAGCACCCATCATATGGAAGGCTTCCCCAATCTTTTAATGACTATATTCGCGTTGTTACAGCTGTTGGCGCTGATGAAGATAGCAACGCTCCTGGTGGTGAAGTAAGTAATGTAATTGGAAATTCTTTGGCCGCTTATGAGTTTAAGGCTGAATACGATTTTAAAAGATTTGAAGTCTCGGCAACGAGATTGTTTTATCTTGAAGATGGTGTGTCCAGAAGATTTCGAAGTCCTTGGGATGGTACTTGGAGTTTAAATATAATAATGGATGATCCTTCTTCTTTTATTTCTGGTTTTACCTATGAGCATATCAATACCAAACAGCAAGATGCTAAGCCTGGACAAGAAATTGGCAGAGCAAGTTATTATAATCACTTCATTTATCGCTCTGGTTGGGCACACTACGAGCAGATCTTAGGGTTGCCATTATTTAATTACAATACCGAGACTAATAGGATCGATAACAACATTATTATTGGTCATCATATTGGCATGAAGGGGAATCTCACAGAAAATATTAAATACAAGCTATTAGGAACTTATACCAGGAATTATGGTACGGGAGTAGGAAAAGCACCACGAGGAATAATTGATTTTGAGGAGCGTAGAGAAGATCAGTATTCTTTTTTGATGGAAACCGAATATCAGCTTTCAGCGAATGAAAATATCCAGATACTGTTTTCTGCAGCTATAGATACAGGGACTTTTAGATCCGAATCTCTAGGTGCAATGCTTGGAATAAGATGGAAGAATGCTCTTTCGTTTTAAGCTTCTTGATCAAAATCTGAAGGCCGAATCCCAAGTGTAGAACTTTTTCCAAGCTTTTCTTGCCAGGTGTAGTATAGATAAAATATTAAGTTGAGTATTTTTCCTAACATATCATGTACCAAGAAAATACCTGATACAGCAGCAACTGGTGCATTTAGCAGTTTTGCCACCTCAATATTAGTACCTGCGGCCACCAATTCGTGACTGGGGATAAAGGGTATACGGCTAATTAAAATATTGATGCTTAAAAAGGTAAACCATACTTCGATGCTAACATCGGGAAGAACAATATGCCACTGAAAAATTTGCGCTGCGTACAGAATTATCATACGAAAAGAATGTATGAGAAAAACTTTAATAGTAATACCTAAGGGCATGGCAAATAAATATCTGCGAAAACGATATATTACACCGATAAAGATCGCCAATAGTAATCCACCTATAGCATAATCGAGATAATTCACAGCTTCCATAAATTCGGTATTGAAGATATAGTCCATTGCCCGGATTTGTCCGCTGAAAATAAGCACTGCCAATAATCCGATTGCAACAAAGGTAGATGCTGCTGAGGATATGATGTTCATATCTCGGATATCTTTGAACACCTGTTTGTTAGAAACAGATAGTGACTTTGTACCCCAATTCATAAGTACAATTTCACCGGAATATCCCATAACATCCTTATTAAAAATTCGCTTCTTAATAAAAATGGGTACACTTTTGAGATAGGGGATTCCCCAGCAAATTTTGTATGCTAATGCTTCGGCAAAAGGGAGTAGGAAGTAGATGAATAGAAATAGCAGGTAAAATAAAGGATTGGTAGGAAGAGCAGCCCATATTTTACTCCATCCGATATCTGTCAGTTGGTAGGCAATTAGCCCAATAATGATAAGCTGAAAAAAATGGGTCAGATATTTCAGGACCTTTTGACCCTTTTCAGAATCTTTAAATGTCTTGAACTTTTGCCTAAAGCGCTTGAATCTTTTTTTAAGGGCTTCTTTCATCATTAATAAATGAGTTGATACAGCTTTTCTATTTACAAAAGCCCAAATTTCTTGGAATCTTCTAAGAACATTTCAAATGATTCCTGTTCCTTTTCAGACAAATTAAATTTCGGATGATCAAAAAGTCGACCCTTTAATTTAGCATGCCACATATATTGCAACCAGCTTTTGGGAGTATTTTTGAGGCGTCTCAAAAAGTGCTTTCTGCCGGATACATTAGTACCGTGGAAAACACGTACAAAAAGATATGAATACGACAAATCAAGCTGTTTATATCTTTTTTGCTTTCTCCACTTGTTTAAGTAGACGGTATCTTCTTCTCGAGGAAGACTTGGATAGCGAATACTGTCATCACGTCGGTGCATGATAGAACTTGGAGATCCATCGGGCAATAAGCCGATATAGGGATGTTTCATGAACTCATCTGTATCGATATGAAAAATATTTCCTGTTAAACAACATGCGTCATAGCCTTCTTTAAGAGTATTTAGCTCTATTTTAATCCGGTCGGGATGAAACCAGTCATCATCATCCCAGCAAATCAAAAAATCACCATTTGCATGCTCTAAGGATATATTTCTAAGATCACCTAAAATATTATCAGGAGATGGCTCAATCCGGACGTAGGTCACCTCGTCTGCGCTAAAATCAGTTAGAAGGTCATCTACGGTTTCAACCCCGTTATCAATTACTACCACTTCTTTGTTGTTGTGGCTTTGTTGTTTATAAGAATAAAGCGATCTGCGTAATAAGTGTTTTCGATCGGCTGTAACAACTAGGCAACTGACCTTATCATCATTTTGTGAAGTGGAATCCATAAATTATGGGAACAGTATTAGAATGGCTAAAAACAGTTTGAATTTTGGCCTAATATAGACAAAATTTGCAAGATTTTTAACCTTTGGCATTCATTAACTTTATCAGATGTTTACATAGATATCGTAAATTTAATTCAAATAACTGATAAAAATGAACGTTGATAAGGTACCATTTGTATTGCTCACAAATCGTGAGGAAAGCTATTATTTTTCAGATTTCCATAAAGGTATTATTAAATGCAAAAGTTAAAGTTTACAGATTGCGTTAAATTTAGTTTTGTAATTAGTTTGTTCTTACTCGGTTGTTCTTATTCAATGTTTGCGCAATCTCAGAGTATTCATAAACTTGATAATGGGACAGTACTGATCGATAACTTTGAAAATGACCCAGTAGGTGAGCTTCCCCACCGATGGTATGATCGGGATGGAAATAAAAAATTGATAAATTATCCCCAAGACTTTTCAGAGCATTATTTATACAAGATTCGAAATAACAATGCTAATAATTTTTTGAGATACCAGGGAGTTACGGCCAAACATATTAGTTTCCCCTTAATCAACGAAAATAAAGATAACATCTACAACATCAACCTGTACGAGACTCCGATACTCTCGTGGAAAGTGCGGGCTCATAAACTTCCTGAAGGCGCAAATGAGAAAACAAGCGATAGAAATGATTCGGTAGCAAGTATTTATGTTGTCTTTGGTATGGGGCGGGTAGCACTGGTGAAAAAAGTTCCCAAATCGATCCGCTATACATGGAGTACCACATTGCCGGAAGGGGAGACCGGATCAAAACTATTTGGCAATCAACAGATAATTGTTGTTAACTCGGGTAAAGAAGATACCGGAGAATGGATTACCTTTGAGCGAAACCTTGTGAAAGATTATCGACGTATGTTTGGGGATGATCCGCCTAAGAATCCAATAGCCATCTTGATACTTAGCGACGGTGACAGTACAAATAGTTATGTTAAGGCTGATTACGACGATATCATGTTGAAACCAGAGAAGTAATCTCACCTATTCATTGTAGATATGTTTATAAAATGATTAACTTCATCGCTTCTCAAAAAATAATGCATTTGTTTTAATGGAAAAGATTCTCCATTTCTTTCGTCCCCTTATAAAATTTAACGCCTCGCATCCATTTTGGGTACTGGGAATTGCCATATTATTTGCCGTACTGATGGGCAATTATGCACTGCAGCTAAAGATTGATACTAATCTGGCCAACCTACTTCCTGATAAAAATCCCCATGTGGTAGCACTTGATGAATTGCAGAACACTGTAGGTGGTGAAACGGCGATGGAAGTGGCTGTAAAGTCGCCGAGTTTTGAAGATAATAAGCGTTTTATTGAAGATCTGATCCGCGAAAGTTTGAAGCTCTATGATGATGAGGGAGATAGATACTTTTTTAAACGATCTCAGTTTCGCAAAGAGACTGACTTTTTAGAGAATAATGCCCTTTATTTTGCTACACCCAATGAGTTGACTGATATTAAATCATATCTGCGAGATGAAATCCAAAAGGCTAAAGAAGATGCCAATCCTTTTCTGGTGAATTTTGACGAGGAGGAAGAGGAATCCTCAGAAGTGGAAGGGTTTGAGCAGAGCTATGATGCATTGATTCCCTCCGAATATCCCATTAGTGCCGATAGTACCATTGCTGTTTTTAAGTTGTATCCGACTGGCTCCAAAAGCAATTTAAGCTATCTGCGACGGATGTTTGCCTCTTACGATTCGTTGCTAACCGAGATGAATCCTCAGCAATATAATGCTGAAATGGAGGTGGAGTACGGGGGACGCCTGAAGCGGCATCTCTCTGAAATAGATTCCATCATGAGCGATGTTTTTAACAGTTTCGCCTCGGGCATTTCAAGCGTGTTGCTGTTGGTAATGTTCTATTTCTCATTTAAAAAATATATCAACTATCGTAGAGGGGAAGAAGAGGGTAAGGAGCGTGGTTTTTGGGAGCATCTGCTGCGGCTTCCGGTACCAATTTTAGTGATTGGTATCCCGCTGGTAATCAGTTTGGCCTGGACCTTCGGGATCACCTATTTCGTGCTCGGCACTCTCAATACAATGACGTCTGTACTCTTTGTTATTTTATTTGGGATGGGTATAGACTATGGAATCCACTATTATGCAAGATATATTGAGTTCCGTTCCGATGGAAAACCCATCATGGATTCGCTCATAGAAACCTATGAAAATACGGGTTCAGCCATTTTAGTAAGTGGACTCACAACGGCTTTTTCGTTGTTTATACTGGTTCTGGCACAGTTCAGAGGATTTTCTGAATTTGGCTTTATTGCAGGTTCAGGAATTATCCTGGCGCTTGTGAGTATGCTCTTCATGATTCCTCCGCTGCTGGTTATTTTTGAACGATTCAACTGGATTTTATTTAACGCAAGTGAAGTATCCAGTGATCGGTCAGGAAGCTTAATGCATCGCTTTCCGTTTGCCCGTTCGATTGTTGTAATGGGATTACTCATATCGGTTGGTGTGACATTGAACTATCAGCACCTGAAGTTTCAGTACGATTTTGGAGAACTGGAACCGGAGTTTCCGGAATATGCCGAATTTAATGAATTGGAGAACCAGGTTTCCAGCTCAGATAAACGAAATCCCGCTTATATTCTGGCTGATAATGAGAAGCAGGTTATTAAGATTTTAGAAAAGCTGCGTCACCGGATGGAGACCGATACTAAAAGTCCTACTATATTGGATGTTGAGGCGCTGCCTGAACGATTTCCTCCTTCTGATACTGCAGCCAAAACGAAACTCCAAGAGATTGCCGAAGTTCGCGAACTACTAAAGGATCCGTTTCTCGTTGATCAGGAGGACGAACAGCTGGATAAACTTCGAAGGGCTTCCCAGACTACAGAAAAGCTGAATATAAATCAGGTGCCAGACTATTTTAAAAGTCAGTTTGTGACTCAAGATGGAGATATTGGCAATTTTGTAATGGTATATCCCAGCGTGGGATTGTCGGACGGAGAAAAATCCATAGCTTTTAAAAATGATGTGGGCAAAGTAGAGCTTGATAGCGGGGAGGTATTCTATGCCGCCAGCACTTCAATTATTGCAGCCGAAATGCTGGAGCTTATGCGCGAGGAGAGTCCATATATGGTGGGGGCTACCTTTCTAATGGTATTTATCTTGATGTTGGTAGCTTTCCGATCATTTAGATGGGCTATTATAGCAATGCTTCCGCTGTTAGTGGGATTACTGTTACTGTTTGGCATCATGATGCTGACAGGCATGAATTTCAACTTCTACAATTTGGTGGTTCTACCAGCAATTTTAGGGATTGGCGAAGATAATGGGGTCCATTTGGCCAGTCGCTATCGCGAAGAGGGCAAGAACAGGATGTGGGATGTCCTCTCAAGCACGGGCCAGCATGTAACGGTAGGATCCTTAACAACGATGCTTGGATTTTCGGGATTGCTTTTTACCAATCATCCCGGCTTGCAATCGCTGGGAATGATGGCCGTTATTGGCATTGGGATGACGCTTGTTGCGGCACTTACCTTTCTACCCGCGCTTATACAGTGGCTTGAAGATACCGACTGGATTCATTTTAAGGATTAGAGATTTTATTTATTGGAAATAATTGCTGACTCAAACTTCTGATTTCCAACTTCCAGCTTTTTTAACTTCTAATTTCTATCATCTAACTTTTAACAACTAATTATCACTGTTTCCAAAAGGTAGGAGTAAAGATCAGCAGAACCGTGAAAATTTCGAGCCGACCAATCATCATCATAAGAATTAATACCCATTTGCCAATTATAGGAATTTGGGCATAGTTATCTGTTGGGCCAAATTCGCCCCAGCCCGGACCGATATTTCCCAGACAGGCGATACTTGCTCCAATGGCCGATTGCATATCATATCCCATTGAAGCCATGATGAGTGCACCAATACCGAAGACGATAAGATAGAGGACAAAAAAACTTAACACCGTACGTTGGATGTTATAGTCAATAGTTTTATCACCTATGCGGATGGGCAGGATAGCTTTGGGATGAACAATCTGTTTTATTTCGCGGAATGAGTTTCGGATGATAATCATCCAGCGAATCATTTTTACGCCACCGCCTGTTGAGCCCGCACATCCCCCGGTAAAGAAAAGCAGAAATAAAAAGAATGCTCCAAAGGAATGCCATAATTCATAATCGGCTGTACCAAAGCCCGTAGTAGTTATTATAGCTACTGCTTGAAAGGATCCATATTGAATTGCTCCGCCAATATCATATCCGTCAAAAAGCCAAAGCGAACCGCTTATTGTGATTATAGAAATTGCAGTAATAAGAGCATAAAATCTGGTTTCGCGATTGTTAAAAAATGAGTCAACATTGCCTCGTATCAGGCGAAAGTGCATGGCAAAGTTGATACCCGCCAAGAACATAAAGAGGGTAATAACGGCATCGATATAGACTGAATCGAAGGCGGCAATGCTCCCGTTTTTGGTAGAGAAACCCCCTGTGGCAAGAGTAGCAAAAGCGTGATTGATGGCTTGAAACCAATCCATTGATGGATGAACCCAAAGCAGCAGAAATTCAATACCGGTGAATGCTACATAAACGCCCCAAAGGAGTTTAGCGGTTTCCTGAACGCGAGGGGTAAGTTTATCAGTGGTGGGACCGGGAGATTCTGCTTGAAAAAGCTGCATTCCGCCAACACCCAGCAAGGGTAGAATAGCCAGTGTTAAAACGATGATACCCATACCCCCAAGCCAATGGGCAAGTGATCGCCAGAAAAGCATGCTTTGCGGTAACGATTCTATTTGAGGATTGACAAATCCCCAGCTGGTAGTTCCGCCTAAAATTGTTGCCCCGGTGGTGGTGAGACCGCTCATTGTTTCAAAGACAGCATCAGTATAGCTGGGCAAGATCCCAGAAATTACAAAGGGCAGGGCCCCTACAAAAGAGAGAAAGAGCCAGGTTAAACTAACCACTAAAAAGCCTTCCCGTATTCGTAACTCTTCATCAGTACGAAAGAGGTAATAGAGTATTCCGCCTGTCACAAAAGCAATAGAGGCTGAATATAGGAACGTATGCCAGACCTCTTCATCATACACAAAAGCGATGATCATGGGCAAAAGCAGCGCAAATCCCAAGAAAAAGATGAAAGCTCCCAGAATGCCAAAGACCGTTGATAAATTAAATTGCGCACGAGTTATGTTATCGAGATAGGTTTTGGCCATTATTGAAATAGTGAGGTTACTTTCTCGATTGCTTCGTACAGACAAAATATAATAACACGATCCTGAGCCTGAATTTGTGATTCGCCCGTTGCTATCCTTGTGGTACCATTACTTAAAATGCCGCCGATAACGCATCCTTCTGGAAAATTAATTTTATGAATTGGCTTTTTAGTAACCTTTGATTTGGGTGCTGCCTGTAGCTCAATAACTTCTGCTTTAATACCCTGTAAAGCAGTAACAGAAATGACACGTCCGCCGCGCACATGTCGATGGATTTCATTTGAAGCAGCCGACTTTTTGTTAATGGCGGCATCGAGTCCAATAGTTTGACTGAGGGGGATATAATCCGATTTTGAAACCAGCGCTACGGTCTTTGTTACTTCGAGATGTTTTGCCATAAGACACGATATAATATTGGATTCCTCATCGTCGGTAACAGAGATAAAGGCATCCGTGTCCGTAATACCCTCGGTTGCCAGTAGATCGGGATCAGTAGGGTTCCCGTTTAGTACGAGAATGTCTTTAAACTCTTTAGCGAGCTCTTGTGCCGTGTCAAAATCGGGTTCAATAAGTTTTATATTCCATTTTTTATCTTCCTGGCAGAGAATACGAGCAATCATAGCCCCGATGGGGGTACCGCCTGCAATCATCACTCGGTCAATTCGTATATCCGGCTTACCGGTTGTTTCTATTACTTCTGGGATGGTTTCGGTTTTGGCCAGAATAAATACATGATCAAGGGCCTGGATAGAAACCTTACCGCTGGGAATGATAGTAAGTCCCTTGCGTGAAATAGCAACAACGCGAAAAGTAATATGGGGGTATTCTTGAGCATATTGATGAAGTGTTTTTCCAACAAGCGGTGATTGTTTGCCAATACGAAGGCCAATCATCTGCATTTTTCCATCCGCAAGGGTCACCAAATCGTTAGCAGATGCGCGTTTTATAAGACGAACAATTTCGTGTGCTGCACTTAGTTCAGGATGAATAACTACATCAATACCTAAGTCGGTAGGTTTAAGAGGGGCGTTGGGACGAGAAAGCTCATCACTGCGGACTCGGGCAATAACTTTTTCAGCTCCCAGCCTTTTACTCATCATAGAGGCAATCATATTAACCTCGTCAATACTGGTTACGGCAATTAAAATATCAGCATCTTTGACTCCCGTATCTACAAGGTCTTTTGCCGAAGTCGCATTTCCTTCATGGGTTAGTACATCCAGGTTATTTGATACTTTGTCCAGACATTTCGGATCGCGATCAAGTACAGTAACATCGTGTTTCTCTTTCGACAGTACGCTGGCAAGGTCATAACCAATTTCACCGGCACCAATGATAACTATTTTCAAATCTGATTCCTCCCAATTTTAAAAAGTATGCTAAAAGTCATAAAGTGATATCCAAATTGCAACATGTTATGGATTATTATCTGAATTAAATTTCATTAACTAAAATCTATAATCGATGTATTTGAAATGACATATTATTTTTATAGTGTTGGAGCAACTCTTATCTTCACATTAGATATAAATTCAACTAAAAAAATTACCGACCGTGAAAGACTCGATCAGGATTGCATCAGGGCAAGGCTTTTGGGGAGATCTTCCAAACGCACCTATAAATCAAGTACGTAAGGGACCTATTGACTATTTGGTAATGGACTATCTTGCCGAGGTGACTATGTCTATTATGCAAAAGCAGAAGTTACGCAATCCTGATTATGGGTATGCTCGGGATTTTGTAGGAGTTGTGAGTGAAATTCTTCCTGACATTGCAGAAAAAGGTATAAAAGTTATTTCCAATGCAGGTGGAGTAAACCCGGAAGCGTGTAAAGAGCAAATCCTTGAAGCTATTGGGGAACAGGGATATAAGGATATCAAAGTAGCGGTAGTCGACGGTGATAATATTCTGGATAATCTCGATGTACTTATTGAGGACGGGCATCCCCTAAATAATATGGAGACCGGCGAACCTATTACTACAGTTAAGGATGAGCTGCTTAGTGCCAATGTCTATTTTGGATCGCGTCCAATTGTAGAAGCATTAAATAAGGGGGCTGATATTGTGGTTACGGGACGTGTAACGGATACCGGGTTAACGCTGGCCCCGATGATACACGAGTTTGACTGGTCGTTTGATGATTACGATAAAATGTCGGCCGGGACCATTGCAGGACACATAATAGAGTGTGGTGGTCAGGTATCTGGCGGTAATTTTACGGACTGGGAAAAAATTGATGATTTTGTAGATATCGGATTTCCCATTATTGAAGGTAATCCCGACGGTAGTTTTTATGTAACTAAACATGAAGGAACCGGTGGTCTAATTAGTGAGCAAACTGTAAAAGAGCAGTTGCTCTACGAAATTGGCGATCCGACCGAATATATTACCCCAGATTGTATTGCCGACTTTACATCTGTGAATCTTGAAGAAGCCGGACAGAATCGTGTTAAGGTATCAGGAATAAAAGGTCGACCGGAAACCGATACGTATAAAATTTCAGCCAGTTATAATGATGGGTATAAGTTGTCATCGACACTGGTGTATTCTTGGCCGGGAGCTTTAAAAAAGGCAAAAAGGGCCGGTGAAATATTACAGGGCCGGGCAGATGCATTGGGCCTTGAATACGACGATTTCAGGGTAGAATACATTGGCATAAATGGGTGTAGTGAGCAACCTATTACCGATAAGCAGTTGGAGAATGAACAGGAAGAAGTGCAGATGCGTGTGTCGCTTTCCGGAAGCAGTAAAGACGATTTAAATCGTTTCGGAAAAGAAGTTGCCCCCCTTATTTTAACCGGACCAAGTGGGGTCACGGGTTTTGCGGGTGGACGTCCCAAAGCAAGCGGTATTGTAGCTTATTGGCCGGCTCTTTTAGATAAGGGAGCGGTTTCTCCAAGGGTTCGTATCTTTTAGATTTATCGTTAATTAACTTAGAATTTTGCTGTAATATTTTGGATTTTACAGCACTGAAAATTAAACAGTAAAAAAGAGTACCTCATAAATGGTTATTGGAATTATTGGCGCAAGTATTTCGGGACTTATTGCCGGCAAGCGGTTGGCTGAAGCCGGACATGATGTTACAATTATTGAGAAAAGTCGCTCTCTTGGTGGACGACTCAAGACAGTGGAGCTCGATAATTTGAATTTGGATGTTGGACTTACTCATTTTGATGTAAGTACGAATACCTTTGGTTCTTTTGTAAAAAAGCAGGTAGAGAAGGGAGCGATACAAAAATGGACGAAAGATTTCGGTCTTTACGATGGGATAGAGCTTTTTGATGTTGATCCGAATTCTGATTCCCGCCAACAATATACAGGTACAAATGGCCTGCAGTCATTAGCTGAAAGTATGAGCCGCTGGGTGGATATCAAATCCGAAGAAAAGGCTGGTGGATTAACGTATATTGGTCCGGATCGCAGTAAAAAACGTTCTTGGATGATCAATTTAACCGATGTCAGCGTCTTCGAATGTGATGCTGTTATTATTGCCACTTCTGCTGTTGATGCTTACGGGGTACTGCAAACGGCACAAAATAAAACAGAAACACGTCGAATCATTCGGCATATTGATGAAATACGCTACGAAGGTTGTTTCTCATTGGCGGCGACCTATGATAACCAAGAGGTACCAGACTGGAAAGGTATTGAATGTGAAAAGAGTGCTATAAAATGGATTAGCAATGAGTCTTCGAAGTTAGATACAAACCAAACGGCTCTTGTGATACAGTCAACCCCAGAATTTTATCGTAAACACGCACAAAAAAGCGAGGAAGAGATAAAAGAACTACTGTTTGAAGAGGTTTCAGATATAATTGGATCATGGGCCCGTCGCCCCCAATCTACTTATATAGAGAACTGGAAGTATTTTAAAACGAAAAACCCTATTAATGAATATTTTATGGAGTTGGAACTCGAAGACGCTCCACTCGCGTTAATAGGTGACTACTTAGGTGGTTCTTCTCTGGAAAATGCCTTTGTATCAGGATATAACCTGTCAGAGTATTGGAAAAAGAAATATACTGAAGTTACTGCATAACAATTATTGTTTAATAATCTGAGAGAGTCAGATAAAAAATAGGAAGGTCCCCGTGGGGTCGCTGCGAAAGCTCAATCAATATTTTAAAAAATATAAGGGAACCATAATTCTGGGTTCTCTTTTCCTAACCGCTTCAAATTTCTTTTTGATTTGGATACCGGTATATCTGCGTCGTACCGTGGACGAAGTATCCAGCATTAATATTGAAAAATCTCCCGAGTCTTTTGACACAATTTTTGAAGTGCTTTTTACCAGCAGTGCAAGTTGGATATTGGCTAAAAACGCACTGTTACTTGTTGGAGCTGTTCTTCTTTCAGGATTGCTATTATTTGCCACCCGTCAAACCCTTATTGTAGCTTCACGCAAGATTGAATTTGATCTTCGTAACGATATTTTTGATAAACTGCTAAAGCTGCCCCAGCGTTTTTATAGTAATTACGACTCCGGGGAAGTCTATGTTCGCGCCACGGAAGATGTATCGAAGGTGCGCGAATATTTTGGTCCGGCCTATATGTACACTATCAATACATTAACGCGCATGGGATTTATCATCACAATGATGATTATTGTAAGTCCTGAATTGACAATGTGGGCTCTGCTGCCGCTTCCTTTTCTGTCTGCATTTGCCTATTGGGTAAGTGGTTATATCAACGATTATTCGCGGATTATACAGGAGCAGTACTCAACGATTGCGGGACGAGCTAAAGAATCGTTTTCCAGTATCCGGTTGATAAAAGCTTATAATCGCGAAGATTATGAGATGCAACGCTTTGAGGATGAAAGCGAATCGTATCGTAAGAAAAAGTTGCGGCTCGATCTTGTTGAATCACTTTTCCATCCCACACTAAACTTATTAATTGGATTGTCTGTTGTAATCGTTGTTTGGAAGGCGGGGCAGCTGGTTATTGGAGGTCAGCTTACGGTTGGGAATATTCTGGAATTTATCGTGTATGTAGCATACTTAACGTGGCCGGTGGCTTCATTGGGATATACCGTAAATCGTTTCCAACAGTCAATGGCATCATGGAAAAGAATCGATCAGGTATTGACCGAAGATGTGAAAATTGAAGACAAAGCGCATACCGATCAGGAAATAGATCAGATAAAAGGAGCAATAGAATTTAAGAATGTGTCCTTTAAATACCCCGGGGCCGAGGAATATGCATTAAAAAATGTAAATTTAAAAGTGGAAGCAGGTCAAAATGCAGCAATTGTAGGACGAACGGGAAGCGGAAAAACAACGTTGATAGAGTTGGTGCCACGCTCGTTTGATGTTACAGAAGGAGAGATTTTGATAGATGGTAAAAACATTGAATCCATTCCACTGCAATTACTTAGAGAAAGTATTGGACTTGTTCCACAGGATACATTTTTGTTCTCTGATACCATCGGAGAAAACATTGCGTTTGGTACGAATAATGCTACCCAGGAAGAAATTGAAGAAGCCGCTGAAAAGGCTCAGGTGCGCGACAATATTTTGGAATTTGACAAAAAATTTGAGACCATATTAGGAGAAAGAGGCATAACCTTGTCGGGCGGGCAAAAACAAAGAACCGCCATCGCGAGGGCCTTAATTCGAGATCCTAAAATCATAATACTCGATGATTCGTTAAGTGCAGTAGATACTAAAACTGAAGAGGCCATTCTACAACATCTCAGAAGAGAACTTAAAGGAAGGACAACCTTAATGATAAGCCATCGGATCTCAACGATTAAAGATGCAGATATCATATACTATCTTGAAGATGGAACTGTTGTAGAACAGGGAACTCACGAAGAGTTACTCAAAAAAGAAGGTCGTTATTCAGTGATGTACAACAAGCAGCTCATCGAACAGGAGTTGGCTGAAATTTAACGAACACATAATAAATAGAATCAAAAATGAACAAAGGTTGATTGTTTGATCGCAATCTAATCTAAAAATTTAAAGAGGTATTACAATGATTATTGTACCATTAGGTGTTGGATCTGCGACCCCCACAGCTACACGTCACCTTTCATCAGTAGCTGTATGGAGAGAAGGCAGTGTTTACTTATTTGATTGCGGAGAAAATGCACAAATGAGGATGCTGCAAGGAGGCTTAAAACGTTCACAAATAGACTGTATCTTTATCTCCCATTTTGATACAGATCACTTTTCGGGGCTCATTGGCTTACTTTCGACGCTTCAGCTTCAGCGTAGAGACAGAGAGTTAACCATTGTTGGTCCGGAAGGGATAAAGAAATTTGTGGAATGGAATTTTGATTTTGCCAATATAGATCTCAATTATCCGCTCAACTTTGTAGAAGTTGAAGAGGGGTTTGAAGAAGAACGTGTTGTTGATGAAGATGAATTTTATGTTGAGGCACGTCCCTTGAACCATACTAAGTTTTGTATGGGATTTCGCTTCCAAGAAAAAGATAAACCCGGAAAAGTTGATGCCGAAAAAGCACAAGAACAGGGCATTAGCGAAGATTGGCAATACAAAGAATTGAAGGCTGGGAATGACGTTGAACTGGATGACGGCACTGTTGTAAAATCAGCAGATATTGTTGGACATCCGCGGCCCGGTGATAGCTTCGCTTATGTTACGGATACCAAATATTGCCCGAACTCAGTAAAGTTGGCAATGAATACGAATGTGCTTTTCCACGAAGCAACTTTTAGCGAAAGTCTTTCTGAGAAAGCGGAAGAAACGGGACATTCTACGGCCCAAGATGCTGCGCGTGTAGCAAATGAAGCTAAAACAAAGCTGTTAGTGATCACGCACTTTTCGGCTCGTTATACCAATGAATATGTATTACTTCGCGAAGCCCGGGATGATTTCTTCCCAACATGGGTTGCTACTGAATTGCGCCCGATCTTTACCGATCCGGCTCATGAAAAGGGTATCATCCAACCGAAGGTTTATCTGAAGGAGATTAACCAAAATAAAAATAAAGACAACAATAACAGTGGGGGATCCTCTTCGGGTAATAAGAAGAGCCGTAGTAGGAAGAAGAAAAAACGGTTTCGAAAACGGAAGAACTATTCGGGAAAAGATAAGAAATCCCGAAATAAGTACAGTAAAAGCAACGACAGTGATTCCGGCAAAAAAAGAAAGCGAAGAAGTAAAAGCAGTAGCAAGAAAAATAATAACAAGAATAATAATGGTGGTAACAATGGTGATCAGCGTCAGCCTAAGCAGATTACCCCGCGTACCCCATTCGATGATTTCGACCGTTTCTAAATAAATTCTTAGCGTGAGCAATTCAACAACTGATAAAGCCGTCGATTCGGATCTTCTTCGGCGGCTTTATCAATTTATTCGACCTTATCGATGGTATGTGTTGCTGGGCATTGCACTAACTCTAAGTGCGGCCTTCATGGGAACGGTACGTCCTAAGCTTACGCAAATTGCTGTAGATGAGTACATTCGCAATAACGATTATCAGGGATTGCTCTGGATTGTTTTACTGCTTATTGGTGCTCTGGTCAGTGAGTTTTTATTGCTCGTTGCTAATACTTATTTGACCCGCTGGTTTGGACAGGGGACCTTGTTCAATTTACGTAATGCGGTGTTTCAAAAGATACAGTCGTTGCATGTACAGTTCTTTGATAGAAATCCCATTGGTCGTCTAATTACCCGAACCACCAGCGACATCGAAGCGCTGAGTGATCTGTTAAGTGATGGGGTAGTCAATATCATTGGGGATATGTTTCGGATCTTCTTCATTCTGTACTTTATGTTCAGTATGAGTTGGGAGCTTTCGCTGGTTGCGATCTCAGTGTTGCCCATCTTGTTTTATGCTACCTTTGTTTTTAAAGCAAAAGTCCGGGTTTCATTTCTTAACGTACGTGATCAGATATCCCGTCTTAATTCTTTTGTTCAGGAACATATTAACGGTATGGCTATCGTTCAGCTCTTTAATAAGGAGGAACGGGAACGGGAGAAGTTTAAAGATATCAATGCTGCTCATCGCGATGCGTACATCGAAACGATTTTTTACTTCGCTATCTTTTGGCCGCTGGTGGAAATTATTGCCAGCTTAGCTATGGCTTTGGTGATTTGGTATGGTGGCGGTCGTGCGTTGATGGGACAGGTCACATTTGGAATATTGCTGGCCTTTATACAGTACGTGCGGGATTTCTTTCGACCCATACAGGGACTTTCAGAAAAGTTTAATACTCTCCAGTCGGCTTTGGCCTCGTCAGAGCGTATTTTTAATGTATTGGATACTGAAAATAAGATCGCCGATCCTGAAGAACCTGAACACATTGAGGAGGTAAAAGGTGAAATCGAATTTGATAATGTTTGGTTCAGTTATAACAAAGAAGAAACCGTGTTAAAGGATGTTTCTTTTAAGGCCCAGCCGGGAAAAACAATTGCCTTTGTAGGGGCAACCGGTGCCGGAAAGTCTACGATTATAAATTTGTTGCTTCGTTATTACGATATTAATGAGGGATCTATAAAAATTGATGGAAAAGATATAAGAGATCTGACTTTGCAAGAATTGCGTTCAAATTTCGCGTTAGTATTACAGGATAATGCACTTTTTTCTGGCAGTATTATGAATAATATTACGCTTGGGAATCCTGAAATATCCAAAGAAGAAGTTATTGCGACTTCCAGAGAAATTGGAGCTGATACCTTTATTAATAAATTACCCAACGGATATAATTATGAGCTCAGCGAACGGGGCCAATCTATTTCAATGGGGCAGCGGCAACTCATCTGTTTTATTCGGGCAATGGTCTATGATCCCAATATTTTAATTCTTGATGAGGCAACATCCAGCGTAGACTCTGAGACAGAAGAGACGGTGAATAAAGCCTTCAAGAAATTAATGGAAGGTCGAACATCCATTGTCATTGCTCACCGCTTATCAACCATACAGGGGGCCGACAAAATATTGGTCATGCACAAAGGAGAGATCAGGGAGCGCGGAACTCACCAGCAGCTCATCGAAAAGGAAGAGGGTATCTATCGCAAACTCTATGAATTGCAATATAAAGATGAGTTACTTCCGACGGTAAAATCAGAGTAGAGATTACTGCTTTGTAACATTTTTAACAGCATTACAAAACTGCTCGATTTCACTTTCAGTATTGTAATAATGGACTGATGCCCTGACAAGATTAGAGAGATTTCTTTCCTGCATATCTAATAGCGTACTGTTTTTGGATGAAGTACTAACGTTAATTCCCTTTTTAGAAAGATTTTTCTTTACTTCTTGGGCTGATATAGAATCAACAGTAAAAGTTATAATTCCTCCTTTGATTTCTCCGATATCATGAACAGTAACGCCGGGCAATTCCGCCAGTTGCCAGCGCAGTTTTTCTGCCAACTTGGTTACGCGTTTCCAGATTGTGTTGATCCCAATATCATTGGCATATTCTACAGCCTTTTGTAAGCCCATAATTCCCGCATAGTTCATTTCCCAATTTTCAAATCTTCGTGCATCGTTACGGATTTTGTACTCTTGTTCTGATGTCCATTTGGCAGCATGTAAATCAATAAAAGGAGGGAGGAGGTTTTCTATTTGATCCCTTTTAACGTATAAAAATCCAGTACCACGCGGTCCGCGCAAGTATTTGCGTCCTGTTGCCGAAAGCATATCACAACCGATCTTTTTCACATCTACAGGATATTGGCCGACCGATTGACATGCATCCACCAAATACGAACAGTCGTACTTTTGGGCAATATCACCAATTTTTTCAACGGGATTAACGAGTCCGCTGTTAGTAGGAATGTGGGTGATGCTAATTAGTTTGACGTTTTTATCCATCATTTTTTTGAGTGAAGTTACCGACGTTTGACCATGCTCGTCGTTGGGAATAACCTCAATTTGGATATCCACTTTTTCTTTAAGTCGTAAATAGGAAAGGTAATTGCTTGCATATTCAGATTTTGAGGTAAGAATTCTATCTCCATCACTGAAATAAATCGAGAAGAATGCCATATTCCATGCTGCAGTCGCATTTTCAAGCAGGGCAATTTCATCGGGATAAGCGTTGATAAATTTTCCGATAGTAGAATAGGTCTGTTCTATAGATTTCCTGTTTTTATCAGCTGTTTCGTATCCTCCATATTGGGATTCTTTGCTCAGGTAATTTATGACATTTTTCGTGACAACTCTTGGCATTAATGAAGCCCCGGCATTATTGAAGTGGATCACATTTTTAGTACCTGGGGTATCGTCTCTCAATGTATTAATATTCATGCCAGAATATAGTTCTGTTGATCTAATTTTCTATTAGCGCTGAACCTATTTTTCAAAAGAGCAAAGGAAGGATAATTCAAAATGACCACAAATAAAAAAAGGCGATGCATGTGAATATACATCGCCTTCGAACAAAATGAGCTCTGAACTTTTAGTTACCAAATCGCTTAAGAAACTCATCATAAGCCTGTAATGCAGCTTCATCTTCACCCATTTCATCGAGTGTTTCAGCCCGGATAATCATGGCTTTCTGCAGATACTCTTGATGTTTTTCAGAGTCCTTGAATCTGCTGATAAGCTTCGAACTGGCATCCAGCATCATAGAAGTATCATTCTTATCAAGAATCAGGTCGAAACGTCTACAATGAATTTCGTCGAGCTTTTCTTTCATTAGCAATTCAGAATTAGAATCTAATCTATCAATAATGCTGTTGTAAAGTGGCAACAGCTGATCAGAAGGGGCATCTTTATTTTCTAATATATTAGCTTTGAAAAGCATAGCTCGTGAAGCCTGCTGATAAAATTCTTTGTTATTTGAATCTTTGAACCGATTAATAACAGAGTTTAAAGCAGGAAGGGCTTCATCATTTTTACCGAGTTTTAATAGGGCTATTGCTCGACGAATAACAGCACGTTCTACCGCATTTTCAAAATCAATATTTTCTTGGTTATCGTACCGATCAATAATTTCTTCAAGTGTAGGAACGAGCTCCTCCCATCGCTTCATCTTGTGAAGCAGATCAGATTTACGAAGCAACGCTTTTTGTACGAATTGATGTTCTTTGGTTACATTTTGCATAGCCTTAGTTGGTTTCGTTGCTTGAGATAATGGTAATTCCAAATCAAAGGGATCGATGTCTGTATTTTCTTTTTCTTGATTAGGTTTGGAAGAGTCAGATTCGTATTCCTGACCTGACTGTTCGTCAATATCAAAATTTAGATTGTCCTCATCTTCTGAATTACCACTATTATCTATCTCTTTGGAATTTTCTTCTTCTATTTCTTCAAGAGTATCAGAGAGTTCTTCAGGTTCTGTACTTTGCCCGTTTTCCTCTGCTGATTCAGTGGACATTTCGGTTTCCTCCTCTATGCTTTCGACAAATTTCTGAATAGGTGGATCATCTGACTGGTTTTTGGTATCCGAAGAGTTTGGTGAATGGTTCTCCGGTGCCTCAGAAGAATTATTTTTAGAATCGGAAGTTTCAAAATCATTCAAAAAATCATCAATGTTATTGTCACTTATCTCTTCTTTTTTGACTTGTTGATTATTTTTGTCACTGTCGGTATGAGTATCAACATTACCACTCCCATTATTGCCACTGCTTTTCTTAGATGCTTCAACAGCTGTAACTTCGGCCGCAACTTTCTGATTTTCTATTTCTCCATTTAAGACAGCATCAATAGTGGATACCCCCACATAAGAGACAATCTTTTCAAACGTTCCCGAAATGTATTTAATGATCAGATCCGTTTTTTTGTCCTTAAAATATTGTTCAAAGACTTCTTTAATTTTTTCGGGCGGACGCTTATAAATTTTGGGATGTTGATCGAAAATATCCTCGTAAGCAGTAACAAGTCCTTTGGCTAACGCTATTTTAGTGGTTTCAGGATTTTGAAACTCCTCAAAGTACTTGTCGGGTCTACCATCATTATCGATGATAGAAAAATCCTTTAAAATCCGTATAACCAACAGATCATTGGGATCTGAATATGAAAGGCGTTCTAAAAGATCGCTGTTAACTACGATGTCATCAGCATCGTAATTAACTAATGTTTCGATAATTGGCGCGAAGTTCTTTGTGTTTACTAAAAAAGCTTCAGATACCTTCATAGCATGAATAGTTAGTTTTGTGTGAACTGTATTTTCTAAAATTCACAGCAGAACCACTAATTAAAAAGTATTAATAAAAGCTTTGTAGAGTTGGAATTTAGTGATGATAAAAAAAGAATTATAACGAAGCATTGATAAATGCTTTATCAAAGGCGCTTTCTAAGCTTTCTTTTGATAATGGTTTTGTTAGATAGGCCACATAATCTGTTTCTTTGGCTCGTTTCTGGTGTTCCGGATCCTCAGAAGCAGTGATATAGATCAACTTTACCTCGCGGTGTTTATTAATCTCTTTTGCTGCCTCAATTCCATCTACGTCATCAGCAAGATTAATATCCATTAAAATAATATCAACGGCCCCAATTCGAAGTGCCGATTCAATAGCTTGAGAACCTTTAGAGCTGGAACCGATAACTGTATGTCCCATCTGATTAATAATACGCTCAAGAACTATCTGTTGAATACTATCATCTTCTACAATCAGCACTTTTTTTGATTGTAACTTTGTGTCTTGGGCCATAAAT
Organism: Fodinibius sp. AD559; assembly: GCF_052712805.1. Taxonomy (NCBI): domain Bacteria; kingdom Pseudomonadati; phylum Balneolota; class Balneolia; order Balneolales; family Balneolaceae; genus Fodinibius; species Fodinibius sp. AD559. Next base: position 405,470 of record NZ_JBQPVW010000002.1, read on the forward strand.
ATTTAAAAACTATTGCAAATTGGAGTGATATTTATTTGTGTAAGTATCCGAAATTCGAACTGATTTTACAATTAGAAGCATAAAGTTTTTACTTATGGATGCTAACTAATTAAGTAGTAAATTTATTAATAAATAGATATTTAGTTAAAGGTAAAAGATAGAATACCTGTAATTAAAATAGGGAGATGGTGAATGTTAATGCGGCTTTTAAAGCATTAGAAAATATTTAATTAATAAAACTTAAACGACACGGAGTTTTAAAAAGTCTATTTTAGAATCAGTTAATTTTATGGCAGTCAATATAGATTTAAAGTTTAACCGATTACCCTAATTGTTAAGAAGTTGATGAAGCGTGCTAAGATATTTATTGTAGATGATTCTCCCATCCAGCTAATATTATTGGAAAAAGTTTTGCAAAAGGAGGGATTTGCTGTTAAGGCTTTCAGCAATGGACCCGACTTGATTGAAGGAATTTCGCTTGAGAGGCCCGACTTGATTATTTCTGATATCCATATGCCGGAACTCAACGGGTTTGAACTGATTGAAGAGGTCAGAAGTTTTCCGAAAGGAGGGGGCATTCCATGCTTTTTGGTTTCCTCAAAAGCTGATACCGTGATCCGTCAAAAGGTAGATGCCATAGGGGCTGATGGTTTTATAAAGAAACCTTTTGATTTTCAGTCGTTTATAGCCGTGATAAAAGATCTTTTAATAGAGGGTAAACAGGGCGAACCGAGGAGACTTGCTAAAAATAGTAAGCTATAATAATACACTTTTGTTCTTTTTCTTCATTTTATACAATTGAAGATTAAAATAAATCCTTTTGATGATGAAATAAGCTTGTTTAAGCATCTCCTCGAAAGAGAAACACCTTTCTATAACCAGAAAGAATTATGATACTATCATTTTTGCCTTAGCAATTCCAAGAAGATAGGGTTGGAATCATTGCTCTAATAATTGAAAGTGTTTGATATTTAACAGTTATTTTTTAGAGCAGATATCTCTCATCTTTTTTTGCCGAATAGTCGGTAAATATAGCATATATTTATCTAATTTTAGACTAAAAAAGGGAGTAATAGCCCAATCGCAAAAAAGTAAAAATTTGGTTGTAGAAATATACGCGTATCTCTTATATTCAGTTTCTCTGGTAAATGCCTGAGTGGCGGAATTGGTAGACGCGCCGGATTCAAAATCCGGTGGCCATTGCGGTCGTAGGGGTTCGAGTCCCCTCTCAGGTACTTTTCACTTCTTAAACGGCAAATAATTTTCTTATGAAGCCCCAAAAATTTTTTTCGTACGCTGCACTCATTATTCTTATTGCCGGTGGCGCCATCTGGTATATCGTTGATGACTACTATGAACGTCAAGACAATAGTTCAGCGGCTGATGTTGTGATGTACAAAAATGAAGGTTGCGAATGCTGTGATAAATGGGCTGTTTATATGCAGAGTAATGGATATAGTGTTAAATCAGTAAACTCGCATAATCTGTACGGTGTTAAAGTCGATCAAGGGGTGCCGCAAAATATGGGAGCTTGTCATACAGCAGTAGTTGGTGATTATGTGGTAGAGGGACACGTGCCGGCCGAGGATATCCAACGTTTGTTAACAGAAAAGCCCGAGGCACGCGGTCTTGTGGTACCGGGCATGCCCGGCAGTTCTCCGGGGATGAATACCAAGCTTAATGAGCCTTATAAGGTTTATTTGCTCATGAATGACGGCAGTACCGAAGTGTTTGCCCAGCACTAGACCAGTTAAGAGAATAAAGCTCTGATTATGAAGAAGTCATTCTATTATTACGGATTGCTACTATTTGTATCTGCTTTTTTGCTTTTTGGATGTGACTCAGAAAATAAATCCAAAAAAGAAGGGCCAACCCAGCCGCTTGAGCAGCTTGATCCCAGTTCGGCTACATTATATCCTGCTCAGCGCGAAGCGAAAGCTCGTGATTTTGAGGTTACGTTAATTAATGATAAGACGTTTAAACTATCAGATTACGAAGGACAGGTGGTTCTATTGAATATTTGGGCAACCTGGTGTGCACCGTGCCGCGAAGAGACCCCTGATCTACAGGAGCTCTATGAAAAATATAAGGATGAGGGTTTTATGATTTTGGGCGTATCTATTGATGAGCAGGGAGAGTCGGTAGTGCGACCCTTTATCGAAAAATATGAAGTATCGTATCCGATTGTGATTGATGACGGTACTATCATGGATAAGTACGGTCCTACGATGGGTATTCCAACAACGTACGTCATCAATAAGAAAGGAAATTTGGAATATTTTGCTGTTGGTGCGCTTACGAATAAAGAGCTTGAACCCAGAATAAAAACCCTTTTGTCAGAATAATACTGCGTGGTAACTATCGGTGAGAAATATTACCAGTGGACGAGAGAGGCATATTATTTTTTGCTCTTGAGTTAGATATGAAGACAAAAACCTTCTATGGAACCTACGTTAATTTGATGTTTTCAGTAGCTAATTAAGAATCTTGTTGTGATTTGCCGTGGTCTTTGGCTGGTAAATGACCAGTATAGGAGATACTCTGATCGATAAATTTTTGAAGAGCTTTTGTATGAGAATACACCTTTTCTTCAATCATGACAAAATCATCATATAGCCCTTTATCCGGTAAATACATCCTGATGCCGGGACGATCTATAAGTGACGAGGCTAAACGCTCTCCAATTCGTGCTACAAGCAGATCTTTAAAAATACCCAGACACATATTTCCGTTAATAAGATAGCCGACCCCACCGCCTTCCTTTCTTTTTTCCAGCTCTTCATTTGCAATCAAATGGTGATCCAGTAAATCTTCCAGCTTTTCATTGTACTCAGCCACAGCAGTTGGATTAATTGAGAATATTATTTATTCGCTTAAGATGGTTTACTAACACTTTATCTTCAAGATTATCAATTTTGTGATTGATATCCAACGGTACAGAAGCATTGGAATCTTGTAGCGATCTTTTATAAAGAATTAGTGCCTGACCCATTGATTTTTGAGAACGCTCAAATGATTCCTTATGTAGTAGTTTGCCTTGTTCAATAAGGAGATCTGCAACTGCTAAAGCTAATTCAGACTGATAGGTGTTATCATCCGTAAAAAGCTCAAGTGTTTCCTCAAAGTCAAGCTGGTGGAATGTCTTGGGATGATCTTTGGTAAGTTTGGTTAATGCATTTTGGATTTCTTCTATTGCCTCCTCATACTTATTTTGATTCTTTTTAAAAATAATCTGCTGCAGCAATTGGGTGAGAATTTGAATCTGCCGCATTAAGAAGTCCTGTTCATGCAGATGCATAACAACCTATTTCAAATTCTGTGTTTTTGCTCGCGAAGCTTCGGCCATCTCTTTGTGATAATCAGATAATTTGTTAGCCAGTTCGTTGTTTCCGGTGCTAAGCATGCGAATGGCAAGGAGGGCAGCATTACCTGCTTTTCCAATAGCAACCGTAGCTACGGGTACTCCGGGTGGCATTTGAACGATTGAATAGAGACTGTCCAGTCCGCTTAGCGTGCTTGTTTTAACGGGAACACCAATAACAGGAAGTGTCGTATGAGCGGCCGTCATTCCGGGTAGATGTGCCGCACCACCGGCTCCTGCAATAATTACTTGAATACCCCGTTCCCGGGCAGATTTACCGTATTGGGCCATATCATCAGGAGTGCGGTGGGCAGAAACCACCTTTTTCTCGTAGGAGATATCAAATTCATCTAAAATATCGCAGGCAGCCTTCATTGTAGGCCAGTCACTATCGCTGCCCATAATTACGCCAACTTTCGGATTTTTGGTACTCATGTAGTTTAACAAGTTTTAGTTTCAACTTTTATTTAAATCGAATATAGAATTTAGAACCCAGAAGTAAGAATTATATTAAAGCGGTTAAATTCTTATTTCCCGGGTTGCCTTTTGAGCTTTTTTGTAAGTAGATTTCATATCGTCACCAAGTAACGTGTAATGCGCCATTTTTCGTCCCACCCGGCTGTCGAGTTTGCCGTAAACGTGAAGGTGTCCGTCTCTTTTTGCCAGTGCCTCTAATGCATTATCAACTTGGGCATCACGTTCATCAGTACCTAATAAGTTGATCATGGCTATGGCAGGTGCACGCAATTCGGGTGAACCGAGTGGAAGGCCCATTACAGCGCGAACGTGATTTTCAAATTGGGATGTAACGCAGCCTTCAATAGTATAGTGACCCGAATTATGGGGACGCGGAGCAGATTCGTTTAGCAGTAGATCTCCATCTTCCGTCAGGAAAAACTCGTAGGCAAAAATGCCCTTTCCATCGATAGCTTCCGTAGCTTTTACAGCCATTTCTTGGGCTTTTTGTTGGATAGACTGAGAAACAGGGGCTGGAGATTTAACTCCTACACAGATATGATTTTCTTGTACGGTTTCGCAGCAGGGATAAACCACATGACCAGTCTCATTTCGGGCAACCTGCACTGCCAGTTCATGTGTGAAATCGACAAATGCTTCTGCTACGATATCGTGATTATCATGGCCGCCCAAGTTATTAAATGCTTTTTTTGCTTCTTCGATATTACTAACGGTCTTATTTCCGTAGCCATCATATCCGCCTTTAGATGATTTGAGCACATACGGCCAGCCGTAGTTTTGTCCGAACTCTTTTAGGTCGGTTACCGTTTTGACAAGCTTATAGGGAGTAACTGGAATACCGGCGTTTTCGAAAGTGCGCTTTTCAATCAGTTTATTTTCGATTTTTGCGAATGTACCAGGGGAGGGGAATATATTGGTGCCGCTTTGTTTTTGGGCTTTCCGAAGAATTGCAGAATCAATAAATTCATTTTCGAGCGTAAGGACGCTACACTTTTTGGCAAAGTTGGCAAGATCATCTGCAGAATCGTAGGAGCCGGTCATTGAATCCGGAGTCATAAATTGTACGGGTTCGCGTTCATCCCGATCAGAAAAAACAGCAACTTGAATGCCATATCGAAATGCCTGTAATCCCGACATTCGGGCTAATTGTCCTGCACCAAGAAAGCCGATTTTGAAACTTGCCGATAAAGAATTTTTATCCATCAATCTGTTGTTTTAGTAATTCTAAATTTGTTACGAACTTAATAATAATTCAGTTGGGAATTAAGAAAAGGGATCCTGTAATGTTGAAAACATTATCTATTCTTAATTTTGCGGAAAGTATCGTATTTTAATGGCCATAAAATAGAAAAAATCTTCCAAAAGAAGCAGATACATGGATATTGAAGCAAAGTTAGAACAGGTAAGAGAACGATTTGAAGAAGTGACAGCGGCAATGAGCGATCCGTCGGTGTATGATGATCCGGATCGTTATACCGAGCTTACCAAAGAGCACAGCGATTTGAAGGAATTGGTGGATTTGTATGACAAATGGAAAGAAACTAAAAACCAGATTGCGGGTAATAAGGAGCTGATTGAAGAGGGAGATGACGAAGAAATTACGGAGATGGCTGAGCTTGAGCTGGAAGAGCTCAAACCAAAGCTGGAAAAGATAGAGGAAGCCATCAAGTTTAAGTTGATTCCCAAAGATCCCGATGATTCCAAGAATGTGATTGTTGAATTACGTGCCGGTACCGGCGGGGATGAAGCGGCTATTTTTGCGGGCGATCTTTTTGATATGTATCGCCGTTATGCCGATAAAAAAGGATGGAAACTGAATTTACTGAGCTTGAGTGAGTCAAATAAAGGCGGTTATAAAGAACTTACGTTTGGATTGGAGGGCGATGAAGTATATGCAAAAATGAAATATGAAAGCGGTGTACATCGCGTGCAAAGAGTGCCAGAAACCGAGACGCAGGGCCGTGTTCATACTTCCGCTGCCACAGTTGCGGTACTGCCCGAAGCTGAGGAAGTGGATATAGATGTAAATATGTCGGATATCCGGGTAGATACTTTTCGCGCCAGCGGGGCGGGAGGACAGCATGTAAACAAGACCGATTCGGCCGTACGTCTTACTCACGAACCCAGTGGAGTTGTGGTGGAGTGCCAGCAAGAGCGATCGCAACATCAGAACAAGGAGAAAGCAATGAAGATGTTGCGTTCAAAACTGTATGAAAAAGAGGAAGAAAAACTACGCAAGGAGCGTGAAGAAGAACGGAATAGTCAGATTTCAACGGGAGATCGAAGTGCTAAAATTCGAACGTATAACTTCCCGCAAAGCAGATTGACGGATCATCGCATTAATCTAACACTCTATAATCTCGAAGATATCATGAAAGGGGAGATTGAGGAGGTTATAGAAGCCCTGCGTGTACAGGATAATCTTGATAAGTTGAATGCAGTGATGGAGGAAGGATAATTACAGTTAGCGGTAAGCAGTAAGCAGTCAGTTGTAAACTGCCTACTGCCACCGGCAAACTGTTTTAAACTTTAGGTCCTGCTTTGATCAGTTCTTTGCTTGCCTCATCTTTGAATTGGGTGAAGTTTTCAGCAAACATGGTTGCCAATTCTTCTGCTTTTTTATCATAGGCATCCTCGTTACTCCAAGTATTTCGTGGAGTAAGTATCTTTGAAGGAATGCCATCCACTTCATTTGGAATAGCCAACCCGAATACCGGATCGATATCAAAAGTGGCATCGTCGAGGTTACCTTCAAGAGCTTCGCTCAACATTTGGCGGGTATGTCCCAGCTTCATGCGGTGTCCTTCGCCGTACGGTCCTCCAGTCCAGCCGGTATTGATTAACCATACAGTGGAGTTATGTTTTCGGATCTTACCGGCCAATAATTCTGCATATACCGTAGGATGCAGTGGCATAAAGGGTGCTCCAAAACAAGCTGAAAATGTTGCCTGAGGCTCGGTTACACCACGTTCTGTTCCCGCTACCTTCGCAGTGTATCCGCTGATAAAGTGATACATTGCCTGTTCAGGTGTCAACTTAGATATTGGAGGGAGTACTCCAAAAGCATCACATGTTAAGAAGATGACATTGCTTGGATGATTTCCTTGTCCGTCATCGGTGGCATTGGGAATGTAATCGATGGGATACGAGCAGCGTGTGTTTTGGGTATAGCTGGTGTCGTCAAAATCCGGTTCCCGATTTTCACGGAGAACAACATTTTCGAGGATAGTGCCCGGCATTTTTGTGGTTGCATAAATGAGCGGTTCCCCTTCTTCAGAGAGATTGATGGTTTTAGCATAGCATCCGCCTTCGATATTAAAAACACCGTCTTCACTCCATCCGTGCTCATCATCGCCGATAAGAATGCGGCTTTGATCAGATGACAGGGTCGTTTTCCCGGTTCCGGACAGCCCAAAGAATACCGCGGTGTCTCCGTCTTGGCTCATATTGGCCGAGCAGTGCATGGCCATTACATTTTGCTTGGGAAGCAGGTAGTTCATTACAGAAAAGATACCTTTTTTTACTTCCCCGGAATATAGTGTACCGCCGATAAGGATAATCTCCTTGTCAAAATTTACGAGTACAAATGCTTCGCTTCGGGTTCCATCCTCATCCGGATCAGCTTTAAAGTTGGGAGCCGCCAACACGGTAAAATCTGGTTCATGTTCTTTGAGTTGATCATTCGTAGGACGAATAAACATGTTGTGGGAAAAGAGTCCGTGATAAGCTGCTTCGCTTACCACCCGTACATTTAGTTGATACTTCTCATCAGCACCTGCGTAACAGTCTTTAACATAGATTTTTTTGTCCTGCAGGTAATCGGTTACTTTGTCAAAAAGATTTTCAAAAACTTCTTCATCTGTAGGTTGGTTAATTTCGCCCCAGTCGATATCGTCGTGTATCGAAGGTTGATCAACAATAAACTTGTCTTGTGGAGATCGCCCGGTATATTTACCGGTTAGTACGCGTAGCGCATAATCTTTTGTTAAAACAGCCTCTCCATTTTCAATTGCCTCTTCGTACAATTCGGGGGGCGTGAGGTTCCAAATAGTCTCTTCGTTATTTTCTAACCCTAAGTAATCGAGTCCGATTTTGCTTCGGGGATGTGAATGCTTACTCATTGAAAAGTGATTTTAGATTCCTTTAGCGTTTTTATTATTACAGCTCGAAAATATAAAATTGACAGTTATCATCGCCGCCAATTTCAGATGCTAAGTATAAGGATTTTTATGATGAATGTGTTGTACCTTTATAGAATATGAATTCTTTGATGACCGTAAGCGCTTACAGCCTAAAATAAAAAAGATACTATTAAATGGTTTCTTAATTAATTATAGAAAAGATGTCTGTTCTAAACTAAATAAAGTATATCCGTTAAATAGGCATGGGTAAATATATAACGAGTAAGATTAGAAAATTTTAGAGACGAATTTTTGGGCTTAACAGATTAAAAATGTCACTTTTAGTACTGCTTAAAGTTTGATAAGTATTCTGAAGAGATTTTTCAGATATTGTTGCATAATTTATAGACGAATTTTATCGAAATTAGTATTTGGTTTATTTATCTACTATAGTATAATTTATGTTAACTTATACTTTGGTTTGGGAGGTAAAAGAGTTTTGAGTATTTACAGTCATTAAACTGAGAATTCAGTTAGCAGATATAGTTGAGGTGGGTTTTAATTTATTTGCACACTCATCTAAAAGTTTTTTAATTGCTTGTAATTCTTCATCACTTTGTTCGTTATGCTTTTTAATTTCAAGTGTTTCTTCCAAAAGAGGATAAGCTTTTTTATAGTTATTTCTCCCCATTTCCATCTTCGCATAACTAATCAACATTTCTCCTAATTGTGGATGCTTATCTCCCAAGCCTCTTCTCAAGAAAACAATCGACTTAGAATAGTATTCAGCGGCCTTATCCAGATCTTCTAACCCCTTATAAATATTTGTATAAGTTGCGTTAAAATGGGCTTTGAAAGTAACGTTTGATGGGTAATTGTTGTTTATTATCTCAATAGCTATATCAGCTTTCTTCTGGGCTTTTAAAAACTCTTTCATCTTTATCAAAACTTCAGCTTGTCCCCGAATGGTATAAGCATATTTCCAATGATCTGCTCCAAAAGACTCTTTTAATATAGCCCCGGCCTCTTGTGCATATTTTAGAGCTTGATCAAAGTTGCCTAAATTCCGATTAATAATAGAAAGTCCCCAAAGAGTAGATGCAGTTAAATTGTGATTAGGTCCGAGAGTATTATTTCGAATTTCATAGGCGCGATTACTGTATTTTAAAGCTTTGTTATACTGACCTAAAGAGATGTATACGTTGCCAATATTATGATATATGGTTCCAACCTCTGGATTGTTTGCTCCATATGCCTCCAGTCTGTATTTGAGAGCTTTTTTATAGATCGGCAATGCCTCCTTTTGTTTTCCTAAGTTTTTAAGAGTGATGGCTTTGTAGTTAAAGTAATCGCTTTTTTCTATGATTGCTTCTCTATCATCACCAAAAGTGCCTGGATCTAACTTATCAAGTATCTTTAATGCCTCTTGGTAATCTTTTTGTTCTGTGTAGAGGTTAACTAAATTGTACTTTAAGGTACGGTATTCATATGTATTGGTAAGGTTATTAACTTTAAACAAAGAATCGCCTGTTTGAAATGCTCGTAGCGCTTTTTCAAAATTGCCGGCTTGATAAGCAATTTGTCCATAAATGGTAGGAATATCGACCGTATTGATATTGTGGTTCTCCACAGAATCCGTTATCAAAACAAAAGCTTGGCTACTTAATTGTCGGGCGGATTCAATTTCAGAAAGCTTTACCTGTACCTGGGCAATTACACCAAGTATTGTTGCGCGATTAACCGGACTTAATTGTTGTTTATTTAGGTTTGCTATACCGGCATCAATAACTGTACTTACCGGTATATCTTCACCGGATGTACGTTCAGGTAAATTGCTATCAAACAAGTCAATCATAAATTTGGAAACTTGTTCAGCACGTGTTGCCTGACGTTCTGCCCGTTGGGCTTGGAGCTTTGCCTGATTTCTTTCTTGGGCAATCTGCCAGGTATAAAATCCAGTAAGTCCGATGAGGAATAGGAGAACTCCTGCAGCAACAGCAATTCCTTGTTTATGGCGTTTAAAAAACTTTTGGCTGCGATAGCGGAAAGAGTCTTCATGCGCTGTAACTGGAATACCTTTTTGGTAATTTTTTAGGTCTTCCAGGAATTCATTAGCCATACGGTAACGATGTTCAGACTCTTTGCGGATAGCTTTCAAAGTGATAGCATCTAAATCTCCTTGAATCCGCTTTTTAATTTTAGAATCAGAAACTTTGGTACTGGGCCTGGTAGGAGCCTGTTTTAAAATAATCTGTTCGGCTTGGTATGTGGTGCAATCATCTAAATAAAAGGGGGGCTTATTTGATAGGAGTTCATAAAAAATGATACCCAATGAATACAAATCCGTTGCCGTGGTAATCTTGGTTTGTTTGATCTGCTCGGGTGCAGCATATTTTGGCGTTAGGATTCGTGAGCCTGTCTGGGTGAGGGCGATGTCATCCTCATCTTGCAATAGTTTGGAGATCCCAAAGTCAAGAATTTTAACCTTACCGCTTTCATCAACTAAAATATTATCTGGTTTTAGATCTCTGTGTATCACAAGATTTTCATGAGCATATCGAACCGCTTGTAACACCTGTTTAAACAGATCTATACGCTCTTTAATCGAAGAATTGTGAGTACGGCAGTATTCGGTAAGAGGTACTCCACAAACATATTCCATAATGATATAGGGAGCTCCTTCTGCTGTAACACCACCATCGTAAAGTTGGGCAATTCCTGGATGTTTTAGGCCGGCTAAAATGCGTTGTTCTCTACGAAACCGCTGGATATTCGCCTCAGTAGCCTGTCCCTCACGTATTATTTTGATAGCAACTTGGTGATCAAAATTGTCATCGCTCCGGTCTGCCAAATACACCAGCCCCATACCTCCTTGGCCGATTTTTTTCTTGATTGTATAAGATCCAACTTGTCGGCCAACAAAGTCCTGATTCGTACTAAGGGATTCTAAGCCTTCAGAAACATCATTATAGAATTCATGTTTATACTCATTAAGATCTGTTAGCCACCCTTCTGAATCAAAAATAGACTCAATTAATTGGGTAACCTCACTTTTCAAGTTTTGATCATGACCACATGTTTTTTCTATATATGCCTGTCGTTGTTCAGCAGGGAGGTCAAGGATTTCGTCAACAATTTGTTCAACTTTTTCCCACCTTAAATCACCCATGATGTTAACCAGTTTCGTTAGTTATTTTATCGAGGAGCAGTCTTTTAAATCTGTCTCGTAAAGGTATACGAACTGAATGGTCGAATCAGCTCATTTACTCTACTTCAAATCTTTGCTTTAATTTATTGTAGAGCCATCCACGTGCCTTCATCCAATCTCTTTTTACGGTACTTTCAGATATGTCGAGGGCATTGGCCGTTTCAGTGATAGTCATCTCCCCAAAAAAACGCATTTCAACTACTCTCACCAGCCTTTCATTTAGTGTTTCCAGCTCATTTAATGCATCGTCGATATTTATAAATTCTTCCGCCTTTTGTTTTTGGGCGCTTAAAATGCCATCAATATAGGTCAGGTCTTTGTTTTGGCCACCCCGTTTTTGGGCGTGTTTTTTTCTTGCATGGTCAATCAGAATTTGTCGCATGCATCGCGATGCTATCGCTAAAAAATGGGATTTGTCACTGAATTCGATCTGGGTCTGATCAATCATTTTAAGATAGGCTTCATGCACCAACTCCGTTTTTGAAAGCGTGTGATCCGGGCTTTGGCGAATCATATGAGAGTGGGCCATCCGATGTAACTTTTTGTAGATCAGAGGATATATTTTGTCAAAAACCCCATCTTCTCCTTTCCTAAGACGTACAAGTAGCTGTGTAACTTCTGAACCGGTACTCATTTTGTCTGTAGTGTAATTTGTTGATTACCAAAATAGGAGGCATCCTGATATTTATGCCTCATTTTTTTTTCTCCAAATGAATTAGCCTGTTGCAATTAACATAAATTATTTATCACACGCCAGTTTATTAATACATCCTATTTATCTGTTAAAACAGTATTCATGATTCAATCAAAAAAAATAGATCTATTTGAGCTCTTTGGCTTTTTTCTGTCGTATGTATTAATGGTTAGCAATAATCTTAAATAATTTAAAAAGAGAGTTATGATAAAACTTGGTAAAATAGTTTTTGGAAATGTTGATTAATCCAATTTGCTGACCAAATTAACCTATCTTTCATTTTTTTGTTCAAAAAATTGCACCTGTATGACCTGTTTTTAAATTCGGTTTCGTAATTAATAATAGCAGCTCTAACACAAATACCGAATTTAAAAATTTGAGAAAATGATTAATAAAGCTACACTATTTAGTATAGTTATTTCGATAATGCTCTTTTTTGGGTGCAGTGATAACAGCACTGGTCCTGACAATACCAATGATGGAGATAATCCGCCTGCAGCAAGTGCAACAGCTGATGCAGGAAGCGATTCAGATGAAATTGTGGGATTTGAAATAACAGCAGATGGATCCGGTTCAAGTGGCAGTAGCAACGTAAGCTATTCTTGGACTATTAGCAGTCAACCTGCTAATAGTAGTACCTCACTGACTGATGCAGAGACCGAGACGCCCACCTTTATACCCGATCTACCCGGAGAATATACTTTACAGCTTGAGGTGACATCCGATGGAGAAAGTGATACTGATGAAGTCACGTTTTCTGCTATTGCAAAACGTCTGTTTGTGAATGCTAATAATGGCACTGACGGAGATATCGATGGATATATTCAAGACAGCCCCTTAAAAACAATTACGAAGGCACTGTCTGTTTACGATCAAAATGAGGATGATGCCTTCTTGGATATTGATACGATACGTGTTGCTGAAGGATTATACGATCAGGCCAATGGTGAAAGCTTCCCATTAAGCTATTCCGGTAACCTAATTGTAAAAGGAGATCAGGAAGTAGATCGAAACAATATCCATATCCTAAGTCCTGACGTCGATCGTGATCCTGCAATATACGTTGGAGAGGGTGTGACACTACGACACTTAAAAATTGAAAACGGCTATACCGGAGGCACTTTTAATGGTGATCCGGATGCCGTATTTGTGACAAGTGGAACAGACCTCGAAACCTCTCGAGTTATTCTGGAGGATCTAACGTTGACCACAAATAATGAGAATGGGTATATCATTTCTACCGGTTCAAACATTCGGGTCGATTTTAGGGACTTTGAGGGCGCACGCAACACAATTGATGGTAAAAATATAGGCTATGCTTACAGCAACCGATTTAATACCTCGAACGTAAACCTAAATGTATCCAGCACGGATGTAATTAATATCGGAGACGGTGGTGCTTTTCATGTCGATGATGTTAATAATTTGAGCCTGACAGTTGCCAACAGCACTATTCGACCAAGTGTGGGGAAAGTAAATGACTATGCTTTTGATCTGGAAGACGAGGTTGATCTTCTGCTCGAAAACACTACAATAAGTAGTAGCGACGGATCCGAAACAGGAGGGCGTTTTAAATATGGGATAGTAATGGACAATGCCCAACCCAATACTAATATCGAGGTTCTCAACTCAACTATTCAGTACACACAGTGGTCGGCAATTCTGATGAGGGATGCTGTTGTTAAAGTTACCGATAGTTTCATCGAAGGAGTGCTTACACATAAAACTGATGTGAATTTAGCATATGATGCTATCAGGCAGCTCGACGGTACGTTAGTAGTACGCGGTACCACTTTTAAAGATATCAACACCAGCGCAATAGACATTGGTGGGCCTAATTTACCTAATGACAATAACTTTTATGTGGATTTGGGTACGGACCAGGACCCAGGGAATAATACATTTCAGAATGTTATGGGCTGGGATATACAGGTATCACGCAGTGGAGAAGTAGAGACCGAAATACCGGCATTGGGCAATAGCTGGTCTAATGGTGGCACCCCAAGGTGTCGGCAAAATGTTAGTGATTATGACCTTGGAGAAATCTATGTGAACGATCAGGGTGGTAGCCTCCGCTATAGTGCATCCGGAGTATGTAACTAAGCATAATTAATCATCTAATGATGATCTGCCCGTATCGGTTTGAAAGTCGGTGCGGGATTTTTTTGAGCTGATTGTTATGCTGAATTCGTATTTGATAATGAACCAACAATAAAAAACTCATTGTTATGTATAGACGAACGCTACTATTTGTTCTAATCACAGCTGTTACTATCTCTTGCGGAGGGGATGGAGGGCCAACGGGTACAGAACCAACAACCGGTGCTGTCAAAGTTACTGTGAGTACTACTGGGACAGATATGGATGCTGATGGATACGAAGTTGCTGTAGGCAGTAAAATTTCAAGCATCAATGCTTCCGGCAGTACTATTATCTCAGGCCTTTCTGAGGGTAACATAAATGTGGAACTCTCGGGTATGGCGGGCAATTGTAGCATAAATGGCGATAACCCGAGAACTGTAAAAGTTGTTTTGGGAGATACTACCACTACCTCTTTTGATATCGATTGCCAAGCGGTAGCTGACGGACAAATTGCCTTTGTTAGTGACCGAGATGGGGATTATGAGGTATATTTAATGAATACAAACGGTTCTTCGCCAATCAAGTTAACCGACAACAGTAACTTTGAATATAATCCGGTAATTTCTCACGATGGCACCAAGATTGCCTTTATCAGTGATCGTGGCGGTTCCTGCTGTGCGCTGTATGTGATGGGAGCTGATGGCTCTGATGTTCAGGAAATTAGGCCGGATGTTAATGTATTTTCTACTAGTTGGTCTCCGGATGATTCAAAATTGGCATTTGCGAGTAATCCTGGAAATGGTACTGAAATTTATACCATTAATACTGATGGCAGTGGAGAGATGCGCCTTACTAATAATAGCGTCAACGACTACTATACCGATTGGTCCCCGGATGGTTCCAAGATTTTGTATAGTGGCGACACTGCCGGAGGCACTGAAGAACTCTACACAATGAACTCCGACGGCACCGATCAACAGCAGCTGACCCAGAACACCGATAACGATCTTAGTGCTCGCTGGTCGCCAGATGGATCCAAGATTGCTTTTGTTAGCAACCGTTCTGGGAATAATGAGATCTATACAATGAACCCCGACGGGACGGACGTTCAGCAGATAACGAATGACCCGGGCAGTGACTTTTTTCCAACTTGGTCACCGGACGGCACCGAAATTGCTTTTCTGTCCAGCCGCAACGGGAATGATGAAATATTCAAAATCAATGCTGACGGTTCTGGCACACCAGTTAACCTGTCAGCCAATTCGGATAGCGATACAATGCCTCATTGGAGCCCGATCGGCAATTAAAATGGAGAGTAATCGTCCCTTAGTGGGTTAGTGTATGTCATTCAGGGCTTCTTTATAAGCCAATTTCTTATTCAAACACGCTTTTATAGAAAATAATCAATAAAAAAACTACTGCCATGTTCCGACAAACGTTCCTGTTCATTCTTCTAATAGCCTTTATAATATCTTGCAGCAATAGTAGTAGTTCTAATCCTGACCCTGATATTACCCGTATTCAGCCGACCAGCGGTCCTCCGGGCACAGCCGTAATCATATCAGGTAGCGGGTTTTCGGCCCAGGTTTCTGGAAATGAGGTTGAGTTTAATGGTACTGCGGCTACCGTTACAGATGCCAGTGAGTCTAAACTGACAGCGACGGTCCCCAATGGAGCTACCAGTGGAGCAGTAAGTGTTACGGTGGGACAGGCTACAGCTACCGGCCCAAATTTTACGGTGGAAGCGGCAGCTCCGGGCATAAGTGCTGTTGATCCGGACAGTGGTGTTGTGGGCACAGAAGTAACTATCACAGGCATGAATTTTAGTGCTACTGCTTCTGAAAATACTATTGTTTTCAATGGCACAAATGCAACAGTTAAAAATGCCAGTGAAACGGAATTAGTGACAGAGGTTCCACAGGGAGCAACGGATGGTCCGATTGAAGTGACTGTTAACCAAAAGTCAGCAACCGGTCCCAATTTTGATGTCATCACAGACGGTACCTTACAGGTAATTACTGGAACAACAGGGTCAGATCTGGATAGTGATGGATACGCTGTTGTGTTGGATGGAGATAACGGAACATCCATTGGCATCAATGACACACTTTATTTTAATGACTTGGAATCTGAAAGCTATCAGCTTGAGCTAACGGACATTGCTAATAATTGTAGCCTGAGCGGATCCAATCCAAGGACAGAAGACATTACGGCCGGGGATACAACTTCAACAACTTTCCAAACAACGTGTTCAGCCCTACAGAAAGAAGAAAAGATTGTATTTGACAGGAGGACACCCAGTGGATTTGAGATCTTTATTATGAATCCGGATGGTTCAAATGAGCAACAGCTGACTGATAATTCCGTTTATGATGGTCATCCTGTAATATCTCATGACGGTACAAAGATTGCCTTTTACAGCGAGCGTATAAATAGTGATGGAGATCTATTCATCATGAATACCGATGGAAGTAATATACAGCGTCTTACGACAGACGCAGCAAACGATCCATCTTATTACAGCTGGTCACCGGATGACAGTCAGATTGTATTTAGAGATATCAGAGACGGTGATACCGAGATTTATACTATCAATGCAGATGGCACCGGATTGAATCAGCTTACTGACAACACCTCTGATGATAACGTTGCAAGCTGGTCGCCAAGTGGAAATACAATTGCATTTGTCAGAAGGTATGGTTCTTCAAACAGCAAGTATAATATATTTACTATAGACCCTGACGGCAGCAATGAGACCCAGGTTACTGATGATTCAAATATTTATGGTAGTATTTCATACTCACCTGATGGGAGTAAATTTGCAGTTACGGGTAGAATTAATAACAACAGCTCTCAGCTTTATGTTATTGATACTGACGGGACAAATGCTATTGAATTAACAAATGAGTCAGATTGCTGCGCGGTAAGTAGTCCCAGCTGGTCTCCGGATGGTACACAAATTGTGTTAGGGATTAGGAGGAATAATACCAATCAACTTTATACTGTAAAGGCTGACGGCAGTAATACTCCTGTTAGAATTTCAAATAGTGGCAGCGATGAAGGTCGTCCTCATTGGGGTATCGTTAATCAATAGTGTTGTGTCATTTTTTTGAGCTGATTGCTATGCTGAATTCGTATTTGATAATAAACCAGTAATAAAAAACTCATTGTCATGTATAGACGAACTTTACTATTTATTCTAATCACAGCATTTACTATCTCTTGCGGAGGGGATGGAGGGCCGACAGGCACAGAACCCGATCCGGAACCTACAACCGGTGCTATTGAGGTAATTACTTCAACCAACGGTCCTGACCAAGATTCTGATGGCTATAACCTTAGTACAGGAGGCAGCAGCAAAGATGTCGCAGCGAATGATACTCTATATTTAACTGATCTCGAGGAAGACACTTATTCGGTAGAACTTTCGGGTATGGCCTCTAACTGCGACGTGACTGGCAACAATCCCCGCAGCATTTCTGTTTCTGCAGGGGATACTACAGCGACTTCCTTTGATGTAGAATGCAAGGAGGTTCTGAAAAATCAGATTGTATTCATTAGTGATCGAACTGGTTCCAGGGAACTTTATGTGATGAATGATGACGGCTCATCCCAGGAACGGCTGACGACTGGCGGCGGTTCAAAAACTGCTCCGGCCATATCGCCAGATGGTACGCGTATCGCCTATGCGAGGGGTTCTCATGTATACGTTATAAATGCTGATGGATCGGATGACAAAGCGCTGTCGACGGGTACCGAGGGAGTAAGTAACGGGAACACAGTTCCATCATGGTCACCGGATGGTTCAAAATTGGCATTTCTTTCGGACAGGGATGGAAATCTTGAGGTTTATACGATGAATGCCGATGGTACCAACCAAGTGAATATTAGTCGTAATGATTCAATCGACTATATGTCTACTTTTTCTTGGTCCCCAGACGGCAGTAAGATTTTATTTTCCAGTGATCGCGGGAGTGGAAATGATTTCGAAGTTTATATTGCAAATACAGACGGTACCGGCATAATTCAGTTAACAGATAATACCTTTTTCGATAGTATTGCGAGTTGGTCACCCGACGGTTCTAAAATTGCTTTCACTAGTAACCGCGACTCTAATATCAGTGATGCTAATGGTTTTGAAATATATATAATGAACGCCGATGGGACCGGAGTAACCCGTCTTACCAATAATTCGTCTTACGATTCAGGGTCGGTATGGTCGCCGGATGGAGATGAAATAGCTTTTATAACCGGTCGGGATAACAATTATGAAATCTATAAAATGGATGTCGATGGAACGGGGCCGGTTGTGAATTTATCCGCAAACCCGGCGTTCGATGTGGCACCTTTCTGGAGTTTAGTAAAATGACGCAGACCGTTTCATATGCTACGTGTCGGTCGCTTTTCAGGAATCCGGCACGTTGTATTTTAACGATGGTGCAAGTAATTGCAGAGTAAAGTACTCTTCTTAATTATTTCCAACTTTGGATTAATTGATTAAAATTGGAATTAATAATATTGATTTGTCACTTTTTTGTTTCGTCTTTCGCAATAATACTAATGAGAAAGAAAGTTTCATCAAGAGATGATTTGTAAGAGAGAGGAGTGGCAAGTGTATGGTGTAATGTGCTTTTCCTCGGTATCTTAGGTAGAGATACTTTGAGGGGATAGGAGAGACGTCGATGAACGGATTACAAGGTGGAAGGCAGTGAGTGAAAGCTTACTGCCTATTCTTTTTTATTGGGTAAAAAAAGTTGGAATGTTCGAAAATTATTTTATCACAGATTAAAATAGGTCGCTTGTTCTCTTGGAATTTGGATATTCGGATTTCGGTTGCTGATAAAGCGCATAATGTCAGCTATATCGTCCACCTTTAGTGTAATTGCTGCGGATTGATCTCCAAGTAGTTTATAAAAAGAAGTATCGTCTTTTTTCTTGTAGAGCAGGTGATAATTGGTAGAGAAATCGAACAGGGCTTCATCGGCATTGCGCGGATTATGCGGGGCAAATTGAAGGTGTTGAATATGATCAACGGGAATCTGCAGGGTATCGGTTTTTACATCTCCCTTTTTGATATCGATGATGAGTGTGTCATCATCAATATAGAGAATAAAATGATATAGCGGTTCTGATAATTTGATAATACCGGCAAAGCTAATTCCAAAAAGTCCCAGTGCCAGCAGCTGCCTGATATTAAAAGGATACCAGTCCATCGTCACAAAAGAACCTACCAGCAGGTATGTGCCTAAAGCGGTAGCAACCAGAATGATTAATCCCCATAAAAGGTGGTTGCTTTCTTCGAATACATGCAGTTCTTTATGTCTCATTGTAATTGCGTTACGATGTACCGATTTTATATCAGAATGATTAATAAAAGTCCCAGACGTTTAATATCTTTCGCCATCAAAATGAGTTCAAAGTTAACTTAGGTTATAACGTTATTCCTGAAGTTGTTTCAGGGGGACACAGTATTTTTACAATTTTCCAAAAAGAGTAATATAAATTAGAAATAATGAGCAGTTCGTCTAAGGATAATTACGAAGCAGTCATAGGGCTTGAAGTGCACGCCCAGCTATTAACAGAAAGTAAGGCTTTTGCCCCGGTTTCAACAGAATTTGGCGGATCGCCCAATACGCAGGTTTCACCGCTTTGTTTGGGGCATCCCGGAACGCTGCCGGTACTCAACGAAAACCTGGTGCGTTATATCATTAAGATGGGTTTGGCTACCAACTGCGATATTGCCCGCAAATCAATATTTGCTCGTAAAAATTATTTTTATCCGGATCTTCCCAAAGGATACCAGATTTCGCAATATGATACACCCATTTGTCACGACGGACATATTAATATAACGACGGATGAAGTGGATAAAAAGATCGGCATTACACGTATCCACATGGAAGAAGATGCCGGAAAATCTATTCACGATCAGGATCCGTTTCATACGTTGATCGATCTAAATCGAGCGGGCGTTCCGCTTATTGAGATTGTATCGGAACCGGACATCCGATCAGCCAAAGAGGCATACGAGTATTTGAAGCGTATCAAGCAGATTGTTCAGTATTTGGAAATCTGTGACGGAAATATGGAAGAAGGGAGCCTGCGTTGTGATGCTAATGTCTCGGTTCGACCAAAAGGACGAGAAAAGTTTGGGACGCGAACGGAGCTCAAAAATATGAACTCGTTCCGTAATGTGGAGCGAGCAATAGATTTCGAAATTGAGCGACAGATTGACCTCATCGAGTCAGGCGGCGAAGTTGTACAAGAGACCTTGCTCTGGGATGCCAACAAGATGGAGACCCGGATGATGCGTTCTAAGGAAGAAGCTCATGATTATCGCTACTTCCCCGAGCCCGATATTCCGCCGGTGGTAGTAACCGACGAAATGCTCGAAGATATCAAGGAAGAGCTGCCGGAGATGCCCGATGTGCGCAAGCAACGCTTTATGGAAGAGTTTGATATGAGTGATGATGATGCGCAAACGTTGACTGAAGATCGGTATCTGGCAGATTTCTATGAGGATGTGCTGCTTCATGCAGGCAACCCAAAAGCAGTTTCCAATTTGATTTTAACAGAGGTGTTGCGCACGTTAAACGATCGCAGTATAGGCATTAAGAAATTTCCTATATCTGCGAAACGGTTGGCCGGACTGGTGCAGCTGAGGGAGGATGATAAAATTAATTCGTCAGCAATGACTGAAATTTATGATGCTATGCTTGAGGAGGAAAAATCAGCCGAAGAGCTGGCGAAAGAAATGAATTTAGTTCAGGTTTCAGATACCGACTTCCTAGAACCTATCGTTGATGAAGTTATTGAACAACATCCTGATGAAGTAGAGCGCTATAGAGATGGTAAAAAGGGATTAATTGGCTTTTTTATAGGACAGGTTATGCAACGTTCGCAAGGTAAGGCTAATCCGGAAATGGTACGTGAGATGATTTCGGACCGTCTGGATCAGGAGTAATGAAGTTGTTATAAAATAAAACGTTTTATCTCAGTAAAATATATGCTAACCAAATTAAAGTATTTTTTTATTGTTCTGGTTGTTGGGGTAATCAGTTGGGGATGTTCAAGTGAGCCAGAATCCAAAACGGCACATATCTCAGGTAATTTTACCGTTTCAGATTCTATAGATACCAGCGGAGATTATTCGGGTATTGGATTCACCATCATCAAAAAAGATTCTGCCAATACGGATGCCGATACTCTTTTCCATGCGGTAACCGATTCTAATGGCAGTTTTTCGGGAATGGCAACATTCCAGGAAAAACGTCGCTACCCGTTAATTATTAGTCGAAATAATAGCAACTTAGCCCGGGGCGGTGTTATATTGGCCAAGGATGATTCTGTTTTTATTACGGGCCAATTACCCAATGTCAGGGAAACACTAAAGATTTCCTCTCGCGAGCATGATGCGCTGGAAACATATCAACGGTTAGGTAAGAATTTTCGCCGGGTAATGCAGCTGGCACGGGCCGGACAGCTTAAAGGAGATACTCTGCGCGATGAGCTCCAAAAATGGACTAATTTGTATTGGGATGTTTATGAGGAAAAAGAGGGGACTTTTGCATCTAATTTTGCTGCTAGGGAAGCGATAAAAATCCTGGAAAGTTTTGATAAACCCCAAATGATGAATCGCATCCGTATTGTTGATGATCACGACGATTTAAGCGACCTTGGAGCTACATTTGGTAAACGGTATATGGCAGAGAACAATGGGCTCGATTCGGCGTTGGTCTATCTGGATTCGTTATCACAAATAACAGAATCACCAAATAGCTCGAAACGTATTGCGCGTGAGAAAATAAAACTACTTTACGACAGTGCTCGAGTAGATCAGGCGCAGCAGGAATTAAGTGCTTTTAAAGAAAATTATCCCGAAGATTCAACGAGTAACTGGGTTGAATCGATGAGTTATGATATAAACTACCTGTCGCCGGGTGATACCATTCCCAAATTTCAGTTTTCGCAAAATGGTAAGATTATTAGCCGGGATTCACTTTCCGGAACTCCCTATATTCTTGAAATTACGCGGCTTAGTAATCGATTGTATCAGCAACAGTTCGACCGGACGGTTGTGATTCACGGTATTTATAAAAACTATGGTTTGGAGATTGTAACATTGCCTCTTGATGAAAGCCAAGTTACGGTTGACGCCTTTTTTGAAGAACGTGTTAAACCGTGGCCGGTAGCAGATGCACAGGCCTTTGATCGTGAAGAACTGCTGGAAAAATTCAATATCCGTTTGATACCTACGCGCTTTCTCGTGGATAAGGATGGACAAATTATCAGAAAGTACGTAGGCAATGAGTTTGAAGATGTAATTCAAGGTATTCAGAAAATTATTAATAAAAATAACAACGAGGAACCTGCATCATGAGACGATTTTTAATTGCCGGAAACTGGAAAATGAATTGTGGACCCAAGGAGACATCAACTCTCCTGCAGGATATAAAAAATATTATTGACGACATGCCCGAAGCTGTTGATGGATTGGTATGTCCGCCAACCATTTCGCTAACTACGGCCTCGGTTGAATTACAGGATATAGGAGGCCTTTCCTTGGGAGCTCAAGATGTTCATTCTGAAGATAATGGTGCTTTTACGGGTGAAGTAAGTACCGAAATGCTCAATGAGGTAAATTGTGAGTATGTAATTCTGGGACATTCTGAACGCCGCCAATATTTTGGTGAGACAGACAAAACAGTAAATGCCAAAGTTAACAAAGCATTGAATGACGGATTGAAACCGGTTATTTGTGTTGGCGAATCCTTGGAACAGCGTAAAGCAAATGAACATAAATTGCGCGTTGAGAAACAGGTGCAAGCTGCTTTAATCGGTGTTGAAGACGAAGATATTTCTAACGTTGTAATTGCTTATGAACCCATTTGGGCAATCGGAACCGGAGAAACAGCAACTCCTGATCAAGCACAGGAGATGCATAAGATGATTCGGGAGGTAATAGCAGATCTTTATTCGGATGACGCCGCAAACCAGATTCGAATTTTATATGGTGGTAGTATGAAGCCACATAATGCCGAAGAACTTCTGGAGCAGCCTGATGTTGACGGTGGCCTTATTGGCGGGGCATCACTTAAGGCGGATAGTTTTACGGATATTATCCATATTGCCAATGAGCTTTCAAAAAGTAATTAGGTATTAAAATGTCAGAGTTTCCTAACTTCAACAATTCGTACTTAGACACTTTAGCAATTAAATACTTCTCCTCAACAGGGAAAAGGTTATAATCTTTTTGAATCATTAATAGCTAATAATTTATGAATGTATTACTACTGGGCAGTGGCGGACGCGAACATGCAATGGCGTGGAGTATAGCCAAATCAGATCAACTGGATGAGCTATTTATTGCCCCGGGGAATCCAGGTACGGCTCAGGTAGGTACCAATGTGGATTTTAACCTGTCAGATTTTGAAGCCATCCTTACCTTTATTGAAGAAAATGATATCGAGTTAACGGTCGTAGGACCGGAAAAACCACTGGTAGATGGTGTTACTGATTTTCTGGAAGATAAAGGGCATAAGGTTTTTGGTCCATCCAAGATAGCGGCAAAACTTGAAGGTAGTAAAAAGTTTGCCAACGAATTTATGAAGGAGAACCGAATTCCTACAGCTGATTTCCAAACCTATTCACGCGATGAGTTTGATAAAGCGCTGAAAGTAATCAAAAGCAAGGACGAATATCCTATTGTCTTGAAAGCTGACGGTTTGGCCGGTGGGAAGGGGGTGTTTATTTGTGAATCGGCCGAGGAGGTTGAAAAACGAATGAATGAGTTGAAAGAAGATGAGCGCTTTGAGGATGCAGCTCAAAAGCTGGTTGTCGAAGAATTTTTGAGAGGGGATGAAGCCTCAGTATTCGTTATATCAGATGGTAAAACTGCCAAAATTTTACACTATGCCCAAGATCATAAACGCATTGGAGAAGGCGATACCGGTCTGAATACGGGTGGTATGGGGGCCTATTGTCCTACTCCCGTGATAGGTAATCGCATGCTTCAACGTGTGGAAAAAGAGATTATACTACCTACAATATCGGCTATGTTGCTGGATGAAAATCCGTATAAAGGTATCCTGTATTGTGGATTGATGATCACAGAGGAGGGCCCTAAAGTCGTTGAATTTAACTGTCGACTGGGCGACCCGGAAGCACAAGCAATATTACCTTCGTTGCGATCTGACTTTTTGGAGCTGATGAAGGCTGCCGTTAATGAGCAGTTGAATACCAAAGAGGTTAAAATTGATGAAAAGTATCGTTGCTGTGTTGTTATGGCATCGGAAGGATATCCGCTGGATTACGAAAAGGGAAAAGAGATTACAGGCATAGATGATGTTGCTGAAGATGCTCTCGTTTTTCATGCCGGGACCAAGGCTGAAAATAGTAAAATATATAGCGATGGGGGACGTGTTCTGAGTGTGGTTGGTGCCGGGGATTCTCTGCAGGATTCTATTAAAAATACGTACAAAGAAGTGAAAAAAATTGATTTTGAAAATAAATATTACCGATCAGATATTGGTACAAAAGGGCTGAAATTCATCGGTTAAGAGGGGAAGATTTGTATTACGATTTTTCCTCTTGTTCAGTGTAGTTTAAAAACAATTCAGATAATTTGCTGCGGATAATTTTATCTGTTCTTGTTTTTGGAAGCTCATCTACCTTAATAATTTTTTTGGGTATTTTATAATCAGCAAGGCTTTGTTTTAACTCCTCTTTAATAGAAGGGGGGTTGATTGGCTTTCCATTTTTTGTAACTACAAGGGCTACAACTTTTTGTCCCCATTCTTTATCTGTTATTCCAAATACCGCAGATTCTGTAATATTAGTTAGTCCGTTGAGCTTAGATTCAACTTCGAAAGGTGATACATTTTCTCCTCCTGTTATGATTCGATCGGAACGACGAGAGTCAATAAAGAGCTGATTTTTGGCATTAAAGTATCCAAAATCACCCGTTCTAAACCATCCATTCGCATCAAAATAATCCTTGTTATCCAGATTTAAATATCCATCAAAAACCTGGGGGCCTTTAATCCATATTTCACCCGTTGTGTTAACGCTGACAGCTTTGTTCTTCTCATCTCGAATTTGAATCTTATTCGGTTTAAGGACGGTCCCCACACTTTTTAATGGACCATACGTGCCGCTGGGTTTAAGGATGGGATTCGCTGCAATTTGTGCACAGGTTTCGGTCATGCCGTAGCTCGGAACCAGTGGAATGCCTTTATTTCTGCACTCTTTGATGAAGTCTGTATTAATGGGGCCGCCACCAAGCAAGATGGCCTTGAAATTTTGATGGACAAAAAAACCGGATCGCTCCAACAAGCGTTTGAGCATTGTTGGGACTAATGATGCTGCCTGGAAAAGCTTATTCTCGGTTAAAAAAGTAGTAATCATTTTTGGATGGAAACTTTTCATCCGGAAAATAGCAGATCCATAGAGGAGGGATCGCAAAATAATTGAAATACCTCCAATATGATTTAATGGCAAACAGAGTAACCAGAAATGGTTTTTGCGAGGTTTAAAGTTTTCGGCTGAAGCTTTTGCTGCAAAAAGCATCTGGCGGCGTTTGAGCGGGACAATTTTTGGTATTCCGGTAGTAGTTCCGGAAGTAAAAAAATACCCGAAAATATTATCAGGTTCGGTCGTTGGAGTATAATTTTCAGCCTCAAAGCCGAGTACTACATCAATTTCAAGGGATCGCGTTAAATCAAGCTGTTTGATATCTATGGCATCGGGATGATCAATTTTTGGTTGCAGTTCTTGATTAACAAAAACTAATCCGGGATCAACCTGTTCAATTTGACGATTGAGCTCATCCGAAGTAGCTTTTGTATCAAATGAAGCAATAGGAATACCAAGATTCCAACATGCGGCAATTGCAAAAATAAGGGTATCGGAAGAGGGGGCAAGAAATCCTATTGGTTTCTCAAAGTTGTGATCAAAATCAAACAGAAATTGCAGAAAAAAGCGTTCAAATTGCTTGAGGTCCCCATAAGAGTGCAAACCAAAGCTGGAGCCTAAGAAAAGGTCATCTTCTCTGGGCGCTGAAAATGTTGGTATTTCATCTGAATTAACCACCGCTAAAAAAGTTTTGTGAAAAGCTGCTGTTGATCAAAATTGATCGTTGGTAAACATCGGGAAGATAGATTAACCGATCCCTCTGTAATAAAATTTGTTTCAGAGGATATATCTTGGGCGAATAAAATGCCAGTTGAGAGTCCATGCGCTGTGCTTGGTGATCCCAATCCCGCTGCTATTAAACTTGTAAAATATCGACCAACACCACTTTCAAGGCTGGTCGTAACTACAATTTTATTATTGTGAGTGTTTGCAATCCGTTTTGTTTCAATGTTTTTCTGGAAACTGCCTACAACCATCGGCTTCATAATAAGGTATTTTGTAAAGGGAAGTAAGTTTGGCCAGAAAGAATGTTGGGTCGTTGATTCGTCCAAAGCAAAAGGCAGAGAAGTTTTTTGAGATAGTTGCTCGATATTTACCGGAGTGATCTTATTTAGCGGTTCTTCACAATATTCTAAATCCAGTTTTTCAAGCTGCTTGCAATGATGGGCCGCTTGATTCAGATCCCAGGCCTGATTAGCATCAACTCTGATGGTTAGATCGGGATACTTATTTCTGATCTTGCGGAGGAACTGGAGTTCTTTCTCGAAGTGGAGCCCGATTTTGCATTTGACGGTATTGAATCCTGATTCAATTTTATCTGCTACATCTTTTAGGATGTTATCACCTTGTAGCGAAATCAAAGTGTTAACGTCTATTTTTGAAGATGCATCCGGAAATAAATAAGAGAGCAGGGGTTGTTCATTTTTACGGGCTTCAATTTGGTAAGCAAGAGCATCCAGGCCAAATTGGAGAGAGGGAGGGATATTGGCATTCTTATAAAATTTTTGAAGCTTCTTAACTGGATTTGAACTATTTAGCGTTTCGTTGATTTTTTCTTTATAGGCAGTTAGAAGTTTTTGGACGGATTTGTGGGATTCGGTAGAAAATCCGGGCAAGGGCGCTGCTTCTCCATAAAATTGCTGTTTATCTGTTTCGTATGATAAAATAAATCCCTTACGATACTGAAACGTTTGACTGCTTGTTTGCAGCGGTTTAGAAAACGGGAGCTTGTATGAGTAGCCGGCTAATTTCATAAATAGTCCATAATGATTCCGATACTAAACAAGATTCCATAAAAGGTCATGAAACGAGCGGTATGTTCCAACACTTTATTGAACTTATGTTTATCATCCCAGAACCATACTTTATATAGTTGTGCAAATCCGTAGGGACTAATCATAAACGGAAGGAATATGATTGGATCATAGCCTAATTGAAAATAAAAGTGAGGGGGTATGGCTAATGCCAGCAATAACATCAGCAGGTATTCCCAGCGGAGAGCATCTTCTCCTAAAAGAACACCGAGCGTGTTTTTCCCGGCATTCCTGTCCTGTTCAACATCGCGCAGGTTATTGATAACTAAAATATTTGTTGCCAGTGCTCCTACGGCCAGCGATGCCCAAAAAGAAGCGTTACCCCATTCCAAAGCATTAACATAATAGGTGCCCATAACGGCAACGATCCCGAAAAAAATGAACACAAAAATATCTCCGAGTCCATTATAACCGAGTGGAAAAGGGCCACCGGTGTAAAGGATCCCAAAAATGAGGGAGGCTACGCCAATCCAGAAGATAGCCCAGCCGGCATGCCACACGAGATATAGTCCCAAAAGAAAAGCCAACCCCATGGTAATGATGGTGGCATTGCGCATAGCTTCGGCAGAAATAAACCCCTTTGCAGTGGCGCGTTCAAAGCCGATACGTTCGTCGGTATCGGCTCCTTTTTTGAAGTCAAAATAATCGTTGGCAAAGTTGGTACCTATTTGAATAAGAAAAGCACACAGCAGGGCAACGATTGTAGTATGCCATAACAGTAGCTGATCGTGATAGGCTAAGGAGGCGCCAACGCAAACAGGAACAAAAGCAGCGGGCAGGGTTTGTGGACGCGCAGCCTTGATCCAAATGCTCAGCATATTCGAATTGCTCATGTGTAAATTGAAGGAAAAGTTGTGGAAAAAGTTTGACTCCAATTATAGCAATAAATTTCTCGCTTAAAAAAACAAGCTATTTTCAATATGAGGTAAATTAATTTAACTAAGAATAGCAATAAGACTATTTTAAGTTAAAAATATTAAATAAATAATTAATATTACCTTTTAAAATAATATGTTAATAAAAATTTAATTAAATAATTTGTGTAATAATCTAACTATCAATTATATTTAGGACAGTTTAAAATTCTAACAAATTACTTACATCTATTACTCCAATGACAAAAGCAATGCGACGATACGATCCTTTGGCGGCTGCTCGAAACTGGTCGCCGAAATCTAATGGCGAAGAACGAGAGGCAATGAACATTCCCGAGATATTCGGTAAAAATACCTTTCAGCAGGAAGACCTGGAAGAACGACTTCCCGAAGCTATTTGGAAAGATCTGGAAAAAACAATTGAAGAGGGGGAGCAGCTTAATTCGGAAGTGGCTGATGCTGTTGCTGTGGCCATGAAAGATTGGGCTACTGAAAAGGGTGCTACTCACTTTACGCACTGGTTTCAGCCGTTGACAGGATTAACTGCTGAAAAGCATGACAGTTTTATTACTCCCAACCAGGGAGGGGGAGCGATTGCCGAATTTTCGGGATCAGATCTAATACAAGGGGAACCGGATGCTTCCAGCTTCCCAAGCGGCGGATTGCGCCAGACGTTTGAAGCCCGTGGTTATACCGCCTGGGATCCTACATCACCCGCCTTTATTATGGAGAATGATAATGGCTGTTATCTGTGTATACCTACTGCTTTTGCTTCATGGTCCGGCGAAGCGCTCGATCACAAAACACCTATTTTGCGGTCGAATGAATGCCTCGATAAACAAACAAAAAGAGCACTTAAGCTTTTCGATGTTGATGCCAAGAGAGTTACTTCTACCGTTGGCTGTGAGCAGGAGTATTTCTTAATTGATCAGGAGTTTTTCTATCGTCGTCCTGATTTAATGACGTCCGGCAGAACGCTTGTTGGGGCCAAGCCTCCGCGTGGGCAAGAGCTTGATGATCATTATTTTGGCACTATCCAAGAGCGGGTGTTGTCGTTTATGCTTGAAGCCGAGAAAGAACTCTATAAGCTCGGTATTCCGGTTAAAACACGCCATAATGAAGTAGCACCGGGACAGTTTGAAATTGCACCTATTTTTGAAACATGTAATATTGCAGCTGATCATCAGCAGTTGATGATGATTACGCTAAAACGGATAGCCCGCAACTTTGGATTTGAATGCCTGCTGCATGAAAAGCCTTTTGACGGAGTAAATGGGAGCGGCAAGCACCTTAATTGGTCGCTAAGTACCAGCGAAGGGATGAATCTGCTTGAACCGGGTGACAATCCGCATGATAATATGCAGTTTCTGTTTTTCTTTACTGCTATTTTAAAAGCTGTTTATGAACATCAGGATCTGCTTCGTATCAGTATTGCACATGCGGGTAATGATCATCGTCTTGGAGCTAATGAAGCTCCTCCGGCAATTATTTCTGCGTATATCGGTGACCAGTTGGCAGATGTGATTGATCAGCTGCTTAACGGCGGGGCGAAGGAATCCAAACAGGGTGGCCTGCTGGGATTGGGAACTCCTGTACTGCCTTCGTTGCCCAAGCACGCTGGCGATCGGAATCGAACATCACCATTCGCTTTTACCGGCAACAAGTTTGAATTTCGTGCCGTAGGTTCAAGTCAGTCCATTTCGTTTCCCATTGTTGTATTAAACACCATTGTGGCTGATGCCATCGATAAACTTTGTACTGATCTTGAAGAGAAAGTTGAAGATGGTGAATCTTTGGAAAAATCGCTGGGAGAAGTGATTCGAGAAGCTCTTTCCGATTCCAAGGATATTATTTTCAACGGTGACGGATACTCAGAGGAGTGGGAAAAAGAAGCAGAAGATCGCGGGTTACTTAACCTTCCCACTACTATGGATGCGCTGCCTAAATTAACAGACGATAAAAATATCAGGCTGTTTGAGAAGCATAAGGTGTTGAATGAACGCGAGATATACTCACGCCAGGAAATCTGGGCCGAGCAGTATTTAACAACGCTCAATATTGAGGCGGATACAACTGAGTCGATGGCAAAAACGATGATTTATCCGGCTGCGGTGCGATATATGAATGAGCTTGCAGATAATGTAGAGCGTATTGATGATCTCGGGCTCGAAAATCGAGGATCACTCGAGATGCTTAAAAAGGTAAATCAGGGACTAAATGATCTTAATGATGCCTTGGAGGAGCTTCGAGAGATTGTTCTTCAAGATGATGGAGAATCGGTCTTGGAGAGTGCTACTTATGTGAAGGATAACGTACGACCGGCAATGGTAAAGATCCGCGATTCGGTCGACTATCTGGAGCGCCATGTAGCAGATGACTACTGGCCGTTACCCATTTATCGAGAGATGCTGTTTGTTAAATAACAGCATTGATAAACGGTTAATTATTCGAACCCTCAGGGTATCCAAATCCCTGGGGGTTTTATATTTGGTAGTCATTGTATGTTTATACGCATAGATTTTTACCAGGAGAATGGTTTTGTTTTTTGCAGATCTGCAATTATTTCAACAAAATGAGAAAGATTGATAACTGCGGCTTTTAATTATGATATTATGGACAGAATAGGAACTGGATTACTTATTGCAGTACTGTTATTGGGATTACAATGGCCGGCAATGGCACAGCAAGAAGGTTCCCGGGAACTGCATAAACAGATTAACGAACAGACTGAAGAAATCTTTGAACAGGTGGTAGAATGGCGACGTCATTTTCATCAAAATCCGGAGCTTTCAAATAGGGAAGAGGAGACCGCTAAATATATTGCAGATTATTTGCGTAATCTTGGAATGAAAGTTGAAACCGGGGTTGCGCATACCGGAGTAGTCGGAGTTTTAGAAGGAGGAAAAGAGGGACCAGTAGTGGGTTTGCGAGCTGATATTGATGCTCTTCCGGTTAAGGAACGGGCCGATGTACCCTTTAAATCAACGAAAACGACAACCTATCTCGGAAAAGAAGTGGGCGTGAGTCATGCCTGTGGACATGACACCCATATTGCTATGCTGATGGGTGCGGCAAAGATTCTTACCGATATGAAAGAAGATCTGAAAGGCACTGTAAAATTTATTTTTCAGCCGGCCGAAGAAGGAGCCCCTCCGGGTGAGGAGGGTGGAGCTGAATTAATGGTGAAGGAAGGAGTGTTGGAAAATCTTGATGTGGATGTAATCTTTGGTCAGCACATCAATTCACAAACCGAAGTGGGAAAAATTCGGTATCGTCCCAAAGGGACGATGGCAGCCTCCGATCGGTTTGTAATTACCGTAAAAGGAGAACAGACACATGGATCTACGCCGTGGACCGGGGTTGATCCCATTGTAACTTCGGCAAAAATTATCGAAGGATTGCAATCTATAATTAGCCGTCAAACAGAACTGACTAAAGCTGCAGCGGTAATCTCAGTTGGAAAAATAGAGGCCGGAGTTCGCAATAATATTATCCCGGAAGAAGCGGAGATGATAGGTACCATTCGCACACTTGATACCGAGATGCAGGATATCATCCACCAAAAAATACGTCATGTTGCAACTAAGACGGCAGAAAGCATGGGAGCAACTGCTGAGGTTGAAATTGAAGAAGGATATCCGGTGACGTATAACGATCCGGATCTTACCGAGCAGATGCTACCGACACTGCAGGATATTGCCGGTTCAGAAGATGTTATTTTATCGGATGCCATTACCGGGGCCGAAGATTTTTCATTCTTTCAAAAAGAAGTCCCAGGTTTATATTGGTTTGTAGGAGGTATGCCTAAAGGGATGGATCCTGCTGAGGCCGCTCCTCATCATACGCCTGACTTTTATATTGCAGAAGAAGGAATGAAGCTGGGCGTAAAATCAATGGTGGGGCTTACTGTTGATTATATGAATCAATATGGCAATCAGTAATTGGAAAATTTAGCTCGGTACCATTTCCAGAAGGGGGTGAAAAATACTTCCGACCTAACGTTCAGCGGTATTAATATTCATTGTCGTGTTAATCACTTCTGGATTAATACAACAAAAGGGTTCTGAATTCGTATCTAATGTGAGTGGTAGAAGCTATTAGAATTGACGATAAGGAACCGTATATTCCACCAAAATAAATTGCTAATAAATATTATTTATTCTTGAATTATCAATCCCCGCAATATAGTCCCAATACGCAATTTTCAATATTTCCTCCGGCAGTTAAACATCTGTTGATTGTCAACTTACTGGCATTTGTAGCGTTAAGTACCCCCGTAGTTTCAGAGTATTTGTTTACCTATGGGGCTCTTTGGCCTATTGGATCCGGACGTTTTGGTGTTTGGCAGTTGGTATCTTACATGTTTCTACATGCCGGCTTTGGACATATCTTTTTTAACTTGTTTGCCCTGTGGATGTTTGGGCAGGCTATCGAAAACTTCTGGGGGACCAATCGGTTTGTAATATATTACTTTTTAACCGGTATCGGTGCGGCTTTGCTGCATATGCTGATCGGCGGAGGTGGTGCGCCTACATTGGGTGCTTCGGGAGCCGTTTACGGTATCCTTTTGGCATTTGGGATGATGTTTCCCAATCGGCCAATTATGCTTCTATTCCCGCCTATCCCTATAAAAGCTAAGTATTTTGTAGCTATTTTTGGAGCTATTGAACTCATCAGCGGATTAACCAGGTCTAACTCCGGGGTAGCACATTTTGCCCACTTAGGAGGGATGCTTGTAGGCTTTATCCTAATAAAATATTGGGGATTAAAAAGTGAGGAATCTTACTACTAACAGGAAATTTTCGTTTACTTTATTAAATATAGTAACGCTATTAATTGCCAACTACCAATATGTATAACGACTCTTTCGGTAACTCAGTAAAGCGCGGTTATTGGGGATTGCCGGTGGCAATTCGTGTGATTATTACGATCAATGTAGCCGTTTTTATCATTCAGACGCTGCTGAGCATCTTTAGTCCCGCCTATAGCAATTTATTTGTTGATGCATTTGCCTTTTATCCAGAATGGCAGACGGCGCTTTTTCAGCCATGGAGAGCGATTACCTATATGTTTTTTCATGGCGGTGCTTTTCATCTGCTTTTTAATATGCTTTGGCTCTGGTGGCTGGGACGTTCGGTTGAGGAATCGATGGGGCCTCGGACATTTTCAGTAATCTTCTTTGGTGCTGGTATTGGTGGGGCATTATTCAATATTATTGCGGCTCCGGTATTGGGATTTAATCCCGTAATTGGCGCTTCGGGAGCGGTTTATGGCATTATGGTTGCCTTTGCGATGTTGTATCCTACCATGCCCATTATGCTTATTTTCTTTCCGCCTATACAGGCGCGCTATGTGATAGCGGGACTTATTGCCATTGATGCACTGTTTCTGGGTTCATCGGACGGAACAGCCCGTATTGTCCACTTGGCCGGGGCGGGAATTGGTTATTTGCTAAT
The DNA here is from genome assembly GCF_052712805.1 of Fodinibius sp. AD559. Classification (NCBI taxonomy): domain Bacteria; kingdom Pseudomonadati; phylum Balneolota; class Balneolia; order Balneolales; family Balneolaceae; genus Fodinibius; species Fodinibius sp. AD559. The sequence continues at coordinate 438,970 of NZ_JBQPVW010000002.1, forward strand.
GAAATATCATCGCCAGGGGAACGATCTTAGTCGCTGGGTGTTACCTATTGAACAACTTTGGTATCGATTGAAGGGGACCTATCAGAAGAAAAAATCTCGTCCCAAAAATAAGAATATGCATTCTGTTTCTGATGTGGAAGTTATTGAAGAAACGGATCAGTCTGAGCTTGATGCCATCTTGGAGAAGATTTCTCAAAAAGGATATGATGGTCTGACCGATGAGGAGAAGCAAAAACTCTTTGAGCTCAGTAATGAGAATTAATTCCAAAAATTTGAATGATTTTTACCGTACCTGTGGTTAATTAGGGTACGATCAGAAAAAGAAACAAAGATATTATGTCTCACATTAAACGACGAGATTCTATTCAAGTAATGGTTGGCAATGTACCGGTAGGCGGTGGTGCGCCTATTGTGGTGCAATCGATGACGAACACCGATACGTCGGATGTTGATGCTACGGTAGAACAGATTAAGCACTTGCATAGAGAAGGATCGGAGATCGTTCGTGTTACTGTAAATAATGACGCTGCGGCAAAAGCCGTACCTAAAATTAAGGAAAAACTGCTTGCGGATGATGTAACGGTTCCTATTGTTGGTGATTTTCATTACAACGGTCACAAGCTGCTGGTCGATTATCCCGAGGCAGGACAAGCCCTGTCGAAATTTCGCATCAATCCCGGTAATACTGGTACTAAAACGCGGGATGAGAACTTTTGTACTATTGTAGAGCAGGCGATAAAACATGGTAAGCCGGTTCGAATTGGCGTTAACTGGGGTTCACTGGATCAGAAATTATTAGCCAAGAAAATGGATGCCAACAGTGAGCTCGAAAATCCGAAGTCCTCTAAACAGGTAATGCTGGATACGATGGTCGAAAGCGCACGGCGTTCTGCCGAGCTGGCTGAAAGCGTGGGACTTGCATCCAACAAGATTATCATCAGCTGTAAAATGTCTCATGTTCAGGACGTCGTACATGTGTACGAACGTATTGCTGAACTGCTCGACTATCCGCTGCATGTGGGTCTCACAGAAGCGGGCATGGGTATGAAAGGAACCGTGTCCAGTACGGCTGCGCTGTCGGTATTACTGCAACAGGGTATAGGAGATACCATTCGTGTTTCGCTGACGCCTAAACCGGGTGGAGATCGGGCTAAGGAAGTCCGAATTTGTCAGCAGATTCTGCAATCGCTCGGTATTCGTAACTTTGTGCCGCAAGTTACCGCATGTCCTGGTTGTGGACGTACAAATAGTACTTATTTCCAAGAGCTTGCGGATGAAATTCAAGACTATCTTCGTGAAATGATGCCGATCTGGCGCGATGTCTACCCCGGAGTTGAAAAGATGAATGTTGCGGTTATGGGATGCGTGGTAAACGGTCCCGGTGAATCGCGGAATGCCAATATTGGTATTTCTCTGCCGGGTACCTTTGAAGAACCTAAAGCTCCGGTTTATATGGATGGTGATCATTATACAACCCTTCGCGGTGACGGCATTGGCGAAGAGTTTCGAAATATCCTTGATGATTACGTAATGCGGAATTATGGAAGCTCAAATGGAGAAGAAGAGAATGAAGTGGTTGAAGAAGGTGCTTCATAGAAAATTACTATTAATGTGCTGCCATGGTAAAAAATAAGTTCTTTTACTTGTTCATTATTCTTGCTGTATCTGTAAGTTCTATTTCATGTTCTAAGGAGAAAGAACAAAAAGTTGATGAACGATATCTTGATTCACAAGAATATTCGGCTTTTAAAAAGAATACAGATCAAGAGTTAAAAAAGAGTAGTAATTCGGAAAATTTAGCGGATGATTTAGTTGAAATATCGGATTGTAGTTCGGTTTCTAACTTAGAACCTTCTTTTTCACTTGATTGGGATGTGTTGAAAGAGTTAAAAACAAAAGCAGATCCATGTAATTTAGGGGAAGAAGATCAACGATTAACACTGGTGGGGGAACAATTATTGCAGCCGCAGACCGTGCGTTGGTTTTTATTGGAGAATCAATCAGCTTATCGAAACGCAGAAGTCATTGTTGCTACTTTTAATAATGAGCAACTGCGAAGCTTTACCACCGTGGGAATGTACGAAAAGATACCGGCTCACAATATTCGGACTAATATCACGGTAAATAGTAAAGGGAATACGATGTTAATCCGATCGGAAACAATTCGTAATATCAAGTATCCGGTGGAGCAAAAAAACACCATTACGGCCGAATATACAATTAATGCTAAGGGTCGTATCAATGAGTTGTAACAAATATATTATCCCGCTGTATTCAGTATTCAATTAACAATAGCTTTGATATAATTTTACGTTATGAGTTTATTTAAAAAAGGTATAACCGCTACTCTTACTATTTTTATTTTTCCAATGCTGCTTTTTGCCCAGCAAGATCTTGTGGATAAAAAACAGCGTGCCGACTCCCTTTATGAATCTTTTCAGGAAAAAGAGGCACTGAAATTGTACCGCAATATTTTGGAAGAAGAACCTGAAAATTACAAGGCACTGTGGCGGGGCAGCTTCTTGTATTCGCGGGTTGGTAATAGGCTTAATGACGAGGATGACCAGAAAGAATATTTTAACCGGGGTATTGATCTTGCCAAACGTGCTCTTGAAGTGGATTCTACCGATGCCCAATCCCATTTTGTGATGTCGGTGGCCTTGGGACGTAAAGCACTTATTTCTGGGGCTCGTGAACGAGTTGCTGCTTCACGTGCTATTAAAAAGCACGTTGATAAGGCTTTAGAATATGATGAAAATCACGCGGGAGCTTGGCATGTACTCGGTCGTTGGCATTTCAAGGTAGCTAACTTGAGCTGGGTTGAACGAGCTGCGGCCAATACGCTATTTGGCGGTATCCCAGGGGATGCAAGTAATCAAAAAGCTGCAGACGCTATCCAAAAAGCCATTGATCTTAATGACAATAATATTCTGTATTACTATGACCTTGCTAAAGTATATGAAGAGATGGGACATGATCAGCAAGCTGTGGCGGTTTGCGAAAGTGCGGTAGAGCTTGAGAGCCGGACGCCCGATGATCCCATGCTAAAAGAACAATGCAGAAAACTTATTTTTGATCTGCAATAATCGTTATGTTAGGCGATTGAAAATGGATATTTGGTAGTTTGGCACATCAAATTAGTTAAGAATTTCAATTCTACAGGAATTTACAGTAAATAATGGAACGAATAGGTGTATTAACATCCGGTGGAGATGCGCCGGGCATGAATGCCGCCATACGTGCGGTTGTACGAACTTGTGTGTACTACAATATAACACCCTATGGTATTTACCAGGGCTATGAGGGATTGATCCAGGATGAGATCCAGAAAATGGATGCCGGGTCGGTAAAGCATATCATACATCAGGGGGGCACAATTTTAAAATCTGCTCGCAGTCTCGATTTTAAAACGGAAGAAGGTATGCAAAAGGCTTGGGAAAATATCCAGAAGCATGACCTTGACAGCCTTGTGGTAATCGGCGGGGACGGAACCTTTACCGGTGCCATGGAATTTGGTGAGAAGTTTGATTTCCCCATTGTGGGAATTCCGGGAACAATTGATAACGATATTTATGGCACTGACTTTACTGTGGGCTTTGATACGGCCGTAAATACAGTAGTTGAAGCGGTAGATAAAATTCGTGATACGGCCACTTCGCATAACCGACTTTTTTTTATTGAGGTAATGGGACGTGATGCCGGATTTATAGCAGTATATTCGGGTATAGCAGCTGGTTCTGAAGAGATCCTGATTCCCGAAGAAGATCGGGGTGTTGAAAAACTGTTTGAGTCATTGGCAAGAACTTCAAAACGAAATAAGTCATCGCGACTTGTTATTGTTGCCGAAGGAGATAATAACGGTAGTGTCTATGACTTGGAAGATAAAGTAAAAGAGGAGTTTGGTGATCGCTACGAGACCAAAGTAACTATATTGGGACACGTCCAGCGGGGCGGACGACCAAGCTGCGCTGATCGTGTACTGGCAAGCCGGCTTGGTATCACTGCTATTGAGGCGTTGCGAGATGGAAAACGAGATATCATGGTTGGTATTCGTGATCGGAAAATTCGTTACACCGATTTTGAAAAGGCGACCAAACAAAATCCAAAAATGGATAAAGAACTGCTCCGTACCGCTGATATAATTTCTATTTAAAACGTTGTGCTGATTTAATGTAATGGAACAACCTCCCGATCATACATCAAACAATGGAAATTCTGTTGATACCTCTTATCATGCACCGGAGTGGGCCAAACATGTAATTTGGTATCAAATTTTCCCTGAGCGTTTTTGTAATGGGGATCCTTCCAACGATCCTACGCGTGAAAGAGTTGGCGGACCTAAAGGGTGGAAAATTTCATCTTGGACCGACGACTGGTATGAACAGACTGATTGGGAGCAATCATTGGGAGATTCGTTTCGTAATGGCGTTTTTAAGCGACGTTACGGTGGTGATTTGCAGGGTATCATTGACAAACTGGATTATCTGCAGGAGTTAGGAATTGGAGGAATTTATCTAAATCCTGTTTTTGATGCGGTATCTCTCCATAAGTACGATACCAGTAACTATCACCATATCGATCGCTTTTTTGGACCTGATCCCGAGGGCGATGTGGAAATTATGAAGCAGGAAGACCCGGCAGATCCTGATACGTGGCAGTGGACATCTGCGGATAAGCTGTTTTTAAAACTGGTTGAAGAGATCCATAAACGGGAGATGAGAATCATAATAGATGGAGTTTTTAACCATACTGGAACCGATTTCTGGGCTTTTAGGGATGTAGAGAAGAACCAGTCCAAATCCCAGTACAAAAACTGGTACTCTATTAACTCGTTTGCGGATGGTAAGGGTCAAAAATTTGATTACGACGGTTGGTGGGGCGTAAAAAGTTTACCTGAACTAAAAGAGGTTGACGGCACGCTGGTAAAGCCTGTTCGGGAGCATATTTTTGCTATTACGCGTCGATGGATGGATCCGGATGGAGATGGTGATCCCTCGGACGGTATCGATGGTTGGCGGCTGGATGTCCCGGAGGAAGTCGGGCAAAAGTTTTGGAAAGAATGGAATGCTTTGGTTCGAAATATTAACCCCAATGCGTATACCGTAGGAGAAATATGGACGGATAAAGGCAGCCAATGGGTTAATGGTGAGCTCTTTACTGCGGCAATGAATTATCCGTTTACAGAAGCGGTACAGGATTACATGATTGATCAATCGTTGTCGGCTTCTGATTTTATGAAACGACTGCGATCAGTCAGGGAAAAATTGCCGGATAGAGCCGAGCTAGTACAGCAAAATTTGATGGATAGTCATGATACTCCACGTCTGGCATCGATGATTGTGAATCCCGGTCGTGAATTTGATACCCAAACCAAGCCCAAGGAAGGGTTCGACGTGCGCAAACCGATGCCCAAAGAACGTCGCCTGCAAAGGCTTATTGCGTTATTTCAATATACTTATGTTGGTGCACCAATGATCTTTTACGGCACGGAAGCTGGCATGTGGGGGGCTGACGATCCCGATGACCGGAAACCGATGGTATGGCCTGAGTTTGATTATGAGCCTGAGGCTACCCATCCGCTGGGCAAAGAACGCCCTGTTGATGAAAATACTTTTGATGAGGGATTGTTTAACTGGTATAAGAAATTAGGTGCGATCAGGAATAAGCATTTAGCACTGCAAAAAGGAGAGTTTCAGGAACTGCTTATCGAAAATGATGCAAATGTATTTGCTTTTGCCCGTTTTCTAAATAAGAATATGTTTTGTTTGGTAGCTGTAAACCGATCAGATCAGACAAAAAAAATAAGAATACCGCTTGACCAATTTGAAGTTGAAGAGGGGAAACATCTTGAAAATATTATTACCGGAAATCGTGCTGAGGTAGCAAATAGCAAAACAGCAATTACACTGCCGCCCATTTCCGGTGCGGTGTTATCCCCCGAAGAGAACTAATTATGCGTATAGATCCCAAATATTTTAATACTTTTTTGCTCATTGTTGCGGTCGTGGCCGCTTCCTTGATTGCCTATTTTATTGTCAGCAATCGCACGGCTGAAAAATCTAAATTTAAACAGCGCATGTTTTCGCAGGATTCTCTTCAAACCATCTGGTGGAATAATGTGCAGTCAGACGATAGTGTAAAAGTAGCTGATTTTGAAGGAGCATATGTAGTGCTGGATTTATGGTCAAACTGGTCAGATGCTTCACTTAATTCGCATACCGAGCTGGCAAAAATCAAGCAGCAATATCCTGATAAAGTGCAGGTTTTGGCAGCTGCTGTGGGGCTTCGAAAGCAGGAGGTGGAGAATTATATCGAGAAGCATCAGTTTCCTTTTCATTTTGTAGCAGGTTCAAAACAGTTTTCTGAGTTTAATATGCCCGGATTACCCGTTCAATTTGTGTATGATCAACAACTTGATCTTAGGCATGTATTTTTGGGATATTCGGATGACCGTCAATACGATAGCTTACGGGTTCTTATAAAAAATGGAAACCACCACTAACTGGCTTATTTTTGATGGAAAGATTACGCCGGCTGATCAGCCGGTTGTACCTGTGGTTTCTCGGGGACTAATGTATGGAGATGGTGTTTTCGAGACTTTAAGAGCCTATCATGGTAAAACCCTTCTCTTTGAAGATCATATTGCTCGTTTACATTCCGGAATGAAAGTGTTAGGAATGGAGGCAGAGTCCGATTTAGAAATTGAAGCACTCAAAGGGCAGCTGTGGAAATTGTTAGAAAAGAAACAGCTACTTGATACTAATGCAATTTTTCGTTTACAGGTATGGAGAGATGGTCAGCGGGGTTATCATCCGCAAGATGATAGTAGCATACATTATTCCATAACTGTCTCGGCCTGTCCTGAGAGTTTTCCTCCTCCCACATTGTCTACTGTCGATCAAAGACGTATTCCTTCCCAGTCGATGCCATCTTCAGCAAAGTTTACGAACGGGATTAACTATATCCTGGCGGCCCAGGAAGCCGCTGAAAGGGGAGGAGATGATGCCCTGATGCAAACGATTGACGAATTTATATCAGAGACAACCATTGCGAATATTTTTTGGATTAAGGGGGATACCATTTTTACGCCCGACGAAGAATGTGATCTTATTCCGGGAATCACCCGAAAAATTATCTTGGGTATGATAAAAGAAAGTAATCGCTGGGAGTGTCGAGAAGGGAAATATTCGCTTGATCATCTTTTGGATGCCAATGCCGTGTGGATATGCAACTCAGTCCGGGAGGTTTTAGCTGTAGAAACAATTGACGATAAAAAATTTGATGTTGATCATCCTGCTATAGATGAATTGCAAAATCGATATACACAATTTCGTCGAGATAACGCAAAACTATTAAAACGGTAATTGGGATGGCTGATCTACTTACATTAACACAGTATTTTGCTTCCCGGGGTGATGTGATTTTGCTGCATTCACAGTCTAAAGATCATCCTTCATCCCGGATATCGTATTTAGCAGCACAACCTGAGGCAATTATTAAGGCGGATGGCGATCAAATTGCTGAATCCGTAGGCGATGAAGAACAAGAGTATCACCAAAATCCATGGCAAGCATTACAGGAATTTCGAAATCGAGTGGATAACTGGTTATTTGGCTATTTAGGATATGATTTAAAAAATCATATTGAGCAGTTAGATTCCTCCAATTCTGATCCGGTGGGAGCCCCGGATATGTATTTTATGGTGCCCGGATTTTTGCTGCGGTACGATCATAAATTCGAAAAGCAGGAGCTGATTGTAGGGGATATGCCAACAGATGTTGAAGTTAATCAAGAAATTTTTCCCGAAAGAGAATGTGAACTTGAACGTTTGCAGCCCCAGACAAGCCGGCAACGTTATATTCAAAAAATAAGAAAGTCACAGCTTCTGATTACAGAGGGAGATTTTTATGAAATTAATCTCTCGCATCAGATGAAAGCCTCCTTTAAAGGTTCAGCACTGCATTTGTATCAAGAGATGCGCGAAATAGGTCCCGTACCTTTTGGAAGCTTTTTACAATTTAATGATCTTTCGATTTGCTGTCAGTCACCGGAACGGTTTCTACGTAAGGAAGGAAGCACCGTTTATTCACAGCCGATAAAAGGGACATCAAAACGGGGTCTTTCCACTGATGAAGATGAGCTATTGAAGAAAGAGTTGATTTCATCAGAGAAAGAGCAGGCCGAGAATCTGATGATCGTTGATTTGGTTCGGAATGACTTAAGTCGAATTGCGCAAAAGGGGACCGTAAAAGTCCCTGAGCTTTTTGCTATTCAATCATTTGGGACGGTGCATCAGATGGTATCTACTGTTACAGCCGATGCGGAGGAGGATGATCCGGTTAATATCCTCCGAGCCTGTTTCCCGATGGGATCGATGACAGGGGCCCCGAAAATAAGTGCTATGAAATCCATTGAAGAACTTGAGGATTATAAGAGGGGGATTTACTCCGGAGCAATTGGATATCTAACTCCGGCCGGTGATTTTGATTTTAATGTGGTTATTAGAACAGCGATCATCAAAAATAACTATTTGTATTACGCGGTAGGAGGTGCAATTACCGGTGATTCTAATCCCCGGAAAGAGTGGGAGGAAACCCAAATTAAAGCTCGCGCGCTCTTACATGTATTTGAGAACATTGAAAAAGAGTAATCACTTTTAAGAAATATCCTTATATGGCTTTGAAGGCTTATTTTGGGGGTATAAATGAGAAGTTGCGAAATTCTTTAAATTAGTTATTATTAGAAATGTAAGCCCTTACATTTTTATATAAACTGTCATTCTAACCAGGATATTTAGAGGGATAAACAATTGGCTGGAAGTACAATATATGACATTGCAAAAAAAGCGGGAGTAAGTATAGCTACTGTTTCACGCGTTGTTAATAACAGTGATGGAATTGCGGATAAAACAAGAGAGAAAGTATTAAAAGTGGCTGATGAACTGGGATATTATCCGCAGGCCTACGCACAGGGACTTGCGCGCAAGAAAAAGAACATAATTATGGTGGTGGTGCCAGTGTTATCCAACTACTTTTTTATGGAGGTATTGGCAGGCATCCAGGATGAGATATCGAAGTACAATTATGATCTGAATATTTTTAATGTGCAGAGCAATGGGAAAGATAACATGTTTCCCCAGGTGAAAAATATTATCAAGCGTCAGTGGGCCGATGGATATCTTTTCATTTCAACACATTTGCGGGATACCGAACTCGAGCAACTGCAAGATTATGATATGCCGATCACCCTCATCGATGAGTCTTATCCGGGGATGGATTCTGTTTCCGTGGATAATGAAGAAGGAATTGAAAAAGCCATGAACTATTTCCTGGAAAATGGGATGACCCGCATTGCGATAATCAGTGCCATGAAGACCTCTAAACCCGGGAGACAGCGTATCGAGGGGTATAAAAAGGCACTTAACGAAGCGGGCGTTGCTGTTGAGGAAGATCTTATTGTAACGGGAGATTCTATGTATCGCGATGGCTTTTCGGAACAGAATGGATATGAGGCGATGCTTAAACTGTTAGAGTTGTCGAAACCGCCTCAGGCCTGTTTTTGTACTTCCGATATACAGGCGGTTGGAGCTATGAAAGCGATGGAAGAAAAAGGGATGGAGATACCCATTATAGGCTATGATGATATAACGATTTCGAATTATATTGGCTTATCAACCATTCGTCAGCCAATGTATGATATGGGTACGCTGGCGACTAAAAAGCTGATGAATAGAATGAAGAATAGAGAGGCAGAGCCTGAGCACAAAGTTTTTGCGCCTGAGCTCATTCTGCGCTCTTCTACAGAAAAAGAAATAAAAGAAGAAGTCTGATAAATACTTATATCTGCTGGTTAAGAAAGAGAATTTTAATTTTTATATGATTTATGCTCAAACCTGACGCATGTATTTTTGACTTAGACGGCGTTATTGTTGAAACGTCTGATGCTCATTTCAAAGCTTGGCGGCGACTTGCTGAATCTCTGGGAATTTCATTTGGCGAAGAATTTAATGAACAGCTCAAAGGCGTAAGCCGACGAAAATCAATTGAAAAGATTTTAGCTCTTGATGGCCGTAAATTGCCCGAGGAGGAGATCCAACGGCTTATGGATAAAAAGAATGGCTGGTATCAGGATGCCATCGCCGAATTAGCACCTGATGATATCCTGGAAGGCGTGCCCGAATTTTTAGAAGTATTGCAAGAAATGGAGATTCCGATAGGAATCGGATCATCCAGTAAAAATGCCCAGTATATTATTGATTATCTGCAGCTCAATGATACCTTTGAAGTTATTATTGATGGGACGAAAGTAGAAAATACGAAACCCGACCCTGAAGTATTCCTGAAAGGAGCAAAAGCATTGAATTCCGATCCGTCAAAGACGATCGTCTTTGAAGATGCTGCTTCGGGAGTTGAGGCAGCCAATAATGGTAGATTTATTAGTGTGGGTGTTGGTTCCGAAGAGTATCTGGGGGATGCGGATCTGGTTATCCCCGATTTTATTGGTTTGACGCCTGAAAAGTTATTCAAAAAACTTAGCGACAAGTAACGGATAAGTAACAAGACTTTGATCTAAAATTACGATTTATGGATAAGTATCTGGAAACTGACAAATGGAAAATTATTGAAAAAGGTTTTGATCCGGAGCGCCAGCGCTCTTCAGAAAGTATTTTCAGTATTGGCAACGGACATATGGGTCAGCGGGCCAATTTTGAAGAGCATTACAGTGGTGATTCGCTTCAGGGAAGCTATATCGGAGGTATCTATTACCCCGATCCCACAAAAGTAGGGTGGTGGAAAAACGGTTATCCCGACTATTTTGCTAAAGTCCTCAACGCTGTCAACTGGATTGGTATTGATGTCTATATTAATGGTGAACAGTTGGATCTGGCAGAATGTACGGTTATAGATTTTACCCGCACTTTGGATATGAAGCTAGGATTATTGCAGCGTAGCTTTGTGGCTGAGCTGAAAAATGGCAATAAAATTGCGATAGAAGCATGCCGATTTGTGAGCATGGAACGGACCGAAGTTGGAGCAATAGAATATAAGATCAAGGCGCTGAATTTTTCCGGGACAGTTACTCTTACTCCCTATATCAATGGGGAAGTGTATAACGAAGACGCAAATTATGATGAGATTTTCTGGGATGAGGTAGCGCAGGATTCCTTTGAAGATGGTGGCGTGGTAACAACGCAAACGAAAAAGCTTGATTTCTATGTTGCGGCGGCGATGAAAAATGTCATCCAAAAAAATGGAGAGTCACCGGATCTTGATATAACTTCTTCTGTTTCTTCGATGTATGTTGATCAATCGTATAAAATTCCCGTCGAAGAAAATGACGAAGTTCAACTTCATAAATATGCCGTAGTTGCTTCTTCTTTGAACCATGATCGTAAGCGCTTACATTCCCATGCTAAGCAAACAGTAGCCGATATAGCGAGGGTAGGGTATCAGCATTTAGAGAAGGAACATACCGATTGCTGGAACAATATTTGGCAGGGTAGCGATGTGCATATTGAAGGTGATAAAGAAGCACAACAGGGCATTCGATTCAATATTTTTCAGCTGTACCAAACGTATACTGGTGAAGATGAGCGCTTGAATATTGGCCCCAAAGGTTTTACCGGCGAAAAATATGGTGGTTGTACATACTGGGATACTGAAGCGTATTGTTTGCCGTTTTATTTGAATACAGCTCCCGATGAAGTAGCTCGACAACTGCTACGGTACCGCTATCGACATCTGCCCAAGGCGATCGAAAATGCTGAAAAACTCGGATTTACTGATGGAGCTGCACTGTATCCCATGGTCACGATGAACGGGGAGGAGTGTCATAATGAATGGGAAATTACATTTGAGGAAGTTCATCGTAATGGAGCCATCGCTTATGCCATTTATAATTACATTCGTCATACGGGAGACGAATCGTACCTCAAAGAAGCCGGGCTCGAGGTATTAATTGCTATTTCAAGATTTTGGAGTCAGCGGTTTAACTTTTCCGAAAAGCGTCAGCAGTATGTGATGCTGGGCGTGACCGGTCCCAATGAGTACGAGAATAATATCAATAACAACTGGTACACCTCGTACATCGCCTGCTGGTGTATGCGTTATACGATGGAAGCAATTGATAAAGTTCGCGAAGAAGCTCCTGACCGGTTTGAGGAGATCCGGAAAAAAACTTCATACAAAGATGCAGAAACCGAGCGCTGGAAAGATATTTTAAATCGTGTTTATCTTGGTGAAAATGAAAAATTAGGTATTTTTCTACAGCAGGATAACTACCTGGATAAAGTCCAGCGTACAGCCAGTGAGTTGGATAAGAGCGAACGTCCCATTAATCAGTTCTGGTCGTGGGATCGCATTCTGCGTTCCTGTTTTATCAAGCAGGGTGATGTAGTACAGGGACTCTACTTTTTTGAAGATCATTTTGATGAGGATACCATTCGCCGAAATTTTGATTTTTACGAGCCCCGAACGGTTCATGAATCATCGCTTTCTCCCTGTATTCACGCGATACTTGCCTCAAAGCTCGGTTATGATGACAAGGCTTACCAGCTGTATTTGCGTACGGCACGCCTCGATCTCGACGATTATAACAAGGAGGTGCACCAGGGATTACATATCACCAGTATGGCGGGCACGTGGATGTCGATTGTAGAGGGATTTGCAGGAAAACGTGCCAAAGAGGGACAGCTTCATTTTTCACCATCACTGCCGGAAGAATGGAAGGCCTACTCGTTTAAGATTTTGCACAAGGGTAATCGGCTTAAAGTTCGAGTTGAATCGGAAAAGATTATTATAACCTGTGAGAAGGGCAGTGGGTCAACATGTTATGTTTATGGGGATAAATATGAGGTTTCTAAAGACCAGGAAGTTGTAATATCGGAACCTGTACTGAGTAAATAATATTTTACAAAATCAACTAAAATTATACCGCAATGAATAATCGTTCACCGTTTTATACCAGAATACTTCCGCTCGTTTTACTGCTGTCTGCATCGTTACTGACGTTGGGATGCACTGAATCGATAGAAGAGGATGTTCAGGCTCGGGATCATATTGAACATCCCGAGTGGTCGAAAAGTGCCAACATGTATGAGGTTAATATCCGCCAATATACCGAGGAGGGTACTTTCAAAGCCTTTGAGGAGCATCTGCCGCGACTAAAGGAAATGGGCGTTGATATTCTTTGGCTGATGCCCATCCATCCCATTGGAGAAGAGAAGCGCAAAGGAGAGCTTGGGAGCTATTACTCTATTAAGGATTACAAAGCGGTCAATCCCAATTTTGGGACGATGCAGGATTTTAAGGATCTGGTTGAGGCGACTCATGAACATGATATGAAGCTCTTTTTAGATTGGGTACCTAATCATACGGCATGGGATCATCCGTGGACTGAAGAACATCCTGAGTACTATATGAAGGATTCCACGGGCGCGATTACCTACGAAGCTGACTGGACCGATATTGCTCAGCTAAATTACGAAAACAAGGAGCTCTGGGATAAGATGATCGACCGTATGAAGTTCTGGATCGATGAAACTAATATCGACGGCTATCGCGTGGATCACGCGGGGCATGATATTCCGTTGGATTTCTGGAAGAAGGCGATTCCCGAGGTCAATGAGTCAAAAGAAGATTTCTTCTGGCTGGCCGAGTGGAATACGCCCGACATGCATCCTTGGTTTGACGCGACATACACTTGGGAATATTTTCATCTCTCAACAGAGATAGCCCGGGGCGATACTACTGTTGGTACGATTACCGAGTATATGGCCCAAGAACAGGAGCGCTTTCCAGCTCATGCTTATCGACTCTATTTTACTTCCAATCACGATGAAAATTCTTGGAACGGGACAGACGAGGAACTATTCGGTGATAATTTCGAAAACTTTGCTGTGATGGCTGCCACTATTGATGGTATGTCGTTGATCTATAGTGGACAGGAGACTGCTCTCGATAAGCGGCTCGAGTTTTTTGAAAGAGATCCCATCGAGTGGGACGGATTTGAATACGAGGATTTTTACCGAACCTTGTTTGAGTTAAAAGATCGCAATGAAGCCCTCTGGAATGGTCAATATGGAGGTGACTTTGTTGCTGTACCTACCGAATCATCGGGACAAACATATGCTTATAAACGCGTAAAAGGTGATGATGAGGTTTTCGTGATCCTTAATTTCGAAGATAGCGAGCAGGATATTTCTTTCCCTAATCTGGACAATTCGGTTGACTATACTGATGTGTTTAGCGGAGAAAATATTACAGTGGACAGTGAGGGAGTGACGCTTGAAGCTCATAGCTATTTGGTACTTGAAAAGTAATTTCGATTACAAATACTCTAACCTTATACCCGAAAAGTGATGCTATGAATAAGAACAGTGAAAAGCCGAGACTAAGTTTTTGGGAAATATGGAATATGAGTTTTGGATTTCTGGGCATCCAGTTTGGTTTTGCTCTCCAAAACGCAAACGTCAGCCGAATCTTCGAAACGCTTGGGGCCAGCGTTGATGATATTCCCATTCTCTGGATTGCCGCGCCCGTTACAGGCCTGGTGGTACAGCCGATTATTGGTCATCTTAGTGACAAAACCTGGAATAGTCTCGGTCGACGAAGACCGTATTTCCTGTTTGGGGCCATTTTTGCATCGATAGCACTAATTATAATGCCCAATTCGTCCGTTCTCTGGGTGGCCGCCGGTATGCTTTGGATAATGGATGCTTCGATCAATATTTCGATGGAGCCTTTTCGTGCATTTGTGGGCGATATGCTTCCTGCTGAACAGCATACCAAAGGTTTTGCCATGCAAACCTTCTTTATTGGCACCGGGGCGGTGATAGCATCGGCGTTACCTTATATTATGACCAACTGGGTGGGTTTGGCAAATACCGCAGCTCCCGGTGAAATTCCGCCGGCGGTACAGTGGTCGTTTTATATCGGGGCTGCAACCTTTCTGGGAGCTGTTTTGTGGACCGTTTGGACTACCGAAGAGTATCCGCCCGAGGAGTTGGAGCGTTATTCAGAAAACGAGCCGGGAGAAGGTTCACTTATTGACGCTGCAAAAAAGGGAGAAGTTGATACAGGAAACGCCAAGCGTAAATTTACCATAGGTTCCATTTTAATTGCTGCCGGACTTGCATTAACCTACTATATTTATGGCGCCAACTTTGAGCAGGAGTTCTACATATTCAGTATTGGTGTATCCGTATTCGGATTGGTTATGGCTGTGGCTGGCTTTATGCAAAAATATCTAGATAAAGATGAGCATGGGCTCGTTGTGGTTGTTTCAGATTTCTTGAGTATGCCTAAGACCATGGTACAACTTTCGGCTGTTCAGTTCTTTTCTTGGTTTGCTCTCTTTGCCATGTGGATCTATACCACCGCAGCCGTAACTTCTCATGTATATGGTACAAGCGATACTACCTCGGTCCTTTACAATGAGGGAGCCGATTGGGTGGGAATCTTATTTGCTATCTACAATGGGTTTGCGGCTATTATTGCATTTGCTTTGCCGTATTTTGCAAAGCTGACAAGTCGCAAAATTGTACATGCGGTGTCTCTGCTGATTGGAGGAATAAGTCTTGCAAGTATTTATTTGATAAGTGATCCCATGATGCTCATTCTACCCATGTTGGGCATCGGTGTTGCCTGGGGCAGTATCCTGGCGATGCCGTATGCTATACTTTCAGGCGCTATTCCCGCCAAGAAGATGGGGGTATATATGGGACTTTTTAACTTTTTTATTGTAATTCCTCAAATTGTGGCGGCCAGTATTTTAGGAACGATGCTCCGAAACCTCTTCAACGGGGAAGCAATTTTTGCCCTCATAGCAGGAGGGGGAGCGATGGCCTTTGCCGCCCTTATGATGATTTTTGTGGATGATAAAGCTGCTCAGGAAATGAATGATCCAAAAGCTGTAGAACCGGCAGAGTAACTGATTGTTAGCCCATTTGACAGCAGCTGTATTTCATGTTGGGTAGATTTCTTATAATGATAAGTTAACAGCACATAAAAATGCCCTGCACTTTCAAAGTGTAGGGCATTTTTTATTGAAGTAAAATATCCTTGGGATTTGAGCGGAGCTTCACTCTGTTCTATGTTTACTCCAACTCCAGAATTAATACCGACCGTGACGGAATTTTAAGGTCATTCAGTTGATATGTTTTATCTGTTATAATATCAGTTCCTGTGGTAAAGCCATCTAACCGTTCGTAATAGTAATCCTTATTTAACGATATAGACTCTTTGCTCTTATTGAAAGCTACCATCACTGATTTTTGTTCGTTGTATCGGAAGTATACATAAACGCCATCATGTTTGGGGGCGTACTGCATCAGTTCACCGCTATGAATAACGGGATTACCTTTCCGCCAGTTGACCAACTTTTTTACAAATGTCTGGGCTTCTTTCTGTTTGTCGGATAACCCTTTTCCCGTAAATCCGTTCTTTTTATCATTTTCCCATCCGCCGGGAAAGTCTTCGCGAATTTGCCCGTGATCGTGTTCCTTTTCGTTACTCATCAATAGCTCGGTACCGTAATAAAATTGGGGAATACCGCGCATGGTCATGATATAGGCCAATCCCATTTTATACAGGTCGAAGTTCTGATTTACCTGTCGATAAAAACGATCCATATCGTGATTATCGGGAAAGATCACCATGTTTAAGGGGTTGGGATAAGCATAATCGAAGCTTAATGTCTCATAGAGATCAACGAAGCCGCTGCCCCAGCTTTCTTCACTTGTGAGAGCATCGACAAGGGTAGTTTGAATGGGAAAATCCATTAAGCTGGGCAGACATGAACTGAAATTATCGGGCTTATCATTGCCACGCTGCCATTTTGATAATACCAATGGATCAACCGACCATTCTTCGCCCACAATATTAAAGTTGGGATATTCTTCCATAATACGGCATGTCCATTCGGCCATAAATTCCTGTCCGGCGTAGGGATGAGTATCGTGACGAATGCCCCGGAGTCCTGCGTATTCAATCCACCACAGGCTGTTGTAGATCAGGTAATCGGCCAGCAGGGGGTTATCTTGATTCAGGTCCGGCATCGATTTGACAAACCATCCGTCCGTCATTCTTTTTTTGTCGATGTCAGCAGCATAGGGATCATGCAGTGTCGTTCGCCGATGATTAGTCTGCTGATAATTATCAGGATAATGTACCCAATCGTCCGTGGGTAGGTCATCCATCCACCAGTGGTTAGAACCCGAATGGTTCATGATCATATCCATGATTAGCTTGATGCCTCGTTTTTCGGCTTCCTCACTCAGTTTTTTATAGAGCTCATTACTTCCGTACCGTGGATCCACCTTATAATAATCGGTAGTGGCATAACCGTGATACGAGGAGCTTTCCATCGCATTTTCTTTTACGGGATTGAGCCAGATAGCCGTAAAACCCATCTCATCAATGTAATCGAGATGTTCAATAATTCCTTGGATATCTCCACCGTGACGCCCGTAGTCATCATCTCTGTCGAGGCTATCAGCATATCCAGCTACGCTGTCATTGCCGGGATTTCCATTGGCAAAGCGATCGGGAGTAATGAGATACATAACATCTGAGGAGTTAAAGCCTTCTCGTTGAGCAGAATTTTGCTCGCGTTCCTTAAGTTCATAAGTATACTTTAATTCCTGATCTCCATCTCTTGAAAGTATGATATCAAACTTTCCAGGATCTGTATCTTTTGAGATATCCAAATAGACAAACAGATAGTTATCGTTTTCAACTTTTTGGATACGTTTGATGGTCACCCCTTTATAATCAACGGCAGGAGAGAGTTCCCCAATATCATCACCGTAGATCATAACCTGAAGTTCGGCGTTTTCCATCCCTACCCACCAGTGGAGGGGTTCTACGCGCTCAATGGCGTAATCTTGGGCACTGAGGGAGAAGGTTAGTAAGATTACTAGAATCAAGGATAGTTTTAATGAGCGAAAAAAAAGCTTCATGATTTTTGGGAGTTGTTAATTATCGTTGTAGAATATTGAAATAAATGTAATGATTAAAATTAGTACTTAGATTTTTTTTCACCCCTTGAGGGGAGTAGAGGTCATCCCAGAAGTCCGTAGATGGCATTTGAACAAATTAATATTAATCAATCTCCCTAAATCCCTCTTCGCCCACCGAATAACTCGGGACACGCAAGAGGATTTTATTGAAGTCATAAAATGGGGGGTTAGATTTCCTCCTTGGAGAAGGAGGTTAGGAGGATTGAATAATTATTATTCTACCATCTAATAATTTTTAAGTTATTGTTGTTATTCGCCAGCCTCGGGGAGGGGTGAATGAGCACCTTTCGATAATTATTTTATCATCATCATCTTTTTGGATTCAATTTCGTCTCCGGCATGAATTCGATAAATATATAGTCCTGAGGACAGAGTAGAGAGATCAACGGAGATTTCTTTACCGGATCCGGCTGTCTGCTGTCCTAAATTTTTCTCAAGAACCTTTTGACCCAAAATATTAAAAACTTCCAGGTGTACTTCGGCATCTTCGGGCAAATCGTAGGGGATCGTCGTAGTTGGGTTAAACGGATTGGGGTAATTTTGATGTAACTTTAATTCATCAACGGACTCACTGTCTTGGTCACCATTTTTATTCTCAAAAGAAACGGGATTACCTGACGGGGTCTTAAACTTTTCAGTGGTGTAGATATGAAATTCACCTGCCTTCATCGTTATTGTTGTATCGGTATTATTTACCGACAGCGTATCCCCGGAAAAGAAATCGTACCAGTCACCGGATTGAGTAAATTGGGGTTGCAGATCGTTATTGGTAACACCAAAATTACCCGCAATAGTCACTTTCAATTCCGGATGGCTGATCGTAATGCGTTTGGTGGCATCATTTACATCCATTGTAACTTCGGAGGTTTCAGAGGTAAAAGCTTCGTGCGAATTGCGAAGGCGGATGAGCGCTTTATAGGTGTCATAGAGTTTTTTACGTTCCTCATCCTCATAGTAATCCCAACGAATGGGTTTTGGAGCTGTCCGGCAGCCGTTGCTGATAGAACCATCTTCGCAGCGATTAATACTAAAATCATATCCCAGCTCCCCGAACTGCCATAACATTTTAGGTCCCGGAACGGTGAAGAAAAAAGCAGACGATAGTTTGACTCGATTCAGTGCCGTGTTTAATTCAGTGATATCATAGGAGCCGCTGCTATTACTATTGCCGTAATTAAGATTTTCATACATAAGACGGGGTTCGTCGTGGCTTTCCATATAACCCACTAAGTTGGGTTGGCTCCAGTTGCGTTCTTGGTGATAAATTCCCGAGAAATCACTTTCGCCATTATCATTATACGCCATTGAGGCCTGTTTGTAATTGTAATGCATATTCCCCCAAAGCAGCATACCGTATTTGGACAATTCCTGTTCTTCGCTGTTTTCGGTAAGATGTTCAAGAATTACATAGGAAGAGTCATCAACGGCCCATTGCTGATCGGCCATTCGTTTTAGCAGTCCGATGCGATCTTCATCGCGAGCCCAGCCATCTCCGGAATTTTGAGTAAAGCCCTTGGTGAAATCAAAACGGTAGCCGTCGGCATTAAACTCCTCCAGCCAGTAGCGCGTTACACGGTCCACATAGTACTTAGTGGCTGCCGCTTCATGATTGAAATCATATCCCCAGGAATATGTTTGATTGGGAGATTGGACATTTAGATACGGGTTCTCGGTGGTTGGTTGCCCATAGTCACCTTCGTTCCACAGCCGCACCAGTGGCGATTGTCCATATACGTGATTTAACACAATATCTAAAATGACCACCATACCGCGGGAGTGGGCCTCGTCTATAAACTTCTTGAGATCATCAGCGGGACCGTAGTACTTGTCGGTAGCAAAAAGGAAGGCCGAATTATATCCCCAGCTGATGTTGCCTTCAAACTCCATCACGGGCATCAGTTCAATAGCATTAACGCCCAGCCGATCGAGGTAGTCGAGGGTGTCGGTTAGAGTTTGGTAATCGTGATTTTCGACAAAGTCCCGAACCAGTAACTCGTACACAACCAGTTCATCTTTATCAGGGCGATCGTAGTTATCGTGCTGCCACTGGTACTCCGTTTTACCGGGCTGCAAAACGCCCACCGCAAAATCCGTTTGGTCACCGGGGTAGGGCTCTAAATTCGGATAGGTTTCTTGGCTGATATACTGGTCATCGGGTTGTAATACCTTTTCGGAGTAGGGATCAGCCACCCGTACTTCTCCATCAACAAAATATTGAAAGCCATATTCTTCACCCGACATTAATCCGTCTTGATCATCAATTTCGATCCAGAAGTAACTGCTGTCGGCATTCACAGTCTCTTTATTCATAAAGTAATTGGGATCAATTTCCCAATTTGTAAAATCTCCAATTACGTATACAAACTCTTTATTAGGTGCAAAAAGCGACAGCCGAACCGTATTTGCGTCCACATAGGTGATACCGTCTTGCAATCCCTGGGGACGTGCCTGCTCGGTTATTTCAGGATTTACAACCAATTGCTGGGACACTTGGTCAGTATTGGTCCCATCAGTTCCTTCAAGGCGGACTTCAAAGTTACCGGCATTTTGAGCAGGATAATCATACTGAATAGAATTATTTTTGACCTGTGCAACCTGCTGATTGTCTACAAAAAGCGTAAGCTGTTCGCTGCCTGTGTTGGTTGAGGCTATGCCCTCAATAGTAACCGTATTGTTTTTTGAGGTAAATGCGGGATTATCGGTAGGGGAGGTTATACTTACATTAAATTTGTTTTGATAGACTTCAGCAAAGATATCTTCGCCGCCCGTGGCTTTTCCCTCTTGGGATCCGTCGCTGCTTCTGAATACAAAAGCCATTTGTTCGATTGTTTCTCCTTCCGGTACGCCATAATATTCGCGGATAGAAGGGGTGATATCCAGGGTATAGAGATCGGGATTGTTGGCATCGCGTTCCATTTTTGCTTTTGGAATATTTTCATCCCAGTCGGCCACTACGTATTTCCAGTCAGTGTTGTCAGTACTTTCATCGGTAATAACGCCGGTGTGGGCATAGACATCCCCCGTATAGTCTTCCAGACCGCCCGTACCTTCGGTAGCATCAAAAGTAATGGTTACCGACTGATCCGCTTTGGGAAATTCGGGATCGGTGGTGATTACTTGCCCCTGGGCTGTAATAAATAGTCCCAGTAAAAAGAGGAGTAATGTAGCAATACGTCGCATAAAAAAAGGAGTTAATAAAAAAGCCCACCCATCAATGGGATGAGTGGGTATATATCGGCATTTTGGTTACAAATTTACTTCTCTAACACTAAATAATCCCAAGAAGTCATTTCAATAGGATCACCATTAATAGTAAACTCAGATTGTGCAAAAATATCTGTATAGGTGGTTGACTCGATATCTTGTAAAGTAACGGTTTGACTCTGGTCACTTAGATTCAGAATAACCATGACTTCATTTTCTTCATTTGTACGTCGAAAGGCAAAGACATCGCTGTTATTGGTAGTTACTCGTTCATAACCTCCACCGCTATCTCCATTCCACAAGGCGGAATTATTTTGATTAAGCTGAAGAAGCTTAGTATAAAATTCTTCAAGTTCATAACCACTCCATTCGATTTGATCTTTTTGGAAGAATGCAAGTTCTTCGTCTATTCTTGCTTCTTGACCATTGTATAATAATGGCATTCCATTGAGGGTACTAGCTAATACAGCCATCGTTTCTAGAGCAGGACCATAACGATCAACTGCTGAATTTTCCCATGAATTTATGTCGTGATTGCTTGTGTAATACATTCGATAATCAGAATTATCAAACTGATCTTGCTCGTTTAACATGTATGTATGAATTGCATTGGGACCAGCATTACCATCAGCAATTTGATGAGTTAGATTGGGAAAACTCCAAGCGTAGGTCATATCGAAAGCATGTTCATGGAATTCAGGGCCTTCTGCTTCAGCAAGTAGAAAGATGGGCTTTATTTCATTAAGATCATGTCTTACTCGATTCCAGAACTCCATGGGTACACCGCTGGCAAAATCTGCACGAAAACCATCGATATTAAACTCTTCAACCCAGTAACTCATTTCATCAACCATTTCATCACGCATGTCTTCTATATTATAATTTAGCTCAATTACATCAGACCAATCTTGCGGAGTAACAAAATCCCCGTTTTCATCCTTTGTATACCAGTCAGGATTAGATTCAGTCCATATATGATCCCACGCGGTGTGATTAGCTACCCAGTCTAAGATAATTTTCATGTCATGGTTATGGGCTGTTTGAACCAGTTCTCGAAGATCTTCCTTAGAACCAAATTCGGGATTAACTTCTCCGTAATCTTGCACAGAGTAATAACTACCGAGTTCACCTAGCCTGTTCTCTTCACCAATGGGATGAATAGGCATTAACCACAAAACTTCAATCCCCATATCTTTTATACGGGGAATATCTTCAGTAAAAGCGTTGAAAGTTCCTTCCTGCGAGTATTGACGAATATTTACTTCATAAATAGTAGCGTTATTTGTCCATTCAGGGTGTTCTACCGGGGAATATGAGATCGGTTCTTCGATGTCGTCATCATCAGACCGTGTTGGTTCTGTTGCCGTATTACATCCACCCAGAATAACTAAAAATGATACTAGAAGAAGTATTGATTTATTTAATTTCATGGTATCACCTCGTAGCAAGATATAGGGAAACTTTAATTTTAGTGCTTACTTTTTTAAAACTCGATAGCCCCACGGATTCATATCAATGGGGTCATCTCCAATTTTTAGACTATTCTCGGAAAATATATCGGTGAAAGTGGTGCTAGGGAAATCCTTAAGTGTTACAGTTTGTTTTTGATCACTTAAATTAAGTAATACGAAAACTTCATTCTTATTTTTAATACGTTTATAGGCATAAATTTCGTTTTTATTGTTGGTCTTTACTCTTACAAAATCTCCACCGGCCTTTCCATTCCATAGGGCAGGGTTATTTTGATTTAATTGAAGAAGTTTTGTGTAAAACTCATATAACTCCGATCCTTTCCAACGAATAGTATCTCTTTGAAAGAATTCCAGTCTTTTATTGATACGGGTTTCTTGACCATTGTAAACAAGAGGCATACCATCAATAGTACTGGTTAATACTGCCATAGCTTCTAGTGCTGGCCCATAACGTTCTACTGCTGTACCATTCCACGAGTTTTCATCGTGGTTGGAAGTAAAGTACATTCTATATGCGTGGTTTGGAAAAGTAGAATCTTCCCAAGCCATATATTGGTCGATATCTTTTGGTCCTGCACTGTCATGTGCAATCTCATTGGTCAGTTCATGGAATTTCCAGGCATAGCTCATATCAAAAGCCTTATTATGATGATCAGGTTGTTCTGCTTCGGCCAACATAAAAACGGGTTTGATCTGATCTAACTCTTCACGTGCACGGTTCCAAAATTCCGTAGGTACATCCATCGCATAATCAGCACGATAACCATCAATATTGGCTTCTTTCACCCAGAATTCCATGGCATTTATCATGGCATCACGCATTTCGTGATTGTTAAAATCCAATTCAATAACGTCGGACCAATCTTCGATAGGAGGCTGAAAATTCCCATTTTCATCTTTAGTATACCATTCAGGATGTTTTTTAGTCCAAATATGATCCCATGCAGTATGATTAGCTACCCAGTCTAAGATAACTTTCATATCATTTTCGTGAGCCGTTTTGACCAACTCTTTTAAGTCTCGAAGAGTACCGAATTCGGAGTTAACCGCCTTGTAATCCTTTATAGAATAATAACTCCCTAGCTTACCCTTCCGGTTTTTTTCTCCAATAGGGTGGATGGGCATTAACCATAAAATTTCTACGCCCATCTTTTTAAGTCTGGGAATATGTTTTTTAAAAGAATCAAAGGTGCCTTCAGATGTATATTGGCGGACATTCACCTCGTAAATTGTTGCATTTTTTGCCCATTCCGGATGTTGAAATTTACTCGCCTCAGCATTGGATTGATTAGTCTGTTGTTTAGACTGTTGAGAGCAGGCGGAGCTTAATGCAAATAAGGCTAATAAGACGAAGAAGTTAACCGAATATTTGGTATTCATGAAGTTATTCATAGAAGAGATTATTAAATTGATTAACCTGAAATCATAAACTTCAAGAAATCAAAAGTTAAAAAAAGGGCTCATCTAACTTTCTAAAAGTTAGATGAGCCCAAATCGTATACTAGTTTTGAGTTACTGTATAAGTGTAATTAGTGCCATTTAGATCTATCTCGATGGTATAGTTACCAGCTTCTGGTATATTTATAGCACCGTCAGTTTGGATTAGATCTCCCTGAAGAGCGTCAGCATTGGCAGGGCCATAATTGATATCCCAAGTATCATTTGCTCTAAATTTAAGAGCACCTGAAGTTAGATCTGTTGTTATAGACCATGTTTTTGAACTTGAATCAAAAGTCATATCCTGATCTGAATTCCAGTCATCAGCAGTAGCTGTACCAATAATTCCCCATTCTGTTCTAACAAGTGAATACGAGAGATTAGGAATATCTGCATAGATTTTGTAATAGCCTGATTGAGCAACGCCTAGGTTGTTACCAACTCCACCTGATTCGAGTGTACCACTATTATCTGGTGTTCCCCAGTTGCTGTCCCAACCTGTATTTGTACCTGTTAGCTTGAAGCCGGCTCCGGAACTGAAATAGACATAGCCTTCGTAGATATCACCTCCACTCACACTACCCAAAGCAGGTGCATCTCCGGGTGTCCAATCGCTACCATAACCACTAGCTGCCTGATAACCACCTGGTACATAGATTGCAGGACAGAACTGGCATAATGAGTATGGGGTAAAGCCAAGAGATATAGGTTCAGAGACTTGCTCTTCAACGGAATCCGCAATGGATGCAACTACTCTAAAGTCTAGCGTGGTTTCTTGTCCAGTTGGTAAGCCTACTCCGGTTAAGGTGTTATTCATGTTTTGAACAGTTATAGACCAGCTTGTCTGATTAGTGGTGGCAAGCTGTATGGGGTCACTAAAGTCACCATCTTGGGTGGCCTGAATTGAATAGTTGGTAACTACAGGCACCCCAAAATCTGGTGCTGTCCACTCCATTGTAAGGAGAGTATCATTCGCATTTTCTTCAAGCAACGTATAGCTCTGTTCAGATTCAGGAGCAGTGATAGAAGGGGATCCTGGACTTGTAGTGTTAGCTACAGGTCCCATTTCACCTTTATCACAAGATACAAAGGCGAACAAACCGAGTATCGATAGTATTATAGTTAAATTCTTCATTGTCTTAGTCCTTTAAAAATTCGAATTATGTATTGGTTTAGTAACCCGGATTCTGTGTTAAATTGGGATTAGCATTTATATCAGAAGATGGGATAGGGTAGAGGTTATAAATCGCGTCTGTACCAGTACCATCTTGTTCTTCCCCTTTCCAAGACCAGACATAGTTAGACCCGGTAAACATTCCGAATCGAATAAGATCTGTTCGCCGGTGATTTTCCCAGTAAAGTTCACGGGCACGCTCGTTGATTAAAAACTCGAGATCGAGCTCTGAGGATGTAATGTTGCCTGAGGCGTCACCATAAGCTCGTTCGCGGATATCATTAACCAAACTTAATGCTTCGCTTTCATCACCACCTTGTCCACCTCGTTCAACTGCTTCTGCGTACATCAGGTAGACATCGGCTAACCTGAACATTGGAAAGTCAGTGTCTACGTATGCTGCTCGACTACCCGGTTGGCCATCAGAAGTGATATTTTGCCACTTCGTAACAGCATAACCATGCTGAAAGTTAATAGGATCTTCGATCTCTAATGTTTGTCCGTCTGTGAAGAACAAAGCTCTTGAATCATTATCTTGATCGAACTTATCTACAAATTCAGGGGTAACGCGATTACCAGCCCATGGGCCATCAATACCAAAATTGCTGGCACTCATATTACCACCAACTGCAGCATGTATGATATAGTTGGTACTGCCATAAGATTGCATACGTTCTCCATCATGAGGTATCGCAAAGATGATTCCGTTTGCTGTATGGTTATCGGCAAGGAACAGATCTTGATAATTACTCTCTAACTGGTATCCACCTTGGTCAATTACTTTTTTGGCGTAAGTAATAGCCTCAGTATAGTGGGGTTCGTCAATATACACTTCAGCATTCAAGTAAAGTTTAGTGAGAAGAGTCCATGCCGCTGCACGATTTGCACGTCCATACTCCCCTTCGCCAGGAGCTGAAAGCTGACCTTCTATAGCAAGTAATTCACTTTCGATATAATTGAATAAAGAATCACTGCTAATTGAAGGAGGGTTATAAGCTCCAACACCATCATCTTCAGTTACGAAAGGTACACCACCACCATACAAGTCAAGTGCATGCCAGTAGCTTAGGGCACGTAAAAATCGAGCCTCAGCATTGTAGGTTTGTATGGTCGGATCGTCGTTACCTTTCGCATTACGAATAAATTCATTGGCAAGTGTAATTTCATAATATACACGGCTGTACATCATGAAAACAAAGCTGTTTGAGGCACTCCAGCTATGAAAATTGTATGGCTGGAAATTGGGATTATTCCAAGCTACGATTGCCTCATCTGTTGAGATTACTTGGGCCGCAAACATTTGCCGGATGTAGTTTGAAAACCCCTCATCATCACTTGCAATATCAGGTTGTCCAAATGGGCCCTGTTGACCCGTGAGGGCAAAACCAGCATAAAGTTTTGCAAGTACTTGCTTATAGTCTTCTTGGGTTTCGTAAACGGATGCCGAAGTTTGTACATCTGTATCCAGCGGTGTAGTACTCAAATCGCCCGTACATGATGACATAAAAGCCATCAAGAGAGCAATCATTAAGATAGATAGTATTTGATATTTGGTATTAAACATAATCTTCACCATTTGAGAAATTCCGATTAAAAATTGAGACTTGCACTCAGAACAAATGTTCTTGGGCGTGGATAGATATTACCATCAATTCCACCAAATATTTCTGGATCAAGCCCATCGTAGTTTGAAATTACAAAAGCATTCTGGACAGTAGCTGCCAGTCGCATTGATTTTACAACATCAGGGAGTTGGCTAAATGTATAACCTACTGTAATATTATCCATACGGAGAAAGGATGCATTCTCAACAAAATGATCAGATAAGAATCGAGAACTCCAGAACTCTGTATCTTCAAGCTGAGTGGTTGTATTACTTAAATACCCAGTCGAGTTATATAATCCTATATATGAAGCCCCTGCTGCAACGTTATTGAAAACATAATTGCCAATTTCTGCACGAGCAGAGAAGGAAGCGTCCCAATTTTTGTATTCATACCGAGATGAGAAACCAAAGCTTACATCTGAATCTGGACTTTGATATCGATATAAGTCGCTACTATTAATTACTCCGTCATTATTTCGGTCTACATAAACACCTTCAATGGGGTCACCATTCTCATCATATACCTGTTCATATACGTAAAAGGAACTTCTAGGATAACCTACACTATGAACTTGAATAGTATTTCCTATTGAAATACCACCGTGCCTTACACCCTCATAGCCAGGGTTATCTCCCGCAGTTAGCTTTGTTATCTCATTTACGCTATGTGTAGCATTGAAACTAACTTCCCAATATGAATCTTCAGTTGACAGGGGGATACTTGTTACACTGAATTCAAGACCTTTTACTTCAAGTGATCCAATATTAGATAATATACTATTGGTAAGATTGGTACCTGCAGGTGGAGTTACCACGTTCAAGAGATCTGTGGTTTTGCGATAGTATCCTTCTAGTGAACCATTCAATCTACCATCGAAAAAACCATAATCCATCCCGATATTATAAGTAGTAGTTTCTTCCCACTTGAGATTCTGGTTATAACCTTCAGGTCTTAAAGTTTGCACGAACTCATTTCCAAACAGATAAGAAGCTGTAGGCTGGCTTTGGGTATAGGTACCTAAGTATGGGTAGTCTCCCTGATTAATACGTTGTTGTCCGGTGACACCATAACCAAGTCGTAACTTGAGTTGACTTAGTTTCTCAAACTCTGAAAGAAACGGTTCTTCATGGACTTTCCACGCCAAAGCAAGAGAAGGGAAAAGCCCCCACCGATTGTCTTCTGAAAAGCGTGAGGTTCCGTCATAGCGGATTGTACCGGTAAGAAGATACTTGTCTTTGTAGCTGTAATTTAACCTCCCAAAGGTAGAAAGAAGATAATTTTCAGTAGCGAAGTCAGTATCAGAATAAACGACGGTCGTATCTTGTCTTAAGCGATTCGTGGAAAAGTTTGAACTTTCCTCTAAGTGATGTTCCCATGAGTACCCAGCAGTGAAATCAACTGAACTCTCAATTGAAGGGAAATCATTTTGATACTTGATATAGAAATCTAAGAGTTCATTTTCTTTTCGCTGATTATAATCAGTCCAAAGTCCACCTATTCCACTACCATCATATTGGAAAGCTGCATTTTCCTGTACTCTTACTTGACCTTCTCCTGTATCAGAATAGTCATAACCAAGATTCAGTGTAGCAGTTATATTGGAGAAAAAGTCTGGAGTATAGTCCAGTTTCAACTTACCGATAGACCTGTAAATCGTAGAAATATCATTTTGTTGTTCAAGCATTGCTACAGGATTTGCTGGGGCAATAGGGATTGGATTTCCCTGTGAATTTGTCCAAGTATAGTAACCACCCCACGGATCATCTTCATTTCCTACCATAACCGGTTGTGTAGGATCGAAGTAAACAGCTGAACCGATAGCCCCCCTGTTGGCAAAAAAGTTGTCAACACGCATACCCTTAAGATTTAGGTTGACTTCTAGATTGTCATCAAAAAAGGAAGGGTTAAGTGTTACGGATCCAGTGAGTCGTTCCATATCAGAAGTCTTGAGAATGCCTGAATTGTCACTGAAACCTAATGAAACTCTGTAGGGGAGGAAACCAGTGGATCCCGCCAGGCTTAAATTGTGATCTTGACTGAAGGCCGGATTATAGATTTGGTCTTGCCACTTAGTATTTGTGTCTCCAAGCAAGTCAACAGCATTCTGTCCGTGTTGTTGCTCTATAATGTTTCTGAATTCATCAGCCGAGTAAACATCTAACATTTTAGGGATTGTTTGATAAGAAGCCTTGCCAGTATAGCTAACTTGTAAATCCTGTCCCTGTTCGGCAGTCTTTGTTTCGATAAGTACTACTCCGTTGGATGCTCGAGAACCATATATTGCGGTTGCAGAGGCATCTTTTAAGATAGTAATTGACTCAATGTCATTCGGGTTAATAGTATTGAGCGGGTTTCTCATTCCTGCGACGCCTCCACCATCGAGCGGTACACCATCTATTACGTATAATGGATCATTACTTGCTGTTAATGAAGATCCACCACGGATTCGTATCGTAGCTCCGCTACCGGGTGCACCGTCTCCAGAGGTGACGGAAACTCCCGAAGCCTTGCCCTGAAACAACTCTTGGGCAGAGGTGATGGCTCCTTCATTAAAATCTTCTGAGCTTACAGAAGTTATTGATCCAGTTTGATCTTCTCGCTGCTGCGTTCCGTAACCGATTACAACAACATCTTCAAGCTGTTGAACATCGGGAGAGAGTGAAACATCGATTGTAGTCCGTCCATTAATTGGAACTTCTTGCTTAACGAATCCTACAAAAG
Source organism: Fodinibius sp. AD559 (assembly GCF_052712805.1). Classification (NCBI taxonomy): domain Bacteria; kingdom Pseudomonadati; phylum Balneolota; class Balneolia; order Balneolales; family Balneolaceae; genus Fodinibius; species Fodinibius sp. AD559. The sequence continues at coordinate 468,604 of NZ_JBQPVW010000002.1, forward strand.
AATAAACCAGCGTATCTTGCAACGATGGTACATTTAAATTATAGGTTCCGTTTGCATTGGTAGCAGTTCCGCGCTCGGGCATGTTTTTAACAGTAATATTAACGCCCGGCAGGGTTTCCCCGCTTTGAGCGTCTGTTACCGTTCCCGATACGGAACTCTGTGCTAATCCCGGGAGTGTGAGTCCCAGTACCAGACACGACGTAATGAGTAGCTTTTTAATTGGTATCATAGAGGTTGGTTTAGATTATTGTGGATAAGTCTTGAACATATTCTTTAATAGAGGATAAAATGTGTTGATCGTTTGTAATTTCACTATGAATGAAAGCGCTTACATTGAGTATTAAAAAATTTAGCCCATAAGTAAATATGTAAGCGCTTTCATTTCATCTGATATCTAACAATTTATGAGGAGAGATTCAAGTGAATAATGACTGCACACGAAAATTATTTTTATACCAGAAACAAGCCATTTATTTTTGCAATTCTGGTATTCAAAATGATATTCATTGTAGCGATGAAATGATTCTGCTTGTGAATGGGTTATAAATTATTCTGAATTGTAAAACTATTTATAAGGTCAATGGAAAAGCTGAAAAATACTGTTAAAACATTAGGGGAATTAAAAAAATCAGGCTGGGAATCCATACCGGTTAAGGAAGAAATAAGACAAAACTTAATTGAGAAGATACAGTCGGGTGAAACGCTATTCCCCGACATTATGGGGTATGACAAATCAGTGATTCCCCAGCTGCAGCACGCCCTGTTGGCAAAGCATGATATTATTTTACTGGGGCTTCGGGGACAGGCAAAGACCAAGATATTGCGTCAGCTGACTTCTTTTTTGGATGAGTATATGCCCGTTATTGTGGGATCAGAAATTCATGACGATCCATTTAATCCGGTATCAAAGCATGCGAGAGAATTAGTGGAAGAAAAGGGGGATGAAACTCCCATCCGCTGGGTGCACCGCACCGAGCGGTATGGCGAAAAACTGGCGACCCCCGATACAGCGGTGGCCGATCTTATTGGGGATATTGATCCTATTAAGGCTGCAGCCGAGAAGCTGACTCTGGCCGACGAGAATGTGATAAACTTCGGGTTGGTCCCACGTACGAATCGTGGAATTTTTGCGATTAACGAACTGCCCGATCTACAGCCGCGCATTCAGGTAGCGCTCCTTAATATAATGCAGGAACGTGATATTCAGATTCGGGGCTTCAACATTCGTATTCCGCTGGATGTGCTGATGGTATTTTCTGCCAATCCCGAGGACTATACCAATCGGGGAAGTATTATTACACCGCTGAAAGACCGTATCGATTCGCAGATTTTAACACATTACCCCCAAAAGTTGGAAACGGGGATGAAAATCACCCAGCAAGAGGCCTGGATTTCGCGCGATGGGGTAGTGGATGTAACGATTCCACCGGTGATCAAAGAATTGCTGGAGCAGACTGCTTTTGAAGCCAGGGATTCAGAGTACATCGATCAGAAGAGTGGTGTTTCTACCCGGATGACCATTACAGCAATGGAGCAGCTTATTTCTGCAGCTGAACGTCGGGCGCTTGTGAATAATGAGTCTAAAACGGTAGCACGCATCACGGATCTGTTTCATATTGTTCCTGCATTGACCGGTAAGTTGGAGCTGGTATACGAAGGCGAACAGGAGGGGGCTTCAAATGTTGCGAAGCATATTATCGGGAAGGGAATCAAAGAGACGTTTGCTCGCTATTTTCCTGATCCCGGCGAACAGAAGAAAAGTGATGAAAATATCTATCAGCCGGTGCTGGATTGGTTTGCCGATGGTAATACCTTGGATATCAGTGATAACATGAGTCGAAAAGAGTATGAGAAATTCCTTGATGGCGTTGATGGACTCTCATCACTGGTGGAGGAAAACTCATTGCTCGATAAAGATAACGATCAGTATGTGCTGATGGATTTTGTTATCGAGGCCCTTCATCAGCATTCGATGGTAGGCAAAGAGGAGTTAGATGATGCTCGCAGCTATTCTGATATGCTGGGAAGCATGCTCGGTTCCATTGATGATCTGGATGATTTCGATGATTTGGAACAATGATTGAGATTGCAAGTAGGCTCTTAAGCCCTTATATTTACCGACCGAATTAAGCAATAAAGAAATTTAATGATCCCATGAAAGACGGAATTCACCCAGAGTACGAAGAGATTACGGTTGTAATGAGCGATGGTACTGAATTTAAGACTCGCAGTACGATAGATACCGAAGACGGTGTATATCGCAGCGAGGTTGATTCTAAAAACCATCCTTTTTATACCGGCAACATGAACTTTCAGAAGAAAGCTGGTCGTATCGATCGCTTTAAGAAGCGTTACGGCAAACAAGACGACTAAGAGTTTTTGGAAGACTAAAGAATTTAGGGATGCATTTCGCAAGGAGATGCATCCCTTTTTTATTTGATTTTTTTTCTAATGGATGAGTATCACATATGAATGTTATTAAATATACTGTAGGACCATTTGCCGAAAATACTTACCTGCTGACTCAAGGAGGACAGGCCTTGATTATCGATCCCGGATTTATAGAAGATGCGGAATATCAAAAAGTAAAAGAGGAGATTGATAATCAGAATGTAGATCTGATTGCTATTGTTTTAACGCATGCTCATGTAGATCATGTGTTGGGATTACAAACAGTGTTGGATAATTTTGATGTGCCCGTTTATTTAAGTGACAAGGATCGATACCTGTGGAATAATTTTGGATCACAGGCTGCCATGTTTGGATTCACCTCTGATGGGTTTTCTTTTGATCCCGATGTTCTGCCGGTAACTGAAAACTGGTCACTCGGCAATTTTTCTTTTGACGTCCGATATACACCCGGTCATGCCCCTGATCATGTTTCGCTTTATAGCCAAACTGATGGTTTGGTTATCGCGGGAGATGCGCTTTTTAGAGAAGGCATAGGCCGTACCGATCTCTATAAAGGAGATTTCAAGGTATTGGAACAATCTATTCGAGAACAGTTATACACACTACCGGATGATACGGTGGTGTATCCCGGTCACGGAGAAAAGACAACGATCAACCACGAAAAAAAAGCAAATCCTTTTGTAAAAGGATAAGTAGAGAGAAGAGTTACTATTCTTTGCTGCTGTCTTCTTCCTTTAAGGCTTTAAGCCGGATAATCTCGTCCTGATATTCTTCTTTTTTGTTGTGCCTCAATTCTTTGAGCCGTTCATAGGTATGAATGGCAGCATCCAGCTTTCCCTGGCGTTCATGGATTTGAGCCAGCGTTTCTGAGACAATATCATCTACATTATCAGCTGAAACTTTCTCTTTGTTTTTATCCTTGGATTCTTCTTTTTCGTCCGGACGTATCCGTTTTGATTTAACAGATGAAAGCTTTTGTATAAGTGAATCCAAATTTAAAACGGGCCCCGGCTCCTCAATTAACTGGGTACCTTTTTGAGAGATAACTGTTTCAGAATCGAGAGTCCATGCTTCAAACGTATTGGGGTGGCTCAGATAATAATGCAGCTTCTCGAAAAAGGGGCTTCCCGGGGCAAAAATGCGGGCTTTAAGAGCCTCATCAATGGCCTGCTCATCCATTCCTTCCAAGTGATAAAACCATGCCAGTAAAAAATGTCCTACGGCATCGGGCCCCCTTTTTTTGAGTTGTTTTTTGAGTCGTTTTGTAGCTTTAATGGGCTCCTTGTCAAAATGTTCGGCATATGAAGCCAGTGACTTTGGAATTTTAAATGGTAACTGAGGCATCTGTTATTTTTTACTGATTCCCAACCAATGTTATACGCTTATTATATAAATAGATTTGTGTTGCTCATCAAAATATTCTTCAATACTACCAGCCGCTTACGGCATCATTAAACATGTTGTCAGCTATTTGATTGAGTGCTTCACCAGCTGCAGTTGTTTCTCCTTCAATAGGATTTTCATTGGTATCATAGGTGTCTGATCCACGAAATGTACTGCTCCATTCGGCTTGCTCTTTATCTGTGTATTGAAATGTGGCCCGTACGGAAATGGAAACTTCATTTAAACTGCTTTGCCCTTCGCCGGTTACACTAAAGGGTTCGTTGGCATAACTGACAATAGCTCCCTCTAAAACGGCATCGGCCGCAGCCCGTGAATTCGAAAGCTGCAGTCTTGTTTGATTTATAAATCGATCAACGAGGGCAGTATTTAGTTGATCGCTTAAATTTCCTATACCGCCGGAAGACTGATCGGCAAAGAAGGGTATGTAAACTGAATTTACATCATCCGGGATAGAAGTACCCGTAAAGCTATATCTGAAGCAACCGCTCAGGGCAAAAGCGATGAGTAGTACAGCAAGAATTCCCCGTTTGTTATTGCAGATCATATTGGTCCAGCTTGCGATAAAGGGTTCGTTCGCTAACGCCCAGCGCTTCGGATGCTTTTCGTCGATTACCGTCGAATTTTCTGAGTGCCTGTTCAATTAGAAACTGTTCTGCTTTTTCTATTGAGGGAACTTCATCATCGTTAAAAAACTGATAGAACATATTGTCTTCATCAGATTCTTCTTCAGAAATATCCGCTTCAGCAAAAGATTCAACGCCGCCGATCTCCTCATCAGCAGCATCGCCGACATCGACATCCATATTGACGTCAGACATATTGCTCTGGCTAAACTCATCTTGGATATTTTGGGGAAGGGCTTTCATATTTTTTTGTGAAAATGTTGAATATAGAAAGGTTCCCAGCATCTTTTTTAAATCCCCAATATCGCTTTGTAGCTCAACAAGCGCCCGGTAAATAAGTCGCTGATCATCGTTTCCGAATGGGGCGTTCGATCCGCTTTGTGAATCCTTATCAGCAAGAACAGGCAGGTTGTCGGCCGATCCTTCGTGCTGTCGTCCCTTGAGATACTTTTGGAGTTTCTCGGTATCGATAAATTGAGATTTTTCGAGTACCACCAGCTGTTCGGCCACATTGCGGAGCTCGCGGACGTTGCCCGGCCAACGGTAAGAGATTAAAAGCTCTTTGGCATCATCCGAAAAACCCTTGAATACAGAATCGTATTTAGCAGAAAATTCAGTAACAAACTTTCTGAAAATGGGGATAATGTCATCAGGACGTTCGCGGAGGGGAGGTAGCTTAACTTTTACGGTATCGAGCCGGTAATATAGGTCCTCGCGGAAATCATCGTCCTGAACCAGTTGCCATAGATCCTTATTGGTAGCAGCTAATACTCGAACATCCGTTTGGCGGACGCTACTTGATCCAACCCGAAAGTATTCCCCTGTTTCGAGTACCCGAAGTAGTTTTACCTGGATGTTAGGAGGAGTATCACCAATTTCATCAAGAAAAATTGTACCGCCGTCGGCTTTCTCAAAATATCCTTCTCGTGCTTCATGAGCACCGGTAAAAGCACCTTTTTCGTGTCCGAATAGTTCACTTTCAATAATGCCTTCGGGGATGGCACCACAGTTGACGATGACCATGTTATTATTACTGCGGTGACTTATTTCGTGGATGGCTTTGGCCGTTACATCTTTACCCACGCCGCTTTCGCCTTCCAAAAGTATGGTGATATCGGTGTCAGCTACCTGTATAACTTTGTCAATAACCTGCTTGAGCGCGGCAGATTCTCCAATAAGTCCAAATCGTTCTTGAAATACTTCACGATCCATAGGGGAGAAGCTCGTTTAGAAAATATTTGTGTTAAAACTTTTTTGTACAAGTACAAGTATAAGTAAAGGTAATAATTACTGCTTTAGATACATAAAGATTCAGCAGTAATTATTATAACGGAAGCTGCTTTATAAGCATTTCTCAGGAATTATATGACGATTTGTTTGTCCTGAGCGATTGGAAATAATCGCGTCCCAAATTTTATGCAGCTACTGTTTCCTGGCTAAATTCCTGTATGCTACTCTTTTTGATGAGATCTCCCATCAAGGTGGCAGAGGTACAATCGGTAATTGTTACCTCAACGTAATCACCTTTTCCGATATGCTCTTCGCGATCGAAAACGACCATTTTATTGGTATCCGTACGTCCGCACAGCTGCTCGTCAGACCGCTTGCTGGTTCCTTCAACGAGTACCAGGTGTCGGCGCCCGATTTCTTTCTTGTTAAGTTCTTCTTGGATATTCATTTGTTGCTCGATGATCTCCGAAAGGCGACGTTTCTTAACGTCTTCGGGGACATCGTCTTCGTATTTTCGCTGCGCCAGCGTGCGTCCGCGTTCGGAGTAGGCAAACATATATGCCAGGTCGTACTCGACTTCAGCCATTAACGACATCGTATCCTGATGCTCTTCTTCCGTTTCACCACAGAAACCGGTAATAATATCAGTAGAAAGTGTAACACCCGGAATGATATCACGCATTTTTTCAACAAGATCTAAATACTGCTCCCGGGTATAAGGACGTCGCATGCGTTCCAGTACGTCATTATTACCCGACTGCGCCGGAATATGAATATAATTACAAAGATTTGGTTGCTCGGCAATAATTTCCAGCAGTTCTTCGGGGAAATCTTTGGGATGTGGGGAAGAGAAGCGAATGCGCATCTCCGGATCAACCTGACTGGCTTTGTACATCAGATCAGCAAAAGAATTATCTCCGTCATCATAGGAATTAACATTTTGTCCCAGCAGGGTAACTTCTTTATAGCCCTGATTACTAAGTTGTTGCAGTTCTTCAATAATGCTTTCTGCCGTTCTGCTGCGCTCACGCCCACGGGTGAACGGCACCACGCAGAAAGCGCACATATTGTCGCAGCCGCGCATAATCGTGACAAAAGCATTTACGCCGTTATCGTTACGGCGGACCGGTTTAATATCGGCGTAGGTTTCTTCCAGCGAAAGAATGGTATTAACAGCCTTTTGTCCGTTATCAACATCAGAAAGCAATTTAGGCAGGTCGCGGTAAGCATCGGGACCAACAACGAGATCGACAAGCTCTTCCTTTTCCATAATCTGCTCGCGGATACGTTCGGCCATACAACCCAGCACGCCCACAGTCATATTTTGGTCATCCCGTTCTCTTTTTAGCGCTTTAAATTCTTTAAGGCGATTCCAGACACGCTCTTCGGCATTTTCGCGAACCGAACAGGTGTTGATAAAAATGATTTCGGCCTCTTCCGGTTCGTTAACGGGCTGCATACCTTCCTCCATCAAAATGGAGTTGACGATTTCGGTATCAGAGACGTTCATTTGGCAGCCGTACGTCTCGATGTAAAAGTTGCGTTGATCCACTGTGGCAATGTTTTATTCCTGATTATTTAGACTGGTGAATATAAGGAGAGTTTAGCTCTTTATGAAAGTTTTGAAGTTGCAGGTTTTGAATGTTAAAAGTTGGATATAAATCTAAAAGACAATTATTCGATTTTATGATGTACCGCTAACCATGCTAAAAACCACAACCTGTAACTTTCAACTCACAACTTGTAACTAAACTAATTAGGCCAGGTTTCGGGTGATTTACGCCATTCGGCCAGCGTTTCGAGATCTGATTCATTGACATAATCGTTTTTGCTGGCTACATCGATAAGGGTAGCGTAATCAGTGAGTGTAAACATGGGGACCCCCGTTTTGCCGAAGCGTTTCGTTGCTTTATCAAAGTCGTAGGTAAAAATGCTGAGTACAGCTTCTATTTCTGCGCCAATAAATTGCAGGGCTTCAACCACCGAAATAGCTGAACCTCCGGTCGAAATAAGATCTTCTACAACGACCGTTGTTTCTCCTTTCTGGATGCCGCCTTCGATCTGGTTTCCAAGCCCATACGCTTTTGCTTTGGCGCGGACGTATGACATCGGCTTATCCATATTTTCGGCAATCCAGGCAGCGTGCGGAATGCCGGCCGTGGCTGTACCCGTGATGACCTCCACATTGGGATATTCTTCGGATATGAATTCAACAAATTTCTGGGCGATCTTCTTGCGTATTTTGGGATACCGCATAGTCAGACGGTTATCACAGTAGATAGGTGAATTCCATCCCGATGACCACGTAAATGGATCGTTGGGACGCAGGATAACCGCATTGATGTCCAGTAAGTCAAGTGCAATTTCTTTTGAGAATGTTTGATCAATAATCATATACAATTGTTAATAGTTCGCGTGCTGATCAACGTTAATGATAATAAAAATGTCATTACTGATTGATTAGCATATTGTTAAATAATTTCTAAAATATATAAAAGTCCCTGCATACATATCAGGGCGTATACCCCGGCCAGCAGATCATCAACGAGAATTCCCCAACCTCCGGGAATTTCTTGTAACTTGTTGACGCCAAGTGGTTTTTGAATGTCAAAAAACCGAAAGAAGATAAATCCAACAAACAGCAAGAGCAGATCTTGTGACAGAATTCCGCTAAAGGGAATGGCAATGAACGTCACAGCCTGTCCTGCAAATTCATCCATCACGAGGGGAGAGGGATCGCCGCCCCATTCTTTTTCGCATTCCTCAGATACCCATACGGTGATATAGGAAAATAGTATTGCTAATAAAACCATGCCGTACCATGGACTATATAATCCTACGAAATAGATAGGGAAAAGTGCAAAAAAGCTACCCCATGTTCCCGGGGCGTTTGGTAAAAAACCGGCGTTAAAGAAACTACCGAGTATCGGTTTCAGTTTTGGCATCTTTCTGTATTGAAAATATTTTTCTGTTGATAAAAACGTATTCTATTCCTGAATAAACGGTTATGGCTACGATAATCATCATGAGCCAGCCTAAAATCCCTGATTGGAGAAGTTGTACGCAGTAGCTGCTGAGCCAAACATCCGTTTCTATAAAAACCCCCACTAAAAGTACCAGATAAAGAAAGAACATCTGGCTTAAAGTTTTTGCCTTAGCTGTCAGGCGGGTATCCATCGTGATATTGCGGTAATCGGCCAAGACGCGCATCCCTGTAACTAAAATATCCCGAAAAACAATAACACCAATGGCCCACCAGGGAAATTGCGCGGCATCAATAAAGGGCAAACAGATGAATCCTGCAAAGGTTAAAAATTTGTCGGCCAGGGGATCTAAAAAAACTCCGTATTCCGTTTCAGCGCTGTACATACGGGCGATATACCCGTCAAAAAAATCAGTAACGACAGCCACGGCAAAAATGCCTACACTTAGGGCACGCCATACTACTTCATCCTGAACATACAGGATTAAGAAGATGGGAGCCAATATTATACGGATGGTACTTAATATGTTGGGTATTTGACGCACGGCCCAAAGATAGTAATTGTTATAGAGAATTAAATCTTTTTTGTAGCAGAATAATTAGCTTCGAAAAGCTGCCAGAGTTTGATATTTTGATCAACAATTTTTGCTCAATGTTAAATATTGATGTTACATGGAGTGCCGCATTATATCTATTGGAAATGAATTACTTATTGGTGATACGGTGAACACCAATGCCAGCTGGCTGAGTGATGTGCTTACCGAGATAGGAATTGATGTGACCCACATTTATACGATTGGTGATGATTTAAATACGATGAAAAATATTTTATCGGAGGCGTTGTCATCAACAGATCTTATAGTAACGACAGGTGGGCTTGGCCCTACCCACGACGATATTACCAAACGAGCAGTGGCCGAACTTTTTGATTGCGATCTGGTGCTCGAGGATTCGGTGCTGGAGTTCATTAAAAAGGTCTTTAAGAAGCGAAATATCCCTTTTAGCAAGTCGAATTACCATCAGGCCGAGATACCCGACTGCTGCGAAGTGCTCTTTAATACACAGGGTACAGCTCCGGGCATGTGGTTCGATCGCGGGTCGGTGAAGCTGGCGGTGTTGCCGGGCGTCCCGCATGAGATGAAGCACCTCGTGAATGAAAAGCTGATACCCAAAGTGAGAGCTATCAATGGGGATACGGAATTTCGACGTTCGCACTATATTACCACGGCCGGCATTGGGGAAAGCACGCTCAGCGATGAGATCGTTGGTCCGCTTGGTGATGTGTTGCCCAATCATGTTAGCGTAGCCTACCTGCCGAGTACGCAGGGGACAAAGATTAGGATTAGTGCTTACGGTAATTCGGATAAGGAAATTGATGAGCGGATAGATCCTGTTCGAAATCATATCAGGGAGAAAGCCGAAAAATATATTATCGGAGAAGGAAAAGACCTTAATTTGGAGAAAGCAGTCGGCGACTTATTGGTAGAGCGTGATTTGTCATTAAGTGTTGCTGAGAGTTGTACCGGCGGTTACCTGGCAAATGCCATCACGGATGTCCCGGGCAGCAGTCGCTATTTGATGGGCGGCCTTATTGCGTATGCAAACCAGGTAAAAGTGAATCAGCTTGGGGTTTTGTCGGATGATCTAAATTCTCACGGAGCAGTAAGCAAACCGGTGGCACTTCAGATGGCAAAAGGCGTTGCTTATCAGTTGAATGCTGATATAGGCGTATCAACAACGGGAATCGCCGGTCCGGGCGGTGGAACCGAAGAAAAACCGGTGGGTACGGTTTGGATTGGATTCTGGAGCCAGGAGGAGCATTTTGCGTTGAAAGCTCGCTTTACGAATGACCGCCTGATCAATAAAGAGCGTTCGTCAGCTATTGCTTTAGAAATCATTCGACGATCGATATTGGGAATTGAAGAAATGCCATACGGATTTAAAAAACATCAGGCTTGAAATTATTACGCACAACATACTTACTTTTAATATTGCTGGCAGTTTGCCAGTCGGTGACCGTGGCCCAGGTCGACTCAACCACGGTAGATTCGGTAGCGTTGGATTCTGCGGAAACGGACACGCTCTTTTTGTATCCTCCCGAATTGCCAGATGTAGTTGATGATACTACTTCTTTGAATACTACAGCAGCAGATACACTTTTTCGTTTTCCGTTGAGTTTATCTACACTCCGAGATACGACTACTCAATCTCACTCAGAAGAAGAGAAGGAGCTGTTTAAAGTGAATCCCTGGGAATTTCACGCACCGCTGGGAGCAGAGCGCACGGAAACCGACAGCACATTGCGATGGCAGTATTGGTCGGACTGGACCTATAAACTCAATCGAGCCCCGGGCGTTATCAGCTACCGACTGGGGACAAATATTCGTTCAAATGCCATACAGCGAAATGCTCATGAGCCGCGTCACCAACAATTGTACTGGGAGGATATTTCGTTAAATGATCCCGTATCCGGTATTGTCAACTGGGAGCTGATCCCGCAAAATAAGATTGCTGAATTTTATATTGATGACTTGGGGACTGTGCATGAGTCACGATTTTACCATCACCAGTATTATATAAATAAGCCGCTTTCCAGGCTTATTTACAGCGAAAGCAAGTTCAACTATCGCAACCTGGAGTTTGAAGTGAGCCATAATTTATCGCAGCGAACAAACATAGAGTTGAGCTACTGGGATCGGCGCTCCGGCGGAGAATACAACAACTCTGAAATTACCGGTCGCCAGATTTATTTGAAGGCCAGTCATCATTTAGAAAAAAATAAATACTTGAAGCTTAACTATATCACTAATAATTACGATATCGGTCAGCCTTTTGGGTATAATTTGGCGGATATGCGGACATTTAATTTTGATCGTTATTCTGCCTCAGCCGTTCACCCTTCGGCTACAACCGGGCAAAAGAACAATATACTAACCTTAAATTATTATCACCGTAATCCCGACAGCACGGAAACAGAAGACAATTTCAGGACGGGACTTTTTCATAGAAGTGATGAGCGATTATTGACATTTCCGGGAGATAGTACCGGATATAGCTTAAAATCGGTGGGAGCCAATGTCCGCAAGTGGTGGAATTGGGGAGGTTTGGAGCTGGAGACCGGGGCCAAAGCTGAGTATTTCTTCAATCAAACGCCGGAGAACAGAAGCTTCCCCGCTGATAACTGGGCCACCGCAAAAGCAGACGGGAGTGTACGATTAAATTATATCCCGATTATCGATTTAATGGGCGATGCTGAATTGCAGATGCGATCCGATGGTTTTCAGTCGTATCAGATAAATGCCGAGGGGGAAATTCCCATTGGTGGATTCATCTTGACGGCGGGAGCATCTTCAGGAACCGTTATGCCTACGCCACAGCAGTTGTATTGGAATTCGGGGCAGTTTCAGGGAAATCCCGATCTCAAAAACGAAAAAATACAGGACGTTCGGGGAACATTGAGCTATCATTTTAATCCTGATACGAAGATTGGTATTCGCGGTCAGCACAAAGAGATTACAGACGGCATTATGATGGCAGAAAGCCTTTTCACAAATGTTGATAATTATGCCTCGCAATCAGCTACGGGCTTTTTTGAATGGGATTTAACGAATTTTGAATTTGAGGGATCGGCCGTGTTTCATCGTTTTGCGGATAGTTATTTATCTGCATCCGGTACCATTCCGATGTCGCCCCAGGAACGGGTCTGGTTGAAGGGAAGCGCGTATTGGAAGGGGTATCTGTTTGATCGTGCGACCTACGTAAAGGCTGGTGTTTCGGGGATGGCTGCCCCGTTTCGATATCAGGCTGATCACTACAATCCCGAGTTAAATTATTGGCAGTCGATGAGCGCTGATCAGCAGTTACCGAGATTCAACAGGCTGGATGTGGATATTTCGGCGCGAGTGCGATCTATTATGTTTATTTTACGGTGGGAAAATGTGCTTGACGATGTTAGTCAACTCGGCTACTTTGAGACTGCTCGGTATCCCATGTCGCAGCGCCGGTTTATTTTCAGCGTTCGGGCACTTTTCAGAAATTAAAAAATAATAAAAGGATGAGTTTAGGTTACGTCGTTAAGGAAGGTATGGCCGGAATCGGTCGGGCAAAACTTGCAGCATTTACTTCAATATTCTCGCTGTTTATTGCGGTATTGCTATTGGGGTTATTGGCTCGTTTGGGTTACAACGGTTACGAGGTGGCTCAGTCGCTTAAAAAGTCAATTGATGTAGAAGTATTTTTGATGGATCTGGATGAACGGACAACGAATGAATTGTCCGAGCAACTAAAGGAAGAGGAGCTTGTTCAAGAGGTTTCTTATATATCCAAAGACAGTGCGGCGGCTGTTTTTGAAGAGGAGTTTGGCTCGGCAGGAAGGTCACTGGCGGATCTCAAGTTCCTACCCGCTTCTTTTAAGCTAAATATTAATCCCAATGCCCAGATTTCACAGGTTGATTCGCTGGTCAATCAAATCCAATCTTATCGGGGGGTAGATGAAGTACGGTTTAATCAGCAGTTACTGAAGCGTATAGAATCAAATTTCCAGACTGCTGCGATGGTGGGCGGGGGACTGGGAATTCTCATTTTACTGGCTTCTATGATTTTGGTGTTTAACACTATCCGTTTAACGATTTACGCAAAGCGTGATCTTATTAAAGCTATGAAACTTGTAGGGGCCACCAATGGATTTATTCGCCGTCCATTTGTTGTTGAAGGAATTGTACAGGGATTAATTGCCGGCTTGCTCTCGGTAGGAGTGATGTACGCCACGTTTCACTATTTGCTTCCTGAATACATTCCGCAATTGGGGGTTTTGGAATGGCCTTTTGGTCGCTGGTATTATCTCTGTGGAGCGATGATATTGTTGGCTATGTTCATGGGATTCTGGGGTAGCCAGTGGGCTGCACGCAAGTTTATTAAGAGGACATCCATTTCTGAATAATTTCCTCATCAGATAGTTGGAGTTGTTATCCATGGATGAAGTTTAATCACCTAACTTGTAGAGGGATATCTGGACAAAACCTATCATGATTGGGAAACCTGATAGGTCTCTAAAGTAGTTTTAAAGTGACGACGCAGAGCATCGCCACAAGATATTACTTTAGAACTTAGGGTGTCATTTCGAACAAGCGCAGCGCTGAGAGAAATCTTCGTTTCTCGTGTTGAAAAACCAAGGGCCTCTCACTTTGTTCGAGATGATATCATTACATTAAATGAGTGGTGATCAATAAAATCAGTATTCTACTTCCGCTTATCCTTCACATAAATGGCTTTCGATTGCCCTTCACCGGTAGAGCGTTCTTCAATCTCAAACAGTTTAATAGCTTTCACCAGGTTGCCCAGCTTTCGGTACCCGTAATTACGGGGATCAAATTCGGGAGATTGCTTGGCAATATAGCTACCTACCTGACCGAGATGTGCCCAGCCGCTTTCATCGGATGAGGCTTCGATGGCATTACGTGTTAGGTTGACAAGTTTGGTATCCTGCTTGAGTTCGTTTGTTGACATGCGTTGTATGGAAGAATCCTCGTCCGTTTCTTCTTCGCTACGAAGCACCTCCGTATAGATAAACTTGTCACATGCTGCTACAAAAGGGTCTGGAGTTTTTTGTTCTCCGAATCCATATACAATGAGACCAGCTTCGCGGATGCGGGCTGCCAACTTGGTGAAATCACTGTCGCTTGAAACGATACAAAAACCATCAAACTGGTTGGTATAGAGCAGGTCCATGGCGTCGATAATCATGGCGCTGTCGGTCGCATTTTTTCCGGTAGTATAGCCAAACTGTTGTATTGGCTGGATGGAGTGATCCAGCAGATGATCTTTCCAACCGCGCAGTTTTGTGGATGTCCAGTCACCGTAAATACGTTTTACATTAGCGGTGCCATATTTTGCGATCTCTGCTAAGAGTCCTTCCACAATAGCCGGTTGGGCGTTATCAGCATCGATCAAAACTGCTAATTTATCAGATCTTTCTTGGTCCATAACTTGAAATAATGCAAATTAAACTTCTTGTAACTTCTCTCGCTTAAAGAGATTAATAAGTTACGATTTTACTGCTTAACTCCAAGAAAGAGATGGAGATACAAATCAGTAGATCTCTGAGGATTGTTAACTTTAATTAGCACAGGAATTTATGGAGAGACGATAGCGAAAGGCTTTTTTACGGTAATGGGAAAGGATTGGTACTCAAGAATTAACATTGAGTTAACAAAAGACTCAGAATTTTGAAATACCTTTATACATCGAATTTCAGCATACTTATCACATAGAAACAACCAATACTAAATTACTGAGATAATGGTTAAAAAAATATTTGCACTCTTCCTTTTTAGTGGTGTTTTCTTGTATTCTTGCGGATCAGGCGGATCTCAAAATGAAATAAAAATTGACGGTTCCGGTACGGTGTATCCCATAACCGAAGCCGTAGCTGAGGAATTCCGTAAGGTAGAACCGAATATCAGAGTTTCGATAGGATCATCCGGATCAGGTGCCGGTTTCAAAAAATTTGTACGGGGAGAAACTGAAATATCAAACTCATCCCGGGAAATATCCGAAGAGGAAAAAGCGTTGGCAGAAGAGAATGGCATTGAGTATCAGCAATTCTCTATTGCATTAGATGGGATTTCGATCGTTGCTCACCCCGACAACGATTGGATTAAAACACTTACCCCTGAGGAACTTAATGAAATTTGGAAGGCCGACAGTGAAGTACAACAGTGGAGTGATATACGCGAAGGATGGCCGGATGAAGATATTCGTCTTTATGGTCCAAATACTGCTCATGGTACCTATGACTTTTTTACCGAAACAATAAATGGAGAATCGGGAGCTAGTCGGACTGATTATAATGCGGTGGCTGATTATAACGTAGCTGTACAAGGGATTTCGTCAGATAAATATTCGCTCGGATATTTTGGTCTGGCGTATTATGAAGAAAATGCTGATCAGTTGAAGCTTATCGGAATTGATTCCGGCGATGGGCCCGTTGAACCATCACTGGAAACCGTTAAAGACGGTACATATAAGCCGTTATCACGGTCGCTGTATATTTATGTGGCTAAGAGTGCTGCGAAACGTCCGGCCGTACAAAAATTTGTTGAATTCTATTTTGATAATGCCGGAGAACTGGCAAAGGATGTGGGATATGTGCCTATGCCCGAAGAGGATATTGAAGAACAGAAATCAGCATTTCGCAGCTTTGCCTCAGATACGGTAGCAGCAAATTAATTTAATCGGAGTCCTCTGCTCATTGCTAAGATTTTAGATGAGCAGAGAACTCACCTATTATCCTGGCTCATGAATATTAAAGAGAAAATCATTGAGAAGGTACTGGCTTTATGTGCCTTGATAACCATTCTCACAACGGCCGGTATTGTTGGGGTATTATTGTTTGAGGCTATTGGTTTTTTTAGAGAGGTTTCAATCATTGATTTCCTGACTGGTACCGAATGGACCCCTCTGTTCGCGGAAAAGAATTACGGAATTCTCCCGCTCGTGTCGGGTACGTTGCTGACAACATTTATTGCCATTGCAGTGGCCTTGCCCGTTGGGTTAACCATTGCCATCTATTTGAATGAATATGCCCCCAAGCGGTTTAAAAAAGTGCTAAAACCACTCTTGGAAGTCTTGGCAGTGGTACCTACCGTTGTGTATGGTTTCTTTGCGCTGATGATCGTAACCCCCTTTCTAAAGCTTTTTATTCCTGACTTATCTGGATTCAACGCGCTTTCCCCTGGTATTGTAATGGGGATTATGATTATTCCTTTTGTGTCTTCACTAAGTGAGGATGCGTTGGCTGCGGTTCCTGATTCGCTACGTCAGGCCTCTTATGGGATGGGATCAACACGATTTCAAACGGCTTTTCGAGTAATGGTTCCGGCAGCTTCGTCGGGTATTATGGTTTCCATTATTCTGGCACTGTCTCGTGCTATTGGTGAAACGATGATTGTTGCTATTGCTGCGGGACAGACACCGGTATTTACCTTCGATCCCACGGTACCTATTGAAACAATTACTGCTTATATCGTGAAGGTCAGCTCGGGTGACGTGCCACAGGGAACCGTGGCTTACCAAACGATATTTGCCGCGGGTATCACATTGTTTGTGGTCACATTTATCTTGAATAATATCAGTTTCTGGATTAAAAACAGGTATCAGGAAAAGTATGAATAACGCTAAGATCAACAGACTAAAAGACAAGGTGTTTAAATACGTAGGCATCTTTTCTAGCATAATTGGCATTGTGATTCTGGCCATTTTTATAGGGTTCGTTATTTATATGGGGATCCAACGCCTAAGCTGGGATTTTATGGTCCAGTTACCCTCGCGATTTGCCGAAGAGTCGGGTATTTATACTGCTTGGATGGGCACCATTTGGATCATGGTATTTACAACGCTAATCTCATTCCCACTGGGGGTTGGCGCAGGCATTTATCTGGAAGAGTATGGGAAGAACAACATGTGGAGTTCTTTCCTTGAAATTAATATTTCCAATCTGGCCAGCGTACCATCTATTATTTACGGCCTGCTTGGATTGGGGGTTTTTGTACGCATGATGGATATGGGGAATAGTATTTTAGCCGGGGCACTTACCTTATCGTTATTAATATTACCGATCATTATTGTATCAACCCGAGAAGCCATCAAAGCGGTTCCAAGCTCTATCAGGGATGCCTCAAATGCGTTGGGTGCTTCTAAATGGCAAACGATATGGCATCAGGTTTTACCGGCCTCTTTTGGAGGGATCTTAACGGGAGTGATCCTGGCATTATCACGTGCTATCGGAGAGACAGCTCCCCTTATTGTAGTTGGTGCTTTGGTATATGTGCCATTTGCACCTGAAAATCCGCTGGATGAATTTACAGTATTGCCGGTACAAATTTATAATTGGGTGTCGCGTCCACAAGAAGAGTTTATCATCAATGCGGCAGCCGCTATTATTGTACTTCTCGGAATCACCTTTATCATGAATGGCATAGCGGTATATTTACGAAACAAGTGGCAAAGCAAAATGGAGTGGTAATCTCTATCTTTTTTTAATTTCTTAAGTGATTAGTATGGATTCGGAAACAACAAGTCAACAACCTGAAACGTCAAAAGTGAAAACTAAGCCAAAGCTGAACCCCAATAACCGTTCTTTCAAGCTGCAGGCTAAAAATATAGATGTTTTTTACGATGACTTTCAGGCTATTGAAAATATCAGCCTAGATATCGTAGAACAATCCATAACGGCTTTTATTGGTCCTTCGGGATGTGGGAAATCAACATTTTTACGGCTGTTTAACCGCATGAATGACAATATTGATGGCTTCCACATGAATGGTAAGATCCTGATAGACAATAAGAATATTTATGACGAGTCGATTAAAGTAGAAGAGCTTCGCAAAAGGGTAGGAATGGTTTTTCAAAAACCGAATCCTTTTCCAAAGTCTGTTTATGAAAATGTCGCCTATGGGTTGCGCATACAAGGTGTTAAAGATGAGGAATTTATTGAAAATCGCGTTATTGAATCGCTGAAACAAGCTACGCTTTACAACGAGATTGAAGGGAAACTGGAAAAACAGGCGCTGGCTCTTTCGGGTGGACAGCAGCAGCGACTTTGTATTGCCCGGGCACTGGCGGTAAAGCCATCGGTGCTGTTGATGGACGAGCCTACCTCGGCGCTTGATCCAATATCATCCGGAAAAATTGAAGATTTGATTCACGAGCTTAAAAAGGAATTTACGATCGTTATTGTAACCCATAACATGCAGCAAGCGGCCCGCGTAAGTGATAACACCGCTTTCTTGTATATGGGTAGGTTAATAGAATACGGCGATACGCAAAAAATATTTACCAATCCGGAGAAAGATCGCACACAAAACTATATTACCGGACGATTTGGATAATAATTTATCAGTCAGTCAACTATTTAAAACTCTTTAATAATGGCACCACAACACTTGGACAGCGAACTTAAGTTATTAAAAGATAACGTTCTGGAGCTGATGTTTTTGGTTAAAAATCAGCTTGAAAAGGGACAAAAAGCGCTTGATAATTTTGATGAGGAGTTAGCTCACGAGATAATGGCCAACGAAAAAAGGGTAGATAGCCTGGAACTTACCATAGATCGGGATTGCGAAAATTTGTTGGCTCTGCATAATCCGGTAGCCGTAGACTTACGTTTTGTGATGGCGGCTTTTAAAATAAATTCTGATCTGGAAAGAATCGGTGACCATGCTAACAGTATAGCCAAATACATTGTGGATTTTGGGCGTAAAATAGATGAAGAGAACATGAAAACCATGCGTCTTGATGAAATGTATGATACGGCAAACAAAATGGTGAGTAATATATTTAATGCTTTTATCACCGAAGACACAGGACTTGCACGAAAAGTTTTTCGATTGGATGAGACTTTGAATCAAATAAACAGAGAGGTATCAGGGTCAACGGCTGAGCTTATTGAGCAGGATGTCAGTCAGACCAAAAACTACTTGTATCTGTTTTCGATCGTCAGAAAACTGGAACGAGTGGGAGATTTGTCGAAAAATATTGCCGAAGAGCTCATCTTCTATCTTGAAGCCAAGGTGCTCAAGCATAAAAAGATGAAAACAAAAAATAATAACGACCACGGGGAACCGGATAAGTCGTAGTTTTTAAATAGGGATTTAAACTGCAGTTTTACGAATCCTACCGCCAAGTACCTTACTAATTTCTGCAGTTATTTAAGTAAAAACTGATCAGCACAAAAAACAAAAATTATTATGAAACGCTTAGCATTACTATGCCTGCTATTTATTGGTTTTTCTGCCACGCAATCATTTGCACAAATCACCATAGGTGATGATGCCACCCTCAGTGGGCGGGTTTATAGTGACTATTACTGGATGGCCCAGCATCACAACGAAGATATAGACGGGAAAAATGGATTTTGGTTTCGTCGTATTTATATGACCTATAATCGGGATCTGAATGAATCCATTTCTACAAGAGTTCGTCTTGAAATGAATTCGGCCGGTGACTTTCAATCTGGTACAGAGATGATACCCAACGTCAAAGATGCTTATCTGAAATGGCAAAATGAGAACCATCAAATTTTAGCTGGTATCTCAAGTTCTCCTACGTTTGGATTAACCGAAGATGTTTGGGGCTATCGGTCTGTCGAAAAATCGCCGCAAGATTTATACGATTTCGGCAGTTCACGCGATTTTGGATTAGCTTTTAAAGGGCGACTTGGCCAGGCAGGAGATCTCAACTATCACTTATTTGTTGGGAATGGGAACGGCAACAAGCCTGATGTCAACCGAGGTAAAAAAGTAATGTTGTCACTGGGGTATAATCTTACCGACAAGATTGTTATTGAAGGATACGGGGATTATAACAGTCAGACTAACGATCCCGACAGCTATACCGCACAGCTTTTTGGAGGCTATGAATCTGAAAAGCTGAATGTAGGCGCACTTTATTCTAACCAGTACCATGAGGGGCAACTTGGTTTATCCGCACAGAGCCTGGATCTTGTATCCGTGTTTACCAATTTTAAAATAAATGATACAACAAAAGGATTCTTGCGTGCCGATCATCTTTTCGACGGATATATGGGCGGCAGTGGCAACTCGTACATTCCGTTTGCTGAGGATGTAGAGTCTACCTTTCTCGTTGGAGGAGCCGACTTTTTACTTGCTGATCAGGTACACCTGATGCCCAATATCGAAGCAATTATATATGGAAAAAATGGGCAGGGTATTTCACCGGATACTGATATTATACCACGGCTGACGCTTTCCTGGGAGTTTTAGTCATTAAGTTTATTCTGAATAAAGCTTCCTGGAGGAACTGGTCAAAATAATTCTCCCCTCGAGAGGAGTACCGCGAAGTGGCGAGGGGGTATTAATACTTCCATTGTACATTATTCGTAGCATAGTTCGATAACCTGTCCCATTTGCATTAATTAATCAAGGTGAGTATTTAACGGGTATTAACATTAATCCATAAAGCTGGTTACATTAGGCCGTTGTGTAATTTTAACGAATACTGATTTTGTGGGCTCCGAAGTTACTCTAAAGCATATTGCCGATGCGTTGGGCGTTTCAGCAATGACTGTTTCCCGTGCTTTAAATGATCGGGATAACGTAGATAAAAAAACGAAGCAGCGCGTCCGCGAAAAAGCTCAGAGTATGGGCTATACTCCCAATCGAGTGGCCAAAAGTTTAGTTTCCCGAAAAACCCATACGCTTGGTGTTGTTATCCCTGAAATCACCCATGCTTTTTTTCCCGAAGTAGTTCGGGGTATTGAGGAAGTCGCGTATAAGTCAGATTATCAGCTTTTTCTAACCAATGCCAACGAGTTGTTTAGTCGTGAAAAGGAAGCGATTGAGACATTACGGAGTCAGCGCGTGGATGGACTACTCATTTCATCATCCCTGACCCGTGAGGATTATTCCTTTTATGAAAGCATCATTGAAGGGGGTGCAAAAGTAGTATTTTTTGATCGCTGTATTGAAAATATCGGAGCGAGTTGCGTAAGCGTAAATGACCGGGAGAGTAGCCAGAAAATAACGGAGCACTTAATTACAGAACATGGCTATACCAAAATTGCCCACCTGAGTGGACCACAGAAAGTTTCTATCGGTAAAGAGCGACTACAGGGCTATAAAGAAGCGCTCAATGCCCATAATTTAGCATTAAATGAAGAGTGGATTATTCAGGCTGGATTTAAAGAGGATACCGGATATGAGGCAATGATTGAGCTATTGGAAAAGGGGAGAGAAGAGCTTCCCGAGGCTATCGTTTCGGTTAATGACCCCACCGCCATTGGTGCTATTGAAGCCATCAAAGAGTACGGACTAACAATTCCTGATGATATTGCCATTGTAGGATTTACGGATGACATCCGGTCCTCCTTACTGGATGTTCCGCTGACGACCGTACATCAGCCTGCCTACCAAATGGGAGAACGGGCCGCAAGAAAACTGATCAGTGTTATTGAAGAGGATGATACAACTGTGGAAAAAATTGAAGTGCCCACTACGCTTAAAATACGATCTTCCTGCGGTTGTTAAGTTTTTTTAGTCATTAAACTTTCTAAAAATAGATTTCAGCTTTAATCCTGTTTGATAAATTCTGTTATTGTATTATATTTTTAATCAGTGATGTTATCGTTAACATTTGGTATAAGTATTTTCTGTGAAACCGGTTTCAACTTTTAGGGCATATTCCCATGGCTCGGAAATATATTTCACTTGTTATTTTAAGCTTGTCAATATTGGGCTGCCAGGGGGATTCGCCTACCATTGGTGATAACAATAGAAATGACGGAAATGAATCAAATCCTCCAGCTGAAGAAAAGACTGAATTTTTGATGGGGGCCGACCTGTCGTATGTGAATCAGATCTTAGATCACGGGGGTACGTATCGGGATTCTGGCGCGGTCGAAAATCCCTATAAAATATTCAGCGACTATGGGACTGATGTGGTACGTCTTCGGCTGTGGCATGATCCCGAGTGGACGGCCAATGTGTACGAGGGAGAGGATAACCCAATGTATAATGATCTTGCCGATGTGACGCGTGCCATTGGTGAAGCCAAGAAACATGATATGGCCGTTAACCTGGATTTTCACTATTCGGATACTTGGGCTGATCCCGAACAACAAAATATTCCCGAGGCCTGGAGAGATATTACTAATTTGGAGCAGCTGAAGGATGCTGTTTACAGCTATACCACAGAAACTCTGCAGCATTTAGAAGATGAAGGCTTGATGCCGGAGTATGTGCAAATCGGCAATGAGATCAATTGCGGACTCCTGTATTCCAATGCACCGCAGGGTTTTCCTCCGCTTAATGTCTGTAATGAAAATTGGTCGAATACCGGCGAAGTAATCAATAGCGGTATCCAAGCTGTCCGAGATGTGTCGTCCAATTCGGATGTGGACACTAAAATTATTCTGCATATCGCTCAGCCTGAAAATGTGAAGTGGTGGTTTGACAATATTACCACTTCAGGTAGTGTAACTGATTTTGAGATCATCGGCTTTTCCTATTATACGCCTTGGTCTGAGGTGTCACTGAATCAAATTAGTGATTACATTTCTGAT
The DNA here is from genome assembly GCF_052712805.1 of Fodinibius sp. AD559. Taxonomy (NCBI): domain Bacteria; kingdom Pseudomonadati; phylum Balneolota; class Balneolia; order Balneolales; family Balneolaceae; genus Fodinibius; species Fodinibius sp. AD559. Next base: position 491,333 of record NZ_JBQPVW010000002.1, read on the forward strand.
TTTCGCAGTAGTTTTGACAAAGAAGTCATGATTGTGGAGGCGGCTTATCCGTGGACGATGGATTATGCTGATGACTATAACAATCAATTCGGGCAAAGTGCGCTTGTGGATGGATATCCTGCCACCAAAGAAGGTCAGCGCAATTTTATGATTGATCTTACAAAAGAAATTATGGACGGTGGCGGAACGGGACTCATGTACTGGGAGCCGGCTTGGATTACATCCGACATGAAAGACCGATGGGGGACCGGCTCATCATGGGAAAATAATACGCTTTTCGACTTTGAAGGCAATGTCCATCAGGGTATCGAATATATCGATTATGATTACGATAGCAATTAGCGGATAAAATTTAAATGGAATAAGCGATTAGGATTTATGAATGCAGATAGCAAGTCTTTTCTGAAAACTCTTTGCGTTGGTTGGGTTTTTCTGATGACTGCCGGAGTTATGCAGCTTGCGGAAGCCCAACAACAATCGTTGGTAGAAGTGGATGAAGAAGGCGTAATGCGCTTTGTTGATTCAGGTGAGGAAGCCGCTTTTTTTGGCGTTAATTATTCACCACCGTTTGCCCATAGTTACCGCGCTATCAATCAGTTAGGAAGGAGTCATAAAAAAATTATAGATCAGGATGTTTACCATTTTGCTCGCCTCGGTTTTGACGGATTCCGCCTGCATGTATGGGATACGGAGATCAGTGACAGTCTCGGACATCTGGTAGAAAATGAGCATTTGGATTTGCTTGACTACAAGTTGGCAAAATTAAAACAGCGGGGCATCAAAGCAGTACTTACGCCCATCACCTATTATGACAATGGGTACCCCGAGCCACCGACCGAAACAAATGGTTTTGCTAATTATATTTCCAAAGAAGAAGCGCCCAAGAATCCTGAGTTTTGGCCGGTGATCAAGCGGTATCTCACGGAGTTTATAAATCACAAAAATCCATATACCGGACTTACCTATAAGGAAGATCCCAATATTATTGCTATTGAGATTGATAATGAGCCTACTCATAGCGGCAGTCAGGATTCGGTGACCAGCTATATAAATATGCTGGCTGATCACCTGCGTGATAATGGACTTAAAAAACCGATATTTTATAACATCGCTCAGAATCCGTCGATGGCTGAAGGGGTTATGAATGCCGATATTGACGGCACGACCTTTCAGTGGTATCCCGGAGGATTGGTAGGCGGGGAGGAGATCACTAAAAATTATCTGCCCTATATTGATGAGTATCCCATTCCTTTTGCGGACAAAGAAAATTTCCGAACCAAGGCGCAAATGGTTTATGAGTTTGATTCTGCCGATTTTCTGAAACCGTACACTTATCCGGCTATGGCACGTAGCTTTCGGGAGGCGGGTTTTCAATGGGCTTCGCAGTTTGCCTACGATCCTATGGCTATGGGTCACGTCAATACCGATTACCGGACGCATTATTTAAACATGGCATATACGCCGTCGAAAGCAGTAAGTATGAAAATTGCCTCCGCGGCATTCCATCAGCTTGAACGAGATAAAAGCTATGGTCGGTATCCGCAGAATAATACATTTGGAGATTTTGAGGTGAGCCACAAAAAGGGATTAAGTCAATTTAACGCCGATACTTCTTTTTTCTATTCAAATGATACGGAAACCGCCCCGAAAGACGCTCAGGCGTTAAAACACGTTGCCGGTGTTGGCAGTTCGCCGTTGGTTTCATACGAGGGGGCAGGCGCCTACTTTTTGGATAAGATTAGCGACGGCATTTGGCGCCTCGAAGTAATGCCTGATGCCATTCAAATTCGCGATCCGTTTGACGTTGTCGCCCTCGATAAACGACTGACGTGGATTGAATGGAAAAGTCATAATATGATTATTGACTTACCTGATCTTGGGAATTCGTTTCAGGTGAAAGGGATCAATGAGGGCAATGATCAACAGATACAGGCTAAGGATGGATCTTTTACGATATCGCCGGGGGCTTATTTAGTGTATCGGGATAAACAGGCTACTAATCTTCCTGCTAATGATTATCAAATGGGCAATATTCGCATTAATGAGTTTGTAACTCCGCCCGAAACAAACAGTGAGCCGGTTGTCGGACATGAATCTCCATCCGGTGTTCGAGCTGACAAACCCCTCACCATTAAAGCAAAAGCAGCTTCACTAAAAGATACTGACAAAGTGAGTTTGGTGATGCAGAGTGGTTGGGAGACCAAAGATGTTTCTATGAAAAAAACATCTACTTATACCTTTGAAGCAAGCATTTCGGCCGACGAATTATATCCCGGCACCATTAACTATTGGATTACCGTAGATCGGGAAGATAAAACGCTCACCTTTCCCGGCGGATATGAGGGGCATCCCGGCGATTGGGACTATCATCACGATGAGCAATACCATATGGAGGCTTATGAAACTGATGCTGCAATTGATCTATTTACGGCCGCCGAGGATGGATACGATAATATAAATACTGCTTTCACAACCTGGAACAGCGACAACGGTTTTGAGCTTATATCCACAAATACTGCCGGCAGCCGTGCGATACAAGCATTTGCCGGTGAAGATCTAACGAAAGAAAATGAAACGCTGGGCTGGAATCTTATTCTGGGAGATAAATTAGAGCATGTAGGACAGTCAGTTGACCAATCTGATTTATTTGCGGTGAACGTAAAAGGAGGTAAAGTGCGAGGAAATATAAAAGCCATAGTGGTGTTGGAGGATGGCACTTCGTACAGTTCAATAATTGAGCTGTCGAATCAGTTTGAGACGCATAAGTTGCCATTCTCTGCTTTTAAGTCTGATTCGATGATGCTGCTCCCTCGACCATATCCCACTTTTTTACCGCTTTGGTTTAAGGCAGATTTAGATGGGACTCTTGATCCATCAAAGATAGAAGAAATACAATTCGTCTTTGTTCCGGCTGATGGGAGCTCAGTGGTGGAAGAGAACAGCAATTTTGCCGTGGAGTCAGTATGGATTGAACAATCAAAAAATTAAATAGCAGATAATTATGCGAAAGCTTTTACCTTTACTACTCGTTCTCACCGTTTTGGGATTGGGATGTGATTCCTCTGTAAGTTCAAAAAAAGAGTTTGAGGATGGGACCACCCTGAATTTTAATAGTGATTGGCAGTTTGCCCGGGGTATCGACACAACGGTAGAGGCTGATTATTTTGAGAAGAAGAGTGAGGTTGATTGGGAGCATATTTCTCTCCCGCATACAGCCCATATTGAACCACTTGTAATTGAGGATCAGCAGTGGCAGGGCACGGCCTTTTATTGCAAGTTTTTTGAGGTTGCATCCGAAAACAGCGACAAGCGTGTTGCCGTTAAATTTGGCGCAGCTATGCATGAGGCCGACGTTTATCTAAATGGCGAAAAATTGACCAAACACAAAGGCGGCTACTTGCCGTTTGTAGTGGATATCACTGACGAGGTGCAGTTTGATCAGGAAAACGTGCTGTTGGTGAAACTCAATAACGAGGATAATCCTACGATTCCGCCGGGAAAACCCATAGAAAATCTTGACTTCAATTATTTTAGTGGGCTCTATCGCAACGCATATCTGCTTATTGATGACAAACTACATATCTCCGATCCCATCGCAGCCGGACGTGTAGCAGGTGGTGGACTGTTGATTCGGACTTTTGATGTAACCAATGAGTCGGCGACCGTTAGCGTACAGGCCGATATTTTGAATTCGTACGACAGACCACAGCAGGGCTCAGTTAAAACGACACTTCATGATAAACAGGGAAATATTATTGCAGAAGGAGAAATATCCACCGAAGAAATTGCTGAAGAAACGTTTAAAAAGGTTGAACAGCAATTTACTGTTGAGAATCCGAATCTATGGTCGCCCGATAATCCTTACCTCTATACCGTTACGGTAGCACTTGAAAAGGATGGAGAAGTAGTCGATTCCAAGCGGGAGAAAATCGGCATTCGCACCTTCCATTTTAATGAGAATAACCAGTTTGTACTCAATGGTGAAGTTATACATTTACGCGGAACTAACCGCCACCAGTCGTACCCTTATATTGGCTACGCGCTTTCGGATAATGCTCAGTATCGAGATGCATATAAAATAAAAAAAGCTGGATTTAACTTTATTCGCTCTGCTCACTATCCTCCGTCGCCAGCCTTTCTGGATGCAGCCGATGAACTTGGTCTATTGTTTATGAACGCCATTCCCGGCTGGCAGTTTTTTGGAAATCAAGAGTTTCAGCAGCTGGCCTATCGCGATATTCGTCACATGATTCGCCGCGATCGTAACCACCCAAGCATTGTATTTTGGGAAGCCTCGCTCAACGAGTCAGATATGACGGAGTCGTTCATGGATAGTGCACATGCAATCGTCCAAGATGAGCTGCCGTTTGATAATACCTATTCTTCCGGGTGGATGGATTACGCTTACGATGTGTTTATTCCGGCCCGTCAGCATGCCGATCCGCCAGACTATTGGAATGACTATTCTAAGGATAAGCCGTACTTCATCGCCGAATATGGTGATTGGGAATATTATGCACATAACGCCGGGTTTAATCAGGATGAATTTGAAGATCTGACAGAGGATGCCCGAAATTCTCGTCAGTTGCGCGGCGATGGACAAAAGCGGTTGGCACAACAGGCGCTTAATTTTCAGGAGGCCCACAACAGCAACTTGCAGGGTAGTGCTTTCGGCGATGCCAACTGGGTAATGTTTGACTATAATCGCGGCTATGCCAATAACTTAGAAGCTTCCGGTATTCGTGATATTTTCCGCATCCCCAAGTTTAGCTATTACTTCTATCGGAGTCAGGCCGGGCCCAACTTGGATGCCGATGCCAAGTTTGGCAAACCCATGATTCATATCGCAAATTTCTGGTCCGATTCCACTTTTAAAACGATCAAAGTGTATAGCAATACCGAAGAAATAGAGCTGTTTTTAAACGGTGAGTCGTTGGGAGGTAAATTGCCTGACAGTAACCGTGTTTCCTCTCATTTGAGACATCCACCATTCACTTTCGAAATAGATGAATTTAAGCCGGGAACCCTGCGGGCGGTTGGATATATCGATGGAGAAGTTGTTGAGCATAGCCAGACTACACCCGGTGAACCTTCTGCTATTGATTTGAATGTAGACTTAAGCAACAAGTCGCTGCAGGCCGGACAGAAGGATGTGGTTTTTGTGTATGCTTCGGTAGTGGATGAAAACGGGACCGTTGTGCCTGATGCTGAAAATGATATCAGCTTTACTGTAGAAGGAGATGCAGAGTTAATTGGTGATAATCCCATTAGTGCCGAAGCTGGCATAGCGACGATATTGCTTCGAGCAGGGGATACACCCGGAACAGTGACCGTTACCGCAACGAATGAGGATTTAAAAGAAGCAACTAAGCCAATAGAGATAAATTCTCAGAATAATAAATAACAGGAAAGGTATATCGATTGCCTTATTGGATATCTGTTTAAAAATAACAAGGCATTAAAATTATTATGAGTTTAAACACACTGAGTAGAGCAGTTCAGATCTGTTTATTTGTGCTTATTGGAATTCTGATGATACCGGACTTTTCGGAAGCTCAGAGCCGTCAGCGCTATTCCATGGATTTGGATTGGCGTTTTACGCGCGGGAATGTTGAAAATGCAGAAGATCCTGATTTTGATGACAGTGAATGGCGTCAGCTCGATGTACCGCACGACTGGAGTATTGAAGGCAGTTTCAAAGAGGATTATCCCACCGGAGGAAGCGGGGGATATCTCCCGACGGGCATTGGCTGGTATCGCAAGACCTTTACGGTCCCCAAAGATATGCTTGATAAGAAAGCGTGGCTGCAGTTCGATGGGATCTATATGAATAGTGACGTTTGGATTAACGGTCATCATCTGGGACATCGGCCATATGGATATGTAAGTTTTAAATATGATGTCGATAAGTACCTACAGGAGGGTAAAAATGTTATTGCCGTTCGGGTGGATGACTCCAAACAGCCCAGCTCGAGATGGTATTCGGGGACAGGTATTTATCGTCATGTATGGATGACTGTTACCAATCCGTTTCATATTGACCACTGGGGCGTTTATGCGACGACTCCTGTAGCAAACGAAGATCATGCAGTTGTTGATGTACAGACAGATGTGAGTAATGAGATGAGGTCGGATCAAGAGGGCATATTGTCGGCGGTATTAGTTGATGAAAACGGGACTGAAGTAGCCCGAGCGGATAGCAATTTTGTGATTGATTCTGATAGTGAGCAGACTCTGGAGCAAAAGCTCAACGTCCAGAATCCGAAGCTGTGGTCTATTGATTCCCCATCGCTTTACACCTTGCAAACCATTATTAAAAAGGGGGACAAGGAAATAGATCGTACCGAGACTACTATTGGAATTCGCGATATCGAGTATAAAACGGACGAAGGCTTTTTCCTGAATGGGGAGCATGTAAAAATGCACGGCGTAAACCTGCATCACGATGGAGGTCCGGTAGGTGCAGCAGTACCTATTGGTGTTTGGGAGCGTCGCCTTGAAAAACTTAAGGCCATGGGTGTTAACGCTATCAGGACAGCGCATAACCCGATGTCGCCCGAATTTATGGATCTATGCGATCGCATGGGTTTTCTGGTGATGGACGAAGTATTTGATGAATGGAATTATGGTAAGCGAGAGTATACTTATCACAAGTATTTTGAAGAGTGGGGGCAGCGTGACCTGAAAGATTTCATAAAGCGTGATCGCAATCACCCGTCTGTGGTGATGTGGAGTGCGGGTAATGAAATCGGCGAACAGATGCCTGAAGAAGGCGTAGGAACGTTAGAGCAGCTGATGGGCACCATCCATTATATGGATCCTACTCGTCCCGTAACCACCGGTAACGACCATATTGGGGATACTACTGCTCCTACTACAGAGCAATTTTTAGATGCCCTGGATATTGTAGGCTATAACTATGCCGACCGCTGGACCAACCGTCGAGAGTTGGTATATACTGTTGATAAGCTTGATCATCCCGATTGGAAATACATTGGCACTGAAAGCCCCAATATTGTGGCTCAACGAGGGGATTATTCACTCGGTGATTCTACCGTTGTGCAACCGAATTATAACTCGAATATGATTCGCGTTGCCGAGCTTTGGAAGTTTGTCCACAACCACGACTATGTAATTGGAGACTTTATGTGGACGGGCATCGATTACCTGGGTGAAGCAGGATGGCCGAACAAGCATGCCTCATTTGGCTCGCTGGATTTAGTAGGTTTTCCCAAAGATTCCTATTACTTCTATAAAAGTCAGTGGACGGAGGAGCCCATGTTGCATCTGTTTCCACACTGGAACTGGGAAGGGTATGAAGGCGATGTGATACCTGTGCTGGCTTATACAAATGTAGATGCCGTAGAGCTATATGTAAACGACAAATACTATGGCGAAAAGAGGATTTCATTTCCCCGAAAAGGAACCACCTGTGGATGGAGTTGCTATGATGAAGATCCGGTCGATGCAACTACCGCCGATCTGCACGCTGCGTGGGATGTGGTGTATAAGCCCGGTACCATAAAAGCGGTAGGTAAAAAAGATGGTGAAGTGGTCGTGACGAAAGAAATTGAAACGACCGGGAAAGCTGCGGCCATTCGTCTCAGCACTGATAAGGATGAGCTGTCGGCCGATGGACGTGATGTGGCTCATATCAAAGTAGAAGTGGTTGATGAAGATGGAAATGTTGTTCCCCGCGCAAATAACAGGATTGATTTTGAGATCGAAGGGGAGGGAAACATTATTGGAATTGGTAATGGCGATCCCCAGGATCATACATCTCACCAAGCCGATTACAGAAAAGCTTTTAATGGGATGGCTTTGGCAATCATTCAATCAACCCGAACAGCAGGAATAATTACAGTGACAGCGAAAGTGGAGGGAATGGAGAATCAATCGGTGGAGATTAATACCCACGAAGTAGAAGATACGTTCAATTACTGGCAGTGATAAGAAACCCCGTGTATTTAAATATTTTCAATTAATCGAAGGGTCGAATTCTTATGGATTCAGATACTATAGGTATCAAACAGCACAAAAAGAAAACCTTACCGGTTATAGAGCTCGAAAATGAAGAGCTGAGGATTGCTATTATACCGGATTTAGGCGGAAAGATGATCAAACTTGAGAGTAAAAAGACAGGCACTCAGTTTTTAAAAGAACCCTCTATAGATTACCATCTCTTTTCCCAGCCTGATTATGGAGAGGAATTTTTACCTCCTTATGCTGCCGGATTTGATGAATGCTTTCCGAATGTTTCTCCTTCAAAATATGAGTTTAACGGAGAGGTACTTGAACTTCCTGATCATGGGGAGCTCTGGACAAAACCATGGAAGTGTCAAGAGCACAAGAATGCTATTTCACTGTGGACACACGGGGAACAGTTAAATTATCGGTTTGCAAAACATATCGAACTGGATGGCCGAACTATCCAGATTACGTATGAATTAGAAAGTTTTGAAGAAGTGCCATTCGAGTATATTTGGTCTGCCCACCCTTTGTTAGATATAGCAAAAGATGACCAGTTATTGCTGCCGGATGAGGTATCCGAAGTAGTATTGAATTGGGCTTCAGCCCCCAATATCGGGGATTTAGGAGATCGGTTAACATGGCCAAAAATACTTGGGAATATTTCAAATATTGATTTTAATTACGTACAGAATAAATCATTAGAATTTGCGGTCAAGTTGTTTTCTGATCGTTTAACCAATGGCAAAGCCGGGCTATATAAACAGCAGACTGATGAAACCCTGCTGTTTTCATTTAATACAGATCAGGTTCCTTTTTTAGGACTCTGGCTGTGTTATGGAGGATGGCCGGCAGATGCTAAGCAAACAGAATATACTTTGGCATTAGAACCCTGTAATGCTCGTCCCGATTCCCTTGCTAAAGCGTGCAAGTGGGGTGATCAGCAGCAAATATCTCCGATGAGCATCAAATGCTGGGAAGTGGATATATCTGTTTTGAATGGGCAAAAACATCTTTAGACATTTTAACCTCATAAAATAGCTTTTATGGAATTCACGATAGTTGATACAATTGTTTTCTGCGCCTACGCCTTAATGATTGTTGCACTTGGTTTGTGGGTGTCGAAGGATGAAAAAGGACATCAAAAAACAGCTGAGGATTACTTTTTGGCGGGCAAGTCGCTGCCGTGGTGGGCCATCGGGACATCACTTATTGCCGCCAATATTTCGGCCGAGCAAATTATCGGTATGTCCGGTTCGGGCTTTGCGGTGGGCCTGGCAATTGCCTCTTACGAATGGATGGCCGCGGTTACACTTATTATCGTTGGCAAATATCTATTGCCGATTTTTATCGAAAAGGAAATTTTTACGATTCCGGAATTCGTTGAACAACGGTTTAACACCACGCTGAAGACGATTTTAGCGGTTTTTTGGATTGCCTTGTTTGTCTTTGTGAATCTCACTACGGTGCTTTATCTGGGTGCCTTGGCCCTTGATACCATTATGGGTACGGGCGACGGTAGCTTAATGATGTATGCTCTTATTGGGCTCTCCGCCATTGCTGCGGCTTATTCGCTGTATGGCGGGCTTTCGGCTGTTGCATGGACCGATGTCATTCAGGTTGGGTTGCTGGTTTTGGGGGGCTTTGTCGTTACCTTTGCAGGGCTTTATAACCTGACTCCGGAAGGAGGTCTTTTTAACGGGATAACACATCTTTATGAAGTAGCAGGAAACAAGTTTGATATGATCCTGGATCAATCGAATCCTGAATTTAGTAACCTGCCGGGTATTGCTGTATTAATCGGAGGAATGTGGGTAGCTAACTTATATTACTGGGGATTCAACCAGTATATCATTCAGCGGACGTTGGCTGCCAAGTCATTGAAGGAATCACAAAAGGGAATTATTTTTGCTGGCTTTTTGAAACTGATTATTCCCCTGATCGTGGTTATTCCGGGAATCATTGTGTACGTTTTGTTTACTCAGCCTGAAGGGACGACGCACATTTCCGGGGTCGTGGATGTCTTTACGAAGGCGGATGGGAGTATTCAGTATGATAATGCTTATCCTTGGCTGATGAAGGTATTTCTATCGCCTGGATTTCTTGGATTGGTAGTAGCAGCCCTTGCCGCAGCTATTGTTTCGTCCATGGCGTCGATGCTAAACTCGGTGGCCACGATATTTACGATGGATATCTACATCCCGTATTTCAATAAGGATGCAACGGATAAACAAACCGTGAATATGGGACGAATCTCGGCTTCGGTAGCGCTTATAACTGCTATTATTGTAGCGCCACAGCTGGATAATGTGCCCCAGGTTTTTCAGTACATCCAGGAATATACCGGGATGGTGAGTCCGGGAATACTGGCCGTTTTTTTAATGGGACTATTCTGGAAGAAAACGACGTCCAAAGGCGCGATATACGGCGTGCTTTCTTCCATTGTGATTGCCGTATTTTTGAAAACGCCTGCTGTTCAGCTTCCCTTTTTAGATCAGATGCTGTATACCCTCATTCTTACTATTGTTATTATCATGGGCGTAAGCTTGACGACGAATCCGCACGATGAAGACCCCAAAGCGATTCACACGACGGCCGAAATGTTTAAAACCAGTCCGGCGTTTAATATTGGGGCTTATATAATACTGGTGATTGTTGCCGTGCTATACGCTGTTTTCTGGTAGAATAAATATTAAAATTCTTAATTTTTGATTGATGGAGCAATTAATTCAACAGGTCGAAGAGGAGTTTCAACATCGCTTTGGCGACGGTTATAAGCTGATAAGATCACCGGGACGAGTAAACCTGATTGGCGAACATACCGATTATAACGATGGATTCGTCTTGCCTGCCGCGGTCGATAAAAGTATTGTGTTGGCGATGAATGCCAACAATTCTGACAGTTGTCATTTTTATGCGATGGATAAAGAGGAATCTTTTGAGGCTGAAATTTCCAAAAATATCCAGAAAAGTGATCAGAGGTGGCCGAACTATCTGTTGGGCATAGTTGATCAGCTCCAAAAGCACGGATATGAGGTTGGCGGATTTGATTGTGTATTTGGCGGTAATGTGCCCATTGGGGCAGGCATGTCGTCGTCGGCAGCGCTGGAAGGCGGGGTTCTTTTTGGACTGGCCGAGCTTAACGACTGGGATATCCCCCCAGTAAAAATGGCGCATATTGCCCAGAAAGCAGAAAACGAGTTTGTGGGTGTACAGTGCGGCATCATGGATCAGTTTGCGAGTTTAAATGGCAAGGAAGGATATGCTCTGAAACTTGATTGCCGTAGTCTCGACTATGAGTATTTTCCTTTTAATCGCAATGACATACAAATTGTGCTGTGTGATACGCAGGTGCGTCGTGAGTTGGCTTCATCAGAATACAATGTGCGTCGCGAGCAGTGTGAGCAGGGCGTAGAAATTTTGCAGCAGTGGAATTCCAAAATTGAAAGCCTTCGTGATGTGGAACTATCAATGCTGTTTCAGCATGAGAATGATATGGATCCGACTATTTTTAAGCGGTGTAAATATGTGGTTGAAGAGAATAAACGAGTGATTCAGGCTTGTAGTGATTTACACCAGGGTGCAATGGATTCATTTGGTCAGCGTATGTATCAGTCACATGCCGGACTTCGTCATGAATATGAAGTCAGCTGCGAAGAGCTTGATGTATTGGTTAATATTGCCCGTAATCTGAAGGGCATATTTGGCGCCCGCATGATGGGTGGTGGATTTGGCGGCTGCACCATTAATTTAGTTCAGGAGGATTATGTTGATTCTTTTACGAATCAGATCAAAGAAAAATATCAGCAGCAGATGGATAAAGAGATAAAAGTGTATCGAACGAACGTATCTTCCGGCACGCATTTAATATCCGGGCAGGAGGTAGCTTCGTCTTAATTTTTAATAGCGTTAATATCTAAAATAAGTCTATGTCAATTGATCTTGATAACCATTCGCATCGTCGTTGGAATCCATTAACCGGAGAATGGGTGCAAGTATCGCCGCACCGAGCCAAACGTCCGTGGCAGGGACAAGAGGAGGAGACTCCGGGTGATGAGAAACCTAAATATGATCCCGAATGTTATTTGTGTCCCGGAAACGATCGTGCGGGTGATGCCAGTAATCCTGAGTATGAATCGACGTTTGTATTTACGAATGATTTTAGTGCTTTGAAGCCTGATGTACCATCTGAAGTGACCAATACTGACGACCTGTTGGTTGCAAAGGGGGAGAAGGGTATTTGTCGTGTTATTTGCTTTTCGCCACGTCACGATTTGACGCTGCCCGAGATGGGGTTATCTCAAATTAGAGATGTGGTTGATCTTTGGGTTGACGAATATACGGAGTTGGGCAGTCGCGACTACATTAATTATGTGCAGATTTTTGAGAATAAGGGTGAAATTATGGGATGCAGTAATCCGCATCCGCACGGACAAATCTGGGCACAAGATACTATTCCCGATGAACCGGCTAAAGAACTAAGTCAACAAGCAGAATACTACAACAAACATGGGAATACGTTGCTTTCGGATTACTTAGAACTGGAATTGGAGCGCGATGAGCGGGTGGTCATTTCTAACGAGCATTTTGTTGTTGTGGTCCCATATTGGGCTTTTTGGCCGTTTGAGACGTTATTGATAAGCCGTACGCCGCTTGGCCGTTTTACTGATATGACCGAAGCCGAGAAAGACGGTTTGGCTGATATCGTGAAACAGATTACTGTAAAATACGATAATATTTTTGAAGTCTCCTTTCCATATTCGGCCGGGTTCCATCCCGCGCCAACGGATGGAGAAGAACACCCGGAATGGCATTTCCATATGCATTTCTATCCGCCGCTACTGCGTTCTGCTACGGTTAAAAAGTTTCGGGTGGGGTATGAGATGCTTGGAACGCCTCAGCGTGATATCACGCCCGAAGCCAGCGCAGGTCTGATTAAGGAGCTATCTGATGTACACTACAAAAAGCGGTAAATAACTGGTCAATAATTTTATTATTTACTTAGCAGCTCCTCCGGTTGCCAGGGCATACTTCTATTACTATAGGTATTAGCGATTTCAATGACATCGTCCTGTGTAATATCAGCATGATCGCCTTCACTTTTTTCTCTGAGGTAATTTACAATAGCTGCTATTTCAGCTACACTCAATCGCGCTTTAAAAGCGGGCATATTTCCCTCGTATGTTTTGCCATTAACTTCTATGGAACCCTGCAACCCGTCTCTGATAATTCGTACAGGAATAGATTTATCACCGGTTACCCATTTTGAATTAACAAGGGGTGGGAAAACATTGCCAACACCTTGTGCGTTTTGGCCATGACAAGAGGCACAGTTTGTGGCATATAAATTGGCTCCATTTAATAAGCTGGGATCGCCTTCTTCGTTTTTTGGCTGGTTATTTTCGTCATCTGATTCAGGAACCATCCCGGATATTTCTTTAAAACGTTCTGCCAACTGTTTGTGCTTTTCGGCCAAGTTGTTGTGTCCCATATCTTGATGCATGCGACCCATCTGTTGATGCATGTCCCGCATCTGATTGTACCATTCACCGGTCATTTTATTTTGTGCCTGTATGCGCATGTTACTTCGCATCATTCCTCTTTCATCACCTTGATGCATGGACTGCTGCTTGTGATTGGTCATCATGTGACGATGGTTTTTATCCATCTGATCGTGCATTTGCTGCATTTGTGAATATAGAGTTTTCATCTCATTTGGCATGGAAGTAGAATCCTGTTCATATGTTTCAAGCACCATTTTATAGGATTTCTGCAGTGAGTCAAACGTAGATTGTATCTGTCGTTGGTGCGATTGACTCATGTGGGATGAATCGCCCATATGGCAACTAACAAAAGTGAATGATGCTAATAAGGAAAGTAGGAGAATATTTTTCATAGCAACTTTGTTAAAAGAAACGAAGTTTTAATGGATTAGATGTTATATGATCATCGGGTAGCTAAAAAAATCATATTTCATTGACCTTATTAAATTCAAAGAAAATAGGAGAGTGCCAAATATTGAGGATAAAATTATTGAATAAACGAAGTTGTCATCAAAGGTAAAAGATGTGTATATTTAGCGCTCTTGAATTAATGTAATGCCCATTAATTTTTGGGTGCTTAGCTCAGTTGGTTTAGAGCGCTACCCCGACACGGTAGAGGTCACTGGTTCGAATCCAGTAGCACCCACATACAGCTAAAGCCTGTTGCCCAATAGGGTATGACAGGCTTTTTCATTTTGACGGATAAACGGTAATAGAAGGAAATGGCTCAACGCAGAGAAGCACGAGAAGCAGTTTTACAGGCCCTTTATGCCAATGAGATTGGCAAAGGAAAATGGGAGGATATTATTAAGTCGATAATAAAGCCGAGGCTATCGAATGATACTGATATTTTTAAATTTGCCGAGCGACTGTTTCTTAAAATTGTAAATAATCAAGATGAGATAGACGAAATTATACAGGAGCACCTAAATAACTGGCGATTGGGTCGGCTCAATGCAATCGATCGATTGCTGTTGCGTATAGCAATTGCTGAATTTTTGCATTACGAGCAAATTCCCACCAAGGTATCGATCAACGAGGCTATTGAGATAGCCAAGAAATATTCGACCAAGAAGTCAGGTAACTTTATCAATGGTATTTTAGATTCTGCGCTTGAACAGCTCAATAAGGATGGCCGTATTAATAAAAAGGGACGTGGCCTTATTGAATCCTCCTTTAAATCATAAGGATATATTATATTGAGCAAGCAGAAATATATAGCGATTGGTGATATTCACGGTTGTTTCCATTCTATGAAAGCACTTCTGGAAAAGCTGGAGCCTTACTACGATCGTCAGTTCGTTTTTGTTGGAGATTATATTGATCGCGGGCCCGGGTCAAAACAAGTCGTAGATTATCTCTTGGATTTTAAGAAAAGGGTCGACTGTGTTTTTTTGCGGGGCAATCATGAGCAGATGCTGTTGGATGCTTTTCAACAAAATAAAAAAGATATGTGGTTTATGAATGGAGGCAGGGCAACCATTGAATCTTATGAGCCGGAGGGGGACGATATGAAACTGCCTGACAGTCATAGAGAATTTTATGAGAATACACGTCTGTATTACGAGACAGAAAACTACTTTTTTGTTCATGCCGGACTTTCGCCCGCAAAGACGATTGCCGATAGTATAGAAGATGAAAATGTAGTGCGAGAGTTTTTGTGGGAACGATCTCATCTGAATGCTTTTGAAACCCCATGGGAGAAAACGGTGGTTTTTGGACACACGCCGCGTCCTAAACCTATCCAAAAAGAGAATATGATCGGGATAGATACCGGCTGTGTTTTTGATAGGATGGGATACGGCAAATTAACGGCTGTGAAGTTACCCGAAGAAGAATTTATACAACAGACTGCTATTGATTAAGCAGCTACGAACTAATTTATTAATACTTTTAATTTACTGTAATACATGAGTTTACGATGTGGAATTGTAGGACTTCCTAATGTAGGCAAGTCCACTTTGTTTAATGCGTTAAGTGATGCCGGTGCCGATGCGGCAAATTTTCCTTTTTGTACGATTGATCCCAATATTGGTGTGGTGCCCGTACCTGATGAACGACTTGATACGCTGTATGATATCGTGGGATCCGAAGAAAAGATACCCACCAGCGTAGAATTTGTTGATATTGCCGGATTGGTGAAGGGGGCATCAGAAGGCAAGGGCAAGGGAAATGCTTTTCTATCTCATATAAGAGAAGTTGATCTCATTGTGCATGTTGTCCGTTGTTTTGATGATGAAAACGTGGTACATGTCGAAGGGGATGTAAATCCTAAGCGCGATATTCATATTATCGAGGATGAGCTCATCTTGAAAGATTTGGAAACCGTAGAGAAGCGTTATGAAAAGCTAAAAAAAGAAGCCAAGAGCGGAGAAAAAGAAACCCTGCAAAAGCTGGGAGTTGTGGAACGGCTGAAGGAGCATCTTGAACTGGGGAATGCCGCTCGTGCATTTGATGCCGATGAAGAAGAGCGTAAGGCTTACCAAGAGTTGTTTCTGCTTTCTGACAAACCGGTACTTTACGCTTGTAACGTCTCTGAAGAGGACCTTGATGATGGTAACGAATGGGTGGATGAGGTTAAAGAAATTGCTTCTCGTTTTGATGATGAAGTCGTGACCTTCTGTGCTAAAATTGAGGAAGAAATTGCTGAACTCGATGAAGAGGAGCGCCAAATGTTTTTGGAAGAACTCGGTGTAGAAAGCGCAGGATTGGAGCGCTTGATTCGTGCAGCTTATAAAGAGCTCGGACTGATTACCTATTTTACTACCGGTCCAAAAGAAACGCGAGCCTGGACCGTACGGAAAGGAGCCAAAGCGCCTGAAGCTGCAGGGGTTATCCATAGTGATTTTGAGCGTGGATTTATTCGTGCCGAAACTGTAAGCTACGAAAAGTACAAGGAGCTGGGATCGGAAAAGGCCGTTAAAAATGCCGGGGAAATGCGTCAGGAGGGAAAAGATTATATCGTTCAGGATGGAGATGTAATGCTATTTCGCTTTAATGTGTAAATAATGTCGCAATCATTTACGCTCTTTTACAGGGCAGCATTTGCTTTCTGATAGTGTCTTTGGTTTAATACTGTTCTATCAACATTTGAACGAAAGACATAAAAATGGTTTTGCGATTTTTTCAGAAGCTGCTACTCTATGTGACAATAATCATCTTTGTCGTTGGATGTGCTGACAAGCCTAAGCCTTATGTCAATAATATAGATGATGCGCGTGAGCTGTTGGCCCAGCAGCGAAATCAAGCGTTGGATCAAGTAGAACAGGAGATTACTGCCGACAACATCCAAAAACTAATTACACTTGGTCTTTGGGATGAAGCCGACTCATATTTATCGAAAATAGAGCAACCGGAAATTCCGTTGCAACTTGCGGAAGCACGTCTGCTGATCAAAAAGCACCAATATGTTGAAGCCGAGCAGATTGTATCACCCGTTCTTCAAGATCAACCGGATAACCGGGAGGCAATATTGTTGCAGGCAGAACTTGATATTCAGGGCTGGCGGTTGGATCAGGCAAAACAAAAAGCTGCAAACTTGTTGAATTCGGATGCTGACGATCCCAAAGCCGGATTAATTCGTGGAAAGATAGCGTTGCTAAATCGCAATTATGATCAAGGGTTAGAGTGGGCGCGAAAAATGCAACAGTGGGATCCCAATTTTGCAGGGGGATACTGGCTTGAGTCGGAGGCGCATTTCTGGTTGCAAAATCCCGAAAAGGCGGAAGATCCGCTGCAGAAAGCGTTGTCTATAGCCCCTTTTGATGCCGATGCCCGCTTCAGCTATGGATATGCAATATGGCGCAGGGTGGATGCTACGCAGCTCGATGATATGGCTGCACAATGGAATTTGGCTTTAGAGGTGAATCCGCTCCATTATCTCACGAACTGGCACTTTGGCAATGGACATACCAACCTGACATATGCGGATTATGCCCATCCTACCGACAGTACCGTCCAGAATTTATTAGATAGAGGTGAGGAGTTCATCGAGCAAGGCCAGATAAAAGAAGCTATTGAAGTAACCCGTTCAGTGGGAAAAGAATATCCTGAATCGGTACTGCCGGCGATGACCCGCGGATCTATTTATTATATGGCTTATGAAATGGATCGTGATACACGTCTGGATTCCGCCCAAGTAATTTTTGAAAGAGTTTTAGAAGAAAAACAAAATTACGGTCCTGCTCACAACGGTCTGGCGGCTGTAATCAAACAGCGTCAATTCCAGCAGCTGGACGAGTATGAAGCATTGGAGGATTCCATAGCTCAAACCCCCATACCTGCTAAAGGATCTGTTTTTTATGAGGTCTTTCCGGATGCACAATATTATCCCGGTGACCGAGTGATAAAAATGATTGCCCGGCAAATAGGCCCCAGTAAAGCATACCTTTCAATGATCGACAAGTTTGGATCTGATTTTGCCATTCCCCCATTACATATCGATTTGGCCGAAGCAATGGATAATAACTACTTTCGCTATGGAACAACTTTTGATAATCGTCAGTGGATGGATATTCGTGGTGTTGGGAGCGGGGCTACCGGTATTGAGTATCTTGAACGAGGGGCTCATCTGGAACGAAATGTGCTGGCGCATGAGTATGCACATTTGTATCACGGACGCATTCTTACAGATCACGAAGATCGACGCATACGTGCTTTATATCATGATGCAATGAAAAATGATCATACACTTGATTATTATGCGGCAAATAATGAGAGCGAATATTTTGCGCAGGGATATGCGGGATTTTTGTCAGAGAAGAAGGTACATCCGCTGAATCATAAGTCAATGAATACCCGTAAATATATCCGAGAAAAAGATCCCAACTTGTATGCATTTTTAGATTCGCTGGTGACCAAGCAGCAAGAGTATTTGGCGGGTAACGAGGAGGTCTTCGATGATAACTGGGCGCAAACTCACTTGGCACTGTCAACCCGGACGTCAGATGTTGCCATGGTAAAGGCTCATCTTGACACGGCCCTTTCTTATAGTTCGGATTATATCCCGGCTATTTTGGAATACGCTGAGGTTGAGGCCCGCGAAGGGGATTTTGAACGAGCTGATCAACGAGTGGCTAAAGCCATGGAACTGGATTCGAATTATGCACCGATATATGTGACGCAGGCTGATATTTTGCATTATAAAAGTTTAAATGAAGAATTAGCCTTTGATGAGTCAGTTGATCAGCAGGTTTCATTATTTAATAGGGCCGAAAAGTTGGAAAATGATTTAGCAGAACGAGCCCAACTAAATCGTATCCAGCGGGATCGTTATCGTCAGTATGGACTGATTGGTAAGTCACTGGAGGCTGCAAATGAATACGCAGAGAATGGTCCCATGATTTCTACCTATTTACGAGATCGGGTAGAAGAAGCCGAAGCTGATTATTATGCAATGCGAAGCAGTATTGGATATTCTGCTGAGGCTGTTGATTTTTTTGAGTCAATGGTGGCTCAAAACCCCCAAAATTTTGAGTATCGCTTGATGTATAGTGACGCATTAATTGCTTCCAAAGAGCTGGATAAAGCGGAATCAGTGTTAATAGAGGGGCAACGCATTCTGGAATCTGCCGATAACGATCGGGCTGATTATGCGTTAAGAAGAGGACAAGTTTACCTACAAAAGGGTGAAAAAGAGCAGGCGAGAGAGTTATTGGACAACATTGAAACGAATAGGCTTTACGTTGGAGATAAATTGCTGCAAGCAAGACTTTTAATAGAATTGGATAGGATAGAAGCTGCCGAGGAAATTATAAATTCTATCGAGGTAACTTTGCCTGTAGAACAAGCTTCGCTTCACTTTACCAAAGGGATAATGGCAGTCCAAAATGGCAACAAGCAAAATGCCGAAGAGGAATTGAGAAAAACATTGACAAAAAATCCATATCACCTGCAAGCAAGAGTTAGATTGATATCTATGTTAAATAGGCAGGATAGAGAGGCAGAGAAATCAGAATTAGTTGATGATGCTGAGCAGCTTACCGTTCCATTAGGCCCTGATTTTACAGAAGCAATCCGAAGTACTTAGTTGTTTTCAGTATTAAGAGTATCTGCCGACAATGGTTCAGGTTTCTTGATTTCAAAAGTAGCGGTATCGGCAGGCACATCCGAAGGTTCTATTCTATCGTGAACAACCCAAGCATCGGGATAACGGTTTTTAATCAGCCGGGAAAACTTATTGGCTTGTTCTCTGATTTGAAAATCTCCTACATGTACTTTGAATTGTGGTTGTCGGAACGATACATATGCATCTGCTTTATAACCGGCAATGGTGGAGTCGGACCACATTCGGAAGGAATTGGCAACAGAGTCTGCCTGTTCAACGTTGCGAGTATTGAGAATCTGTACTCGGTATCCAGCATATGGATTTCGATTGATCTGCTCTTCGATGGAATCAGCTTTTAGATAAATATCGGGAATATCCTGTTTTTGGGTAAGATATACATCGCTTAAGCTACTTCGGGTTTCATCAAGCACTGCTATAAATTCAGATAATGGCTCGTCACGGTCAGTAGAGGTAGGATCTTCCTTATCGGGAGTGGTTTGTTCCGTTGTTTTACAACCGATAATTCCTATCACCAATAGACCAACAACTGTAAAAGAAATGTAACGAAAAGAATTATTCATAGGATTAAAGTCCAACCGGATGCCAGGTTGTTTTCGTTTCTTGGAAATCAGTGATGTAATAGGGGGATTGACCTTCTTCTGACAGCCAATCCTCAACAGGTTTACGTCGTACCCGTTTAAGGTTTAAAGTGGCATTCTCATCAATTTGTTTCCGTTGCTCCTGATCAATATCCGGATTGGTATAAAAGAATGCATTCACATCTTTATGCGTGGTCATGTGCTCTAAAAGTTCATCTCTGAACCCGGTCAAAATATTGACGACCCCGCCGGGGACATCCGAAGAATTAAGAACTTCCGCAAAACTGATAGCGCTCAACGGATACTTTTCAGATGCCAGAATAATACAGGTATTACCGCCAACAATAACCGGAGCCATCACCGAAACGAGTCCCAGCAAGGGTCGTTCTTCGGGCGCCCAGGCATTAACTACTCCCATCGGTTCGGGCATAGAAAAGTTGAAATGAGAGCTGGCAACAGGGTTTATCGTACCAAAAACCTGCTGGTATTTATCCGACCAGCCGGCATAGTAGATAAGACGATCGATAGAGGCTTCAACTTCAGCCTTTGCTTTTTTTGTTTTGTAACCGATCGTTTCGAGTTCTTCTATGAATTGAGCTTTGCGGGTTTCAAGCATTTCAGCGATGCGATATAAAATCTGCCCGCGGTTATATGCACTACGGCTATTCCAGCCTTTCTGGGCATTTCGTGCTGCAACAACGGCATCTCTTAGATCTTTGCGAGAACATTGACAGGCATTGGCTAAAATATTGTCATCGCCGTCGTATACCTTGTAATAACGTCCGGATTCTGTCCGTGGAAAATTGCCACCGACATATGTTTTATAGGTTTTCAAAACTTCAATTCTGTCTGACATAGTATTCTATTTTAAAATCATTGTCATTTCGAGCGTAATCGAAAGATCTATTTTGGCTACTGTAATTTTACGTATGGGTACAATCCGTGCAGCCCACCTTCACGACCTTCGCCACTTTCTTTGTAGCCTCCGAACGGTGAAGTTGGATCGAACTTATTATAGGTATTCGACCAAACCACTCCGTTACGAATTTTACTCCCGGTTTCAAATATTTTAGATCCTTTATCCGTCCAAACGCCACCGGCCAGGCCATAAGGCGTGTTGTTAGCCTTTTCGATTCCTTCTTCAGCCGTGCGGAATGTTTGGATGGTTAATACCGGAGCAAAAATCTCTTCCTGCACAATGCGATTGGATTGTCCCACATTGGTAAACAGGGTAGGGCGGCAGAAATAACCCGTTTCGGGGATTTGGCAGGAGCTTTGATACATATCAGCACCCTCGTTAACGCCAATTTCCAGGTATTCATTAATTTTATTGTATTGTTGCTCGGAGTTAATCGCTCCAATGTCCGTATTTTTATCCAGCGGATCACCAACGATTAGCGTTTCCATACGGTCGCGCAGTTTTTGAATTACCGTATCAGCAACACCTTCTTGTACAAAAAGGCGGGAACCAGCACAGCACACATGACCCTGATTAAAGAAAATGGCATTTATCACGCCTTCGACGGCTTGATCCAGAGGAGCATCTTCAAAAATGATGTTCGGTCCCTTACCGCCAAGCTCAAGCGTATAGCGTTTGTCGGTTCCTGCCAGCGACTTTTTAATGATCTTTCCAACTTCGGTAGACCCGGTAAACGCAATTTTGTCGATATCGTCGTGATTGACAATTGCAGAACCCGTTTGTCCTGCACCGGTAACGATATTAACTACTCCATCAGGTAGTCCGGCATCCTGACAAAGTTCTGCAAATTTCAAGGCTGTAAGCGAAGTTGTTTCGGCCGGCTTAAGAACAACCGTATTTCCTGTTGCCAGGGCGGGAGCAATTTTCCAGGCCATCATCAGCAAAGGAAAGTTCCAAGGGATAATCTGTCCCGCCACACCGAGCGGTTCGGCTGTTTTACCGGGAAAAGCGTAATCGAGTTTGTCAGCCCATCCTGCATAATAAAAGAAATGTGCAGCGGCCAGAGGCACGTCAACATCGCGCGATTCCCGGATCGGCTTGCCGCCGTCCATACTTTCAAGTATAGCGAACTCACGAGCTCGCTCCTGAATAAGTCGTGCTAATCGAAAAATATATTTGCCGCGTTCTTTTGCTTCAAGCGTTGACCAGCTTTTATCAAAAGCTTTGCGTGCTGCTTTAACCGCTTTATCAATATCTTGTTGTGTTGCTTCCGCAAAAGAAGCCAACTTTTCTTCCGTAGCAGGATTAAGGGAATCAAAATAGCGACCCTTTTCGGGGGCAACGAACTCCCCGCCGATAAATAAATCGTATTGATCCTTATACTCTACATGATCGGTACTTTGAGGTGCATCATCGTATTCCCAAAAACCATCAAATTCCAGCTTTGAACTTGGAGATGAAGGTTTATACGGTTTTTCTTCAACGGCTTCAGCTTTTTTGGAATCTTCAGACATAACATTAAAATCTATAGAAAGTTAATTCGTCATTTCGAATATCAAGAACATATTTAAGTATCGAGATGACAATCTTATTTAATCATTTGAAAAATATTCGACACCTTGGTACACACCGGTTTGCTGTTTTACAATCTGCATTAACAGATCATTGGTTAGCGAGCTGGCGCCAAAACGAAAATATTCGGGAGTCAACCAGTCGGTGCCCAGCGTTTCTTTGACAAGCACTAAATACTGAATAGCTTGTTTTGCTTTGCGGATACCGCCCGCCGGCTTCATACCCACCATGCGTCCGGTTTCATAAAAGTAATCGCGAATCGCTTCGAGCATCACTAATGTCACCGGTTGTGTAGCGGCAGGCTTTACCTTTCCGGTGGATGTTTTAATAAAATCAGCTCCCGCGTGCATAGCTAAATCACTTGCCTTACGGACGTTTTCATATGTTTGCAGTTCTCCGGTCTCTAATATCACTTTGAGATGAGCCTCACCGCAGGCTTCTTTGACAGCGACAATCTCATCATATACATAGCTGTAATTGCCTTTCAGAAATTCACCCCGCGAGATCACCATATCCACTTCATCAGCGCCGTCTTCGACCACTTGTTGCGTTTCTTCGAGTTTGGCGTCAAGGGTACTCATCCCGCTGGGGAATGCCGTGGCTACACTGGCAACGTTGATATCAGTGCCGCGCAGCGCTTTTTTTGCTACAGGTACCATATTGGGATAGACGCAAACGGCAGCCACAGAAGGCAGGTCCGGAAGGGCCACATGAGGTTCTTTGGCTTTTTGACAGAGCTGGATAACCTTTCCGGGTGTATCCATACCCTCGAGCGTAGTAAGGTCGATCATGCTTAGAGCCAGCTTAAGAGCCTGTACCTTTGATTCCTTTTTGATACTTCTTGAGTTGAGTCGTGCTACCCGTTCTTCAACACCAACTTCGTCGATGGGTACCGTTTTTGTGATTTCAGAAATCTTCAAAATAAAATTGTTCTTTGTTAATGCTGTAGAGCTTTGAGCGTAGTGTAGAAAAGTACTTTTGTATCCTTTTGAAGGTAAGAATAGATTGTAATTCCCCCAAAATATAACGACTAATTAATCGAGGTAATTAATTTCTGACGGCGTACAGGTTGTAGGATTTTCCCTTATACCCAAGGAGAGAAAATTTAAGAATAAGACAACCTTCTAAGATCAATAGTGGTCTAAACATATTTATTAAAAATTTTTAATGAATATTTATAAGTATATATTATATAGGTAACCGAATAACCTAAAGAGGAGTGGCTAAATTCGGGTTAAAATGACAGTAATAGGAGGATGAGGTTTTATGGGGTACAATCACATTTTACTTGTGGATGATAATGAATCCATCCATGAGGATATAGAATCAATTTTATCCAACTCTGTTAGTAAAGAAGATGAAGAACTAAAAGGGATAGAAGACGAGCTTTTTGGTAGTTCTCCAAATGAGCAGGAAAAAGCAGCTAATTTGGTCAATTATGAAATTGACCATGCATATCAGGGGAAAGAAGCGGTTGAAATGGTGTCGAAAGCTCATGAAACGGGGAATCCCTACGCACTTATATTTATGGATGTTAGGATGCCGCCGGGTATGGACGGCATTGAAACGATAAAACAGATTTGGGAGGATTATCCTTATACGGAGATTGTTATATGTACCGCTTATTCCGATTACTCATGGGACAAAATCGTTTCTAATTTGGGTAATACGGATAAGCTGTTGTTTATGAAAAAGCCCTTCGATGCCACGGCATTAAAGCAGTCAGCTTTAACACTTACTACAAAATGGAAGCTACAGCAGGAAGCTATTTCTTACACCGAAAAGCTTGAAGAGGAGGTTGATGAGCGAACAAGCGAGCTAAATAAGTTGGTAGAAGAGCATAAGGAAATGAAAGAAAAGGCTGAGAAAGCTTCAGCGGCTAAAAGTGTTTTTCTTGCCAATATGAGTCATGAAATACGAACCCCAATGAACGGCGTAATAGGGATGACTGATCTTTTGCTGGAAACGGATTTGAGTGAAGAGCAGAAAGACCTTGCCCGAATGGCAAAACGAAGTGGAGAGTCGTTATTAAGAGTCATTAACGATATTCTGGACTTTTCAAAGGTGGAAGCCGGAAAGATGGAAATTGAATACATTCCTTTTAAAATTCAGGAGCTTATCGAAGAAGTTGTTGAAATGATAACCTTTTCCTCTGATGAAAAAGGATTGTCAATAAAATATTCCATCGATGATGATATTCCCAATAGATTGTTAGGAGATCCAACACGGTTGCGACAAGTGCTCCTCAATTACGGGAGTAATGCCGTGAAATTTACTGATGAGGGATATGTTTCATTTGAAGCGGATCTTATAGAGGCAAGTGGAAAGGAAAGAATTATAAGATTTACTGTAAGTGATACAGGGATCGGAATTCCTGAAGAAAAACAATCTGAAATATTCAGCTCTTTTTCTCAAGCGGATTCATCGACAACTCGAAAATTTGGGGGGACTGGATTAGGATTAGCTATTTGTCGACAACTGGCAGAGTTAATGGATGGTGAAGTTGGTTTAGAGAGTGAAGAAGGTGAAGGCTCAAATTTTTACTTCACGGTACCTTTAAAGAAAATTGAAACTGATAAAAAAACTGATTCCGATAGTCAAAATAAGGAGAAGAAGTTGGAAGCCATTGACAAATCGCTAAGGATTCTTGTAGCTGAGGATAATAAGGTGAATCAAATGGTTACTACCAAGATGCTGGAGAAAGAGGGATTTGTCGTAGATATCGTTGAGACAGGAGCTGAAGCAATAGAAAGCATGAAGAAGAATAAGTACGATCTTATCCTCATGGATATTCAGATGCCGGAAATGGATGGATATGAGGCAACTGAAGAAATCCGAAAAATAGAAAAAGGGACGGATAAACATATGCCAGTTATAGCACTTACGGCCTCTGCGATGGAAAAAGATCGAAAACTATGCTTACAGGCCGGGATGGATGACTATATAGCAAAGCCGGTAGATAAACAGGATTTGATAAAAACAATAAAGGAAGTAATGGAAATGGACTTTAGTTTATCAAATAAATAAAAAGTTAATAATACTGATTCATTTGTCCCTTGTAGGTGAAGAACTATCTATAAAAAAATAATTATTACCGATACTCTTCACAGACTTGGGCGATCTCATTGCATATATAATCAACTACAGTACCAATTAAGTAGTAGTATTTTTTAGAAATGAAACTGTATTCTACTACTAAATTTATAGTGAAAATATGAAGCGATTGAATAAATATATTTTGGCCCTATTCTTAAAGGGCGTTCTTTTTTTTGTATTAGTGCTACCTGCTTTCTCTCAAATTGGTTCCTATCAGTTTACCCATTTGGGACTCGAAGATGGTTTATCCCAAGCAACTGTTAACTCGATTGTTCAGGATGGCAAGGGATTTTTATGGTTTGGTACTGTTGGGGGATTAAATCGCTATGACGGTCGGAAGATGATTGCTTACCGAAGTGATTTGATTGACAACAATAGTCTTAGTGATAAACAAGTGACCGACATTTGTATCGATGCGGATGGTGATCTTTGGATTAGCACCGCAAATGGAGTTTCTTTTTTCAATATTAGAACCGAGCAGTTCAGAGTTTTTTATGAAAAAGATGGCTCGGAAAGTATTAGTGATAATTCTGCAAATGGGGTCCTTTGTGATCCGGACGGTACGGTATGGATTGCAACGGACCAGGGGCTGAATAAGCTGACAAGCAAACAGAAAGGAACCTTTAAAAGGTTGGAAGTTAAAGGTGGGAAACCAAACTTCCGGGAAGTTTACCGAGATAAGGAAGGCATTTTGTGGGCCGGAACTTTTGGAGCTGGTCTGTATTATTTAGATCCGGAAGAAGAACAATTGGTGAGTAGCCAATTGCCAATTTTGGATGATAAAATCATTACTTCAATTCATGAGGGACACGGTTACCTTTGGATAGGTACCGAGGCCGGTTTGATTCGTATAAATGAAGACCGTACTAAAGCTGTAATCTATCAAAATAAAGCTGATGATCGTTCTTCTCTTAGTCATGATCAGGTAAATGTTATTTATCAGGATAGTCGGTCCCATTTATGGGTGGGTACCGAAAATGGTTTGAATCTATATCAACCCGACCGGAATGATTTTATCCGATTAAAGGCTGATCCCAAAGACAATCAAAGCTTAAAATCTGATCGCATTAATACCATTTATGAAGACAGGCATAATACCTTATGGATAGGTACCTGGTCTAATGGAATTAGCAAGTTTAGCTATCATCAAAAAGGTATTAAACACTATTTTACATATCCTGATGATAAAAATAGTATCAGTGATAACAATATTTGGGACTTTGTGGAGGATGAGAATAATGATATCTGGATAGGTACGGATAAGGGCTTAAATAAATTTGATCCGCATACTGAACAATTTGATCATTTTTATCATGATCCCGATAACTCCAATTCACTTAGCAGTAACCGTATTTACAATATTGAAATTAATCGTCACGGAAATTTGTGGATAAGCACCGCTGACGGACTAAACAAGTTTGATCCTGCAAATGGGACGGTCAAACGGTATATGCACGATCCTGATGATCCGAATTCGATCAGTTATAATACATTATGGGGTCTTGATATTGACTCCACAGGTAATATCTGGATAGGTACAAGAGGCCGAGGCCTAAATATGCTTAATCCGGAAACCGAAAACTTTGTCCATTATAACCACAATCCTGATGATCCTGAAAGCTTGGGAGCATCATATGTTTCTGATGTTTACATCGATAGCAGAGGACAAATATGGGTAGGTACGAGGAACGGATTGAATTTATATCAACCCGAAACAAAAACCTTCAAAAAATTTCCACATACTTCCGAAAATCCTCACAGTCTTGACGCCGGTATTGTTATTGATATTCAGGAGGATGCAAATGGAAGGCTTTGGGTTGGTACTATAATGGGAGCGAACGTATTGGATATAGAAACGCATGAAGTACTAAAATATATATCTCGGAAAGATGGTCTGCCCGATGATATAGTCTGGGGTATTACGGAAGATGAAAAGGGAAATACCTATATGGGTACGACTTTGGGTCTTGCAGTTTGGGATCCGGAAACGAAGACCTTTAATATTTTTGATAAAAGAGACGGATTACAGGGCAATGAGTTTAATGCAGGGGCTGCTTTTACCTCCTCATCGGGAGAAATTTATATGGGAGGCACAAACGGTTTCAATAAATTTTCCCCTTCCGATCTCACGGGCAACCCCCATCCTCCACCTGTGGTAATAACTGATTTTCAATTATATAATGAATCAGTACCTATCAGGGAAAGCATTGAAGAAGATGGGGAAAGTCGGAAACTTTTGGATAAATCCATCACCTATACCGATACACTAACGCTTTCTCATTCTGATAATGTTATTTCATTCGAATTTGCTGCCTTGAACTATACCATTCCGGAAAAAAATCAATATGCCTATAAACTGGTGGGATTTGACGAGGAATGGAATTATATAGGCGATCGAAATTTTATTACATACACAGAGTTGCCGCCCGGAGAGTATACTTTCAGGGTTAAAGCATCAAATAATGACGGGGTCTGGAATGAAGAGGGTACTTCTTTAGCTATGGTAATTACCCCGCCTTTCTGGCGTACTACTTGGTTTTATCTGTTTGCGGCGCTTTTTATTACAGGTGTTATAGTTACCGGTTATCGGATAAGGGTACGCGGGATCAAAGAATACAGCAAACGACTTGAAAAAGAAGTTGCCGATCGAACTGATGAGCTGAACAAGAAAAATAAAGACTTGAAAAGCACATTGAAGGAACTTGAAGAAACTAAGGATGAGCTTGTTGAAAAGGCTCATAAAGCAGGTATGGCCGATATAGCCACAGGAGTATTGCACAATGTGGGAAATATATTGAACAGTGTTAATACATCTGCTACAGTGATTGAGGATACCGTTAGGCAATCCAAAGTGGAAGGACTCTCACAGGCGAATAAATTGTTAAGAGAGAATATCGATCGGATTGAAGAATTTATTGCTGAGAATCCAAAAGGCAAACAGTTGCTTAAGTATTATCTAAAGCTGGAAGAGCCTATTAAGAAGGAACAGCAAAAAATGTTGAAGCAGTCACAACGACTTTCAGAAAAGGTGGATTTGATCAGTGAGGTAATAGCAGCTCAGCAAAGTTACGCCGGGGCCAGCATTGATGCGGATAAGGCTTCTCTTGATGAAATGGTCAACGACGCATTGACTTTACAGTCAGGTTCTATTGAACGTCATGGTTTAACAATTAAAAAAGATTTAGAGCCTATTGATTCCATAACTGCCCATCGGACACAATTAATTCATATTCTGGTCAATATTTTTAAAAATGCAAAAGAAGCAATGGTAGCAAATGAACCGGAAGAGAAGGTTATCCGTATTAAAACTTGGCAGGAAGATGACAAAGTGCATCTGTCCATTTCTGATAATGGTCATGGGATAAAAGAAAAAAATATTGATAAAATATTTACACAGGGTTTTACAACCAAGAATGATGGACATGGCTTCGGTCTTCACAGTAGTGCCAATTATATGCAAAGCATGGGCGGAAAAATACAAGTAGAGAGCAATGGGGAAGGAAAGGGAGCTACTTTTATATTAATTTTCCCGAGTAATTCTAAAAATAATAGCAGTTAAAAAGGAAACTTAAAATTAGGTATTTGAAAGTTAATAGGCTTTTTAGCAAAGCTGATTCTACAACATTTTTAAAGGGTTGTTGTAAAAGAAAATTGCAGATAATACCGGTTGGTAACCGAATCTTCTTTTAAGGTAAACTTTTATAGGTGTTATAGCATGTTGTTAAATTTTAGCCAATTTGAATTGGCCGATCCCCATCGTTTAGCTCGGTCCAACTATGTGCCTCGTATAATCGGGTTTTTATTTTCTTTCTTGGTCATTTCATTGCTCGTTTTTGAAAAAGGTTGGTCATATTGGTACTTCGCTTTTATGATCCCTTACTTTTTGATTTATCCGCACTTAGTTATGCTGGCATCAAAATTAGCACCGGATAAAAAAAGTATCGAAGTAGGGGCAATGATGTTTGATGCATTTGTTCTTGGTATCTGGACAGCCAATATTCATTTTTTCATGTGGTTGTCATTCGCTTTTCTAACTTCCACAGTTCTGAATCATACGATGGTCGGCGGTTACCGAAAACTGTTAAAAGCCATACCTTTGTTTATTATTGGTGCCATTATTGGTGGTTTTATGACGGGTTTCCAATTGGAATTAGAAGCTGCCTATTATATAGAATTCATGGCAATGGCTGCTCTGTTAATCTATATTGTAGGTGCTGCCGGAACTTTTTATAGGCAGGCTCGTCGATTGGCAGAAATTAAAATGGAATTAGAAGAAAAAAACCAACAATTAAATGATGCTATTCAGACACTTCATGATACTAAAGATGAGTTAGTAGAGAAGGCTCACCAAGCAGGGATGGCAGAATTGGCAACAGGGGTATTGCATAATGTAGGAAATATTCTAAACAGCGTGAATATATCTGCAGATATTATTAGGGAAACTGTTCAGGATACCAAATTGGAAAAATTTAAAAAAGCAAATAGACTTCTTGAAGAGCATAAAGATAACTTTGAAGATTTTATAATAAATAACCCTAAGGGAAAGAATCTGCTCAATTATTATTTAAAGCTGGAAGAACCCTTGGACAAAGAATTTGAGAAGCTGGAAGAGCAAACCTCACGCTTAGTGGATAAAGTACAGCTGATAAAAGAAGTGATTGAATCGCAGCAGGATTATGCTAAGGTCGGGCTTGTTAACGAAAAGGTGCAAATTGAGGAAATTGTGGAAGATACCTTAAAGTTGCAATCAGGCAGTATAGAACGACATGGTCTCCATATTGAAAAAGATTTTGATAATACCGAGAGTGTGGTTGTTCAAAAAAGTAAACTTATCCATATCCTGATTAATTTATTTAAAAATGCGAAAGAATCGATGGAAGAATTACCATCGGAGGAGAAAAAACTTACCATTAGTACATGGCAGGATTCAGAAGAGGTATATCTATCTGTTTCGGATAAAGGGGAAGGTATTGCCGAAGAAGAAAAAGGGAAAGTTTTTAAGCATGGTTTTACAACCAAGGAAAAAGGTAATGGCTTTGGCTTGCATACCTGTGCTAATTATATGTCAGAAATGGGTGGCGATATTACTGTCGATAGTGAAGGTACAGGGAAGGGGGCTACATTTACTATTTGTTTACCGAAAGAGGAAGAACATAAGTGACTATAAATGATAGATAGTTTGATATTGCTCGGTAGCGGCTACGGATCAGAGTGGAATACTGTTATCGACCTTTCGAACATCAATTTTTAGCTCTAATAGTCATAGGTCTGATTATCAGCGTCCAGAGATAACAGCTTGATATAGAGAAAAAAGCTCTGTGAAATATTAGGGTTCATCGGAAATGTTGGGAATTTGTTAGATTGTATGCTTGAAATTGCTCATCTTTTTGGATTATTTCTTGCTCGTTTTAATTGGCAGGATTACTGATCACTAAAAACTATAGGAATGAAATTTATTGGAGCCCACGTTAGCGCTGCAGGAGGAGTCGAGAATGCACCCAAACGAGCTCATGATATTGGGGCTAAAGCTTTTTCTTTATTTACGAAGAATCAGCGCAGGTGGGAGGGGCCACCGCTTACCGAAGAAAATATTGATGGTTTTAAGGCTAAGTGTGAAGAGTTTGGGTATTCCATGGATTATGTGATGCCGCATGATAGCTATCTCATTAACCTCGGACATCCCGAACAAGAACAGCTTGAAAAATCGCGCAAAGCCTTTCTCGATGAAATACAGCGCTGCGAGCAGTTAGGTATCAAGCTTCTCAATTTTCATCCCGGGAATCACTTGAACAAAATAAGTGTGGAAGAATGCCTGGATCGGAACGCCGAATCATTGAATTGGGCTTTGGATAAAACCAAAGGCGTAACGGCTGTTATTGAAAATACGGCTGGCCAGGGTACGAGTGTGGGATATAAATTTGAGTATTTGGCTCGGATTATTGATGGAGTTAAAGACAAAAGCAGAATTGGGGTTTGCATCGATACCTGTCATGCTTTTGCGGCCGGATATGATTTATCAACCGAAAAGGGGTTTAAGGCCATGTGCGAAAAGTTTGATAAAACAGTTGGATTTGAATATCTGAAGGGCATACATCTCAATGATTCACAAAAAGAACTCGGCAGCCGCGTAGATCGCCACGATAATATTGGAGGAGGGAATATTGGGCTCAAAGGTTTTGAGCTGTTGATGAATGACGAACGTTTTGATGATATCCCCATGATTCTGGAAACGCCCAATACCGAACGCTGGCCGGAGGAGATTAAACTGCTGTACAGTTTGGTTGATTAATTCTCTTTCTTTTGATTAACCTAACTTACCCAGTCTCATAAAAATAGGGAAGGTTACCTCAAATTTATTCGGATTTGAAAGTAGCTTTTCAAGTTTAATGATTGTTTCATCAGCTGGATTATATCCCTTTTCTGATTTGATACGCTGAATGGCCGACCACGAATTAAAATATCCCTCAAGCTGATCTAATGACCAGATATAGCGGTTTTCGAAAGCGGGTGAGGGAATCTCATCAAAGGGAAAGGGGATATTATGATAGTGATTATCTAAATACTTTCGATTTTCGTTAAAGTATTCGCTGAATGCTGTTTCGTAGAGATCGTCGATAATAGTATTACTTTGCTTATCTATGCGAACCATACCGTAGCCTATTACCGCCAACAGGGCGTTTTTACGAGCAGTTCTGCGCACCTCATTATAAAATTTTTCAAAACCGAGCCAGTGAATGGCTTGTGCTATAGTGATTAGATCAAAGGTATTTTGGGGCAATCCAGAATGTTCTGCAGGTGTATTCAGATAGGTGATATTTGCTTTCTCAGGGGTATTGCTAAGCTGCTCTTCGCTGATATCGTTGGCAAAGACCTGATCAAAATGATTGGCTAAGTAGCCGGCTACCTGACCCGAGCCGGTAGCGCAATCCCAAGCTATTTTCTGTTGATCAAGATGCTTAAAAATAAAATTATATAGTTCATCCGGATAGTCAGGACGATATTTGGCATAGAGATCGGCTTGATTGGAAAAACGTTTTTCTGATTTTGACATATTAATACGTTTGGGCGTCTTCAAACATTTTTTCTCCGGCTGTAATAGCTATGGGTAACCGGTTTTGGGACGGAGGTATTGGGCAGGTGGCAAATTCGGTAAATACGCAGGGAGGATTATATGATTTATTGAAGTCGATATAGGTAATATTATTCTCATTTGGCGTTGGAATATAGATATATCGCCCGCCTCCGTAAGTCGATTCTCCATTGGTTTTATCCCCCAAAATAATGAAAAACTTATCATCTTTCTCAGGATGATTTAGCGGTGCCAGACTGTACTTTTTCCCATCAATAGAAAATTCAAGCATTCCATAAAGCGTATCCGTCATGCCTTCATTTAGGACATCGGGGACAGTGATAGGCTTGGGTTTACCAAACGGCTTAAACTCCGCTTTTATCTTCCACTTTTTGTTGATCGGGAAGCGTGCTATACCGTCAAAAGCTGCAAGATTGGGGTGTTGCTCATCTGCCAGACGGATGTAATAATCCCCTCTGCGATCAAGGAGATACCAAACAAGGGGACCGTGTTTTAATACCGTGCCCGATCTGGCATTGCCGGGAATCATGGCAATTTCTGAGACCGTATCCTGATTATGAGTAACTAAGACATCGTCATTTATTTGCACGGTAATGGAGGTATCGTCTTTGGTAATGGTCCCAATTGTTGGGGGAGCTTTGGGAGGAAATACCATATCATTTGTAGTATCGGAACCGAAGCTCTGTTGTCCTTCTTCCAACTTATATAAACCAGCAAGCTTTAGCCAATCCTCGGGGCCTAACAGGTTGTCGATGCGTACTTGGTGCCAATCGTTTACTTGTTTGGCATATTCGGCCTTAGTTTGCTTTTGATTGGAACTACAACCGATAATTGTCATAGATAAAACAAAAATTGCAATGAGGGATATCTGAGAATATTGCCAGTTGATCATGGTTGAATCAGGTTAAAAGATTAAGTTCAAACCCTAAACAGTAAATGTACCGTTAGCGTTTTATGGATACGGCATCTTTGTCCTGTTTAATCCAACGATAGATCGAGATCTACCTGTTTATGCTTTTGATAAAGTAGGGGGATTGCAAGTGCCATGAGGTAGCAAAGAATCGCAATCACAATAAAAGCAATACCTATGGTAAAATCGTATTCCAGTGCATCCATCCGGACCAGCAAATTATACCAGTCGTGAGATTCTTTTCCCAGTCCGCCGATAAGAGGTAACTGTCGGGCACTGCCATCAGCGGCATAAGTAGCAACATCCAGCGAGCTAAAACCAAGCAGCAGGTAAGAAAATTGTAGTCCAATATATTTTCGATTGATCCAGCAAAAACCGAGAATCGCCAGCGGTATCAGTATCTGAAGAAGGGAGCCTCCGATAATGGTGAGAAAGCGAAAACCAAGCAATCCAAAGAAAGTATGTCCGGCTTCATGGACGATCAGTAGAAAGGTATCAACAAACAGGTAGACAATATCGAGGGGAAAAGGATAGCTGTAATTTACCGCAAAGAAAATGTTGTAGTTAAGGGCCCAATATACCTGGTGGAGGGAGTAGATCAAGAATGGCAGCATTAGGAGAGAGGCCCACCATCTTTTCAAAAAAGCAATAGCTTGTTCTTTGATTTGATTGGAATCCATCACCGGCTAAATATTTCACTGAATTTTTGTTTGCCCTTAATAAAGTACTCCCACACGATTGATTTTTCGAGCATCACAGGTGGATTGTCCTTGATCTTTTGTTGCTGTTGTAAAAGGTAACGCTTTTGATAGGTGTTGTGGAATTCTTTCCAGAAATCGCGATGAGCTTGATATATTGCTTTAAATGATTCCCTGTCTCCATCCACAAGTGTTTTAAAGGCCGCTGCGATATCGAGCAGGTAACGCCCGATAAATTGCCAGGCAATAGAAGGGGCACTGCTGTTTTTCCAGATCATCTTGAGGTTATTGCGGTAATTATAGTAGAGTTTGCGTGGTGAGTCCATAGGCAGTGATCCGCCTCCCAGATGATAAACAGTACTTTTGGGACAGTATCGAACACGGTAGCCCATATTCCAGAAGCGCCAGCAAAGATCTATTTCCTCCATGTGAAACTCAAAGTCCTCATCAAAGGGACCGACCTCCTTAAACAGTTCCTTGCGTACGGCCAAAGCAGCGCCACTGGCCCAGAAGATATCCGATTCATAATCATATTGTCCCTGGTCTTTTTCCAGCGTATCAAAAATGCGTCCGCGGCAAAAAGGATACCCGAACTGATCCAAAAATCCGCCCGCAGCTCCGGCGTACTCAAAATACTCGCGATCCTTATCCCAAAGCATTTTAGGCTGTACCGCGGCAATATCATCATCTTTTTGAAAACAGTCTGCGAGTCCGCTAAGCCAATCTGGCTCTACCTGCACGTCGTTATTGAGAAAAATGAGAATGTCTCCCTCCGCGTGGGATACGGCTCTGTTATTCCCACCACAGTATCCATGATTTTTGTCGAATGCAGCGATTTTGACGTCAGGATAATGCTCTTTTATCCACTGCTTAGATCCATCTGTAGAAGCATTATCGGCCAATATAATTTCGTAATTTGGATAGTCGGTAGCAGCTACGCTCGGAAAATATGTTTTAAGATGATGTAACGCATTCCACGAAACAATAATGATGCTAAAAAAGGGCATATTCGATTTTTAATGACCAAGAAATTGTTTTTCTTAATGTTTTCTTGCAATCATAAAAAGGCAAGAAAAAAGTTATTACGGAGCTGAAGATGATAAAGAATCAACTATGATCAAAGTTGGATTAATTTCGGATACCCATTCGTATCTTGACCCACAGGTGTTGGAATATTTTGAAGATCGGGATGAAATTTGGCACGCGGGTGATTTTGGTACCATTGAGATTGCTGATACCCTAAGCGAAATTGCTCCACTAACCGGTGTGTATGGCAATATCGATGGACAGGATATTCGCCAGGAATATCCGCTGCACCAGCGATTTTCGCGCGATGGGATCGATTTCTGGATAACCCATATCGGGGGTACATTGGGACGGTATTGTATTCCGATTAGGGAGGAGATAGAGAAAAATCCGCCGGATGTTTTTATCTGTGGTCATTCACATATCCTTAAAATCGGTCGTGATCAGGAAAAAGATAAGATGCTTTTTATTAATCCCGGTGCTGCCGGACGTTATGGTTTCCAGGTGTATCGCACCTGTGTTCGCTTTTCTATTGATGAGGGGAAGATCCAGGATGTTGAAGTGATCAATCTTGGTCAGAAGGGAGAAGGGTAGCCTATTTTTCAAATCGATTGATCAGTTCTACGGCGTGAAATGCCGAGAGCGTAACCAGCGGTATTCCACCTCCGGGATGTGTGCTTCCTCCCACCAGATATAAGCCCTCTACCGACCGACTTTTATTTTTGGGACGCATAAAAGCAGCCAGCTTACCGTTCGATGAAGTGCCGTAAATACTACCCTTGTTGCTGCGATATTTGTGATAGAAATCTTTGGGTGTAATTGTATTCGAATATTGGATATGATCACGCAGATCTGTTAATCCGTGCTCCTGCAGCTTTCGGATGATCTGTTCTTTGCACCAGTTTTTCTCGCTTGACCAATCAACATTATCATTCAGATAAGGGGCATTTACTAAAATAAACAGGTTGGATCCTCCCTCAGGAGCGTGATCGGAATTTGTATGCGAGGTATTGGCAATATAGATAGTGGG
The DNA here is from genome assembly GCF_052712805.1 of Fodinibius sp. AD559. Classification (NCBI taxonomy): domain Bacteria; kingdom Pseudomonadati; phylum Balneolota; class Balneolia; order Balneolales; family Balneolaceae; genus Fodinibius; species Fodinibius sp. AD559. Next base: position 527,830 of record NZ_JBQPVW010000002.1, read on the forward strand.
ATCTTCGGGCATTACCTTATCCTCAAAAATTTGCCTGAACTCCCGTTTGTAGTCTTCCGAAAAGAAGATATTATGATGCGATAGCGCATTGTATATTTTATCAATGCCCAACATAAGTACAAAGCCCGAGCATGAGGGCTCTACATTCGTAACCTTTTTTCGTTTTAGTAAGGAAATATCATCTTTGTTTACCAGATCAAGATAGGTCTCGGAGGCATCCGAGTTAGAAACGACGATATCAGCTTTGTGGAAATTGCCCGCAATATCAGTGACGCCTGTAATTCTTTTATCAGCGGTATTTATTTTCGTTATCTCGGTATCATATTGGATCCGTACACCCTTGCTTTCTGCAAGCGAAGTAAGAGCTTTAATAAGAGAGTACATACCTCCATCGAGGTAATATCCGCCCAGGGAAAGTTCAACGTATGGAATAACGTTGAGGGTAGCCGGAGCCTTATAAGGCGAAGAACCGTTGTAAGTTGTAAAGCGCTTAAAAAATTGCTGTAATTCCTCCGATTCAAATTGTTTATCTATACGATCGGCTACCGTTCGAAAAGCATCAATTTTAAAGAAATCTATGAAGTTGAGGTCATCCAGATCTGAAAGCCCATACAAAGGATTATAGAGAAAAGCATCTTTCGTGCGTTCGAAAAGCTTCTCTGCGTACGTTATAAATTGTTTATAAGCATGAACATCATCCGGGGCAAATTGTTGAATCTGGGCGGTATTGAGACACGAATCCTGATAACAATCAAACTGTAAACCATTGGGATAAAAATATCGGCAAATGGGATCTACCGGCTGAATGTCCAGAAAATTATTTATTTCTGTATCACAATACTCAAACAGCTTTTCGAGGATAAATGGCATGGTAAGCAGGGAGGGACCAGTATCAAAACGAAAGCCTTGTGCTGATAGCTGGTTTATTTTCCCGCCCGGTGAGCTGTTCTTTTCTAAGATTGTTACATCATGGCCGTTATGGGCCAACAGACAAGAGGCCGCAAGTCCACCGAGACCAGCACCGATGATTTTAATATCCATATCCCTTGATTATAAGAATTCTATGGGCAATTGTAACTATAGATTCTTTTTTAATTAAATAATTACAGTCTGAAAGGAGATTTAACAATCTTTCACGTTTTAATAAGGTTTAATATTTGAATCTGTTTAATTGAAAACTATTTTATGGACTGATGAATTTAAACCTGTACTAAAATTTTTCAATATGCAACGCATTAATAATATAGACAGCTATTATTCAATACTGATACTTGTTTTCTTATTTATGGGGATAGCTGATTCTACAGAAGGGCAATCTGTAGAGGCTCCTACTGATACCACTATTACTACACAGCACGAGCAAACGATAAGCGGACAAGATGTTCGTTACACAGCTACGGTTGGAAATCAGCCGGTATGGAATGACAACGGCAAGCCGATTGCCACTCTTTTTTATACCTATTACGAACGAACGGATGTAAATGATGACGAACGTCGCCCCCTTGTTATCTCCTTTAATGGTGGGCCGGGTTCTGCATCGGTTTGGATGCATATTGGATATACCGGTCCTAAGAAGGTGAAAATTAGTGATGAGGGATTTCCCGTACAGCCTTATGGGGTAGAGGATAATCCGCATTCTATACTGGATGTAGCCGATATTTTGTATGTAAATCCTGTAAATACGGGCTTTTCGCGGATCTTGGATGAAGAAGTAGAAAGAGAAAAGTTTTTTGGTGTAAATTCAGATGTTGAATACCTGGCCGACTGGATTGATACTTTTATTTCACGAAATGATCGGTGGAAGTCTCCTAAGTTTTTAATTGGGGAAAGTTATGGCACTACGCGTGTTTCCGGATTAGCCAATGAATTGCAATCTTCGCAGTGGATGTTCCTGAATGGGGTTATCTTGGTTTCGCCTACAGGTTTGGGTATTGACCGTGATGGACCGGTAGATGATGCGCTCACACTGCCATATTTTACGGCAACAGCCTGGTATCATAATGCATTACCGGAGAAATTACAGCAGCAAGATTTGAGTGATATTTTGCCAAAGATCGAAAATTATACGGTTGATACCTATATCCCCGCTCTTACCCGTGGCGGAACGTTAAGTGATTCTTTAAAGCAGCGTATAGCTGAGAAAGTATCCTACTATTCCGGGATTGATGAGGAGAAGATTTTGGATCGTAATTTGCGGATGTCTACGTCATTTTTCTGGAAGGAGTTGCTGCGGGATGAGAAAGAGCTTACCGTGGGACGCTTGGATTCAAGATATAGGGGACAAGACCGAAAAAATGCCGGAAATCGCTATGATTATGATCCGGCCCTGACAGCATGGAACCACGCCTTTACGCCTGCAATAAATGATTATTTGCGCAACAGTTTAGGATATGATACCGATCTGCAATACTGGATGTTTGGTCCGGTGCACCCGTGGGATCGCGATAGAAATAATACTGGAGAAAACCTGCGATCAGCCATGGCCGAAAATCCATATCTCAACGTCATGGTGCAGTCAGGTTATTACGATGGTGGTACGCCGTATTTTGATGCAAAATATACGATATGGAATATGGATCCCAGCGGTAAGCTGCAAGACCGTATCTCGTTTAAAGGATACCGCAGTGGACACATGATGTATTTGCGGAAACAAGATCTAAGTACTTCTAACGATGATATCCGGCAGTTTATTCGCGAGTCTATCCCAGAAGAGGGAACTCCTGCCAAATATTAGAAAAGGTCTTTGAGATAAGATTGCAGAAAAGCGTCGAAAGAAGACTTTAGCCCACAGGTTGTTCTGTGGGCTAAATGTTTGGGCTATGCCGTTAATTCTTTAAACGAAGCTTGGCGACGGTTTCGATATGATAGGTTTGGGGAAACATATCGACCGGTTGCACTTGCTGAATATCGTACACTTCATTGAGCTCTTTGAAATCACGAGCCATCGTTGAGCTGTTACAGCTTACGTATACCAGTTTGGGAACCTTTAATTTCTTGAGTCGTTCTACTACGTCGGGATGCATACCGGCACGCGGGGGATCAGTGATAAGACAATCGGGTGTACCGTACTCATTTGTAACTTCTTCAGTAAATACATCCTTCATATCACCTTCAATGAAAGAGACATTCGATACCTCATTCTCTTGAGCGTTTTTCCTGGCATTGTTAATAGTTACTTCTTCTAACTCAATGCCAACAACATACTTACAGTATTCACTTAGAAAAAGACTAAGTGTTCCTACGCCACAGTAAAGGTCATAGAGAATGTCATCTTTATTGATATCGGCAAATGATTTGGCAACTTCATAAAGTTGCTCAGCCTGGGCTGTATTTGTTTGAAAAAAAGCATTCGCATCAATGGTAAAATGATAGGGGCCAATGTGATCGGTGATATAACCTGGGCCATGAAGAACTTTTTCATAGCGCCCCTCGGCTGTAGGGGTGCGGGTGTCATTCACATTGTTGATGATGGTAGTAATTTCTGGGAACTCATTGAGCAGGGCATGGGCAAGAGCTTCAACAACATCCTGATCGTCTTTGTAGGTTACCACATTAACCATAAGATCATCGGTATAATGGGCCTTACGGATAACTAAATTGCGCATAAATCCTTCGCGATCAACGCGATTATAGGGGGCGATATTATGCTCGACACACCAAGAACGAACGAAATCTAAAATCTTGTATGAGATAGGATCTTGCAGATGACACTCGTTGAGATTCAGAATCTTGTCAAAACGTCCGGGCGCATGTAATCCCGCCGCAAAACAGCGGTCATTTACAAACTCATCGCGGTTGATTTCTTCTTGGCTTAACCAGCGTTTATGACCCATTGAATATTCCATCTTGTTGCGATAGTAAAACTCTTGATCACAACCGATTGTGGGGCTTACCTTAATATCTGTCAATCCACCAATACGATGCATATGGTCTTCAACCTGATCCCGCTTAAATTTCAGCTGCTTTTCGTAGGAGACATGCTGCCAGTTGCATCCGCCACAGTTTTTAGCGTGCTGACATTTAGGTTCAATACGATTCGGACCGGGCTCAATAACCTCAAGTAGCTTGGCCTCACGGTAACTCTTTTTCTTTTTGATGATTCGAGCTTTAACCCGGTCTCCGGGAGCCGTATTTGGTACAAAAATCGCTAATCCATCAATTTTGCCAATTCCCTTACCTTTATAAGCTGCCGAGTCGATAGTAAGCTCAACGTCATCACCTTTTTTTATGGCCATGTTATAACACCAACGTAGTCAAAAATTAATTTTTTTCTTGTTTAGATTCCAAATAAGTCTCGAATTGCAGTGAAAATGCATGCTCGGCTGAACTTGCCTTTTTGAGTTCCTTGGTCGTGATTTCAAGCTGTTTCATAGCAATCATTGCAAGTGTTTCCATAAACTTAACGGCGATGGTAGGGTGTCGTTTTTTGAGCGTTTCGAAATCCGGTTTAAAGAATCCAAGAAGGGTACAGTCTGTTAGACATTTAGCACTCGAAATTCGACGTAGCTCATAGCCAATAGAAAGGGCTCCAAAACTTTCAGGCGACTCAATAACATAGCTATGGGGTTCTTCATCCTGAGTGCCGGGTTCTGGTTCAATAATAAGCTCGACTTTACCATCCTCAACAAAGTACATTCCGGTACCGGGATCACCCTGGTAATAAATATATTCGTTCTCCTTGTATTGTCTTCGATGACAATACTGTAAAAACTCCGATCTCTCAAGCATCGTTAGGTTTTTCAAAAAACGAGACTTGAAGATAAGATCACTCTTATTTTTCATATTGTTGAATTGCTTGGAGCCAAACATACGATAAGAATTTGTTTATAGGTTGACCGAACCATAATCTACTAAGCTATACGGATGGTAACAATTGATATTGTTAAAAAGAATGGCCGATCCCAAAGGTAAAATAGGGTGTTTTATCTTTAAACCATCCTCGTTGCAGATCGTGGATTCGGAATGCAAAATCAAACCGGACAATCACATATTCCCAGTCCAATCGCAGCCCTAAGCCCGAACCCACCGCAATTTGTTTATAGAAATTATCAAAATGGAACTTCCCTAATTCTAATAATTGTTCCCTGTCATTTTCAGAGATTTGTTGCTGTTGTCCTCCATTTATAGGATCACGTGAGAATAATTTAGTTCTCGGGCCATACCATACATTACCGGCATCCGTAAACCAGGCCGCAATCCAATCTGCAGATAAAAAGTTCCCAATAATTTGTTGCCGAATTTCCATCTGTGAAAGCAATTTTATTTGCCCTCCGTTGATGGTTACGTCATCCAAGGGGATACTACCCGGACCTAAACTGTAAATATCCCAACCTCTAATATCGTTAGCCCCACCGGCATAAAAACGTTGATTTAACGGAATGCTATTACTTTGTCCATAGGGGAGAGCTAATCCCAAAAACCCTCGATATCCTAAAACGGCATTATTGGATAATGGAATATATCGGCGATAATCGGCTGTACCTTTTACAAACCTGCTGTAGGCCAAACTGTTTTGACTCCCAGGGAAAATAGCTGGCAAATTGCCCTCAAGGGTATCTGGGGTTACAATTAAGCGATCTGTCAGATAGGGGATATTTCCCCCGGAAGCAATGGAGTATTCACTAAAATAGCCGCGATCCCTTTTAATTAAATCGGTTCTTTGGCTACGAAATGTATATCTGAGAATTGAGGAAACTTGGGGGCGAAAATCTTCTTCAATTTGTCGTAGCTGAAAAGAGTTTTCTCCAAAACGATTGCGGAGTGCTGCACTAAATTCTGGTGAGGGATCGGTATCAAGTAAATCAAGTTCGATGAGATCTAAAAAGCTGGAATAGCGCTGATTGTGCTGTACCTCGTAACGAAGGTTAAATCTAATGTCAGAGTTGATATCAAAAAGCAGCTGATTGGAGCGTGAAAAAGAGAGCGAATATCTGGTACGTCCGTTTGAGAAGAATATATTATCATCAAGTGAAGAAAAAGGGAAAAGTAGTCGAGGCAGAGAATACTCTACACGGGTTTCAAAACTTTGAAAGAACCGTCCATCAAATGATTGTGAACTGGTATCCGCCTCCGAGGCAATATCACGCATAGTTTGTGATCGTACATATTCGAAACTACCGTTGACACCAATTTGAAAGTTTTCAGCTTTACCAAAAAGATTGTTATTGGTATATGTTATGCCCGCACCGGAACCAAATCCATATCTTTTCATCCCAAATAGGTTTAAATTCACCGAATGTCTGGGAAGGGTTTGCAGCGAAAACATAACGGGGATTTCATCCTTGGAGTAGTCTGGGAGAGAACCGTCTTCGCTTAACCCAAACTGACGAATATTGAGCATTCCCAGATTCTGAAACTCATTGACTGTACGAATATAAAGTGATTGATTAAAGACATCACCGGGCTTAAATAATATTTGATTGGTTAATAGGTCAAATTTTGTTTGGGCAGACTCTCCCTTTTTAAAAAAAATAGATTTGTTGTTAATAGTAAAAGGGGATTGCTGAAGGGTATCGTGCTGGTTGTAATGCAAGGTATCACCCGGACCACTGAGGCTTATATAGAGATCCCCAAATCGATATTGCTTTCCGGGATTTATTGTGAACAGGGCATCAAGCTGGTTAGGTTTGGTTGTATCCCTTTTAACCAGCAGATTTACCGAATCACGTTGGACGGCAGCATAACCATTATTTTTCAAAAAATTTATAAGCCTATTTCGTTCTATATTGAGCTGATTCTCGGAGTATCGTTGATTAACAGTAAATGTAGAGTCGTTTAACTGTTCATTAGTTAGCGGGCTTTCATGTAAAAATTGGTTTACCTTTTTGGATTCCTCGAATTTAGGTAGTCCGGTATAACCTATTGTTTGAATGGTAAATGCTGGGCCTTCTTCAATCAGAAAAGAAACCTCGACCCTGTCTTTCTTAAATTCAACGATGTTGGTATCTACCGTGGCTTCTAAAAAGCCAACTGTTTTGTAATATTGCTTGATCCGCTCAATATCGTTGGCTACCGTTGCACGATTTAGATACGATGGTGATTCTCCCCAACTATTTGTGAGTTGCCAAATGAAATACCAGGGCGTAAACCGCGGTATCCCTAAAAATTCCCGGTTTGTCTGGGTTCGGATTAATGTTTCAAGGGTATTGTCTTTTATGTTATCGTTGCCGACAAAACGGACAATACGAACAACATTATCGGTAGTGTCACTCTCGATAGTCAGATTCTGAGATATACCTTTCTCTATACAGACCAGTGAAAAACTGCTGAGTAGTAGTAAACCTATTAGAGCGCGCGAGAAAAAAGCTTTCAAGAAATTTCGGGGATTATATCATTCAAAAAAAACGGTTGCATGAGAAAATTCATGCAACCGCAAAAATACGTTCTTATTAGATCAATTTTTTAAACATTATCGTAATCGAAGCCTTCGTCATCTTCATTGTGGAAGAAATCTTCCTTTCCGATATAGTCTGGCCAAATATCTTCTATGCCTTCATATACTACATCTTCACCTTGTTCAATTTCTTCGAGTTCATATAAGTTATCGAGCACTTGCTGAGGACTCCCATTACGTTCGGCCCACTCAATGAGCTCATCACGCGTTGCGGGGAAAGGTGCCTCATCTAAAACGGCTGCTAATTCAACAGTCCAAATCATAAAAATATATTTCAGTTTTGTTTTTTAAAGTTCAAATAGAATCTTACCTATCTATAAAAAGGTTCGACACATTAAATTCAAGTCAATTTTTAAGGAAAATGCAATTATTTTTTCCTTTTTACGACTCAAAGGTCTAATAAATTATTGTTATCTTTTAGAGTCACAATTGTAAACATTTAAAACAGAAAATTATTATGGGAAGTTTCGGCGGAATGGAGGTTTTAATTATTGGCTTGGCTATTCTCCTTTTTTTTGGTGCCAAACGGATTCCAGAACTGGCCCGTGGACTCGGACAGGGGATGAAAGAATTCAAAAAAGCATCCAATGAAATAAAAAAGGAGCTGGAAGAGGGCCAAAAAGAGGGTATGGATTCCGACTCCAACTCTGAAGAAAATACACAGAAAAAGCAGCAAGATTAACCAAATCCATTTCTAATCCATTGAGTTTTACAAATTTTAGCCAGATTCAACGTTCAATTCAGTCTGGTGATATTTTACTTTCTGATATTGTACAGTCTTACATCGATAATATTGAACAGAAAAATGACGAAATTAATGCGGTAATCAGTATTGACAAGGAGGGAGCCCTTGAAAGAGCTGATGAGATACAGCAACGTATTGAAAATGGCTCAGCCGGTAAATTAGCCGGAATGGTTATCGGGATTAAAGATCTCATCTGTGAAAAGGATAAACAAACAACATGTGCATCAAATATACTTTCTGATTTTGAAAGCGTATACGATGCAACGGTTATAGAACGATTACGTAATGAAGATGCTATTATAATGGGGCGCTTGAACATGGATGAATTTGCCATGGGGTCCTCCACGGAAAATTCCATCTATGGTCCCGCCAAAAATCCTTTGGACACTTCCAAGGTTCCGGGGGGGTCTTCGGGGGGTAGTGCAGCAGCAGTAGCGGCCGAATTCTGTACAGCTTCACTTGGTTCCGATACAGGAGGGTCGATCCGTCAGCCGGCTTCCTATTGCGGTGTTGTAGGATTAAAACCTACTTACGGTCGAGTTTCGCGCCATGGATTGGTTGCTTTTGCTTCTTCTTTTGACTGCATCGGGCCGCTTACAAATTCTGTTGCTGATGCCGCACGCATCCTTGAAACTATTGCCGGGCCGGATCCTAATGATAACACCTCGTCAAGCCGAACGGTACCAAATTATACAAAGTTTACTAAAGATCTGGACTCTAATATCAAAATTGGAGTTCCAGAAGAATATTTTGGTGAGGGACTGGACGATGAGATCCGTGAAGGGATCAAAAGTAAGCTCAGTGAGCTCGAAGAATCTGGTGCCGAGCTGGTTCCTATCCACTTGCCGCACATGAAATACAGCATTGCCACGTATTACATATTGGCTACGGCTGAGGCTTCAAGCAACCTGGCTCGTTACGATGGCATCCGCTACGGTCATCGGGCTGATATTGAAGATGTGGAAAAGGATCTTAAAGAAGAACAAGAGGCGTTAGAAAAACAGATTAAGCAAGCTGAGGGAGATGCCAAGCAGGAATTGGTCAATCAGCTTAATGAGATGGATTCGTCACTGATCAGGCTATATAAGAAAAGCCGTACCGAGGGGTTTGGTCCAGAAGTTAAACGTAGAATTATGCTGGGTACGTATGTGCTTAGTGCCGGTTATTATGATGAATACTATGCAAAAGCACAGAAAGTCCGTCGCTTGATTAAACAGGATTTTACTGATGCTTTTGAGGATGTTGATGTCATTGTATCCCCAACAGCACCAACAACAGCATTTGATTTGGGTTCCAACCAAGATAATCCGGTACAGATGTATCTCAATGATATTTACACTACTTCGGCCAATCTGGCTGGTATTTGCGGTATCAACGTTCCGGCGGGCACGCATTCCAATGGCCTGCCGTACGGTATGCAACTGATGGCCAATGCCTTCGAAGAGGGTAAATTGTTTAATGCGGCTAAATTAGTTGAAGATCTTGATTAACTTTTAAGAACATTATTACATGCAGAATCGTATTGAAGGAAAATGGACGTTTATTACAGGTGCCACAGCCGGAATAGGAAAAGCCATAGCGAAAATATTCGCTGAATCGGGCAGTCATCTTGTATTAAATGGGCGCCGTAAAAACCGTCTCGAGAAGTTAAAGGAACAGTTAGAGAAGCATTATGATATTGAAGTTGTTTTGGCCCCTTTTGATGTAAGAGATCGTGAAGCGGCACAACAGTTTTTAAATAGCTTCTCGGAGCCTATTGATATTTTAGTTAATAATGCCGGGCTTGCCAAAGGAGTTGATGCTGTTTTTGATGCTAATCACGATGACTGGGACACGATGGTGGACACCAATATCAAAGGGGTTCTTAATATGACTCGCTTGTTATCACCGCAGATGAAAGAACGCAATCGTGGGTATATTATAAATATTGGATCTATTGCTGGCCACGAAAGCTATCCGGGCGGCTCGGTATATTGTGCTACCAAACACGCTGTTAAGGGATTCACAGAAGCTACAAAAAAAGATCTGCATGGTACCAACGTGCGAGTAAGCATGGTATCTCCGGGACTGGTGGAAACAGAATTCAGTGAAGTGCGTTTCAAGGGAGATAAAGATCGGGCGGATGAAGTCTATGAGGATATAAAGCCGCTTGTCGCTGAAGATATTGCTGAAATCGTCCATTTCATGGCTAATAGACCGCCTCATGTAAATATTATGGATACGATCATTTTTCCCGTTGCCCAATCATCATCAACGATGGTTCATCGCGATAATGATTAATTTTCGTTTTTTATTATTAATTCTTGGTGCTGCATTCATCTTTTTATCGTGTAGTGAAGGGGAAGAGGATCGGTTGAACTTTAAAGAACAAGGACGCGAAGTCCCGGAATTTAATGCCGATAGTGCCTATCATTTTATAGAACGCCAGTTGGATTTTGGGCCCCGGAATCCCAATTCAAAAGGACATCAACAAGCCAAGGAATATCTTTTAAATACCTTACAGCAATATGCCGGGGCTCGATACGTGTATGCTCAAAATTTTACTGCCAAGGGATATGATGGGGATACGCTGTCTCTCTCAAATATCATTGCTTCGTTTAATCCTCAGAGCAGTGATCGAATTATGCTTTGCGCCCACTGGGATACGCGTCCACGTGCTGATAAAGACTCTGTCAACCAAGACAAGCCTATACTTGGAGCTGATGACGGTGCCAGCGGTGTGGCAGTGTTGCTGGAATTTGCGCGTTTGTTTAAAGAAAATCCGCCGCCTATTGGCGTAGATATTGTATTATTTGACGGTGAGGATTATGGTAAAGAAGGAGAGTTGTCAAAATACTTTTTAGGGTCGCGTTATTGGGCTAATAATCCACCTGTTGCAGGATATTCACCTCGATTTAGTATTTTGCTCGATATGGTAGGAGGTCAAAATGCCCGGTTCCCCAAGGAGGGGTATTCAATGCAGTTTGCCCCGGCGCTGGTAAATGAAGTTTGGGCTATTGCTGATGAAAAGGGCTTTGATGAGCTGTTTATACCCGAGATAGGAAATAAAATTTCTGATGATCATGTCGTAATTAATCGCATTCTCGGTATCCCGTCCATTGATATTATTCGTCATAATTCGAGCTCAACCAATTCTCAATTCGCTCCTTACTGGCATACTCACAATGATAACTTGTCTATCATCAGTAAAAACACATTGAATGGAGTAGGGGAAACAGTGCTGGAGTTAATATATAATCGTGTTAATGTTTCTGATTAAATTTCACAGAATCTCATAAAATGAAGTACTTAAAACTGGTCATACAAATTGCTGATGAGTATCAAGAGCCCCTGATTGCCGAGCTTTTTGATATGGGGTTTGACGGATTTGAACAACGAGATGACCAGATTATTACTTATATCCAAAAAGAATATTTTGGGATTAGTGACCGAGAGCGCATTGATATGTTACTTGCTGCTTATCCCGACGGTGGATTTATCGAATCCGAAGAAGTGGTAGCTGATCAAAATTGGAATCAGCAGTGGGAAGAAACGATTAAGGCGCAAACGGTCGGTAACTTTTTTATCAAGCCGACCTGGTCTCAAGAATCAGTTCCTAAACATAAAATTTTGCTTGAGATCGATCCCAAGATGTCATTCGGCACGGGGTATCATGAAACTACACGCCTGATTTTAAATTTGCTACCCAATGTTATTACTGAAAACGACTTTGTGATAGATGCGGGTACGGGAACGGGAATTCTGTCCATTGCAGCTATCAAGCTCGGGGCCCGGCACGCTTTTGCTTTTGATATTGATGAATGGAGTATATCCAACACAAAAGAGAATATTCTACTTAATGGAGTAGATGAAAATATCGACGTAGAGAAAGGTTCTTCTGAAGTCCTTTCAAAACAGAATCAAGCAGATGTGGTTTTAGCAAATATTGAACGGAATACCATTCTTGAGATTTTTTCTGATCTGGATGCTGCGCTTAAAAAAGGAGGGAGGCTGGTGCTTTCAGGTCTGCTTGAAAAGGATAAATCATCTATTCTGTCTGCTCTGGAAGACAATTATCAAATTGTTGATATCCCAAAAGAAAACGAGTGGATCGCCATCCAAGCTAAAAAGACGGTCTCGTGAAAGCCTCAATAGATATTGGTACAAATACGGTGCTACTTTTGGTTGCAGAAACTAATGGAAGTAACCTAATAGTTTTTGAAGAGCAACAGCGAGTTCCGCGTTTGGGGGCCGGTGTTGATGAGAGTAATGAGCTTTCAAAAGAAGCCATGCAGCGAGTTTTAGAAGCACTAAAGGAATTCCTGGAGATCATTAATACCAACTATCCTGAGGTGGATGATATTTTTGTGACCGCAACCAGCGCAGTCCGTGATGCGAGTAACAAAGCTGTTTTCTTAGATCGGGTAGAGCAGGAAACGGGATTGCAAATCCGGGTATTAAGTGGAGTTGAGGAAGCGGAATATACGTTTATGGGGGCGCAAAGCGTGCTGAATAACATTGACGGTCAGCAAATGATTATCGACATAGGCGGTGGAAGTACCGAGATTGCATATGGAGAGAAACAACTGCAAGATCGTTATTCATATGATATGGGATGTGTCCGTTTTACTGATCGATTCTTGAAAAGTAATCCGCCCACAGACTTGCAAATGCAGAACTGTCGGGATGAAATTAAAAAAGTCCTGGCCGAGTACCAATTCAATATGTCAGATCAAACAACACTGGTTGGGGTTGCTGGAACCGTAACTTCGCTGGCTTTTATTGACTTGGAATTAAGCTCTTATGATTCCGAAGTGTTATCGGGACATACTATTACAAAGGATGGGCTTAAAGAGTATATTAAAAGATTTGGGGGCTATACATCTAATACACTTGAACAAAAATATCCGGCAGTAATGAAGGGGAGGGCCGATATTTTCTTAGCGGGTCTTCTTATACTGGATGAATTTATGGACAAGTACGGTTTTGACCGACTTGTTACTTCAACTGGTGGGATACGACACGGCACGATCTTGGTAAACAGAGATGAATAAAAAAAGAGCGTCCCTCATAAGGAACGCCCTTTTAATATAATGAGTGATGAAATCAAACAATTATAGTCCGAATCTTACACCGGCGCCAATAACAAATTGATCGGCATCGCCTCCTAAATTCCCTAATTTTACTTCACCAAAGATAGTTCCAAAATCCATTCCATAGTCCAAGCCGCCACCCAAATTGAGTCCAGCTTCTGAATTTGAATTGGATTGAGAACTTCCACCACCTTCTGATTCTGTTGACAATCCGGTGATGTTTATTCCACCTAATCCATAAATTGACAGATTATCTTCATCGTAAAAAATATAGTGGCCATTTAGATTTAGTTCCCAAACTGTTGATGTAGTTTCTATAGTAGTTCCGCCAAAAGTAGTTTGTTCCACAGATTTAGGAAGGTAAAAGGTGAAATCGCCACCGATTCTTATTTCAGGTGTTATACCATAATATCCATCAACACGTAATCCCAAGTCATTATCTAAGTCACCAGAATAGCCGACTCCAGATCCAAATGCTAAACCAGCTCCAACTTTAAAATCTTGGGCGTGAACACTTGTGCTGTAAGCAAAGATTAATCCGAAAAGTACTAATGCTAATTTAATTGTTCTCTTCATAGTATTATTATTTGATTATTTTGATTTATGATTAAGATCCCTTTTTTGGGTTGCCTATTATATACGTAATCCCTCTGTAATTTGTATCAAAAAAAAATTGAAACAAATTTACTATAGCAAATTTGTTTGTCATATGATGGTATCAAATCCGGTGTTTACCGTGAAAAGTTTTGGATATATAGCTCTGTGTATTTACCGTTTTAATATAGGTGTGTATTAAGCCAACAAGTGTTTATCCTATAACCAGTTCTGATATGTTTAATGTTTACTTATAAAAGTTTACCGTTATTGTAAATAATGAAATCTAAAAAACTTATTTATATGACCATTACTTTCAGTGATCCTTACAACATATATGCGATAAAATATTTTAAATGGGTTCATTTTTTCAAACAAAATTATTTTGGTGCAAATATATATCAAGTTTTACTAAGAGGGATTAATTATGTTTAAAGGAGTTGATCCCAATATTTTATAATTGTCATGTGGTTTACACTTGAATAATTCAATGATAAGAATGGGAATAAAGGAACACTTTTACTAAGTTTGAACCGAAATTAAACAAGCACAAATTTTCCTGTCTTAAGTAGGAATGTCCGATTCAAACGCTTCGAACTCACAAACATCCGATTCGCCTCGAGAAAATGCATCCGAGAGCAGTCTTGAGGACGATGTACTTGTCAAAAAAGCCAAAGGAGGAGATGAAAAAGCCTACAAGAAGCTTGTTGACAAGTACCAACGTGCCCTCTATTTCCATATCCTAAAGATGGTCAAAGATCGTGAACAGGTTGAAGATCTGGTGCAAGAAGCGTTTGTAAAGGCATTTGATAACTTGAATACCTACAGTACCAACTACGCTTTTTCAACGTGGCTATACCGTATTGCTACTAACAATACGATTGATTACCTGCGGAAGAAAAAGCTAAATACGCTTTCCATCGATAAGCCGATGAAAACCAAGGACGGGGAAATGGAGATGCAGCTGCCTGACGAGTCAGCCAGCACCGATCGGGATATCATCAAAAAACAGCGCAAAGAAATTGTACAGAATGCTATTGATGATCTTCCCAAGAAATATCGGAAGGTGATTGAATTACGGCATATGGAGGAGAAGAGCTATAAAGAAATATCAGATATCCTTGATAAGCCATTGGGCACAGTAAAGGCACATATATTCAGAGCCCGTGAACTGTTATATAAGGCTCTTAAAGATAAGCGGCACCGCTTTTAATTATTACTGTTCTTGTTGCAGACTTTGTGCCGCTGCTGCTACATTGTCTTTGTATTTCTCAAATTTAGCACGCCTGATAGCACTTCCTTCAAAAAGAGCATCGTATTGGGGAATATCCAACTCTTCCCAATAATTGATATCATGATCCAATATTTTTTCCCGGGGAAACAGGTCTTCCATCTCACCGTATTTGGCATCACGGTTCCAGGGACAAACATCCTGGCAGATATCACAGCCAAACATCCATCCTTCGAGATCATCGCGATGCTCTTCCGGAATTTCTTCTTTTAGTTCGATGGTCAGATAGGAGATACACTTGGTAGCATCTACTCTGTACGGCTCATATATGGCGTTGGTGGGGCAGGCGTCGATACAGCGGGTGCAACTACCACAGTGGTCGGTTACGGGCGTATCATAGTTGAATTCGGCGTCGACAATCATTTCCCCGATAAAAAAGAAAGAGCCCAGATTCTTGTTAAGGATGTTCGAGTTTTTACCCATCCATCCCAGCCCGGACTTTACTGCCCAGGCCTTGTCTAAAACAGGAGCTGAATCCACAAAAACGCGGCCTTCGAGTCCGCCCAGAAGTTCTCTGGTTTGTGCAAAAAGTTTCTTCAGTTTTTTCTTGTACACTTTGTGATAATCACGCCCCTGGGCATACTTGGCAATTTTTGGCATATCACTTTTTTTCATTTGGCGTTCATGATCGGGATGAAAATAACTGCCAATAACAGAAATAACAGATTTTGATCCCGGAACAAGCTTTGTCGGGTCTACTCTTTTTTCGAAGTGATTTTCTATCCAGCCCATCGTTCCATGCCGACCTTGGTTCAGCCACTCTCTCAGGCGCCGTTCTTCCTTTTCGAGCCGACCGGCTTTGGAAAATCCGCAAGCGTTAAACCCCAATCGAAGGGCATATTCTCGTACTTTTTGTGTCCGCTCACGAAGATTCATTTCGAAAAAAAAGGTTTGATGCAGTTAATCCGCTGAAATGTAACGTATTTACAAAGAAATATTTAACAGTTTTAGCGTAGGATAATGGAAATCTTGGATTTCCGGATCAACAAAATTTATGATTCGTTTTTTGGTATACTCAATTAATAAAACTGCTTATTTCTAATCACTTTCTTAAACTATCAGTAGCATTAACATATTGATAAGCCGTTATTACAGCTTCTCAGTGGATATATCATTGATCTTTCCGTCGTCCAATTTCAATGTACGATAGGGGTATTGTTTAACCGTATCATAGTCGTGGGTTACCATGAGCACAGCCATGCCTCGGTTATTGATCTGCTTGAGAAGCTCCATAATGGAAGCAGATGCTTCGGGATCAAGATTGCCGGTAGGTTCGTCAGCCAGCATAATACGTGGCTCGTTGGCTAAGGCCCGGGCAATAACTACACGTTGTTTTTCACCGCCCGAAAGATCATGGGGCATATTTTTACGCTTGTGGCTTAGTCCCACCATTCCCAACACTTCAACTACTCGTTGTTTAATATAACTTTTCTTTTCCCCGGTTACCTGCAGCGAAAAAGCCACATTATCGTATACCGATCGGTCGGGCAAGAGCTGAAAATCCTGGAATACGATACCAAGCCTGCGCCGTAAATAGGGTACTTTTTTATCGGGAAGGGAAGTGACATCCAGATCGGCCACACGAACGCGGCCGGAATCAGGTAGCAAATCTCGATAAATTAATCGCAAAAATGAGCTTTTACCTGCTCCGGTTTGTCCTATTAAATAGGTGAACGCACCGTTTTCAAGCGAAAAGTTAATATTGTCGAGCACCGGTTGGTGATCGAACGATACTGTTACATTCGAAAATTCAATTACTGATTGCTGGGACATTGTAATACCATTGTGATTCGTAAACTATGATCATCGGCTTCCTCAAAGTCGAAACCGCTGTATTTTGCTCGTATGTTATACGCTGTTTGATCGATAATATCAAGCATTTGTTGCAGGCTGTAAATTCGCTGTTGATGAACTTCGTTGAATTCCTGCAGGACCGTTTCCTGATCGTCGGCAAGTTTTTCTATGCGGAATGTATTCTCGTGTAGCTGGTGGTCGGCATCATAACTACTTTTTCGAAAATAGCGGTAGTTATCTTGGGTGTATCCCTCTTCGTTATTTAGATATTCAATAGCCTGTATAGAGTTTTTGGGCGTAGTAAAATCAAAGATAAGAAGACCGCCGGGTCGCAGGACTGATTTTGCCTCATTTAGAAAGGTAAGTACTTCATCGCCATTTTGCAGATAGTTGACACTGTCAAAAACACTAAATACGACATCAAAGGTACGATCAAGCTGCAGATCAAGGAAATCCATAACCTCGAACTGCACGTTACAGAGCATTTCTTTATTTTTTTGATGGGCTTTTTGTATCATCTGCGATGATTTATCGGTTCCTACCACGTTGTAGCATTCCAACTCATCCAGAAAAAGGGAAACAGAACCCGTGCCACATGCCAGCTCAAGAATATCGACGGGATTGGGATGGTGTTCGAGCATGAGGGCATCGATAAAATCCGCCCATAGCTCGTAATCAACATCCTCCATCACAGCATCATAAATATCGGCCAGCTTAGAGTATTGCGGATGTTGTTCGGTGTTATTGGTGCTCATCCTTTTACTACCTGTTTATTTCGATGTTCAATAAGTTCTACAGCGAGTTTAAAAGCTTCGATAAATGATGAAGGATTTGCCTTGTTTTGTCCGGCAATATCGAAGGCCGTGCCGTGGTCTGGTGAGGTGCGAATAATTGGAAGTCCGGCAGTAAAATTAACGCCCCCGCCAAAAGAAAGGGTTTTAAATGGAATCAGTCCCTGATCGTGATACATCGCTAAGATGCCATCGTATTGTTCATATTTTCTGTTTCCGAAAAAACCGTCAGCGGGATGAGGACCCGAAACCGATAGTCCTTGGGATCGGATATCTTTTATAGCCGGATTAATAATATTTTGTTCTTCGTCGCCGATGATGCCGCCGTCACCGGCATGGGGATTAAGTCCGAGAACTGCGATATTGGGCGATTGAATATCAAAATCATTTTGCAAAGCATTATGCATTACCCGAATATATTTTTTGATCGAATCGGTCGAGAGGGCAGAAGCAACTTTAGAAATAGGGATATGTCCCGTCACAAGTCCCACGCGTAAACCTTTGTGCACCAACATCATCATGAAGTCGGACGTGTCGGTTTTCTCAGCCAGAAATTCGGTATGTCCGGGTATATGATACCCCGCAATATTTACGGCCTCTTTTGATATGGGAGCGGTGACCAAGGCATCGGCTTGTTGCGATTTACACAAATCAATTCCCTTTTCAACCGACAGCATAGCACATTTTCCTGATTTCTTGGAAAAATCACCGGGTGTAACTGAAATATCTTGGTCAGCATAGGTTTGGAGAAGATTAACCTGTTGTTCAGCAATCTCATCAATAGATTGCGCATAATGGTAATCCAGCGATTCGGAAAGATTATTCAGCCAGAAATCCAATACTTCTTTTGAGCTCAGAATTATGGGAGTCCTGTCTGCTAATGATAGTTCACGCAACGATTTTATAACTACTTCTGGCCCAATTCCGTTTATGTCTCCTATACTCATGGCGATACGTTTCTGCATACAATGATTTTGCGCAATTATTTTGATTGTTTGGAAACAAGTTTAAAATCCCCAAAGCCCGTTGTTGCTTTAAAAATAAACTGCCTGTCAGAGTAAGTCCATATTTCAGTGGTGGCTCCGTCTTTGGGAAACTTGCGGGTAACATCTTTTGGTTCACCGTATTTGATATACACTTCACCTCGGTCGCTATTGTAGCCTACGGTGTTTTCGGTCGAGAAATTTTCATAGGCATGATCGATTCGTTGGTAATATTCAGCCATCAGTTCATTAAACTCGGTATCCGGGGTAGGATCGCGCTCTTTCCAGAATGAGTGAAATTTTTTCTCGCGTTCTGCAGGGGTACCACTGTTAATTTTTCTAATAGTTTGCTTGCCGGCAATAAATCGAAGCATCTCTATGGCGGTACCCAGATTTAATAAGCTTGTTGGCATGTCTTTCCATTTGGAACGAAATTTATCCCGGGCAACAATATTTCCCGCACTATTTTTTACGGTAACCTGATATAGTGAATTTTCGAATTCACTGTTAGGTACATCAACGATGGCATAGGTGTACCCATTATCCGTAACGTTGAGATTCAGATAGGGCTTTCCTTCTGCATATAGCAACTGGGGGCGGACATCTGTTTTGATATTTTTATCTGTCAGCGTTTTAGAAAATACCTTACTTTGTTTGGTCGTATCCTCTTCTAAAGCACTGAGTTTAACGATATCCATTGTGTAAGACTCCTCTTTCTGATACTGCGGCAGATAAGCAATAGCATAAAAATCTTTAGCATATTCAACGGTATTTCCCGTTGTGTTTAGGATAAAACGGGAAGATTTGAGCTTTTCATTAAATGTGGGGCTGACAAGAATATCTCCTTCCTTCTTTTCACTGTAAGAAGTTATGTTGATTTTCTGTGCCCGTGAAACCCGGCTATCGGTCTGATCTCCCCGCTTTATTTGCAGTACATAGTTATATGAGCCCGGATTAAGATTCACTTTGATATAACCGCTTAAAAATTTGTCATCGGACTGACTGCTTTCATAATCTTTTGCATAAACGGTATCGGCCCAGAAAGCACGTCCTGCGGGTTCCAAGCCCTCAACAGAAATGTCTTCTTTTTTCATTTTATCGATATCTGCTTCGTCTGATTTGAAAACTTCCAGCATCAAGTCCATAGTGCTGAAATATTTATCACGGGAAGAACGATCTTGGTTTTTCTTAAAAGGCAACGAGCTGTAGGGGATATGAAAGGTAACGACAAATTGTACAGCTCCGTTATTATTTCCGGGCAGGGTCAGGTAGTCGAATGACGCCTGCTGTTGCCGCATAACCAGATCTTGATAGCTGACATTACGCTGTCCGTATAACTCGGCAACCGTTATAATTGAGAATATTATGACGAACAGGGTTGCCAGGAACTTTTTAGAAGTTTTCACAAGGTGATAAGTTTTTTTAATGGGTTATAAATCTCAAAAAATAAACTAAAGAACTTTTAATGGAATAGATAGAATCAATACTTTCGAGATTGCTAAATTTCGTTATTTTTGAAACGCTTTAATGAATCCAACTATTATCCAAAATAATAAATCACATCTATGAGTTCCCAAGATTCAGCTGGTACATCTCCAAAGGATTTAAAATCACTTATTCAAGAGATCAATGAAACCGAGGAGGAGATTAAAAAGGGAGGTGGCGAAAAACGAATAAAAAAACAGCATAACAAAGGAAAGCTTACCGCCCGCGAACGCATAGATATGCTTATTGATGATGAAACGCGCCTCTATGAGCTCGGGTTGTGGGCTGGCTATGAGATGTACGAAGATGAGGGCGGCTGTCCTTCTGGCGGCGTTGTAACAGGTATTGGAACGGTATCCGGACGCGATTGCGTGATTGTAGCCAATGATGCTACCGTGAAAGCGGGGGCTTGGTTTCCCATCACCGCGAAAAAGAATTTGCGAGCCCAGGAAATAGCGCTCGAAAATAACCTGCCCATTCTCTATTTGGTGGATTCCGCTGGTGTTTATCTGCCCATGCAGGACGAAATTTTTCCTGATAAGGAACACTTCGGACGTATTTTTCGAAACAACGCTCGGTTAAGTGCAGAAGGGATTCCCCAGATAGCCGCGATTATGGGTAGCTGTGTTGCCGGTGGGGCTTATCTGCCTATCATGAGTGATGAGGCGCTTATTGTTGATGGAACCGGCAGTGTCTTTTTAGCAGGTAGTTATCTGGTGAAAGCAGCTATTGGTGAAGAGGTGGATAATGAAACTCTGGGCGGTGCAACCACGCATACAGAAATAAGCGGTGTAACGGATTATAAAATGGAAGATGATGAGGAATGCCTTTCCACGGTTCGTGATCTTGTTGATAAGCTGGGACCGTTTGATAAAGCTGGATTTAACCGAAAAGATCCCGTTGAGCCGGCTCGTGATGTGACTGAAATCTTTGATGTTTTCCCGGACGATCGCACCAAGCCGTACGATATGAATAAGGTTCTGGAATGCATTGTGGATGAGGATTCATTTACCGAGTTCAAAAAGGGATATGGGCAAACATTGATTACCGGTTTTGCCCGTGTAGATGGTTGGAGTGTGGGAATTGTAGCGAACCAGCGTAAAGTTACGCGGACTAAACAGGGCGAAATGCAGGTGGGCGGTGTTATCTATTCTGATTCCGCCGATAAAGCAGCCCGGTTTATCATGAATTGCAATCAAAAGAAAATCCCGATTGTCTTTTTGCAGGATGTCTCCGGATTTATGATTGGAAAACGAGCAGAACACGGGGGCATTATTAAAGACGGTGCCAAGATGGTGAATGCCGTATCCAACAGTACGGTGCCTAAAATAACTATTGTGGTTGGCAACAGCTATGGTGCGGGCAACTATGCTATGTGCGGGCGTGCTTATGATCCTCGTTTTATGTACGCCTGGCCGTCGGCACAAATAGCAGTGATGGGAGGGACGCAAGCCGCCAAAGTGTTGACCCAAATTCGTGTTTCAACGCTTAAGAAGAAAGGCAAGGAGATTACTGAAGAGGAGCAACAGGAGATTATGAAAGAGATCAGTGAACGCTATGAAGAACAGACCGATGTTCGTTATGCGGCCGCCCGTCTCTGGGTTGATGGTATTATTAATCCAATTGAGACTCGTGACCGTATTTCACATGCGATAAAATGTGCAGATCATAATCCCGACATCGAAGAATTTAAAACCGGTGTAATGCAGGTTTAGGAAAGCTGAAACATTTGTTCCGTAACCGAGTAGCGGAAACAGATTATTTGCTAAACTATCATAAAAAAGGTGTCATTTTGAACACCGTGAGAAATCTATGTTTGTGATTGGTAATCTAATCAAGAAGGAATACAACACTTATTTCTGAACACTGAGAGCTATTTACCGACCGTAGGCAATAACTTTAAGCGGATCGGTCTTGGCCGCAATACGGGCCGGCAGCCATGAGGCAAGGGCACACAGAAAGAGTGTGACGCCGGTAACAAGTACAAAGTCGAGCATATGGGGCTCAACAGGGGCATAGGCCATATAATAATTTTGTTCGGAAAGCGGAATGATATGATAGGTAGACTGCAGCCACGCAAAGGCCAGTGAGAGGGAAATGCCGATTAATAGGCCCACCACGGCCACGAATAATCCCTCCAGTAAAAAGATGCCTCGAATACTTTTATCACCGGCGCCAATTGTTTTTAGGATACCGATATCGCGCGTTCTTTCGAGCACCATCATCAATACCGTACCAATCAGGTTGAAGGCAGCTACAATAATCATTACCGCTATGACAAAAGGAATGGTCTCTTCCTGCAGATCTACCCATGCAAAGATATTACTATAGCGCTCGTAAATTGTTTCTGAGAAGTAGGGATAACTAAGTTCCCCATCCAGCTTTTCCCCGAAGGATTCTATTTGAGACTGATTTTTGAGGCGAATTTCTATGGCTGAGGCCTCTTCAGGTGATTTCAGAAAAAACTTTTGAACATGGGGACGGGCCGCTAATGCCAGGACATCATCAAATTGACCTATGCCCGTCTGATAAATCCCTGATAGCCGGAACTGCTCAATTTCGGGAGAGCTCAACGGGGAGGGAAGTCCATCAACGGTGTAAACGGTGAGAGTGGAGTTTACATCCACATTAAGCGTTTGCGCCAACTTCGAGCCAACAACTATTCCGGGACGACCGGTACTGTCAGTACTTAGATCGTAGGTACCTTTTGATATATAATTTTTGATGTCTGTTACGTCTCCCTGTTTGTCTACACCTTTTAGTAGTGTGCCTGTGACGTCATCAGCACCTTGAATCATAGTCTGACCATTGACAACAGCTTGTGCTTCGCTAATCTCCGGATAGGTATCCAACTCGCTTAAAAGGGTATCAGCCCGTTCGATAGCCCTGCCACCAAACGAGGTTACGGTTATGTGGGGAGCGAAACCAAGAACTTTGTTATCGATGACGGATTTGAAACCGTGAACCACCGACAAAGCAATAAGCAGTCCGGCCGAACCAACGGCTACACCGGTTATAGCCATGACTTTAATGAAGGATAAAAAACGGGACCCTTTCCGTTTACCCTTGAAATACCGTTTGGCTAAATACCACTCAAAATTCATGGCGTCAATTTAAAAATTCTCATCCCAGAGGTTAGTGAGAGATCTCTTAATGATATAAAAACGAAAACATAGATTTCTCACGGTGTTCGAAATGACTTTGATAGGGGTGTTTATTTTTCGGGTTTCATCTGCGGGAAGAACAGGACGTCCCGTATAGAGTCAGAATCTGTCATAATCATGGCCAGACGGTCGATGCCGATACCGAGTCCTGCGGTAGGAGGCATGCCGTATTCAAGCGCTTGAAGAAAGTCCTCATCAATGGCCATTGCTTCTTCGTCACCTTCTGCACGCAGTCGTGCCTGCTCTTCAAAACGCTCACGCTGGTCCACTGGATCATTAAGCTCAGAGAATGCATTGGCAATTTCTTTACCGTTACAGATACATTCGAATCGTTCAACGAGCCCTTCTTTTTCGCGGTGCTTTTTAGCGAGCGGACTCATTTCAATGGGATAGTCCGTAATAAATGTAGGCTGTATCAGCTTCGGTTCAACATATTCGCCAAAGATTTCATCAATAATTTTACCCTTTCCGAAGCTGTCTTCCAACTCGATATCCAACTCTTTAGCAATTAATCTTAAATCTTCTAAACCTTTGCCATAAAGGTCTTTACCTGTTTCATCTTCAATGGCTTCAAACATGGGAATACGAGGCCAGGGAGCAGAAAAGTCGATCTCATTATCGTCAACTGTAACAGTTGTAGAACCGTGGAGCGCTTTTGCCACTGATTCAACCATATTTTCCACAAACTCCATCATCCAGTTGTAATCCTTATAAGCTACGTAGAGCTCTACCTGGGTGAATTCGGGGTTGTGGAATCGGGAAAGTCCCTCATTGCGGAAGTCTTTCGAAAATTCGTAGACACCATCATATCCGCCTACAATAAGTCGTTTTAGATACAACTCATTGGCAATACGCAGGTATAGTTTCATATCCAGTGCATTGTGATGCGTTACAAAAGGTTCTGCAGAAGCACCACCGTAAATAGGCTGGAGGATAGGCGTCTCAACCTCCATATATCCTTTGTTATTCATATAGTCGCGCATGGCCTGTACCATATCCGTTCGCTGTTGAAATACCTTACGTACCTCCGGATTTACAATCAGGTCGAGATAACGCTGACGATAGCGCTGCTCTTTATCTGTAAATGCATCGTATACTTTGGTTTCACCGTCTTCCTCAACTTCTTTGGGAAGGGGAATTGGGCGGAGGGTTTTGCTGAGCAGCGTAAATTCTTTGGCATAAATGGTTGTTTCTCCGGTTCCGGTTTTAAATACGTGCCCCTTGATACCAACAATATCTCCAATGTCGGTTAGTCGTTTGAAGACTTCATTATATTTTTCCTTGCCGACATCATTTTTGCGGATATATACCTGAATTTCTCCTTCTGAGTCCTGCAAATTGAAGAACGTAGATCCGCCCATGATACGTCGCGTCATCACGCGGCCCGCAACAGCAACTTTCTCAACGTCTTCTTCATCCTGGTCGTCTTGTTTAATGAGCTCGGGTCGATCTAAAATCTGTTTGCTCTTGTGGGTTACTTCAAAATTATAAGGATAGGGATCGTAACCCATTTCCCGGAGTTCCCGTAATTTTTCCAGACGTATTTCGTGTTGTTCGCTTACTGAGGACTCAGTATTGCTCATGAGAAAGTCGTGTTTGTTTCGTTTTTATTATGGTTTATTAAGTCGCTAAAAATAAAGAATTCATGGCAAAAGTGTGATTTTTTTCTCAACCGTAATTAGTTGTTTCAGAAGGGCATTATTTAAATAATTCCAGTTGTGTTTGGTTGAATATCATATACATGAAAGTTATTACTTTGTTTTACACTATTATAAATAGGTTTGGACATAAATTTTGAATAGCCAAACGTTTTTTAAGAGAGATGTGCTACACCTATTATTTACATTCTTTAGAAATATTAGCTGACGTGCATACTTGATTAGTGCGTGAGATAAAGTATTTCTATGGAATTCAGGGACAGCCCAAACGCGAAATTTGTCCTGATAATAGTAACCTATCTAGGCTTTTAAGTGTTAGTTTTATAATTGTTATCAGCTTTTGAGGATTCCCAACCTTGTGCCTAAAGCAGTTCCCATGGGAACCCCGATTGCGATTCCCATTGCCAGATCATCGATGGTAGCGCCAATAGCCGCACCGACTCGGGCACCTATAACAATTCCACTGCCTACATAAGATCGAGTTTGAGACTTTGATTCCTTTTGGTCTTTGGATATAGAAACTAATGTTAAAGCTTAGTATTTGATCTGATTCTTTTATATCAGCATCTCAACTACTATCTATTACATACATATAATACAAAGTGGTCTATAAAATAATTCAAAAATAAACCATAATGTAAACGTATTAAACTACTGTCATTCATGTTTTTATATAGGACAGTTAATTTATTTTATAAACTCTAATCGCATGTAAAAATTTGGTTATAGGAAAAAAGTGATTCTTTATTTCATCGGTTCTGCAGAGAGTGTTGGAAACAGTTATTTAATACGGTCACTTTTCAATTAGGCAGTCTTAGGTTACAATTCAGTAATCTGGATTAAAATCTTTTTATATATTAGTATTTTTTTCGTGTATTTATTAAAATTATGTTCAGAGTCTAAAGAAATGTAGTTGGCTATAAAGAGATCTAATAAGAAGAGAGTAAAATATGGAAGAAGTTATGAATAAGCGTTTGTTTCATTCACTCACTCAACAGCTGAAATACGAAGTCTTTTTCGTGTCCGAGGTTGGTGAACCCTATTATGATGCCCCTAATGAATTAGAAATCGTTGATTTCAGCTACAAGGGACAACAATGTCAATTGGTTCTCAATGGTTCAATAAAGCTTAAAACACAACAAGACAATAAAGATATAGGGTCGTACCAAGAATTGTTGCAGGGACTTATGCGCTCTGCGAGATAAACCGTTTAAGAAGATAAGCTTACTTACCAACTTTCTTATTGCTTAGATTCCTTGCTTGTAAAATTCAGAAAGAGTGGTAAAATAGTTGTAGGCAATGATATTGGCCAATTAAATTTTTGTCTATATGTACTTCTATATCAGTCTGCACATCTATCCCTGAGTACCAATGTATCATCTTTAATTACTTCAACCCATTGATCAGGAATATCTTTCGTACTGTACCTTATTATTAGTTTGCTTCTTTCTTTAGTCAGGAATTTTTTTCTGAGACAACTAATGTATCAGCTCAAATAACTTTTAAAAGAGCAAATGGCCCGGGTACAATACAGTCCTATTTTTTATTTATGTATTTATGAGCCGGAAGCAGATTCGAAATAGAAACCGTTTAACTTATAGGTTACATATAAAATGGGTAGGAGTGAGAGAGCCCGGGGCAAAGCTACTCAAGCCAGTTTGTGAATTTTGATCTCGGCCATGGATTATCCATCCAGGAGGTATCGGGCAACGGCAATTCAGAAGCTTGCTCGACAGTTAGCCACCCTGACGGGAGTTTGAAATAGGACTGTTTTCCTCTTTGTGTTATCCAACTAATGCGTTCGTTTTGTTCACTTGTTTCTGCAATGTCTAAGGTTAACCGGCAATCTTGGGCTACATATTCGAGAACTTCCTGATATTCCTTTTCTTTCCAGAGTCTCGGTGCTACGGCTCCATTAATATTAGCTGGTTTGCTGAGGCCAATGGCTTCTGCTGCGGCATTCAAAGATATGGGAAATCCTTTTCCACAAAAAAAGTGGAACATCATATCTACATGCTGGAGCGCAAGGTTACGGCAAGCTGAGAAATTGCCGGATTCTTCGGCTAAGATATCAAAGTCGAATCCCAGTCCATTATGCGTAATGATGGTATACCCTGACGCAACTTTTTGCTGAAGGCATTTAATAAGGGAAGTTAGATCCTGCTCAGACATTTTTGGAGCGGGAGAACCGTTCGATGTTTCTGAATAAAAAAGCTCAGCTTCGCTTTTATCGGTACACCAAATTGCGGCACAAGAAATTCCCAGTGGTCTGTGACTATTCAAGTCACTTATATTTTCAGGCAGTATCTTGGCTGTTTCAATATCAAAGGCTACGTATTTATGGGACATAACTTTTCAATTTAATGGTCTTGCATATACGGTACTCTCGGTATAAGTATTGATTTGTTAAATAATGAACGGAAAGCTAAGAAGCCAAAACTTAGCAGGTGATAGGGAGGTACGTCCCCTGAATGGGCGGATTATATAAACATATCTTCAAAAATGAAGAAAAGCGTAAAAAACAATATGGATACTATAATTAATGGTAATACAGTGTACCGCATAGTTATTGTAGTGCAATAATATATCATGAAACTGATACGATAGGGGGAATGACCCTTAGCCTTTTGTCCTTTTTTAATCTGTTCGAATTCTCCATCCAGATGTGAGGTAAGTAATAGAACATCACGGGTTGTTTCAGGATCGAAAAGCAGCTCTCCATAAAGTTTATAATGAAGATAATCTGA
The DNA here is from genome assembly GCF_052712805.1 of Fodinibius sp. AD559. Classification (NCBI taxonomy): domain Bacteria; kingdom Pseudomonadati; phylum Balneolota; class Balneolia; order Balneolales; family Balneolaceae; genus Fodinibius; species Fodinibius sp. AD559. The sequence continues at coordinate 555,547 of NZ_JBQPVW010000002.1, forward strand.
CACGAAATAACAGATAAATTTGCAAAAGAACGATAGCCAAACTACAAGGAAAAAAATTAGGAATAGAACCCCAATATTGCTATAAGAAGTGTCATCTGTTACTGATAAAATTTTATGTTTATATAACCCATTTTTATACATCTAAATTTATGGCAGATACTTAAACCCTAACATACAAAGGGATTACTTTTGCCGTTTTCGAAGCGGAGCGACGGAAATAGATATAATCGATAATACTTATTCCGGTGTTTTGCTCCAGTAGTTGTGATGTACCTTTTGTCTTGACACAAAAGGTACTAAAAAATCAAGGCTTTGAATTGTATAATCACTTCAGCCTGCAGGATATATGTATTTTAATGGTCCTTTGCATTCTTATAGTAGTATAAATTAGAGGAACCGGTACAAAATACATATACAATATCCTTTGGCTTTAGCACACAATTCATAAGCCCAAATTGTAAACCGCAAACCAATAATTACCTTTTGCCTGTACCACAGTTCTCATGCTTGGGATTAAACTGAAAAGATAGTAATAGTATATTCTCCCTTTAAAAGTCGCCGACGCTTTATAGCACGGCCTTCGCAGCTTGTGCCTTGGCGTAGACGAGGCAGAGTAGCAGTCGTAGGCGGGAGAGATGTGTTAATCTTAAATCCGAGCTCCGGAATGGATATATTACTTTTCATTTCAGCACAATTAATAGTTTCAGAAGAGCGTAAAATTAAAGATTTTCAGTTGTTTTAGATAGAATGACAGAATACAATGAATAATCCCTTTTCAGAAATTAAAGAGCTTCTGCCATTTGAAGCAGCGTTTTCGCTGTCAGAGATTGTTTCAGTCTCTTCTGAATCCATTAGCCGACTTAGCACAGAAGAAAAGCGCGAGTTAGAACTTTGTAAAAGCCACAAGCGTCAGCGCGAGTTTGTAACCTCTCGGATTACCTTGAAAGAGATGGCCCGGAAAATAGGGGATAGACAGGAATTTCAAATTTTGAAAGATGAACTCGGCCAGCCTTTCGGAAAAACGAATTCTCAAGAGTTCTTTGTCAGCATTGCCCATACGGATGACTATGTACTTTGTGGGTTATCTCGTGACCATCCTCTCGGAGTTGATTTAGAACCGGTTGATCGAACAGTCCCCAGCAGGCTCAAACATCGAATCACCCACTCCAAAGAAACCGATGTCGCCAGTGAGATACCACTTATTCGTTTGTGGACGATCAAGGAGGCCTATATAAAACTTCGTGGACAGGGGTTGCGCATGAATATGAACCAAGTGCAAATAACACGAGAATCGGACCGGATGTTTGCCAAAATAAATAATGACAAAAGAGCTAAAATTTGTAGTTTCCGATTGAAAAATAACTGGTTAGCAGTCGCATATTATCATTAATTAAAAATCAGCAGAACCGTTTTTATGAATATCACTTCGTATTCCCGCAAACAGATTCAGGAAGGACTTGATAAAGCGCGGGAGGACCATGGAGGAGTCAACGATCATATCCGTGTACTTTTTGCTCCAGAAGAGATTAATGAGGATAATTTTGAACGAGCATGCGACATTTACAGTCGGCTGGATATGTCGAATTATGAAACCGTGGTAATCGTGGAGTCATATGACGAAAAGCTGGATAAAAAGCTTCCAATGGCGTCTAATTCTTTCTTTGAAACGCCGCTTGGCGAGGTGCCGGTTGATGATTATATGCGCAATGAGTTTTGTGATGAAGATGACGATTTCTTCATCCACGATGAGGCTTTTACCAAGAATATCAGCCTCTTTCAACAGTTAATGTTTTTGCAGACGCTTTCGGATGATTTTGAGGCCCTGAGCGTACAAATTGCTGATCCCGATCCCGCTATTGTAAAAGAAATAGGGTATGTACTCGAAGAGGTGCTTGCTTCACGCAGTGCACTCCTGATATTTAGTTGTGAGCTCGATAATGATCGAAAGAAGGAATTCGAAAAGGTTGTTGAGATGATTGAGTCTCAAAATGAATCAAGACTTATGAATTATTTAAATAGCGGAGAATCCAAAATTAAGGGGACGACCGCTTTTATTGCGGGCATCATTGTTGCTAATAAGTGGGGGCTCGATCTTCACTTTTTGCGAGGTAAGTATGAGGATTACAGTGGCAGTCTGTTAACAGGATATGCTGATCGTCAAAAAGTAATCTTTTCTTAATCCATTATGCCATCGCCTGAGATCACAATAATTGGTGTAGGCGGATTGGGCAATTCTATGGCTAAGGCATTGTCCACGGCAGGGATTCCCATCAAAAGTATTTTTAACCGTACTGCTGTTAAAGCCCAAAAACTTGCTGACGATCTCAATGTCGAAATATCGGGTTGCTTTCCGTCGGATGGCTCCGAATTGGGAAATCTTATCTTCATAACCGTTTCAGATTCGGCTATTGAACCTGTAGCCGGTTGTCTGGCCGGTATTGCGGATGATTTCAGTACGAAAACGGTTGTTCATTGTTCGGGAAACGAATCGGCAAATCTTCTTAAGGATATAAAGTCAAAAGGAGGGAGCATTGCTTCTTTTCATCCGTTGCAGACTTTTACCAGGCAATCAGAATTATCAGATTTTGAGGATATCTATTTTAGTCTGCAGGGGGATAAATCTGCTTTTCCTCAGCTTAAACAGATTGCAAAAAAGCTTGGAGCAAATACCTTGAAGGTTACTGAGGGTCAGAAAGCCCATTTACACGCCGCAGCGGTTATGGCATCAAATTATTTGAATACGCTGTTGGACGTAGCAGTAGAAACGGCTTCAGTCAGTGATCTTGCACCGGATGAAGCTAAAAAAGCGCTCATGCCGTTGGTAAAAACGACCCTTGAAAATATCGAAGAACAATCTTTTGGAGAAGCTCTGAGCGGTCCCATTAAACGGGGAGACATACAAACAATAAGGCATCATCTGGATTTGCTAAAAGATCAGCCGGAGCTGTTAGTGTTGTACCGAATATTAGGGCAGCGGACGGTTAAGCTGGCAAGGAAATCCCAGAGTATAGACCAAAGCACTGCTCAAAAGATGGTTAACATATTGGAATGATGCACCATGGATGATTATTATCAGCGTGTTTACAGGATTGTGGAACAGATTCCCATGGGTAGGGTAACAACTTATGGCAGCATTGCTCGCTACCTGGGAATTGCGTCTGGTGCGCGCATGGTAGGATATGCGCTCAATAAAGCTGCGGAAACGAACATCCCTGCTCACCGTGTTGTTAACAGAAATGGTGAGCTGACAGGACGTGCATATTTTCCCGATGATACCATGCGTGAACGCTTAAAGCAGGAAAACATTAGATTTGTGGATGAATATCAGGTAGATATCGACCAATACTTGTGGGATCCTAACGAAGAAATGGAATAAGTAATATTGAATATGATCAAACCTAAGCACGTAATACTTTTTCTCAGTTTTTTTGTACTGATTTCCTTTGGACTTGTAAGTGAATCAATGGGACAGGATGTATCAGGTGAAGAGCTACTAAAAGATGCCTCCGGTGATAAGCTAAAAGCAGTCATCAATTCTTATGAAGGCGACAAGGCTGTGTTGGTTAATGTGTGGGCTACCTGGTGTGCTCCCTGTATCGAAGAGTTTCCATATATTGTAGATCTGCAGCAAAAGTATGAGGATGATCTCCATGTTGTTTTTATCTCGGCCGATTTTCCCGCTCAGCGTGATAAAGCCCTCGAGTTTTTACAAGAGCAAAATGTAAACTGGACAACCTATTTTAAAACGGGTAAAGATCAGCCTTTTATTGAGGCGTTGTCGGATGATTGGAGTGGGGCACTGCCATTTACGAAAATCCTAAACAAGAATGGAGAAGTGGTTGCCAGTTGGGAACAAGGAGCCGAATACAAAAAGTTTGAACGTTTCACTAAAAAAGCAATAAACAACTGACAATCATGAAATTACATAAATTATTTTATGTGTTACTTATGCTATTAGCTGTTGGCCTATTGGCATTTTTGCCGGTAGAGGATAAGCCTGCCGATCGGTTAGAAATTGGCGCCAAAGCTCCGCTTGCAAATGTTGAGGTGACGGATGTATCGGGAGAAAAACTGACGCTCGCTGAAGTGGCCGGTGAAAACGGTTTGCTGGTGAACTTTTCGTGCAATACCTGTCCGTGGGTTAAAGCTTGGGAAGACCGATATAATCCTATTGCTAACTTGGCCGAGGAAAACGATATAGGGGTTATTATGCTCAATCCCAACGCAGCTATTCGCAACGACGGAGAATCGATGGAGGATATGCAAGCCCGGGCAAAATCCAGCAATTACGATTTCTATTATGCTCTTGACGAGCAGGCAAAACTGGCTGAAGCTTTCGGAGCAACCCGTACACCCGATATATTTCTCTTTAACAGCGATATGGAGTTGGTATATACTGGTGCCATTGATGATAATGCTAAGTCAGCCCAAGATGTAGAACAGCAATTCCTGAAGGATGCGATACAAAACCTGGTAGCGGGCAAAGAGATCAATCCCCAAACAACCAAAGCGCTGGGATGTACGATTAAGTGGCCCAAGTAATTCCTAATTGTCTCAATATTTCCTTATTTTTTGAGGCTTGTCAGTAACGGCAAGCCCTTTCTTATAGAACCAATGAAACAACAATAAATGCCTACTTGGACCTTACATACGGAATTTAAATTTGATGCCGCTCATTTAATTGAGGGCTACGACGGCAAATGCGGACGTATGCACGGACACAGTTACAAAGTGCATATCTCTGCAAAATCACACAAGCTAAATCCATCGAAATATCTTGATACGGATGATATGGTCTGTGATTTCAAGGAATTAAAATGGGCTTCCAAAGGTTCAGAAAAGGGCGGGTTGGACCACTCGGTACTTAATGAAGAGATGCCGGTAAATCCCACAGCAGAACGAATAGCAGAATTTATTTATAAGGAAACTCAGCAGCGTATTCCCGAGGGTATTGACTTGCATGTCACTGTTTGGGAAACTGAAAACAGCTGGGTGGAATACACAGAGGACAATGTTTAACGAATTTGATCAGAAAAAATTGGAAGAGCTCATCAACCAAGATGAAATGCGGGCGGTAGAATATCCGCTGGTGGAAGATTTCTATACTATCCAGGGAGAGGGAGCTCACAGCGGACGTCCGGCGTATTTTATTCGTACGGCGGGATGTGATGTGAACTGTTGGTGGTGCGATGTAAAAGAGAGCTGGGATGAAGATCAACATCCCCCAAAGACTGTTGCAGAAATAGTACGGGGAGCCAAAGATAGCGGCGCTGAATTTGCTGTTATCACCGGCGGAGAACCGCTTTTGCACGATCTTGATCCGCTTACCTTCCAATTAAAACAGGCCGGTATTCAGGTGCATATCGAAACAAGCGGATCGTCACCTATTTCAGGTTATTTAGATTGGATTACGCTTTCGCCCAAGCGTTTTAAAGAGCCACTGGATGATATCTTTCCCTATGTAGATGAATTAAAAGTGGTTGTGTTAACTAATAAAGATCTGGAGTGGGCGGAGAAAAATGCGGACAAGTGTCCCGATAGCACACAGCTGCTTTTACAGCCCGAATGGGAAAAGGAGGGAGCCGTGGATTTAATTATAGATTACGTAAAAGAAAACCCACAGTGGGGCATAAGCCTGCAGACACATAAGTTTATGGAGGTCAGGTAGTGACCGACCAGATAAATCATTCCGTGGTTATTACCGGTGCCAGTAGGGGGATTGGTCGCCGCATTGCCCAGGCTTTTGCCCGTGAAACAGATTACGCTCTTCTGCTCATTGCCCGAACGAAATCAGATCTAAAAGATACCCAAACTATTTGCCATAATATCGGGGATAATTACTTTATCACCGCCGCTTTGGATGCGGCAGATCCCAAGGCTGTGCAAAAGCTTAAACTACCGGAGGATTTCCCACCTCCGAAGATTATCATCAATAATGCCGGCTCATTTCTGCTAAAGCCGTTACAAAAAACTACCCACGAAGAATTTACGCAACAAATACAGGCAAACTTGTATTCTGCAGTTAATATCACAAAGTTTTTTTTGGATAATCTTAAAAGCAAACCCAATGCGTTGGTCGTCAATATTTGTTCGGCGGGAGCAGTTGAGGGACTCAAAGACAGCGGAGCTTATTCAGCCTCTAAGCATGCATTATTAGGATATACGCGCTCGCTTCGTCAGGAACTGATGGAAACGGAAGTAGGAGTAACAGCTATCAACTTGGGACAAACGCAATCCACATCCTGGGAAGGCTCGCTTATTGATCGTGATTTATTGATCGATCCCGATGACGTAGCTAATATCGTTCTGAATTTGACTCAGTTATCCTCCCGAACGGTCGTTGAAGAGATACTGGTTAAGCCCCAACACGGACGTGTGCCGCCGATGTAAACAAAAATGATTAAACCGGTTTGTAGGGTCCATCACGACCAGTAAAAGATTTATACAGATCGTTTATCCGTTTCGCACCAGAGGCAGGAAACGAGTAAGAAGACCCAAGAAATAGATTTTTATGGCTGTGGACGTTGGGCAACACCGCTGTCATAGGCAGCATTTTTGACCTCTTCTGATACTCTGCGTACAACTTCTTTGTTAAACACGCTGGGCACAATGTATTCTTCGCTAAGTCCTTCTTCATCGATACATTCTGCGATAGCGTGCGCAGCAGCCAGTTTCATTTCCTCATTAATGTCGGTGGCACGAGCATCCAAAGCACCACGGAAAAGTCCCGGAAATGCCAACACGTTGTTTATCTGGTTGGGATAATCGCTTCGTCCCGTAGCAATAATCCGGGCAATCCCCTGTATTTTTTCGGGCATAATTTCAGGAACTGGGTTTGCCAGCGCAAATACGATCGGATCATCAGCCATCTGCTCAATTGCTTCGATGGGAACGGTTCCCGGTCCGCTAACGCCAATAAGGAGATCAGCATTTTTGGTAGCATCCAAGAGAGAACCCGAAAGGTTTTTGGGATTAGTATTCTCAGCCACCCATTGTTTGCTGGAATTGAGTTCATCTATTTTATCCCGGTTAATAATACCGTTTCTATCGCAACATAAAATTTCTTCAGCACCGGCTTCTAATAGTATTTTTGTGATGGCTACACCGGCCGCACCGACGCCAACGATCACCGTACGGAGATCAGATAGATCCTTCTCAACAACTTTTAAGCCGTTAATGGTAGCAGCCAGCGCTACAACGGCTGTACCGTGCTGATCATCGTGAAAAACAGGAATATCCAGCTCTTCTTTTAGTTTTTCTTCAATCTCAAAGCAGCGTGGAGCACCGATATCTTCCAGGTTGATCCCTCCAAAACCGGGAGACATCCATTTAACAGCATTGACAATTTCATCGACCTCTTGGGTCTGTAGACAGATAGGATAGGCGTCAACATCAGCAAATTCTTTAAACAGCATAGCCTTTCCTTCCATCACCGGCATGGCAGCTTCAGGGCCAATATCACCTAATCCTAACACGGCCGATCCATCACTGACCACCGCTACAGAATTTTCTTTGATCGTCAGTGAGTGAACTTTTTCTTTTTCTTTAGCAATAGCTTCACAGACACGTCCCACGCCCGGAGTATAGGCCATCGATAGGGCATCACGGGTATCGACAGGTACTTTGTTTTCAATTCGGATTTTACCTCCGAGATGCAGCAAGAATACGCGATCAGAAACATTTCTAACTTTGACGCCATCAAGTGCTTTAACAGCTTTAACAATAGCTTTGGAGTGTTCTTCATCACGGGCACTTACCGTCAGATCCCGAACTTTATATTCTCCTTCAACCTCGACGACATCAACTGCACCGGGATCTGCTTTATGATCTGCTATTACATTTAAAATCTTGGCCAGCATACCTGGTTTATTTTTGATATATAAACGCATGGTAAAACTATAGCTGACACTGGGTTGTACTTCACTCATTGGGTATTTCTTTTCCGTTATAAATAGGTTCTAAACTCTAAATTTGAAACAGCAAAGTTACAATCCTTAGAACTGTCCAACAAATTCTATTCTATCGATTTTATCTACTTCTATGAATAATACTGAATAATCTCTAATACAGCAGTATAGATTGTTCCTAATATTTAAAGATGTAGAACAGCAGATATAAACCAAACGGTCGTCCACCTGATCTCATAGTGCTTTACATCTTTTTTCTTTTCTCAACTTTCAAATTAAATTCATAATGATATATTCAGAATGGTTTTAATTTGCACTAAGACAAACTTTTATGAAGAAAATAGCTCGTATAACTGTTTTTTGTTTTGCTTTTCTGATGGTGTGTTCGTTACAGGGATGGTCGCAGTCATCGCCGGCTGAAGCTTTTAAAAATGTAACGATACATACTGCTAATGGAAACACGATCAAAAGTGGAACCATCGTTTGGAGAAATGGAATAATTACGGATGTTGGTAAAAAAGTCACCATTCCTTTTGACGCCTATGTTCTTAATGGTGGGGATAGTCTGCATGTGTATCCGGGATTTATTGATGGACATGCGCTCTGGGGAAGTCCCGATGTGGATGAAGATGTAGAAACTCCCGACGAACCCGGTAATCCTGGTTATGGACGTGCGGGAATTCAGCCTGAGCGAAAACCCTCAGAGTTATTACAAGCAGACAGCGAGTCTCTTTCTGAAGCTCCTAAAGAGGGATTTACAACTGCAGCATTAGGATTAAAAGGACAGATGCTTCCCGGTCAGGTTGACCTATATTTTATCAATGGAGAAGAGACTGCTAATTTACTTTTAAAACAGGGAGTCGGAATAACGGCCCAGTTTGAAGAGGCGCAGGGGCAAGCATATCCTTCAACAACGATGGGGGTAATGAGTCAGTTGCGACAGCTCTTTAATGATGCTAAAGCACTACAGCAACAGGAGCACTATTTTGCTTCGGTTTCGTCCAATTATCCTGCTCCAAAAAAGAACAAGGTGCTTGAAGCGCTGTATCCGGTGATGGATAACCAACAGCCGTTCTATTTTGTCGTGGATACCAAAGAAAATATTGAGCGCGTATTTAAACTCCAAGATCAACTCGGTTTTGATGTAGTTATTGTATCCGGAAAGGAAGCGTATAAAAAAGCCGATGAGTTGAAGAAGCGTAGTATCCCGGTATTGGCAAGTATTGATCTGCCCAAAGAACCCGAGTGGCGATCAGAAGACGAGGATGAAGATTATCCCGAGATAACCGAGGAAATGCGAATTTTCAGAGATCGACAGGAAGAAGCTTATAAAGCAGATATTCAAAATATCGCAAAATTAATCGATAGCGGGATAAAGGTTGGGTTTGCTTCGAACGGACTTGAGCTTTCTGATATCGGTAAAAATCTTACGGTCTTGCAAGAGGAGAGCGATCTTGAAGATGAAGAAATATTGCGAATGTTGACACAGTCCACGGCCGATATTCTGGGATACAGCAACCAGCTTGGAAATATTGAGCAAGGTCGTATCGCCAGCTTCACCGTATTTAGTAAGCCATTTATGGAAGAAAAAGCTCAGGCACTTTACTCAATTACAGATGGAAATATTACAGAATTTGAACACGAATCTTCCGAGGAATAGGATTATGAAGAAGTTACTTTTATTAATATTAACATTTTGTTTTAGTCTAACGGGCTTTGCCCAGGAGAAGGGGTCGGTACTTATCGAAGATGGAACCCTGATCACTATTACCAATGGTAATATGCCCAATACCGATCTCTTGATAGAAGAGGGTATAATTACCGAAATTGGGAAAAATATTTCTGCTCCACGAGGTGTAAAAACCGTTGATGCTTCGGGAAAATATGTAATGCCGGGTATCATTGATGCTCACTCGCATATAGCAAGCGTCGATGTTAACGAATGGACGAATCCCGTTACGGCCGAAGTATCGATGGAGGAATCTATTGATCCCAACGATATTAATATCTATTGGGCACTGGCCGGCGGTGTAACGTCTATTCATTTGATGCACGGCTCTGCCAATGTTATAGGCGGACAAAATGAAACGCTCAAGCTTCGCTATGGGGCGAATATGGATGATATGCGTTTAGATGATGCGCCTCGAACGATTAAGTTTGCGCTCGGAGAAAATCCGACTCGCGTACACGGACAGGGATTTGACGTGCAGCCGAGAACTCGTATGGGCGTTGAGCAGGTCATTCGCGATCATTTTGATGCCGCAATCGATTACAAGCGGAATCGCCAGGAATATTTAGATGCGAAACAGGCTTATGAAAATGGCAATCGTTCTACACCGCCTGTTCCTGTTGCCGAGAATGAACGGCTTGACGTGCTGGTCGACATCTTAGAAGGAGAAGTGCTTGTCCACACCCACTCGTACCGAGCGGATGAAATTACGATGTTGATGCGTGTTTTTAATGATTATGGAATCGAAGACTATACCTTCCAGCACGCCAATGAGGCCTTTAAGGTAGCCCCGGAACTCAAGAAAAACGGGGCTTATACTTCGGTCTTTGCCGATTGGTGGGCCTATAAATTTGAGGTCTATTATTCAACCGCCTATAACGCATCTATCCTGAACGCCAACGGTGTTAAGAACAGCATCAACTCCGACAGCGGAGAACTGATACGTCATCTCAATCACGAGGCGGCGAAAGCTGTTCACTATGGCAATACATCCAAGCAGGATGCCCTTAAAATGATTACGATAAATCCTGCTGTGCAATTAGGTATTGATGAAAAGGTGGGCAGCATCGAGGAAGGTAAGCATGGAGATGTTGCCATCTGGGACGGCCATCCGTTAAGTATTTATAGCAAAACGCTGAAAACGTACGTAGACGGCAAGAAATATTTTGACCGCGCTGAAGATGCCGATGATATGCGATTGAAGGTAGAGGCTGAAGAGGATTTCGATGAGGCATCAGGTCGTTGGTACAACGAAAACGGCCGCCATTCGGAAACATGTCTGCGAGGAGCAGAAATTCGTTTCAGTAAGCAAGGCATGAAACTTCAAGGCAATTAATTTAAATGATGAAAGACACAGAAATTATTATGAAGTATTTGAAAAGCACAATATCAGCTTGTCTCTTGGTACTCTTTTTGGGGATGAGTGCTGAAGCTCAGATTAATCAAAAAGCAGAGATCGGAAAGTTTGCTATCACTAATGCTACTGTTTATACCGTTACTAATGGCATAATTGAAAATGGGACGGTATTAATTAAGAATGAGCAAATTATTGAGGTCGGTACTGATGTCAACATACCTTCGGAGTATGAGCAGATTAACGCTTCCGGAAAGCACGTGTATCCCGGATTTTTTGACGCGGGTACGCAGCTGGGACTGCAGGAAATCGGAGCCGTAGCGGTAACTAATGATCAGGCAGAACTTGGCGATTTTAATCCCCATGTACGGGCTTTTACCGCCATTAATCCAAGCAGCGTTAATATCCCCGTGACGCGGGTGAATGGCGTTACTCATGTGATCTCCATGCCCGTTTCCGGGCGACTGGCAGGTAAGGCCACACTCATTGATCTCTATGGGTATTCTCCGGACTCTATGGCCGTTGCGCCCAATGCTGGCGTTCATTTAAACTGGCCGACATCCAAAAAAGGTGGCTGGTGGGATGACCGAACCGATGAAGAAGTTGATAAAGAGTATAAGGAAGACCTGAAAAAGCTCACTGACTTCTTTTCCCGAGCTCAATTCTATGATAAAATGATGACTGATTTTGAAAAGAATCCCCGTAATAAAGAGCAGCCTGATGTTGATAAAAAGATGCAGGCGATGAGAGAAGTCGTAAAAGGGGAGATACCGGTTATCGTTTCGGTGGATGCCAAAAGTGATATCTTGAATGTCATCGAGTGGACCAAAAACTATCCCGATATGCAGTTTGTGCTGGCGGGCGTAAGAGACGGTTGGCGTGTGGCTGATGAAATTGCCGAGGCCGGACTTCCGTGCTTGGTTTCTACGCTGTATACTCCCGAACGCGATTACGATAATTATCAGCGTCCGTATCAGAATCCTGGGAAATTGCATGCAGCGGGTGTAAAAGTAGCTATTGCAACCGGTGGAGTAGAGAACGTCAGAAATGCTCCATATCACGCCGGTTTTGCGGCCAGTTATGGTTTAGGCAAACAGGAAGCTCTGAAGGCTATTACGATTAATGCGGCAGAAATATTTGGAGTGGATGATAAGCTTGGCAGCATTGAAGAAGGAAAACAGGCGAACCTGTTTATAGCTGACGGTGATCCCTTTGAACCGATGAATCATATTACGGATGTATTTATCCGGGGAAATAAAATCCCGATGGTAAGTCGCCATATACAACTCTATCAGCAGTATTTGGATAGGGGACCAAAAACAAACTAATATATTGTCGAAGACAATTTCGAAGGTGCGGCATGAATAGTGACGCACCTTTTTTATTTTAGGGGTAGTTATAAACGAACTAAAAAAAATATACCGTTATGTTTTCTGAGTCCTATAAAGCGGCAGTCATACAGATGAACAGCCAAACTGATTTACAGGCTAATCTGGATTCGGCCTATCAGTTCATCAAAGAATCCGTAGAAAAAGGGGCTAAAGTAGTGGGTCTGCCCGAAAACTTTGCCTTTTTGGGTGGACTGTCGATACGGATGAAGAAAGCAGATAAAATTGCCGAAGAAGTACCGAAATTCCTTTCTGAGACCGCAAAAGAGTTTAATGTATACATTATGGGCGGGAGCTATCCCGTACCAGCCGATAATGGAAAAGTCTACAACCATTCTCCGCTTTATACGCCCAGCGGCAAAGAAGTCCAAAGCTATAACAAAATCCATCTTTTTGATGTGGATCTGGACGAGGATGAATCATATCGGGAGTCTGATTATGTGGAAACCGGTGATCTGGAGACGGCCATCTATGAGAGTGATCAGATAGGTAACTGGGGCTTATCGGTCTGTTATGATCTGCGTTTCCCGGAGCTCTACCGAAAGCTGGTTGATGATGGCGCCGACATTTTATCCATCCCATCGGCATTTACATATACAACGGGACAGGATCACTGGCGTTTTTTACTGAGAGCACGTGCAATCGAAAACACGAGCTATGTAATTGCTCCGGCACAAACGGGGCTGCACGGGAAAAACAGAAAGACTTGGGGACATGCTATGATCATCGACCCATGGGGTCGTGTGATAGCCGATGCAGGACAAGAACCGGGTATTGCCATTGCGGAGATTGATCCCACAAAAATACAGGAGGTGCGTAGCCAGATTCCTTCACTCAACCATCGTAGAATGTGAGCTTTTATACTTATCTTATGAGTCTGCAGCGTATTTATAAAGCAGCTGATCCAGGACCAAAAGAACAACAGAGAGACCTGTCAGCACAATAACACTTAACAGCGGCTCCCAGATTACAAATCCACCGATCACCCCTAATATTGCTCCCAGGTATTGAATATAACGCAACTGCTCATTGGTTGCCGATCGTATGATATTTGAGATATGCTGCTCGTCGTAACTTCGCAGGTTTTCTTCCACCAAAGCATGTACATTTAGCTGATTGATAAGCTTATAGAGCAGCGTAGTAACAATATCCTCAATTGTATCACTGTTTTTATCAATTTTTTGCGGGAGCTGATCAAGAAGATCATCCAGCTTATCAAGTCCGCTTTCTACCGAAGTTGGAATTTGCACCAAGGCTTCTTCAATAATGGCCTGCATTTCCTGTCCCTTTACAAAGGTGTATGTTTTGAAAGCGATTTTTTCAAATGATTTATTATGCAACGCCTCCTCGATCTGGGTGAGAATACGTTTAGCAAGGGCTGCCCGAATTTCAGGATCGGCAATCATTTCATCAACATATTGTACTACCCACTGTTTGATATCTTTCCTAAACTCCGGGTCATCAATAATGCTCTTTATATATCGTGTTGAGAGCTGCCGGTAGCGGCCAATGATATTTGACTCTGTTATTTTCCTTTTAATGATTTCGGGATTGATTAAATCCTCGGAAACGGCCTGTGCCAGGCGGTAGGCGATCCGATTTTTCTGTGCTGGAATAAGTCCATGCCCCAAAATAGGGCGTTTTTGGGCTGGCTTAAAAAGCATGGTAATAGCCAGCCAGTTGGTTAAGAACCCGATTAAACCACTGACGCTGAGTATCTTCAAGAGTCCCTCAAATTGGAGTGGCCGTCCCCACACAGTGCTCGTCAATCCATCAAAATCCCAAAAAAAAGAAAGCCCAAAAAGTAGAACTAATAAATAGGGGATAACTGAAAGAGCAGATATAAATGTATTACTGTAGAGCTGTTTGCGTTCCGGCTGTTTATGGGGTTGGCTTGTTGTTGTGACATCCTCAATACGGGTATACCGACTGACGATGTGCCATAAATTCCGAGCATGTTCACGCGTTTTATTTTTGGCAGTATCCAGCGCGCCGTCGGACTTATTATTGGGAAGGTCTACACTCATTACCGTTGGCATTTATTGAACTGTTGACGGAAAGCTTTACGTAAATATGGGTAAGTAGTTTAGGATCTGCAAAACGAAAAATTACTCCGGACGTTTATCAACCAGGTCAAGATAGTATTCTTCCTTTTGGGTCATCTGCTCTTTTTCTTCTGTATATTGATCTTCGTAGCCTGCCAAATGTAATAGGCCATGAATATAGATCCGCAGAAACTCTCTTTCGGGGGATTCGTTAAATTCTTGCGCCTGTTCGATAATTCGAGGAGCACAGCAGAACATCGTACCTTCAATATCTTGATGCCTATCGGAATCGTCGTATCGAAAGGTAATAATATCGGTTATGTAATCCCGGTCAAGGTGCTCGTTGTTGATTTGAACAATCTTTTCTTCATCGACATAGACAACTTCAACAAAGTTGAAACTGCATTCCTCCTTGTCAGATAGCTGTTTAGCTACAGCTTGGCAAAGAGATTGCTCAAGAGGGATGGAAAGATTCGTCTGATTAAAGACTTGAATATCAGGAAGTTCATCAGTCATTGATATCAATCTTCATCAAACGAAAAGTCATCCATATCTACTGATTCGGTAAGTGACAGGGCAATGGCACACATCATCAGATCTTCTGGGAGCTTTGTGAAATCGCTGTTTAAAATAGTTTCGCTTACATTGGCATATAAGCTACAACCGGCCCCGGTTTCTACGATAAGTCCTGATGTACGCTCATTTTGACGTCCAAAAAACGTCACCTGCTGTAGCATATCGCTGGCAATAAAGGCCGTGCAGTTGTGCAGTTGTAAAAACGTATTTTGGGCATACACCGAAACCATATTAGAGTTTTCGCCTTTTACCTCAAGGCCAAGGTGTATCTCCAATGCAAGGCGTCGTTTTTCCTCCTCATTGGTCACTTCAAAGCGAAATACATCATTACCAAGAGGTTTCGCCTTTGTTTCCAGCACATTAGCAATAGCATCAATATTTTCTTTTGTAAACTGATGAACCATTGGTTCGCGATCTTATGCAATCATTATTTTGATTCTATGGAATATACTATTCACAGCTTTAAATTAGAAATTTTGGCTGTGTTGTTCATATCACAACTTAGAATAATTTACAGCTGAAACCTATCGAATTCTTTCTTGTTTTCTTCTTTAGTTGCCGGAACTGAAATACGGTTGCCGGTAATAGCATTTACCCGGTCATGGAGAGCTTTTGCTTCTTCGTCATCACCATTCATAAAGTAAATGCGCTGTATAATAGTTAGATGACTTACAGACCTTGAAATTTCACGGGCTATTTGTTGACGTTCTGAGCTAATACTCTGTATGCGCTGCTTTAAGCGTCGTTGAGCCTTCATATTAGCATTGTTACGTGCCTGTTCAGCCTCTTGGTTAAGTTGTGATAAATCACTTTGGATTTTATCGTACTCAGCAATACTGCCTTCAAGATTTTCCAATACTCCTTCTTCGAGTTTTTGTGCTAACTCGACTGCATTTTGGGTATCTCCAACATCTGCATAACTGTATGCATACAGAATAGTAGAGTTGACATTATTATTGTTGATGTTAAATGGAAGTTTTTCTTCGCCCCATTCCAGCCAATAGCTGGCACTGTCGGGCATACCCATTTCGTTATACTTATTTGCCAGTTCGGTAATACTGAAGCGATAATTACCTAACATGCGACGAATGTTCTCGTCAAAATAATTGTCGGGATCATTCCATTCTCTAAATTGGAAGTTTGAAAGCCGCTTAGCATGGATACTTGGATCCATCCACCCATAACCCTGCGACTGTCGACGTTGGGGTACAACGCGGAAGGCCTTTCCTTCGAAACGGAAATAGGGCTGCAGATTCATCTGACTCTGACTGGAAACTGTATTTGCAAAATATACCGGCCGTACCCAATCATTATTTCGGAGGAGATTTAAAATAACCTCGTCCTGTACTTGGGTGTAATATCGCTTATTTCCCTGGCGATCTTGCCCGGCCGAACGTCCCTCGTAATACCAAGCTACTTCGTTATCCAGAGAATCTATGGGGATTTGGAAATGTATTTTTGATAAATCAAAGCCAAGATCTTTATCAGGGTCAACGCCCATTGCTTGCTTGTAATCTTCCATACTGCTGAATGCATTTGTCAGCATTTTTTTGTCAACCGGTATTCTCAGCGTGTCGGGATTATGCATCGAGAGACCGCTGGTCAACTGTTCAACTTTCTCATCATCAAAAGAGATAGGGAGGGGAGCCGACTCGTGAGACCACTGATCTCTTAGCTGTTTAATATACCAATCCGTATTGAGCAAACTAAGGCAGACGATACGCACATCAGTCCGTATACCTTCAACCTCCTGAAGATACCAGAGGGGGAAGGTGTCGTTATCACCATTCGTAAATAATATGGAGTTAGGGGCTGTTGAGTTAAGTAGATTATACGCATAATCTGGAGCAACGTATCGGTCACCGCGATCGTGGTCATAGAAATTTTCCATGCCCATCCATACAGGAGCCGCTAAAAAGAGTATGCCTAAAATCGCATATGAAACTATCTTACTCGATTTCAAATAGTCCTTAACTAATTCTACTAATCCTATGCCACCCATACCAATCCAAATGGCAAAGGCAAAGAACGATCCCACGTAGGCATAGTCCCGCTCGCGCGGCTGCATGGGGGTTTGATTGAGATAAAAAATGATGGCCAATCCGGTAAATGCAAATAAAGCTAATACCGATAGGGCTCGCTTCCAATCATTTTGGAAGTGAAACAGCATTCCAAATAGTCCAATCAAAAACGGGATATAGAAATAGCTGTTATGTGCGGGGTTATTTTCATGTTCCGTTTCCGTAAAGCCGGCCTGCCATCCCGCATCCTGAATGTCGGCATCACGACCAATAAAATTCCACGCAAAGTACCGCCAGTACATATGATTGACCTGATACCTTAAAAAGAAATCTAAGTCACTCGAATATTGCGCATACTGCCGCATGTGTTGGGGATTAGTAGAGTATCGACGGGGAAAGAAAGTTTCCTCATCACGATTAACAGTTCCCTGGCTGTTATCAAAAGTGTGGCCCGTAAGCAGAGGGGTTTGCCCGTACTGTTCTCGCTCCAGGTAATCGATAAAGGCTTCTACGGTTTCAGGATCATTCTCGTCAATGGGAGGATTAGCTATAGAACGGATAAAAATAAGCGAATACGAGGAGTAACCAATTAAAATCATCGTATAGCAAAGTAATACGATATTTGCCATACGGTATCCATTCTTATGGGTGTAGTAGAGTCCATAGCTCATTGCCAATACAACAAGGATAATAAAGCCTAATGGACCAATGAGTCCATAGCTAGCATTTGTAATCCATTCCAGGAGATTTGGAATGCCTTGAATCGTGCCCGGGTAAATCAACAAAAAAGCACCTGCCGAAGCGGCCATAAGTGCTCCAAAAGACCTATAGCTGAATTCATATTTTTTGAAATAGATAATAAGTGCTACAAAGAAGAGGGCAAGAATATTGAGCAAGTGAATTCCCAGTGCAATTCCAAACAGATAAGAAATAAGGATTATCCAGCGCTCATTGTAAGGCTCGTCATGATTTTCGGCCCAAACCAGTGCCAACCACACAACCATAGCTGTAAACATCATTGAAAGGGCGTAGACCTCGGCTTCAACGGCACTAAACCAGAACGTATCAGTAACAGCAAAAGTGGCGGCTCCGAGAATCGCTCCACCGTACATACCAATTTTGTCGATGGTCAGCATGTTATCAGGAGCTCCTTTCCATTCTCTGACCAATCGTACAATAATTAAATACAACAGCATGACGGAAAGAGCCGAACTGAGCACACTAATAAAATTGATGCTGGCCGCTACGTAAGCTGTAGGCATGAACATTGAAAAGATGCGGCCCAAGAGGGAATAGAATGGAGCTCCGGGAGGATGGTTTACCTGCAGGCCATGGCCAACGGCGATAAATTCGCCGGCATCCCAAAAGCTGGCTGTAGGAGCCATCGTTATGAAGTACAAGACAAGAGAGGCGAAAAACGTAATTAAAGCTAACGTACGGTTGGTAGTCTTATGATTCGAAAACATTCGTACCTAATACTTTAAAATGCTGTTTAAATGGATTTCTTTAGCAGGCAATAATAGCCATAGGCGTGATAGAATCAAAATGATAATACAGCCTATTTGCGTATTAAAAAAGGTTTTTTAACGACTATTTCTTGGCAATATTATTTTAAAAGTAGTAACAATTTTAAGTGTCGGTTGCCACTTCGCAAAAAAATCATTAAAAATAGAAGCTGGAAATTTTGAACCTATTAGAAAATGAGGAATACGCTATATGAGCGGTAAAAATGGATCAGGGGATCTCTTTTCGACAAAATTAGGGCTTATTTTAAGTGTATTGGGTATTGCGGTTGGGACGGGAAACATTTGGCGGTTCCCCCGCATTGCCGCACAAAATGGCGGACAGGAGGGAGCCGGGGCTTTTCTTATTGCATGGATTACTTGCCTGTTTCTGTTTTCGATTCCATTAATTATAGCCGAATACGGCATTGGACGGCATGGTCGTAAAGGCGTTATCGGGTCGTTCATAAACTTAGTGGGTAAAAAATATGCCTGGATGGGAAGCTTTATTGGCTTTGTAGCCACGGCAATTATGTTTTACTACAGCGTAGTGGCAGGCTGGTGCCTCTATTATTTGATAGAATCTATATTTTCGACTTTGCCGGCAAATATGGGGCAGGCCGAAACTATTTGGTACGGCTTCCAGAATTCGATGTGGCCTTCAGTTTTCCACGCAGTAATGATTGGACTCGGTGGACTTATTGTATTTAAGGGAATTTCATCCATCGAGCGGATTAACAAGGTGCTCATTCCATCGTTGCTGTTAGTTGTTGTAATTTCGCTGATACGAGCAGTTACTCTTCCCGGCAGCTTTCAGGGAATTGAATACCTCTTTACGCCCGATTGGGCTACGTTGGCAGAGCCAAGCTTGTGGCTGGAAGCCTTAACACAGAATGCCTGGGATACCGGTGCGGCATGGGGGCTCATCCTGACCTATGGTGCTTATATGCGTACCAAGGATGATATCACCATCAGTGCATTTCAAACAGGTATTGGTAATAACATCGTATCGCTGCTGGCCGCAATGACGATCTTTGCCACTGTATTTGGTACACTTGGCAGCAGCATGAGTAATGGAGAGATTCTGAATATCATGAAGACTTCAGGTCCGGCCTCTACAGGATTAACCTTTATGTGGATGCCTCAGCTTTTTAACGAGATGGCCGGCGGGAAAATATTTGCCATCCTTTTCTTCCTGGGATTAACATTTGCTGCTTTCAGTTCACTTATCTCAATGATTGAATTAGCCAGCCGCGTATTTGTGGATATGGGTTTCCCCCGAAGAAATGCCACTATTGCCATCTGCGTTACCGGTTTTCTATTAGGGATGCCTTCGGCAATTTCAACAGATATCCTTGCCAATCAGGATTTTGTATGGGCGGTTGGGCTAATGGTTTCCGGAGCCTTTATGTCGTTTGCCATCATCAAGTTTGATCCCGATAAATTTCGATCAACCATCGTAAATACCGGTGAGCACAAGTATAAACTGGGAAAATGGTGGGCGGTTATCATCAAATATGTAGTGCCGGTAGAAGTAATTTCACTGCTCATTTGGTGGATATATCTCAGTATTACATCCTACGCTCCCGACAGCTGGTATAATCCGCTAAGCACATTTTCGGTGGCTACCATTGCCGTACAATGGGGCATAGCAATGGGATTATTTTACTTCTATAACGATAGGATCGCTGAAAAAACGGTGCAAGGGTCCGACTAAAACTTATTTGGGATCTATTTTTTGGTCTATTGATTGCAGCAAGTCTCTAATTTCTTTGAGCACTGCTAAAGTAGATTCATCGGTTTCGCTTGTTGAGGATGAATATTTGTTGTCGGTCACCTTATCGCGCTGCTCTAAAACCTGGCTGCGAAAGTCGGAAGCATCTTTGATCCCAATGAGTGTCAGGTCGGCTTGTCCTTGGCCGCTACCACCGGCTGTTTCGACCTTAAGAATGCTTAATCCAAAAAATTTGAGCAGGGGACCTTCTTTAAATGTGAGATCTTGAATTTTATCCAGCGGGATGGTCCGCTCTACATGGAATAGCACTCCTTTCTCGAAACGAAGAGCTCGCGTCGTTAGCTCGGCGCTCAATCGATCAAAGTATTTGCTAATCAAAATAGGCGCAACAATAAAATAAATGGGTAATAGAACAATCCCCACGATAGTAATTATTGAAATAAGCATCCCATAGATCAGTAAATACCTTTTAATACGGGAATTAAATTCTGCTTTTTGTACTATTTTTGTTTCAGCTGTCATAATTAGGCATTTAGTTGATGATTAAAATAGATATCCGGTTTAATAATGTATCTGGTAATCGCTCTTAAAACAATTCTACCCCCAGTGTTGCTCCAATCCAGAAAACATATTGCCGCCCTTTGGCTTCTATATCAAATAACCGATAAGGGGCGTAATCATCACTTTCCTGCAATCGCGAAATGAGCATATTCAGGGTAGGGCCACCGTAAAATTTAAAATCTTTGTTCACTTCTTTTCCGAATAGGAGTCGGTACTTTAGCATTGAATTTAAATCCTTAGTCCAACTACCCTCATTGATTTTAAAATACGAGAAATCAGAATAGAGTTCGTAATTCTCGTATTCGTGTAACCTCCCGATACTCCAACCAATTTGCCAAACATCACGATTGAGCAACGGATTAAATCCAACAGAAAGCATGTTATATACTTCTTGAGTTCCCAGCTTCATTCCAATATTTGTAAAGCCGGTTTCAGTGGTCCATAGATCAATATTTTTTCTACCATCTCTGTAGTAGCTTATAAGTCCGACTGGTACGCCTTCAAACTCATTCCCATAATTTACTAATCCCACTTGTATACCTTGTCCTTGGCCCACAATATTTGCCATGCCCAGTTGAATGCCCTGAAAGTCTTGACTAATATTTACTGAGCTTAAGCTGATTCCCTGAAAGGATTTCGAATAGTTTAATGCACCTGATGCAATGAGTCCTTGCATATCCCGCCGGGCAATATTAGCAACTCCACTGAATAACAATCCTTGGATATTTCCGCCGGAAATGTTGCCAACGCCTGAGGCTAAAAGTCCCTGAATATCATTTTTTGCTATGTTGAATGCTCCGGCATATTGCATTCCCTGAATACTCCCTCCTGACAGGTTAAATATCCCACCCAATTGTAGCCCTTGTATATCTGATGAAGTCCAGTTGCCAATACCCGAAACTTGAACCCCTTGCATGCTATTGCCGCTATAATTTCCTATTCCGGCAATTTGTACTCCCATTGTACGGTCTCCTGTGTAATTAGCAATACCGGCTATTTGGACACCTGAGGCATAATATTTATTGGCATTAATAAGAGTACCAAACTCAAAACCTTCGTGAAGTGCACCGTGGTAGCCTCCTAACAAGTTGAAAGAATATTTTGAGGCATAGTTAACAGCATCAATACCATTAGTACCAAGCCCCGGAATAAGTGTTAGCCGATACGTGCGATATTCAAGATCATATTTTTCCCACTGCTGATGATCGGTACTGTCTTGTGCTTGGATTGAAAGAGAAGAGCTCAATAAGAAGGTTAAAAATATAACTGATAGAAATTTGAGTTTACTCATTGTAATCTGCAATAATGTAATTGTTGTTTGGATTCTATGCTAATGCACATACGAATCCAAGTAAAATTTGTTATAGGAAAGGGGTATTGGGAAAAACTTTTTAAGCAGATTAAAAAATAGTAATCCCGGTGTAAAAAATATTTGAATCTACGCCGGGATTAATTTTACCCAGATGACCGTTGGACATGTGATGATATTTATATCCAACTGAAAGAGAGAGATTATCTAAGACCATAATTTCCATTCCCGCACCAAATTCAAGCGTGAAGTTAAATTGGACGCCGCGATCATCGGGAAAGGGCTTTTTGAAATACATAAAGCCTGTTGAGGACTTAAGGAAGGGTTGTACAGTATTATGATGATTGAAATTGAATTGTAAGCCCAGGGGAGTAATCCCAAATCCACTGTACGAACCTGCTTGATATATTTCCGTATTGGATAACGTATAATTTGCTGCCAAATTGACTTCTGCAGTATATTCAAGCAGATGCTTGGTGTTGTAGGTGACAAGTTTCCGATTGTATCGGAGGGTATAGATACTGAGCGTAGCCTTAGGAATTTTGCCCCAGACTCCCTTGTTAGAAGTAAAAGAATAACCGGCAATAAAATTCATTTCATGGATGTCAGTATTTTTCTCATTTACCCAAGCAAATCGATCACCAAAATTACCATCGGATTCTTGATTATCAGTATGATCTGTAGTTTGTCCAAAACAAATACTATTAGCTGATAATAAAACTAATATTGATATTAGAATATTTTTAATCATTAAGTTAAATAACTGATATATAATGGTATAGAGGTATTACCTTTAATTTTTATAGATTATTTTCTTCCGCTTCTACAAATACTCGTTTTACAAGAGGAAACTCTTTTTTGATCCGAGAGGTTAAGGTTGAAATATTTTCTTCTACATTTGATACATTCATTTTGTCTTTAAAATTCACACTTAGATTTAGGAGCACATAATTTGGCCCCATATGCATGGTTAATACTTCATTAACACCAGATATAAAGTTATAGTTATTTGCCAATTTTGTGATCTCTGTTACAATTTCGGGATCGGCGCTTTCACCGATCAATAGGCCTTTGGTTTCATAAGCAAGCCATGCAGCTGTGAATCCCAAAATTATTCCAATTACGATAGAGGCGATGCCATCAAAAATGTGGAGTCCGGTATATTGGCCTAATGCTATACCGATGAATGCTACAATTAATCCCAGCATGGCAGCTGAGTCTTCAAATAAAACGACGAACAAAGTCGGATTTTTCTCTTTTCGTACGGCTTCGTAATATCCGCGCTTTCCGCGAGCTTTATTAAATTCTTTCCAGGCAAAATACCAGGCAAAACCTTCGAAAATCATAGCAAATCCTAATACGAGATAGTTTATTATAGGATTTTCAACAGGATGGGGATCCATCAGGCTGTGAATGCCTTCATAAATAGAAATACCGGCACCAACACCAAATATCATGATAGCAACGATAAAGCTCCAGAAGTAAATCTCTTTACCGTGACCAAAGGGAAACTGTTTGTCAGCGGGCTTTTTGGCTTTTTTTAATCCCAATAAAAGCAATAGCTGGTTCCCGGTATCAACCGTAGAGTGTATCCCTTCTGACATCATTGCTGAGCTACCTGTTAGCACTGAAGCTATAAATTTGGTGATAGCAATGAGTCCATTACCAATTAATGCAGCATAAATAACTTTTTTCGATGATCCGGCCATAACAAAAGGAATTATTTACTATAAGAGATTTTGCTTGTTTCTATATTGATCAGTCCAATTATAGGTAAATAAATTGTGTTCCTAAAAGGGTATATGATCTACATTTTATAATATCGAAGTATAAAAATTGTAAGGATTTGATTTCTGTGTGGTCTTACTAATAAAAGCAATAAAAAAGGGGAGGCCTATGGGGAAATCAATACTGCTTAGTAAGATTCGTACAGAGATAAGAAGACGGGGAATGAGCTATCGTACCGAACAAACCTATATCGGCTGGATTATCCGTTTTATTTATCATCACAATTTGGAGCATCCTCAAAATATGGGGGAGCAGGAGGTGGTGGGATTTTTAAACCACCTTGTTACTAATAGGAAGGTTTCGGATTCTATCCAAAACCAGGCCCGACAAGCTATACAGTTTTTGTATCGACATATTATTGGAAAACCGTTACCACCATTAAAAGGGCTTGTAAAAGGACAAACACCTTATAATTATCGGTCGCTGAATAGCAATAGGAAACAACAGATTTCGCCGTCATAAGTTAAGGTTGTCCATTTCCTTTTGACCGACGTTCTTGGAAAAACTGCTTTAGAATCCACTCACAGTCTTCCTCCATAAATCCATGAATAACATCAACTTGATGGTTTAGTTTGTCACTTGATGTAAGATTATAGACGCTACCGCAACTTCCTGCTTTAGCATCTAACGCACCAATTACTACCTGATCAATTTTGGACCAGACGAGTGCACCGGCACACATAGGGCAGGGTTCGAGGGTCACGTAAAGTGTGCAATCCTGAAGATATTTTTGTCCTATTGTGGAGCAAGCTGCCGAGATTGCGAGCATCTCGGCATGAGCGGTGGGATCGTTTAGCCGTTCCGTTTGATTATATCCCTTCCCAATGATGCGATCATTTTTTACTACAATAGCGCCAACCGGTACTTCCTTTTCTTCATAGGCCTGTTCAGCCAGAAAAAAAGCCTGTTGCATGAATTGAAGATGTTTTTGAGTACCGGAAATATCAGAGTTCATTTAATTTGCTTCCTTGGAGATCAAATAGCTATTATCAGCACGACAATTTCAATAAGAAAATACGGCAAATGGATGGTGTTAAACAACAAATAATTGCATTACTGAAAGAGAATATCCGCAATATTCCCGATTTCCCTAAACCCGGTATCCAATTTAAGGATATTACGCCGCTGCTACAGAATCCTGATACGCTGGAGCTTACTTCGCAGGCGTTAGCTCGTCCATTTCGTCATATGGATATTGACTATGTGGTGGGATTGGAATCGCGCGGCTTTTTGTTTGGCACTAATCTTGCTCAAGACTTGCATGCCGGCTTTATTCCCATCCGAAAACCGGGAAAACTCCCTGCCGATACGATCTCCGCAACCTATGCGCTCGAATACGGCGAAGAGGCTATTGAAATTCATGAGGATGCATTTTCGAGAGGAGATCGTATTCTTATCCACGACGATTTGATAGCTACAGGAGGATCGGCTAAGACAGCTACTCAATTAGTTGAAGAGCTTGGGGGACACGTAGTGGGCTACTCGTTTATTATTGAATTAGAAGCGCTTCAAGGAAGTGATCAACTTTCCGATGATATTCCAAAAGATATTCTTATCTCTTTATAGACCGTATCTTCTGTTTATATCTGCTCTCTGCAACTCTTTTTACCAATTCATTTATAAAAATCTATTCTGAGACTGCTGGGGTCTTTTAAGGAACATTTGTTTGTGATACCCTCTATAAGTAATTGAGCAAAAATAATAGTTCAATTCTTAATAATAGAATAAACGGTATCATGAAATCATTTATACAAACGGTTACGATGATATCTGTGATTGCAGCGGTGCTTCTGACAGGCTGCAAGCAATCAATGGTTATCAGCAAGGTAGACTATTCTCAATCAATTGAGTCGGTACTGCAACCTGATGAGGATGGCACTGTGGAAGATCCCAAGCATGGGATTTCGTTTAATATAAAGCCCATTCAATATGCTGAGACTCAGGACACTTCTTCGATAACTACTAAACAGGTACGTTATATTCGTGGACAAGAGGGCTACTACTATATAACCGCTCCCGATTATAAGAATGTATACGTTATGGCTCCTGAGAAAGGGAAGTTGGTATTAAAAGAAACCTTGAAAATAACAGATGAAGGCATATCAAAACCTGCATTTAACCAGCGGATGACGCATATTCAGCTTCTTAATCGATCAACAGGAGAGGTATGGCAGGTTAATGCAGAAAGTATTAAAAAGGAAGAATCGCAAATGGCTCAACGAGAGGTGAACTGATTATGAAACTTCGAATAATAATATTAGTAACGGTCGTAATCGGGCTTTTTTCATCGGTGCTTTATGCTCAGGAGGCACAGTCGGATTACGAAATACAGCAAACGTTTAAGGAACAATATGCTGACTACGAACAGCAGGTAGAGAATGTATCATCTCCCGATAGTGCAGAAAAGCTGATCGAATCTATTAAACAATTTGAGAAAAAATATAGCGAACATAAGAAGTTGCTTGATAAAGCCTTATATCCGGATACGTATGAAGAGCAGATGGAAAGTTTGAAGAAGTCTTCTGTTCGTACAGTTAATAAGGTTGAAACCATTGCGGAGCAGCAAAAGCAACTTAAAAAGCTTGAGACTCAGCTGGCATCATACGAACAGGATTTAAACCAACTCGATCAACAGACTGATTCTCTTAAAACAGCCATTCGTAAGTCTACGGAGAGTGAAAAAGAGCTCTCAAAGATGGTGCGTGAGTATCGGCAAAGTTTAGAAAGGCGCGATGAGCTTATTTTGACGTTTATTGATTCAATGCTTGTGACGTATCAGAATATGAACTTAGATGCATTACAGGAGATCGATGATTACAATCAAAAATCACGAATTAAGACCAATGACGCACTGAAATTAATCCACGATATTTCAGAAGAGAATATCCAAATATTGGAGCGCAATGCCTCAAAATTGCAGCTGGATGATTATATGCGCATGGCTGAGGTAAATCACCAGTTTCAGATTATGTGGAATAGACTCGGCGATAAAATTCATGAGGTTTATGAGGGCAACAATGCTGATATGCTTTTAAAAAATATAAATGGACATATAACTAAATGGAATAACCTGCTACAGGTAAATACCATTGATGCAATGAAGAATTATTTTGCGCAGCAGGATATTAAAACTGATGCTTTTGAGTCAGCTGGTGAATTGAACAAGGTCTTACATTCCTATCTGGATCGAAAGATAAAGGATAGCAAGGATAACCCTTCTGAAGCAAATTATAGCGAGCTCCAGAAATTTAAGGAGTTTTGGAATCGCGTAGAAGTGCAATGGACAAGTAATTTAGCTCATGCCAATGTGTTAAGCCGGGAACAGATTTCAAAACTCAATCAAAAAGTAGATGAATGGACCCAAATTGCGCAGCCGCGGTCTAATAATATTCTTGTTTATCTACTCGGTGGTAGCGTATTACTGGCGGTAGCATTAGGCGTGATGTTGATTCGCGAAAAGAAAAACAATGGATCGGCCTAAGGTTTGCCGAAATTAAGAAGTATATTTTTAAAAGGGGATCCGTTGTGCAACGGATCCCCTTATTTAATTAAATGACCATTAGCTCTTATCTGTTTCTTCCTCAGCTAATAATTTGATAAATAAAGTCATTGAGCTGGTTATAGTATAATATTCTTTGCACGCTTTGATTAGGATATAGATGAGTATGGCCCACAGTGATATCCCGATTGTTAGGTCGATCCAATGCCAATCTTGACCAAACTCAATGAGATGCCAGAAAGAATAAAATGAAGCAATAAAAACACTAAATGAAACGGCCCAGAATATGTTTTTTGCTTTATCTATTTGATGTTCAGCAAATTCTTTCAGACGATTTTCTTTTAGTAACTGCTTGTCTTTATAAAGAAATAGATTAGTGTAAAGGGAAAAACCGCTTGTGGTTTGTAATTCCTCTTTGAAAAACTCTTTAATAACTTTTCGACTGGACATGACAGATTAATTTTTCTTGGGATTCAGCCGCGTTTTTTTAATGCTGTCAATTTGAGCAGGAGAGAGGGAGTCATCAAAATTATAGAGCGCATTTTCCCAGGAACCATAAACAGGATTAGGCAATACGTACCAAAATCTTCCCCATTTATCTTCATTATTTTCAACAAGTTCGGCCCGTTCTTGTTGGGAAATACCTTTAGCCGATACAAAATCATTCAGATCATCTCCGAAAATCATAACAATACGATGGTTTTTAGCAACGTACGCACGACGTTCTGTTTTGGCCGAAGTCCAGTTTTCCCGTTCATTATTACTTAGAATACGATCTTCGTTCTCAGCAAGTGGAAACCCAAGTTCTTTTAAGTTTTGGCGGGTTCCTTCTTCAACTTTGGCTTCGCGATTGGTTAGATAAAAGACGGCCACCCCTTGATCGGCCGCTCGTTGCGTAAATTTAACAGCACCAGGAACCGGATTTGCCTTTGCCTCCATCACCCAATCATTCCATTGCTCTATATTAAAGCTATTGTTTTGCTCAATCATCCGAGCCTGAAAAGGTGAATTATCCAGCACTGTTTCATCTACATCCAAAATAACTGCGGGAGGCAGGTTGCGCATTTCTTGATCTTCCTGCTTGGGATAGGCCGTCCAGTATGAATCTTCAATGGCCATTCCCAAATTTGAAAGCGCTGTATTATAAACTGATGTCGTAAGTGCATCATATTCAGCTGCATTTTGTGTCCAGAGCGTAGCCGAAGTAGTTTGATGCTGAAGGGTAGAGGTGCTGCATGAAGTGAAAAGCAATCCAAGGAACAGAAAACTAAAGGGGATTAATTTTTGAAAAGTACGAAGCATAATAAGTCGGTGATTGTGTTAAATTTTGCAGCTGTAAAGTATTAAAAAGTGAGAAATTTAGAAGAAATGAATTTAAAAGTTCGGAGATGATACAAAGCTTAATAACTTGTATACTTGAGTGGGTTCATTAACGATTAATGTGATTGTAAAATGGCTGCTAAAAAAAAGGATCTCAAAATTATTGGCAGATTAGAACCAATCAATTTTCCCGAGTGGGATTTATATGGTATCGATGCAAAAATTGATACCGGAGCTTATACTTCCAGTTTGCATTGTCATCATATAAAGCCTGTTCAAAGGGAGGATGAGGAATATGTGCGGTTCAACTTGTTGGATCCATCACACGAAACCTATAATGACAAGCTTTTTGAGTTGCCGATATATCGTAAAAAGGTGGTCAAAAGTTCTAATGGATCAAGGGAAGAACGGTTTGTTGTAAAAACAAAGGTTCAACTTTTTGATCGGCTTTTAACAGCTGAGTTGTCACTCACGGATCGTTCTGAGATGCGTTATCCCGTCTTGGTTGGACGGAAGCTAATAAATGGACGATTTCTCGTTGATGTATCCCAAAAATATTTATCGGAAAAGGAAATCAAAGAACAGACATAATTTATTCTACATGCACATAGTTGTTTTATCCCGAAATTCTAAACTTTATTCCACCTCTCGTCTTACTGAAGCTATTGAAGACGCCGGTCATGAAGCTACCGTTTTAGATCATCTTAAATGTGATATCGTAAGTGAAAAAGATAATCCTTGCATTTACTATCGCGGTACCAAAGTTGCTGGTGTGGACGCAGTAATACCCCGCATTGGAGCTTCAGTAACGTTTTATGGGTCTGCGGTTGTACGTCAGTTTGAAATGATGAAAGTATTTACGGCTGTTGAATCACAAGCGCTTGTGCGATCGCGTGATAAACTAAGAAGCCTGCAAATTATGGCTCGGGCCGGGGTGGGGATGCCTAAAACTGTGTTTACAAATTATTCCACCGAGGTGAGAAAAATTATTGAATCCGTTGGTGGTCCGCCGCTCATCGTTAAATTGCTGGAAGGTACACAGGGCGTTGGTGTGGTATTGGCACCGACTTTTAAAGCAGCTGAGTCGATTATACAGGCGTTCCACAGTATGAAAGCCCGTGTGATTGTTCAGGAATTTATCGAAGAGGCCAAAGGCGAAGATATCAGAGCTTTTGTTGTGGATGGTAAAGTTGTTGGAGCTATGAAGCGAAAGGGCGTCGAAGGTGAGTTTCGATCGAATATCCATCGCGGCGGTAGCGGAGAGTTGGTTAAGTTAACCAAGGAAGAACGTCGTGCCGCGCTTATTGCCGCTCGTGCAATGGGATTGTCGGTTGCAGGGGTAGACATGCTGCAGTCGGAACGTGGTCCGTTGGTGCTCGAAGTAAACTCCTCTCCGGGATTGGAAGGTATTGAATCGGCGACCGGCAAAAATATTGCCGGACGTATTATCTCATTTGTTGAGCGCAAGGCTACCGAAATAAAGAATAGTCCCCGGAAGAGTCAGAATTTGACCAGAAATGCCTGATACAATTACGATTAACAACTACAAGATTGAACCGGGGGAACATAAAGAGATTCAGTTGAATATAGCCCGGCTACCTACCTATACCAATATTGATCTCCCGGTACATGTTTTCCGGTCTGAAGAGGACGGACCTACATTATTGCTTACCGGCGGGCTACATGGCGATGAATTAAATGGCATAGAAATCATCCGCCGGATGGTTTCCAAAGATCTGCTAATGCCAAAGAAGGGTAGTGTAATTGCGCTTCCCTTGGTTAATGTATATGGATTTATCCAAAATGTACGTGGGTTGCCTGATGGTAAGGATATCAATCGCAGCTTCCCGGGTGTAAAGGGCGGTTCGCTGGCACGTTTATTAGCCCATACGTTGATGAATGAGATCGTCCCACAGATTGATTACGGAATTGATTTTCACACCGGTGGGGCGGCCCGATCTAATTATCCACAAGTACGTTGTACGCTGGATGTAGAGAAGAATAAGGAGCTTGGTGAAGCTTTTGGAGCTCCGTTTGTAATTCATTCTTCGCTTATTGAAAAGTCTTTTCGAAAAGCGGCACATAAAAAAGGGAAACATATTTTGGTGTATGAGGCCGGCGAATCAACGCGTTTTGATGAGTTTGGCATTCAGGAAGGTATCAATGGCACCCTGCGTCTAATGAAATATCTTGAAATGAAAGATGAAGCTCCTGAACCCCTTCAGGAAACTAAGACATATCGAAAAACAACATGGGTTCGGGCTAAATATGCCGGTTTGTTTCGACCTAAAATTGAACTTGGCGATGAGGTAAAAAAGCGTCAGGTATTAGGGCA
The DNA here is from genome assembly GCF_052712805.1 of Fodinibius sp. AD559. NCBI lineage: Bacteria > Pseudomonadati > Balneolota > Balneolia > Balneolales > Balneolaceae > Fodinibius > Fodinibius sp. AD559. The sequence continues at coordinate 586,616 of NZ_JBQPVW010000002.1, forward strand.
TGTCAATGACCCATACGGCAATGAACAGTTTAAGTTTACTTGTCCGCACGATGGACAGGTAATTGGGTTGAATTACGCTCCTGTAGTTCACAAAGGTGATGCATTATTACATTTAGCTTACGAATAATTTCAAAATTACTTTAATCATATTATGCGCGACGATCTTTTATTTCATATAACTACTAAAGACGATTGGAAACAGTTTAATAATAGTGGAAGTTATGAGCCGGAATCCCTTGAAAGCGAAGGATTTATCCATTGTTCAACAGGGGAACAAGTCGAAGCTACAGCAAACAGAATTTTTGGAGATAAAGATGAAATTCTTCTGCTTGTGATTGATGCTACTACACTTCATGAAGATATTAAATATGAAAAAAATGAGGATACCGGGGAAAAGTTTCCACATCTTTATAGTCCGCTTAATACCAATGCCATTATCGACAAAATTACTATTAAAGCAGAGGACAACGGTAATTTTGATATCGCATTCACCACTAATTAACAATGTTAGATCAGGCGATAACACATATTACCGAAATTGCGCAAATTCCTTCGTTTAGTACCTACGAAGAACGACTCCATCCATACATTCGTCGGGTATTTGAAGATATTTCTTCGTCACATGAAATTGATGTTAAAGGCAACAGCTTAGTTTATAAGGTTGGTAATAGTTCTGAATTCCCAACGATTGCCCTAACGGCCCATCTTGATAAAATTAACCACTATGGCACTGATTATCCCGATCCATTGCCAATTGATATTATCGAAGATCAAATTGAAGGAGCTATGGACGATAGTGCCGGGTTGGGAATGGTAGTAACGTTGGCCGAAATGGCCGAATCCCGTCAATGGCCGAATCTGCTTTTTTTCTTTTCCGAAATGGAGGAGAAAAAGGGGCTTAAAGAGCATCCCGAGCTACTAAAAAATAACGGCAAGGGGTATACAAATGGGATGGGTGCTCAACGCATTGCCCAGCAATGTATAAAATTGGACACCGTGCCTGACCAGGTTATTACCCTGGATACAACCCCGCTATTTAAAGGAGATAAAGGTGTAGCGCTATATGCCAATCACTGGGAGTTGAATGATCTTGATCCCACTGAAAAGCTTATCCAAAAGACAGAAGAAACGGTGAATCGATTTTTAGATATCGATGGAGAAATTAAAGTAGATAATAACACCAATGATTATCTCCATTATGGAGAAGAATTTAATAAAAAAGGTGGTTGTACAACGGTTTCAGTGGCATTAGAGCCTTCTATTTATCCTTATCATCAAAAAGGTGAACGAGTATTTATTGATGATATCCAGCGGTGTTTAACAATTTTAGAATCCCATCTAAATGATTCTATTTCGTGAAACGGCATGCCTTTTTATACAATCCCGAAGCACAAGGTGGAAAGTCGGAAATGAAACTCGAACGCTTACGGGCGTTCATTTCTGAATTTAAAAATGGCTATTTATTTCACTCCCAGAACATTGGTGATATAACCGTCTTTATCGAGCAACATTTTGATAAATTTGACGTATTTGTCGCATGTGGCGGGGATGGAACAGTCCGTGAGGTGGCTGCTACTCTCATTGATACTCCAAAACAGATGGGGATTATTCCTCTTGGAACAGGTAATGATCTTTGTAAAACGCTCAATATCCCCGTTAAGTTGGAGCAATCCATTTCTGTATTAAAACAGGCAAATTCGGTTCCAATAGATGTGGGACAATGCAACGATTTTATCTTTTTAAATTCATTGGGATTCGGGTTTGATGGCTTAACTAACCGTTATGCATTACAGCTGAAGCATTTACATCCATTGTTATCATATTCGATATCGGCACTAAAAGCAGTGATCAATCACTCATCTTTTGAAGTAAGCGTAAATAAAAATGGAAAGATTTCTAAAGAGCGTGCTATTATGTTTTCATTGGCAAATGGAAGGGTAGAAGGAGGTTCTTTCTGGATTGCCCCGAACGCATCGATTACTGATGGAAAATTAAATGCCATTTTGGTAAAACCTGTAGCAAAATGGTTGATTCCTGTTTTACTACCACTTTTTTTATTTAAAAAATCACACCTAATCCCACAAGTAAGATCTGCAGAAGTTGAAAAGCTTTCCCTTTACTTTACTGCTGATGTTGATATTCATGCTGACGGCGAAATAATCGAAGCGGAGTCAAATAAATTTGATATTTCATTGAATGCCAACGCCTTAGAGGTAATTTGCCCTTTATAAAATAGCTATTCAATGACTCCATCAATGATGTGGATGACTCCGTTGCTCGCCTTGATATTGGATGTGCTTATTCTGTTCGACTCAATAGCCAGGTTATTGCCACTTTGATTTTGAATAGAGATTGTTTTGCCGCTTAAACAAGTAATATCTGACATTGCGCGTAAACTACGCTTGGTAGCCATCCCGGTTAAGATATGATTTAGCAAAAGATTAGAATCTGATTTTTGTCCTATACTAAGGTTATTAAAAGCGGCATTTGTTGGTGCAAATACGGTAAAAGGTCCCGATTGATTAAGGCGATCATCAACGCCAGTATTTTCGAGTGCCTGGACAAACTGAGTTGTTTGGCTGTTGGACTTTAGTTTTTCTACAATCGTCTGAGCTTGTAAGTCAGAAAGAGTAACCAAAAAAGACAGTGCTAAAGCTAACCGGAATATCTTTTGGGAAAACTTCATATATTAATTTTTAATTAAAGATAATCTTGATGAATGTAGGTGATTTTTTTGCATGCCTATCTTATTATAATGCGTTTTCTTTGAGATCCAAATATTAATGTCGTAAAAGACTCCAGATTAAATTGTACCCAATAATAAAATATTGAGTTGTTGTTTTACTTAAAACATCTGTAATGCGTAATTATGTTCCTATAATACATATTTCGACATATCAAACCATGATAAATATATTTAAACCGCTTAGAATTGAAATTTGATCAATGTCTTTGTCTGGATCATTTAAACAGGGATTTTATGATCAAATGATAATAATTGAAGTAAATATTATTAAAAGGAGTGTTTGATAACGGAAGATCAGTTAATATTTAATGCATCTATAGAGAATTATTGATGATAATTTATTTATAAATAAAGAGAGTGAGCCGGTAGTAATTGAGATCATAGATACTAATTAGAACTAACTTATAGTTTAAAAATATCACGTTGGAATATTGGTTCTCATTAAATTCCATACTTATCAGTATAAAATATTCTTTATATAGAATTGTCGAATAAATTAAATGCAAGATGAAGCATTGTTTTAAGTAAATTGTATTATATGTCGCATAATTTATATTATGTAAAGTAAGAAAGGTTTTAATATGATAGGTCTTTTTTTATTAATGGTCCCTACCTAATTTAATATCCCAGTTAGCTTTATTTGTTATTTAATTCAGATCCGAAAGTGTTTCTTGGGTTGCTTTGAAGTTTGGTAATTCGCTGGCATCATCTAATATCTCCTGAAACCTTATGGTGCCCTGTTTGTCTATCACAAATGATGCCCGCTTGGAAACCCCTTTCATACCATAAAAATCATCATACAAAGCATTATATTTTGCTGATACTTTTTTGTTGAAATCACTTAGGAGAGTAAAATTCAAATTCTCGCTCTGTTTAAATTCCCGCAGACAGAAAAAGCTGTCTACACTTATCCCAATAACTTTGGCATCCAGCGAATCATATAACTTCATGTTATTTCTTGTGGTACAAAGTTCTTTAGTACAAGTGCTGGAAAATGCTAAGGGAAAAAATAACAGAAGTACGTTTGCCATTCCCTCAAAATCAGAAAGTGTTATATCCTCTCCTTTTGTATTCTTCAGAGTAAAATCCGGGGCCTTAGAATCAATTTTCGATGTCATAATAGATTATGCTGTATTTGTAACAACTTCTTTTTCCGTCTGCTCATATCCTAAAATACTTATAACCATGGCAAGACCTACCAATAATTTCCATACCCACTGGTAGGAATCCTGTATCTCTGAAATACTCCAGAAAAGGATATAAGAAATCAGAAAAACGATCACTCCACCCAGTATAAGTGCGTATTCGGTGCGACGATAGGTATAAACAGAATACATAAGGAGTGCTATAGTGATTGCTCCACCCTGGTATATTACTAATAGCCACGTTTTAATAGCGTATGTGTCCTGAACCAGTAAATAAGAGAGGATAATTAAGAGTGGAAAGGCTGTATAAATCATCGGAAATTGAGCAAACACAGGTTTCGATTCCCGAATAAAGATAGCCAACGAGCTAAGTACAAACGCCAGACTTGTTACATGTCCCCATTCAACTATAAATTCAGCAGCAGCGGTTACACTGGGATCCGTCATTAAATGATCTAATAAAACGGAAAACTGCATTATCGTAAATATTCCGGATGCAACCGTAAGCCCAAGAAATTTAAGTCGTCCTCTTTTATTTGTGAGACTAAAAAACTTAGCAGCAACATAACCACTAATAAGTATAAGTACTAATGTTGCCCAGATCATAGAACTTAATATTATCAGTCTTGGTTTTCGCTGGGATGTTGACCTTGTTGTTGTGAGCGGCGCTGCTGTATGTCACGTTGCTGCTTCTTTTCTTGGTTGTAGATCCGTACTTGATCAGCAATATCTTTTAGTATTCCCCTTTCAAAGCGAATCATTTCTTGCATAAAATCAAAAAGTAACAATTGGGTATTATTTCTGTAAACAACTGTTTCCCAATCAATTAGCGAAATGTTTTTAATAGCATTTACAAGTCCTGCCCTATGTTTCGCTATTTTTTTAAGGATCTTATGCACATTCTCCAATTTCTCCTCATCTTTCTCGAAACTTTCTTTAAAGTGGGTAAAGTTATCGAGATGTGTGGGACGAGGATTCTCAATGGCCTCTTCCATAATCGGTCGATAATAGGAAAGTTGGGCGTGATCAATAAGCAACAACATTTCTGCTATTGAGCGTCCTTCAGGAGGTGTTTTTGAGTAAGGTACGTCATCAATAACGTACTGCATTGCCTCTGCCTCATCCTGCAGATATGAGGCGTCATCAATTAAGCGGTCAAGTTCTTCCTGTGAGATTTCCCGATCAGCCATGGTTCGATTATCTCACCCATTCAGATTCAGGCTCTACATCGTCATTATGTCGTTGCTGTTCAAGCATTTCAACAAGAGAAAGCCCGGAATGGAATTCTTCATCTCGATCACGGACAGAGTGAATATTATTTTCTTCCTGAAAATCCCAAAACTGTCCAAATTGACGATTTTTGTATTCACGAAGAAACTCTAAACGCTCTTGGAGATCTTCTTTGGGAACCAGCAGTCGCTGTTTATCATAAATAGCCTCTTCCCTGGATTCAAAGACTATATCATAGTCCTTACTCATTACGATCGCCTCTTCCGGACATACCTCTTCACAATATCCGCAGTAAATGCACCGCAGCATATTAATTTCGAAAAAGTCAGGATAGCGTTCTTTGGGATCGTCAGAGTCCTCATTGGCTTGCATACTAATAGCCAATGGCGGACAAGCTCGTGCACACAACCCGCAGGCTACACAGCGTTCCTTGCCATTGTCTTCAACCAACACCGGTCGTCCTCGAAATATAGACGGTGGGTCCCATTTTTCTTCGGGATATTGCAGCGTTACACTGGGTTGGAACATCTGCTTAAGCGTATACCACAACGCTTTAAAAATTTCAGGCAGATACAAATTTTCCATAAAGGAAAAAGAGCGCTCTCGGTCAAACTGTTCATTGAGCGCGTTCGCTCTGGGTTGCTCTAAATTTTGAGGTGTTGGCATGAGTATGCAATTAAAAATTAGTTGTTGCTCAACGTAATATCGCTGGAAAAATAACTGATTCAATGATTCACGTCAAAAGGAATATCAATTATTTCTGAACAAATCTCATTGTTATGGGAACCCCAGTAAATTCAAACTCTTCTCTAATTTTATTTTCAATATACCGTCGATAGCTGGCCGGTAGTTCCTCAGGCTTATTCATGAAAAATTTGAAGACAGGTGGATTCGATTTTACTTGGGTGCCATATTTTATTTTTAGTTTAACTCCCCGCCGAACCGGCAATGATTTTTCTTTTAAGATGCGTTCGATAAAATCGTTTAAATCTGACGTTTTTATCGTCTTTTTTCGTTCCTGCAATACCTTGTCGGCAACATCTATCACCTTGTGGATACGCTTCCTGTGTATGGCTGAAATAGACACAATAGGAATATATTTCATCATCGGCACGCGACTGTATACATACTCCTCGAACTCTTTGTGGACGTTTGTATCTTTGTCGGGCACCAAATCCCACTTGTTGAGAATAATCACGATACCCTTGTTATACTTTGCCGCATTTCGAAGAATGCGTTTGTCTTGCTCTTCAAAGCCGCGCATAGCATCGAGCATAATCAAGGCAACATCACATTCCTTGAGAGCCCTGTCGGTTCTTACAGTGCTGTAAAACTCTACATTTTCTTTAACTTTTGCTTTCTTTCTAAGCCCTGCGGTATCAACGAGAATATATTCTTTCTCGTTATAAATAAGTTTACTGTTGATGGAATCGCGGGTCGTCCCGGGAATGTCAGTCACAATACAGCGCTCATCATCCAAAAGCGCATTAATAAAGCTACTTTTACCCACATTGGGACGTCCTACCACGGTTAATTTCGGAATGGAGGTTTCGGGTTCATGCTTTTCCGCGGGCAGTAATTTAACTACTTCATCAAGCAGGTCACCCGTACCCCGGCCACTTAATGCCGATATGGGATACAATTGCTCAAATCCCAGGGAGTAAAATTCGGTGGCGTTTAGTTCGCGCTCCTCATTATCAGCTTTGTTGGCCACCAGCAATACGGGCTTTTCTTCCTGCCTAAGCAGTTGTGCTACCGACTGATCGAGGCTGGTAATACCGGCCTCGGTATCAACGACAAACAGGATAACATCCGATTCTTCAATGGCAATATGAATCTGCTCCCGGATACCCTGGATCATTACATCCGTTTCATTTGGCAGGTATCCGCCGGTATCAATAACATTAAATTCACGGCCATTCCAGAACGATTCTCCGTAATGGCGATCACGGGTAACACCGTATTGATCATCAACAATTGCTTTACGGCCGCCGATAAGTCGATTAAAGATAGTAGATTTGCCTACATTAGGCCGCCCTACGATTGAAACTACAGGGAGCATGTGGTATTTATTATTTATATTTTATTTTCAATGACAAGCTACAAAAATAACGAATTTAACTGTTAAAGTAGAGTATAAACTCAATGCTTGAAACCTTTTATAATAGCTTCGGATTTCTCGGTTCTATCACCGTCGCATTCACAATTTTTCTTGCTTTTATTTTCTGGATGGCCGGTATAGCGGGCCTCTCTCAGCTTTCGGAATCACGTAATAAAAATATAAAGCTTATCTGTTCTATATTTTTTCCTCCCTACCCTATCATCTGGGTTTTTGTTGATATGTATCGACAGAGCCAACTTATGAAGGAAAATGAAGTTAAATAACTATGCCTTCTCATAAACTATTTTCCCGACAGTGGCAATCGGACCTCTTTTTAGGAAGCCTTCGATATAAGGTCTGCCAATGATGTGTTTAAAGCCACCTTTCAGGAACTGAGGCTGGTTTAGTGGGACGATCCTATACCTATGCACTTGCCATTGCCGTTAAACAAAGTGTGCAAGAAATTATCCAAAATTACCGCACAGACTTCGAATCAACGAGGGCCCTATTGGGATGCAGGTCGGGGGGGGATCAATACTCATCGATTGCAATCGCCATAATATTCAATTTGAATTCATCTTTTTATTTTTACCCGTACAAAGATATATTCAATGCTTTAACAGCGGTACCCAGAATCATTTATATAAAAAGTATATATGCTTAACGAACCGTCATTTGTACCACAGAAAGTTGGCTGGATTGAGGTTATATGTGGTGGGATGTTTAGCGGTAAAACCGAAGAACTGATCAGACGTGCTAAACGTGCACATATCGCCGGACAACATGTTGTGGTGGTTAAACCGAAGGTTGATGACCGTTATGATGAGGAAGACGTGGTTTCGCACAACAAAAATGTGTTGCCCGGTTTGGTAGTTGATACTGCTGATCAAATTGTATTACTTACCGGCGAAGCTGAAGTTGTTTGTATTGATGAAGCCCAGTTTTTTGACAAGCAATTGATGAATGTGGCCAACACGTTGGCAAATGATGGCAAAAGAGTGATTGTAGCCGGCCTTGATATGGATTTTGAGGGCCAACCTTTTGAACCTATGCCCCAAATGCTGGCCATCGCAGAATATGTTACTAAACTTCATGCTGTTTGTGCAGAAAGCGGAACGATGGCCCATTATTCACAACGGGTTGTAGAAAGTAAGGATCGGGTACTTGTTGGAGAAACAGATGCCTATGAACCCCGTTCCAGACATTGTTATCGCCCTCCTGTTGACAAACGAAGAGGTAAGCCCATTCAGCCTATGCAGAAACAAGATAATATGAAAGAAGAAGACGAATCATGATTGACATACTTCGTGGTATGATCGGAATGGCGGTTATTGTCGGCATTTCTGTATTATTTAGTAAAAATAAAAAACACATTAATTGGCGCTTAGTTGGTACCGGTCTCGGCATACAGTTTATTTTGGCTGTGTTCATTTTAAAAGGTCGCCAAATGCAAGAATACTGGTCACCCTTGGGATGGCCCAAAGATTTTTTCAGCTGGGTGTCTTCTTTCTTTGTAATCGTCTTAGACTTTACCACCGAAGGAGCTAAATTTATTTTTGGTGATTTAGCGAAAAGTCCCGGCATGGAAGGCAGCATGGGTAACTTTTTTGCTTTCCAGGTTTTGCCAACTATCATCTTTTTCGCTTCACTAACTGCTATATTATATCATTATGGGATTCTGCAGCGTATAGTAAAATATATGGCCAAAGGAATGCAGAAAGTAATGGGGACTTCAGGAGCTGAGTCATTAGCAGTTATATCAAATATCTTTGTGGGTCAAACCGAATCACCTTTGGTAATTGAGCCCTATATCAAAAAGCTGACCAAATCTGAGCTACTGGCTGTAATGACCGGCGGAATGGCTACTATTGCAGGTGGGGTTATGGCCGCATACGTGCAGATGTTAGGCAATTCCTACGCCCAGGCACACGACGTGGCATTAGATGTAGGTCGCCTGATGTTTGCCGAACAATTGCTTGGAGCAAGTTTGATGGCCGCCCCCGCTGCCCTTGTTATTGCGAAGATAATGTATCCCGAAGTGGATGAGCCGGTAACCAAAGGCGAAGTCAAAATGAGTGTGGAAAAAACCGATGCCAATGGTATAGATGCTGCTGCTACCGGTGCTGCTACGGGCCTAAAATTAGCTGCAAATGTTGGAGCTATGTTGTTGGCGTTTATAGCATTATTGGCTATGGGAAATTATTTTTTGGAGAGTTTTGGAAATATGACCGGTATTAATGCAATGATTACAGACGGGAAGTTAACGATCGAAAGAGTTCTTGGCTGGATTATTGCCCCAATTGCATTTGTGGTGGGTGTCCCTTGGGCGGATGCTATTAATATGGGATCCTTACTGGGTACGAAAGTGGTATTAAATGAGTTCGTTGCTTATCTACAGTTATCAGAGATGGTAAGTGCCTCAGAGATTAGTGACAAAACAATTAGAATGGCTACCTTTGCCCTGTGTGGGTTTGCGAACTTTTCATCTATTGCTATTCAAATTGGAGGTATTGGGGGATTAGCTCCAAGTAGAAAATCTGAATTGGCAGAGTTCGGCCTTAAAGCGGTGTTAGCCGGTACCCTTGCGAATCTAATGACGGCAACAATTGCCGGAATGTTATTCTAACTGAGTATGGAAATACGTAAATCATATATATTGTATCTGTTGTTCATCATTGGGGCAATATTATCTTTTGCCTCTTGTCAGCAAACGACCCATCAGAATACCGAAGATGCGCTTGCACGGGTTGGTAATGAATACTTAACAGTAGATCAGGCCGTTTCAGATGTTCCTGAAGCTGTTTTATCAGAAGATAGTGTTAAGGCTTTAACACAGTACCGGGACAACTGGATTCGCCAGCAATTGCTGGTCCAGGAAGCAAGGCGACTTGGCTTAGAACAAAAACCCGAAATACAACAAAAAATTGAGCGAGCAAGGCAGGAAATACTACGTCAGGCGCTTAAAGATTATGTATTGACTTCTAGTGAAAGGGATATGCAGATAACGGATGAGGAAGCCCGAACTTATTATCAGGCTAATAAAGAACAGTTTGTGCTCGAAGAGGATTTTGTAAAATTCCGGCATATGCGTACAAAAACAATTAAGGAAGCCCGTAACGCGCGACAAGATCTGTTAGGTGGTGTGCCCTGGCCCGAAGTCGCCCGAACTTATGCTATCAATCCTTCAACCGTTATCAGTGAATCTGATCAGTACTGGCCTGTTTCGATGGCTGCACAGGATGTTGATATTATGAATCGATATTTGGAGGTCATCGGACAAAGTGAAATTTCTCCTATTCAGCGTGTAAATGGCGTATACCATTTTGTGCAATTAATTGAAACCCGATCTGAGGGCGACCACCCCAACTTAGAATGGCTTATAGAACAAATTAAAGATTGGATGACTTTAAATAATCGGCAACGAAATTTCAGTTCCTTTGTTAAGAATCTTTATCTTAAGGCTGAGTCGAACAATGAAATAGAGACTTTTAACGTTTTACCTTCTAAACCTAACCAAAATTCAACGCTTGACGATACCCTTGAAAACAACTCAACGAATGAATAAAGCATATTTACTGCTCTTTTTTATAGTTTCATTAATTTTAACTCCCCTCTTATCACAAGCACAAAACCAACAATCTGATAAAAAATTGGATCAGATTGTTGCTGTTGTAAATGATCATATTATTCTTAAATCGGATGTTGATCAGGAAGTACAACAATATATGATGCAGCTTCAGCAACAGCGAAATCAACAAATCTCATTTAGCAAAGAGATTTGGTACACGGTTTTAGAAAATATTATTGATCGCCATGTAATGCTTGATCAGGCTAAGCGCGATTCTATTACGGTTTCCGACGAAAGAGTGGATCAGCAAATAAATCAACAGATAAACTCTTACGTTGAACAAGTGGGTAGCGAGCAAGCCCTGGAAGAAGAAATGGGACAGAGTATTGTTCAAATTAGGGCTGATTTACGCGATAATTATCGCGAACAGATGATTGTGCAACAGTTTCAGCAACAAAAGCGAAGTAATGTTTCTATAACTCGACCAGAGGTTGAAGAATATTTTAATAAAATCCCGCAGGATTCACTTCCAATGATTCCGGAGCGGGTGGCCGTATCACAAATTGTTTCCGTTCCTCCTCCATTGAAAAATGCCAGATCCGAAGCTCGAAAATTGGCAAAACAGTTGCGTGATTCGGTGCTAAATCATGGTAAAACCATTGAAGAGATGGCCAGAAAATACAGCGACGGCCCTTCTGCTTCGTCGGATGGAAAACTGCCGATGATGTCTATGGATGATTTTGTTGCGGAGTATTCGGCTGCAGCCTCATCACTTGAACCGGGAGATATTTCTCAAGTAGTAGAAACAAGCTTTGGTTTTCATGTTATCCGGCTTAACAAGCGTCAAGGCGAACAAATTGATACTAATCATATCCTTATCGAGGTCGATGATAAAAGTTATGACGATGAGGCAGCAAAAGAGGAATTGAGACAAATTCGCGACTCTGTACTTACTAACGAAGACATAACCTTTGCTGAAATGGCCAGACGTCATTCTGATGATCCGAATACAGCACCTCAGGGTGGCCGGGTCTTGAATCCACAAACTGGTGAGCGACTTATTGCACTCGAACAACTCGATCCTGCCCTCTATAGAATTGTGCTCTTACTGGATGAGGTCGGTGATATCTCAGAGCCAAAATCCTTTACGATGGGCGAAGAAAATAACTCACAGCGTGCCTTTCGCATTGTTCGACTTGATAGACGAATTGAAGAACACAGAGCGAACTTAAAGAAGGACTATACCCGCATTAAACAGGCTGCACTGCAAGAGAAGCAGGCAGAATATATGAATAACCTGTTGGCTGATTTGCGCGAAAATATGTATGTGGAGTACAAGATTACGATTCCTGAGCGCTACAAAAATATCAACTTTTAACCGATATGAGTACTATACCTGAGGAATCGGTTGAGGCGGTAGATTTTTTTCAGGAATCTTTTCAAAAGATTCGAAAAGAAGTAGGCAAAATTATTGTTGGTCAACAAGAAATTCTTGACCAGCTTCTTATTTGCCTGTTTTCCCGGGGACACTGTCTACTTATCGGGGTTCCGGGTCTTGCCAAAACGCTTCTTATCCGCACGGTATCCCAAACCCTGAATCTCAGGTTTAGCCGCATCCAGTTTACCCCCGATCTAATGCCTGGTGATATTACGGGGACGGAAGTTATTGAAGATGATCGAGAAACAGGAAAGAAAAGTTTTAAATTCGTTAAGGGACCTATTTTCGCCAATATTGTGTTGGCTGATGAGATCAATCGCACTCCGCCCAAAACACAAGCTGCCCTCCTTGAAGGGATGCAGGAATTTCATATTACGACGGCGGGACACACCTATCCCCTTGACCCGCCGTTCTTTGTATTGGCTACACAAAATCCTATTGAACAGGAAGGAACTTATCCGTTACCGGAAGCTCAGCTTGATCGTTTTATGTTTAATCTGTGGCTGGATTATCCCTCTCTTGATGAGGAACAAGATATTGTAAGCCAAACGACCTCCCTTGGTGAAGCAGAGATTAATGCGGTTTTAAATGCTGAACAAATTGTTGAACTGCAGGATCTGGTTCGTGAAGTACCTGTTCCCGATAGGGTCTTAAAATCAGCAGTTGAACTTGTAACGAAAACCCGCCCGCAATCCGAAATAGCTCCGGAATTTATCCAAAAGTACATGAGCTGGGGTGCTGGTCCGCGTGCTTCTCAATATTTAGTATTGGGAGGAAAGGCCCGGGCTCTTTCGCGAGGAAGATATAACGTTTCTGAGGATGATATCAGAGCTCTTGCAAAACCTGTTTTACGTCATCGGATTGTTAACAATTATGCGGCGGAAGCAGAGGGATTAACGGCGGACAAGCTCATTGAAATGCTGCTTGACGAAATGTAAATATCATCATCGTGGACTTCATCTTTCAAGGATTCCAGTCTTCTCTCCCCTTTTGGGTTTATATACTGATGTTTGCCTGCACTTTTCTTATTGCGTGGTGGTCGTATTCCAACATTAAAAAAATTGGTACCCTCTATAATTATACCCTCATAGCCCTGCGTAGTTGTGTGTATTTTATCCTGCTCCTACTTCTCGTAAATCCATTTTTTAAAACAGAAGAAACCTATTTCGAACCCGCCAATATCTTAGTACTGCTTGACAATTCGGCAAGTACACAAATCGATAAAAAGATCTACCAAGGCAGCAAAAGTTATACTAAGCTTTTAGAGGAATTGGGCTTAAGCGATGATACCAACGTTAATTATCAGATTTATAAAGTGGGTAGTAAGGTAGAACAGACGGAAATCGACAGTCTTACCTTCGATGATGACCAAACTAATATAACATCCGGAATTGAAGCAATCAGGGCAAGCCAAAACGAGGCAAGTGCGGCCCTGCTAATAAGTGATGGAATCTATACAACGGGAAAAAATCCTATTTATGAAACTTCGGATATTGACATCCCTATTTTTTCAATTGGTTTGGGAGATACGACATTTCAGAAAGATGTGTTGGTTTCATCTATCTCAACAAATTCCAGCGGCTATCTTAACAGTACACAGAGTGTAAATACAACCATAAACAGTAAAGGCTTTGAAGGGAGCACAATTCCTGTACATCTCAAAAAAGGAAATGAAGTACTATCTGAAAAAGTAATTATTCCTGAAATTAGAAATAGCAGTCAGCAGGTAAGTTTTGATCTTCTGCTGGAACAGGAAGGGTTACAACAATACGAAATACATATTCCCACCCTCAGTGATGAATGGACTTCAGCTAATAATACGCAGCGTTTTACGGTAGATGTTCAAGATGCTAAACAGCAAATACTATCGCTTGCCCTGGAAATACATCCGGATGTAAGATTTGTGCGATCACTTTTGTCAACAGATGAAAATACCGAACTCGTCAATCGAACCTGGCTAAAAGGAGATAATTTTATAGAAGGAGACTTTTCTTCTGTGACAGATTCGCTGGATCTTGCTGTCATACACGGTTATCCAATTACAGGCGTGCCTGCAAAGATAAAAGAAAAGTTAGAAATGATTGGGGATGAAGTTCCTCTGCTTATAATAGCTTCTCCCCGTTTTAGCCCACAGCAGTTTGAGCAGGATGTTACTGCCCTTCCTGTTGATATTACAGGGAATTTGAATTACGGGCAAATCGATCTTCGTTTAGAGCCCCAAAAGTCCGGACATCCTATTACCGAATTGCCGGCCGTGACCTATGATCAACTTCCCAACCTAATGGCTCCGTTAGAACATATTAGCACTGCAAGCTATGCTGATATGCTGTTTAGTAGTACTTATCGAGGAGAATCTATCCAAAAGCCCGTGGTTGTAGCTCATGAATTGGGAAACAAACGTCATCTATTTGTTACGGCTTACAATTGGTATCGTTTTCAGCAGGATCAAAATCAGGAGATACAAGCTTTTGTAAAACAGCTTTGGCAAAATATGATAAGCTGGACGGCTACCGATCCTGATAACGAACTACTTGATATTCAACCTCAGCAAGATGCTTTTTCAGGTTCCAATCCGATAATTATTGACGCCTATCTTAAAAATGAACGAGGGCAAAACGAGTCGGATGCAAATATTACGATTTCTATCAGCTCCGATACGTTAGATGGGCGAATGTATTCCATGGAAAATAGAGACAACGGAAATTACCGTTTAAGCATACCTCCTATGCCCGAAGGAGTTTATTCTTTTAAAGCAATAGCTCAGAAAGGGGAGCGAACATTAGACACCGAGCGTGGCGAATTTTCTGTAGATGCCTCAAATGCAGAATATATTGATATCAATAGGAATGAACAGCTGCTTCGTCAAATTGCCCAGAATACAGGCGGCCAATATGTTCCTTTTGATTCGGTGAATGGGTTCTGGAATAAGTTAAAAGAAAAGGGACTCTTGGATCGTCAAGAGCAAGTTGAGACGAATTTCTTTTATTTATATCAGCATGTTGGCTGGTTTATTCTCGTGATAATCCTTTTATGCAGTGAGTGGATATTGCGAAAATACCTGTCTCTTCCCTAATATCTTGAATTACCTTACAGCTGATTCTTTTAGCTTGATTGTTCCATTTTTCGTATTCATTTCAGCCGACAAACCTACGGGTAAGGTTATCATGTTATCGATGTGGCCAATCATGGCTCCCGAAAACGCCGGAATGCCAAGTGGCTTGATATGATCATCAAAAACCTGATTGAGGGTCAGACTTTGAGAACTCGACATTTCGCAAGAGACACATTGACCAAAAACAAATCCTGAAATTTTCTCCAAAACACCATTTAATTTAAGCTGTGTTAACATACGATCGAGGCGATACACGTCTTCCCCGACATCTTCCAAAAAGAGAATGCTGTTATTCCAGTTAGGAAGATAGTCAGATCCCATCATAGCGGATAAGACGCTTAGATTGCCGCCCAGAAGCGTGCCCGTTGCTTTGCCCGGGGTTATCACCTCTAATTCGTTACCTTCCTTGCATAGATCGTTGTTGGGAATATTAAATAATTTTTGTTGTCCGGTAAGAACATCTTTGAAATGTTGCCTTGTGTAGTCTGTCCATTCTGACTTCCCCACCGGACCGTGAAACGTTATCAGACCTGTTTTAGCAAAAATGGATAGCAGTAGAGTCGTAATATCACTATAGCCGACAAGGATTTTGGGATTACTCCGGATAGTATCAAAATCGATGAGTGGTAAAATACGATTGCAGCCCCATCCACCTCGAAATGGCATGATGGCATCCACAGAATTATCCGCGAACATAGCGTTGAGGTCGGCTGCCCGCTCTTCGTCTGTTCCCGCTAAATAGCCATACTGGTTGCGTGCATTAGGACCTTCCTTCACTTTGTATCCCAACTGCTGTATTTGATCAATAATTTCATCATATTTATTGGAATCAGGCAAAATAAATCCCGGGCTAATAAGTCCAATAGTATCACCCTGCTGTAATTTTTTTGGCTTGATTAAGCTCTTATTATGAGAGTAATCACCGATATTTGCCAGAAATGTTCCCAATCCTCCTGTTGATAAAAGCTTTAAAAATCCCTTTCTATTCATTGTTCTTTCTCCCTGTAAAGTTGTTTGTTATCAATAATGTTTTTTACGGATAAAGGAACCAGATCGGAAATATCATCTCCATTGGCAACAGCATTCCTGATTACTGTTGATGAGATCTGAATGGGTTCATGATTAATAAAATGGACATGATCCTTCAGGAATTTATCGATTTTTTGGGTATCCGAAGATGGTCTTTGAGCTACCAAAAGATCGGTATGATCGAGAATCTTTTGCCAATCTTTCCAGTTTTTGAAATCCCGCAGCGAATCGCCTCCAATACATAAATAAAAGGCATAGTCGGGATGTTGGTCTTTTAAATACTCAAGAGTCTGAATAGTATAAGACGGTTGAGGCAACTTTTTTTCAAGGTTGCTGACTTTTACATCATCAAAATCCTCAAAGGCTGCTTGCAGCATTTCTAACCGTAATTGATAATCAGCTTGTGCCTGATCTGTTTTATGAGGTGGATCGGGTGTCAAAAGCACCCAGAGCTCATCAAGTAAATCAGAATCTAAAAATGATTCCGCAATGGATAAATGCCCGTTATGAACGGGATCAAAGCTACCACCTAATAACCCTATGCTCTTCTGCTGGGCTGACATTAGTTTGAATTGGGATCTTCATCAAGATCAGCCTGGGTATTCTCCCCATCACCTTCAACAACAGGCGCATCATCAGGGAGTTCTGCCAGCGCAGTCCGAGCTTCGTCGACAAGCTCTTCTGCATCTTGGCGATATTCTCCGTTGGGATAAAGCTGAATAAATTTTTCGTACGCTTCTACTGCTTTTTGATAGCGCTCACGTTGTTTAGACGGAACACTCCGATCAGCATAAATATTGTAGGTTTCTATTTTATCAACCAAAGCACGTTGTGCCCATTTTGTTTCAGGATACTTATCAATGGTTAAATCATAGTAGATAACGGCTGCTTCATATCGATCAGTACGCAAATATAAATCAGCGGAATGGTATAGCTTTCTGGCAAGCTTTGTTCTCATTTCTGAGATATACTGTCCGGCTTCATCGGCTTTTTCTGAATTTGGAAAACGAGAATTATACAGCTGAAATTTTTCTATTGCGGTACGTGTATACTTTTGATCTAACTTATAACGAGGGCTTAATTTGTAATAACAGTATGCTTCCTTGAATTGGGCTTCCTGTCGTCTTTCTACCCGGGGAAAAAGCGAAATAAACCGCTGGTATTCCGAAGCTGCCAACAGATAACGCCCATCGTTAAAATAAGATTCTGCCAAGTAAAATTGGGCATCTTGTCCATATTCAGTGCCTCGAGCAATTTGCACAACTGTTTCAAAAGCTTCGGACGCTTCGGTATAGTCTTCCTTCTCATATAGCGCCATGGCTTTGTCAAACGCCACCTCCAGAGAATCCCCTCTCTGGATCAAATCACTATTTTTACAGGATACAAATACCAATGCAGCAAGTAATAAACAAGAAAATTTAAATGTTAAAGGAGAAAGCTTATGCATTATTTTTATTTCTGATTTAATATTCACGAGAGATCAAGTGATTAAAAAAATTGATAATTTCTTTTTTGTACTCCGAATCGTCAAACCGCTCAAGATGGTCCATTGCTTCCTGATAATGATATTGAACGGCATTTTTAGTGTCTTCAATTATATTTAAATCCTGATACATTCCAATAACCGTATCGACATCTGAGGCATTGCTTTTATCATCAGCCAGTATCTTTTGTAACTGTTTTTGTTGCTGAATATTACATCGCTCCAAGGCAAGTAGCGTCAGATACGTTTTCTTGCCTTCAATGATATCTCCACCTCTCTTTTTGCCAAACTTTTCGGGATCAGCAATAGCATCCAACAAGTCATCCTGAATTTGAAAAGCGATTCCGGCTTTTTTACCAACAAATCGCAATTCATCAAGAGTAGCCTCTTCTGCTCCCGCTACCGCACCTCCTATTGCCAACGCTCCACTGATCAGAGCCGCCGTTTTACCCTCGATCATCTGGATGTATTCTTCAATACGTACATCAGACTGGCTTTCAAACATAAGATCATAGGCCTGACCTTCACAAACCCTTTCAGCACTATTCAAAAAAATATCAAGAATCGTTCTATACTCATTCTTGCCATAGAAATCTGAGTGCCCGTAATATTGCAACTGTTTAAATGCTTTGGCGTACATGGCATCGCCGGATAAAATAGCGGTATTAGAATTCCATTTTTTAAAGACACTGGGTGCCCCCCTCCTTGTATCGGCTCTATCCATAATGTCATCATGTAGTAGTGTAAAATTGTGGAGCAGTTCTATGGATAGTGCTGCCGGTAATGCTTCTTCGACTTTTCTGTTACAAATTCCACAGCCTATCAATGTTAAATACGGGCGGACGCGTTTTCCGGCCAACCCCAGTGTGTAACGTACGGGATCATAAAGTAGGGATGGTTCGTCGGGCAGATTCAGTTCTGCCAGCTTTTCATCTATGAGATCAGAAAGTTTTTGCTGTCGTTCTGTAATTTTCAAATTCTTTCAGGCTGTATTTGTAAAAGGCCAAATATAAGTAATTTACAACAACATATTGTTGCTGTTATTGCTTCAATTTAATGTGCTTGGGAGCTAATTTAGAAGGTACTTTACATCCCAATAGCGTAAGAATGGTGACCAGTTGTTTATTCCACTTTTGATATAATTGTTCTAATCCGTCGTAACCGTTTTCCATAACAGCTTTAATCACAGGCTGAGCAGAAGCGGCAAAATCAGCTCCTAAACAAAATGATTTTGCGATATCATGACTCGATCGAATCCCTCCCGAAGCAATAAGTTCGAAATCATACTCTTGTTTAAGATCTGTCAATTGTGTAACACACTCCAGAGTGGGTATCCCCCAGTCATTGAAATTATTATTGGGATTCTGGTTGGAAGCCCGCTCGTTTTCAACTTTTGCCCAGCTGGTGCCTCCTGCCCCGGCCACGTCAATTACTTCTACACCCGCATCCAAAAGACGTTTTCCAACCTCTGCTGAGATGCCCGCCCCGGTTTCTTTCACGATAATCGGAAGCGACGTATCATGGCAAAGCTTTTTAATACCCTTTTCAATACCCTTGAAAGTGCGATCACCTTCGGGCTGCATAAGTTCCTGAAGCGGATTGAGGTGCACAATCACGGAATCAGCTTCAATAGAATCAATAAGTAAATTCAACTTTTCTTTTGACAATCCACCTACTAATTGAGCACCACCGATGTTTGAAGCAATAAAGGCGTTCGGTGCTTTTTCTCTAACAATGGAAAAGGAAGACGTCGTCTCCGGGTCTTCAAGCATCACGCGCTGACTTCCAACCCCGAATGGTAAATTATACTCTTCGCAAAACTCTGCGATAATGGCATTAACAGCCCCGGCATCGGTATATCCACCGGTCATCGAAGAAATAAAGAGTGGAAATGAAAAAGTTCTATCCAGTAAGCTTGCTTCTGTTGAAACCTCATCAACATTGATCTCAGGAAGTGCGTTATGAGCAAAATAATACTGCTCAAATCCGGTAGGAACCTGATAATTCACTTCACCGGAAGTCGTCAAGTCTACATGATCTTTTTTACGGTCTTTTATACTCATGGCTAAATCATATAGCTTCCACCGTTAATATGGAAGGTCGAACCTGTCATGTGTGGCACTTTACCACTTGCGAGAAATGCGACCAGTTCTCCCACTTCATCGGGGGATGTTATTTCATCAAAAGCCATACCTTCGGTCAAATATTCTTCGCCATAAACATCAATAGACTCCATCGCCATATCCGTTTTGATGAATCCCGGTGCTATAGAGTATGCGGAAATACCGTGCTCACCAAAATCTCGAGCTACACTTTTGGTAAATGCTACAAGTCCGCCTTTAGAGGCCGCATAAGCCGAATATTCCTGTGTATCACCCCGATAAGCTGCCCTCGAAGAGATGTTGATAAGATATCCTCCCTCCTCTTTGACCCAGCGATTTAATGCCCATTTAGACAATAAAGCTGGAGCACGAAGATTTACCTGCATAGTTTTATCCCATTTTTCAAGCCAGGACTCATCATCTTTCTCAAACCCGGACTCCATAAAAATACCGGCATTGTTTATGAGTACATTGGGCACTTGTTCCCTATCAAAAATAGGCTTTACCTTTGTTTCAACTGCTACGGGGTCGGCTAAATCAACATAAATGCCTTCAAAGTTATCGTTTTGAGAAAATTCTTTGGGAAATTCGGAAGAACGGGCAGTACCGATTACGGTAAAATCCCCTTTTAGTAGAGATTTTGTGATACTCTTGCCGATACCGCGAGAAGCGCCTGTTACTAATGCGTACACAGTAATTTAAGTTCGTTATTATTGCTTTCTGTGAAGGTAATAATCGGATTGAGCGCATCCAAAGATTTGGCAAATTTCCTATGCCCTGTAGACCGGCACATTAGAGCAAGCTTCACCGTACATCAGCTTCTTAACGTGTGGAACGAGTCGTTGCGTAGCATATAAATAAACACTTTCCGGTACCGGCTTTTCTTTACTCGAACATCCTTTAAGGATTACAAACTTTTCTTCATAACTGTTCCAATCGACCTCATCCAACTTACGCCGATAGAGTTCGAAAAGCATATCATCTTTTTGGCCTTGGAATACCTCTTTGGCATAGCCGACAAGATATTGTGCTACAAGCATATAAGCCCACTTGGATATGATGGCATCAGTCGAACAGTAAACAGCCACGTACTGGTCCTCAAACTGGCTCCAATCAAACTCTTCAAGTTGATCTCTAAAATCCTGCTCTTTCAGGATCATCCCCTTAAAAAGGAATTGTTTTAGATCAAGTTCAGCCTTGGCAGTGTCATCAAAAAACTTCTGGAGATCGATGGTCACCAGCTTATCAGACTGCTTTACTTTATTGACAATTTCACCTTTGGTATCAGTAGCCATAACTTAAATTGAGAATGATTCTCCGCACGAGCATGTGCGATTCGCATTCGGATTATGAAAATGAAATCCTTCCCCGTTTAGACCATCGGTATAATCAAGTTCCGTTCCTGAAAGGTATAAGAAGCTCCGCATGTCTACGACCAATTTTATGCCTTTATCCTCAAACTGCTGATCTTCTTCCTCACTATTTTCGGGATTGGAATCAAATTCCAGATCATAGGTCAAACCGGAACATCCACCGCTTTCAACGCCCACACGCAGTAAGGCATCATCGGCAATCTTCTGCTCTTCCCGAATCTGTTTGATACGTTGTGCCGCACGATCTGTAATAGAAATGGACATAAACCTGCTCTCAAATTATACAGAGACTACCTGAATTTCAGGATCAATGCGTTTAACCATGCTTTCAATGGCGTAAAGCGTTCCGCTTGTTGCTGTTGGACAAGTTCCACAAGCGCCCTGGTAGTGAACCTTGAGGCGATTACCGTCAAGACCTAAGATCTTCAATCCCCCACCGTCAGCTAAAAGATATGGGCGAACTTGTTCGTCCAGCATTTGATTTATCTCCTGTAAACGAGGATCGTCGGTCTCCTGAACCTCTTTGGTAGCATGAACTTCTTCATCCTCAATGGCATCCGTTTGAGGCGTGGCCTCACGAATAGGCGGTGCTAATTGACGAAGGAGCTCAGACCATACTGCATCACCGTCTTGAGTTACCGTCACGTATTTATCTACATAATAGACATTGATTACGTGATCGATCGAGAAAAGCGCTGATGCGAGTTCATCATTCTCAGCATCGGAGGCTTTTTCGAATGATTTTGTAACTCCGTTAGTCAATGGTTCTCCCAATACAAACCGCATGGCATCGGGATTTGGCGTACGTTCAATTTCTTTAATCTTAGGCATAATAGTTTGGTCTAATAGCTTTTATTATTTCACTATTTAGAACGAATATAAATATAAAATAATTCAATTCACAGCTTCAAATGAAAGCTATTCAAAGATTGAAATAGCTTTCTTAATTCCCTCTGTAAGCCGATCAATATCTTCTTTATTATTGTAGAACGAGAGAGAAGCTCGAGCCGTTGCAGACACACCAAACCGCCGCATTGTAGGTTGTGCGCAGTGATGTCCGGTGCGTATCGCTATCCCCTGTTGATCCAGAATAGTACCGATATCGGTGGCATGAATATCTTCATGGACAAAGGACAATACCGAAGCCTTTTCTTTGGCTGTGCCAATGATGCGAATTCCATCGATATTTTGCAGCTGCTCAGTACCGTATTCCAATAATTCGTGCTCGTACTGAGCAATATTTTCCATTCTGATCTCATTCAGAAACGAAATGGTTTCTCCAAAACCTATACCGGCTGCAATGGGTGGAGTTCCGGCTTCGAATTTATGGGGAGTAATATTATAAGTGGTTTCTTCGAAGGAGACCTTGTCGATCATATCTCCACCTCCACGATATGGCGGCATTTGGTCAAGATATTTTTTCTTGCCGTAAAGAATACCAAATCCCGTAGGCCCGCACATTTTGTGGCCCGAGAATGCATAAAAATCTGCATCTAAATCTTGGATATTAACAGGAGTATGCGGCACTGCCTGGGCTCCATCTATCAGAACTGGAATATCTCGCTTATGGGCCTCTGCTATCATCTTTTTAACGGGATGAACAGTTCCCAGAGCATTGGAAACATGGCCTACAGCCAGAATTGCCGTATTATCAGTCAGCAGATCCACGTATTTATCCCAAATAATATCACCATTATTGTCAACGGGAATCACACGGATGTGCGCCCCTTTTTGTTCGGCGATCATCTGCCATGGGACGATATTGGCATGATGTTCAATCTCTGAGAGCAGGATCTCATCTCCTTCATCAATAAATCGATCGCCAAAGCTGTTAGCTACGAGATTAATCGAATCAGTTGTGCCGGTTGTAAAGATAATTTCGTCTTTATGCTCGGCATTTATGAATTTCTGGACTTTTTCTCTTGTCAACTCATAAGCATCGGTAGCCTTTTGGCTGAGCGTATGAATGCCCCGGTGAACATTAGCGTGCTCATTGCGATGGTAGGAATGAATGCAATCAGCAACACGAGCAGGCATTTGACTAGAAGCTGCGTTATCAAGATAAACCAACGGCTGTCCCTTTACCTTCTGTGAAAGGACAGGAAATTGTTCCCGAACGCGGTCAAAATCCACATCCGCCTTTGATTTTGTTGCAGCTTCAGCCATAAACTACCTTAAACTGTTAATGTTGAATCAAGTTGATTTTCCGTGAATCGGTGTACTTCATCAACAAGCAGCTCTTGAACTGAATCAACGGTAATATTTTCGATTGTTTCAAGCGCAAAAGCGTAAATCAGCATTTCACGAGCTTGCTGTTCATTAAGGCCTCGACTCATCAGGTAGAAAAGTTCGTCTTGCTCCAGCTGTCCCACGGTAGCGCCGTGCGTACAAACGACATCATCCGCAAAAATCTCAAGCTGAGGTTTGGTGTTTACCAATCCTTTGCGAGAAAGAAGCAGATTTCGGTTTTCCTGGAAAGAATCAATTTTCTGTGCATCCTTTCGGACAAAAATCTTTCCATTGAATACCGAGTGCGCCTTGCCGGTAATCACGCACTTGTGCAGCTGGTGACTTTCGCAGTGCGAAAACCGGTGATCCATCACAGAATGCGTATCAGAAACTTGATCGCCGTCGATGAGTACGAGTCCGTCAACGGTGAATTCAACCTCTTCATCCCGCTGAGAAATCCGTGGCTCGTTCCGTGAGAGCTTGGCACCACGGGTGATAGTATACGACTCATAATTTGCATGGTGATGTACAAAGGCTGCCGTACGAGCGATATGAATTGCTTCACGGCTGTCGCGCTGAATTTTCGTGTGTTTAACATACGATTCTTCCTCAGCATTAACCTCAACAACCGGTAGATTGAAATACTTGTTATCGCCTAAACCAATATGATCTTCAACAATGGTTACCTCTGAATTTTTCTCAGCGACAACTACACTACGTGAAGTTGTAAAGTAGTTAGTATCCGCATCCGTTTGCACAAATAATAAATGCAAAGGAACATCAACGGTAAGTCCCTCGGGCACATAGACAAACACGCCATCTGTCAAGAAAGCCTTATTGAAAGAAGAAAATACATCTTCCTCGAAATTGTTCTCAACGTATTTGTTCAGATGTTCCTTGAGAAGATCATTATCCGCTTCGGCCAGCTTGGCGATATTGCCGATCAGTACTTCTTCCGGAATATCTTCAGTGGAAGAGTGTTCGGCAGAAAAAGAACCGTTGACAAATGTCAATCGAGCTCCCTTGCTTTCAGGAAGATAATGTTCGCTTATATCCGGAACCTCCACTTCGAGATCAGAAGCCAGCTCATAGGAATCTTTATAAAGATCCCGAAGGCTGATAAACTTCCAGTCCTCAAGTTTTTTGGTCGGGAAAGGAATATTACGGACTTCCTCGGCCCCTTTGAGGCGAACCTCATCCAAAAACTTTGATTTCCCGTTCAGTGAACCTTGAAAATTAAGTAAGTCTTGTAAAAACGTGCGTTCTTTTTGTTGCTTCACTTTACCCATTTGATTATGATAATTCTCCGTTTACAGTACCGATGCGTCTTCGCTCAACCAGTCGTATCCTTGTTCTTCGAGTTTAATAGCAAGGTCTTTATCACCTGATTTGGCAATCTTGCCATCAATCATGACATGTACATGATCGGGCTGCACATAATCAAGAATACGCTGATAGTGTGTTACCAATACGACAGCATTATCTTCTCCGGATAATTCATTAATACCATTAGCTACAATTTTTAGCGCATCAATATCTAATCCGGAATCAGTTTCGTCCAGAACAGCCAATTTCGGCTGCAATACGGCCATCTGGAAAATTTCGTTCCGCTTCTTCTCACCGCCACTGAATCCGGCGTTAACACTTCGCTCAAGAAATTCTTCTTTCATATCAACGAGCTTTAGCTGCTCACGAGCGTGATCTTCAAATTGCAGGGGGTCGAGCTCTTCACGTCCCTGTTCTTCGGCAATCGTATTGTAGGCCTGACGAAGCAGATTCTTATTCGTTACTCCGGGAACTTCAACGGGATATTGGAAAGCAAGAAAAATTCCCAAGTGAGCACGTTCATCGGCCTCAAGCTCAAGAATACTTTCGCCATTGTACAGGATATCGCCTTGAGTAACTTCATAGGCTTCGTGTCCTGCAATAACTTTCGAAAGCGTACTCTTTCCACTTCCGTTGGGACCCATGATCGCATGGATCTCACCTTCATTAATTGTCAAGTTAACTCCTTTAAGGATCTTTTCTGATGGATCCTCTTCTACGCAAACATGTAAATCTTTTATTTCTAACACTTTAACTTATTCCTCTAATATTTTTGATTAAAAAGTTTTCCTGATCTGTTAGCCTACGCTGCCTTCGAGCTTAATGCCGAGCAATTTGTCAGCTTCAACGGCAAACTCCATCGGCAACTCTTGTAATACTTCTTTGGCAAAACCATTAACGATGAGTGAAATAGCATCATCCTCATCCATTCCGCGCTGCTGTAGATAAAAGATCTGCTCCTCACCAACACGGCTGGTAGAAGCCTCGTGCTCAACCTTTGCTGTCGGATTAGCCGATTCAATATACGGAAAGGTATGAGCTCCGCAGGTTTGACCAATCAGCATTGAGTCACAAACCGAGTAATTCTGTGCTCCATCGGCACGGGGACTAATTTTCACCAATCCGCGATAACTATTGTTGGATTCACCCGCAGAGATACCTTTCGAAATAATGGTACTCTTGGTGTTTTTACCAACATGGATCATTTTCGTGCCTGTGTCGGCTTGCTGACGCTGATTTGTTACGGCTACGGAATAAAATTCTCCGACGGAATTGTCCCCCTGCATGATTACACTTGGATATTTCCAAGTAATGGCAGATCCAGTTTCGACCTGTGTCCAAGAAATTTTTGAGTTATCTCCACGGCAGTGTCCGCGCTTGGTAACAAAGTTAAAAATACCGCCCTGCCCTTTTTCATCACCGGAATACCAGTTCTGAATAGTAGAGTATTTGATTTCGGCATCTTCGAGCGCTACCAGTTCAACAACAGCTGCGTGCAGCTGGTTTTCTTGATACTGTGGTGCTGTACAACCTTCAAGATAACTGACATGGCTGTTATCCTCACAGATGATGAGCGTGCGCTCAAACTGTCCCGATTGCATATTGTTAATGCGAAAATAGGTAGAAAGCTCCATCGGGCAAACCGTATCTTCCGGAACGTACACAAACGAGCCGTCAGAAAAGACTGCCGAGTTCAATGCGGCATAAAAATTGTCACCTTTAGGTACTACCGTTCCCAAATATTCCTTGACAATCTCGGGATGGTCCTGAATAGCTTCCGAAATAGAACAAAAAATGACGCCCGCCTCAGCAAGCTTCTCTTTAAAGGTGGTAAAAATAGATTCACTGTCAAAAACTGCATCCACAGCAATACCTTGCAGCTGTTTCTGCTCTTGCAGAGGAATACCCAGTTTTTCATAGGTTTCCAGAATTTGAGGGTCGACGTCATCCAGGCTTTCTGCTTTTTTATCGTCTTTCTTCTTTGGGGAAGAATAGTACTGGATATTATCAAAATCCGGCTTATCATATTCAACATTGGGCCAGTCGGGTTCTTCCATCTGTTTCCACTTTTCAAAAGCTTCCAGACGGAATTCCAAGACCCATTCGGGCTCATCTTTACGACGAGAAATTTCCCGAATAATATCCTCGTTTATGCCATTAGGAAAATCTTCATATTCCACATCGGTGGTAAACCCATATTTATACTCACCACCAACCATGGATTCAAGCGCTTCAGTTTCACTCATAAGAAATTATTACGGTAATTTTACGATTTCAGCAGTTCGATTACTTAACAGTAGAATAAAATACTACGTTCGGAAATTAAATTTGGATTAATTCTAAGTTGTCTCAGTCGAACCAATAATTCAGCTTCCCGATCGAAGCCTCAAATATAAGGATAATTGCATGTAACTTAAACTTAATTCAACCACCTTTATTTGTCGCCTCAACTCATTTATTGATCAAGATAAAATCGCATAGTCTCAGCTTGATTACCAATTGAAAGTCGCTATATATCTGATAAATACCATTTATCACTCTCATCATTTCCAATCATACAAGCTTCTACCCTCCCTTTAGAATAGCAACACAAGCGGCATTCACAATATCCTGCCAGCTACATCCCCGGGAAAGATCCATCATAGGTTCGGCAAGCCCCTGTAGTATTGGTCCCGTGGCCGATGCCCCGGCCAGTCGTTCGGTGATTTTATAGGCAATATTCCCGGCATCGATATTGGGAAAGATAAAAACATTAGCATTTCCGGCAATAGGTGAATCAGGAGCTTTGCGTTGTGCCACTTCGGGGATAAAGGCGGCATCAAATTGGAGTTCACCATCTACTAATAAATCCGGTTTTTTATGCTTGATAATATTCGTCGCATTGACCACTAACTCAGTGCGTTCGTGTTTGGCACTTCCCTTGGTGGAAAACGAAAGCATGGCTACTTTAGGCGTTTCTTGGGTTAACAGCTGGTGTGTTCGAGCTGATTCAATGGCAATATCGGCAAGCTGTTCGGCATCGGGATATGGAACTACTCCGCAGTCGGCATATGTCAGCGCTGGCTGATTTTTAAGAGCCATCAAAAAAGTGCTCGAAACGGTTTCATTTCCTTTTCGAAGTCCGATACTGGGGATAGCAGCTCGAATTACATCGCCCGTCGTAGCTATTGACCCTGCCACACATCCATCTGCTCTTCCTGTAGCTACCAATGTAGCTCCAAGATAAAGAGGATCTTCCAGTTTTGTTTCAGCTTCCTTTCGAGAGATCCCTTTGTGCTTTCTTCTTTTGTATAGGTGATTTACAAGATGATTTTTATTTTCAGATTCATCAACAAAGTAGCTTGACAAATCTTTTGCGATACCTCTGCCCTCTTTTTGATCATTAGAAATAATTTCTTCTCTATTGCCCAGGAGCTTTATATCGCAAATATTCTTCTCTACTAAATACGAAGCTGCTCTTAGTACTCTCTTATCCCGAGCTTCCGGAAATACTATGGTTTTATGTTGTTTAGAAGCCCTTTCGCGTATCTGATGAATAATTTCTACATCCATAATTTCAATATTATATCAAAAGTAAAATTGCAATTACGGCCGTTGCTATACCAATCCATTGTTTTGTTGATACCTGGTCATTCCAAATAATTAATCCGAGAAAGGTACCTCCCAAGACATTTAAAATATTAACAATCGGATAAGCTATAGAACCACTAATACCGCCCAGTGCATAAATTAAAAAGATTGAAGAATATAAATTAGGAATTCCGATAGCTGCCCCCAGTAATGCTTCTTTTTTTGTGATAAGCGGCCCCTTTCGAAAGAGCGCTATAATCAATCCAATAAGAAAAGCTCCCAGGAAAACCAGTCCCATAAAGGTGAGTTCATTGAGATTGGTACTAAACTCTTCTTCGTATATTTTGAGGGAAGCATCTGTAAATCCGGATAGTACAAAGATTAAAATCAACAGCCAAGATGCACTGATAGAACCAATTTTAATATTGTTCTTTTTTGGGATGAGTAACAGCATAGCTCCAAACACACCAAGAATCCCCACCATTTTAAGTCCATTCAAATACTCGGCATACCAATAGATTGAGATTACTACTGGGATCAGCAAAGATAATCGCATGGCGGCAATGGTGATACCCACTCCATTTGTGTGAACTGATTTACTGTATGCCACAAAATTACCAATGAAGAAGGCTCCAACGATAATACAAAACACAAGAAGAATCGCTGAATGGCTCACAAAAGTAGTCCCCAAATTGCCCTCAAATCCCACATATAAAGCAAAGATGGCTGCAACTATATAATTTATTGTAAGTGTATTAAGGGTACGCAAGTTTTTTGTTTCGGTAACTTTTAGCAGGTGGGCAATGGTGAGCGAGCATACCGAACTTAAAACTAAGAATATGTACGCCATTATTGTCCGGCTAAATTCAATTGTGTATTACCAAGAAGCAAAGGATCTTGGGGACGATCAAAAAGCCGACGGGACGTGTACGATACATTGCGTTCAAGAAATTGATAAATATCCGAGAGTAAAGTTCTTCGTTCTTGCAGTGCTTTGGCAAAAAAGTACGGGAAAATATGGTGTTTTTTATCCTCTCGCCCCCCCGACATATATAAACGAGATGGGTTATTTAGCTGCGATCCCAGCAATACAGAACTATTAGGATTTTGTGAGAGCAATGGTGAAACATTGCCTTCGATTATATCCCGCATTTCGTTTTCAGAAAAGGATTTCTCACTGGTACCGCTTGCAAAATCAATATCACTTAATACTATTGTTTTTGCAGATGAAATTCTCCCAATTCTACTAAATATATTCGATAGCCCTATCTTGGCATACGATTGAGTATCGGAAGGCGTCATCAAAAGTTGCAACTGTGATTCTTCTTTGTCGACTGTACCATATCCGCTGAGATATACAAACAGTTCGGTACTGTCATTGGCAGTTGACTCCAGTGAGGAAAGCAGTGTATTGAGGCTGTCGCTATTGGTAATATCAGCCAATTGATAAATATTATCTTCGGAGTAGCCCAATGCATTTTGCAAATAGGTCCGCATCAAGCGTCCGTCCCGCAGTGCATAATTGCGTTCTCCAAGCGTATCAGCATAGTTTTGATTTATTACCAATAGTGCCTTGGCATTGGGATTTTCATCACGCAGGATAGGGATATTACTTTCGACATCAATCTCACCAAAGGGAACTCGAGGAACGGTGACCACCTGATCTTCGACTTCATAATCTTCTGATCGCCATATTATATCGGCATCCGATTTCTTGATATACGTTTCTGATATCCCATACATTACCTGATACCAGTCATCGTTAATACTGCTAATTTTGAGTTGGCTTCCATCAACAAGATCTGCAAGCACATTGTCGGTATTCTCCTCTGGACTATTGCGCAATGCTGTAAGTTGCTCGTTAACGACGGCATAGGGTTGTAAAACAGAATCTATAGCATAATTATAGCGATACAGCGAGTCTGCAAATAGTACTTCGACCGTAGCATTTCCAGGATTTGGGCCCGACAACTTGAAATCATTTAGCGCATTACCAATCGGAATTTTAAGCAGTCCATTACTAATATTCTGATTGGTCTCCTCAAAGATAATAAGATCGTTATATAGCATATATACCGATGCAGAAGTATCAACTTTAGCATCGGCTTTAACAGTATCAACTTTAATCGTAGTGCCGGTAGTTCTCTTGTAACGCTCCTCTCCCGTTGGACGAGGTTCGCCTACAGGTTTCATGTTTAAAAATCCTGATGCAAGCATTAATGCTCCTACCCCGTTTAGCGTCCACCTTTTTGTAGATGATTGGCTGCCAAAATCGGCAATATTAGCCAAATAAAATGCCATTGCTGCACCTCCAATACCCAGTGCCGTTGTACCTGGTCGCAACCTATAATCCTGGATATTACGCTGCATTAATACGCGCTGCATATACTCGTATTGGATTTCAGAAAAAAGTACTAACGACAAGATCGGATTTTCAGGTGTTACGTCATCAGTTTGCTGTAAGAAATAGTTTTCTTCAACAACTTCATACTCAGATCTGTCAATAGATTCTTTCTCTTTAACAGTCCAACGAGCACTGGTACAGGATCCCAAAAAAGAAATAAAAAATGCAGCTAATAATATGTAGTATAACGTTTTCAAATATTTTTAGAGTGAAATTGTAGCTCCTATGCCAAATACCTGCCGAAATTTAAATGCATTTTCTGTCCCGGGATGAGAAAGCCAAAAAGGCATATCGTAACGCAAAATTAATCCCCGTGATTTCCCAAGATAATCAGGAATATCGATTGATAATAAAAAGCCAAGTCCGGCATTAGATAATACATTATTCTGCTCAATACTCGTTAGCCCAAGTGATGTTCCTGAATCCCAAAATAAATATGAACGGAGATCAACGAGTCCACCAATCACCGGGATTTTTTTCAATCCCTTGTCTAACGGATTCGGATAATCCAACTCAAGATTTAGGGCTGATAGTGAAGTATATAGTGGTACATTTCCTTTATTTAATGATTGGATATCGTTTTTTAGGTATCCTCTTAAATTCGGTCCACCAGTAATTTGTATATTTCCAATCTGTATCCATGACGGAGGAATAGTGCCTCGTGCCCTCGTAAGTCCACTCTCCATCCAACTTCGGGCTGATTGAAAACTATGAGTGAACAAGTATTCGGGAGCCGTATTATCAGTAGCAAAACCAGAGTACAATCGCCCGGAGAGCGTAAACTGTTCAGAAAGTTCAACTTTTTGGCGGAGAATGACCTCGCTGCGCAAAAATCGATCGGCTTCTCCTGCAATGTTTGCATCTACCGAAAGAGAAAGAGCATATCGTCCAAGTCCGTTGACATCCGTAAAATCAAAAGTCGCATTTGCCAAGTATAACCACTGCGTTTGCCACAGCTGTCGATACAACAAGTAATCTTCATTAAAACGATGTTCCCCTCTTACTCCTATCGCTAACTCCTTGTAATTCATTTCATTAAAGCCAGTCTGCCAACGTTTGTTAAAGGTCAATCCATGCGATTGAAACCCGGTGCGGTAGGATGTTTCTGCAGAGATGCTTCCTTCGCTCCCAAAATCAGAAATTGCGGGAATTGGTTCGGTGTATTTCAAGTAATACGAAATGGGATTCCCCGGAAAGTTTGTGCCAAGCCAAAGTCCGGCATTCAACCGGTGCGGCCCGTCACCAAAAGTGCCGGAAACCTGCCCACGAAGTCGTATCCCTACTCGAACCCCATCCACACTATTATACCACGCATCAGGAGCCGGCAGAAGTTCATAGGAAGGATCATCGTCTTGGGCATGCAATTCATTGGGAATGGAAATCCCAGCTAAAACAAGGATCAAAAATAATGTTATGTAGCGATAAAACGATTTTAAAATTCTATTATCCACTCGTTTAACATTTGTTTAGATGTTACAATATCAGCTAATAGGTTCATTAGTCGCTTTTGCTCCGGCCATTGAATATAGGTATTGAACTCATTTGGGGAAATCCATTTCCAGCTAACATGCTCATGGTTTAACGTAATGGCCAACTCTTGATTTATTTGGGCACCAAAAGCTGGAATCTGCAAAATGCTATCACTATCGTGGTCATAAAATTGATTTACTGAAGGAATCGTCCAAAAAAGATCAGGCGACAGACCTGTTTCTTCTTCCAATTCCCTTAATGCTGCCTCAAAATGAGTTTCGTCGCGGTTAACTTTTCCACCAATCATTCGCCATTGATGCGCATATGATACATCAGCAGCTCGTTTAAAAATAAGAAATTCCACCCCGTCCTGTTCCTTTCGGTATGGATACACGTCAACGAGGCGTTTCATATACTTATTAATAGTTACAAATCAAGCACTTTTTCTTTGAAATACTCCATCGCTACCGACAGCCCTTCCCTACGGTCATAAGTCGGCTCCCAGTTCAGCACTTCTTTTGCTTTACTGATATCCGGCTGACGAACCTGCGGATCATCTTTGGGTAGCTCTTCAAATGTAATCTCACTGTCAGACCCCGTTAAGTCAATAATCTCTTTGGCAAATTCTAAGATCGTAATCTCTTCGGGATTCCCGATATTTACCGGCTCGACATAATCAGACTGTGAAAGACGCCACACTCCTTCCACCAAGTCATCGACATACATAAACGAACGCGTTTGTGAACCATCTCCATAAACGGTTAGCGGATTTCCGCGCAGGGCCTGCCGCATAAAGGTAGGCAGTGCACGACCATCGTGTAGGCGCATTCGCGATCCGTAGGTATTAAAAATGCGTACAATGCGGGTTTCAATGCCATGATATCGGTGATATGCCATCGTCATTGCCTCGGCAAAACGTTTGGCCTCGTCATATACCCCGCGATGTCCTATAGGATTTACATTGCCCCAATAGTCTTCTTTCTGGGGATGCGTAAGCGGATCGCCGTAAACTTCACTCGTGGATGCCAGCAAAAACCGGGCATCTTTTTCTTTGGCAAGTCCAAGTGCTTTGTGGGTGCCCAGGGAACCTACTTTGAGCGTCTGGATCGGCATCTCCAGGTAATCAACCGGAGAGGCCGGGGATGCAAAATGGAGAATTAAATCCAGCTCACCTTTTACATGAATAAAGTTTGTAACATCATGCTTGATAAACTCGAAGTTCTTATTTCCCATTAAATGAGAAATATTATCGGCACTGCCGGTGAGAAGGTTATCTATGCAGATAACCTTATAGCCTTCACTTAAATAGCGATCACATAAGTGCGATCCAAGGAATCCGGCACCGCCCGTAATGAGAACTCGTTTAGTTGACATTTATAGAGGGCCTCCCCACGCTGATATAGGTTATGCCTGCTTGTTCTGCTCGTTTGAGGTCGTAGAGGTTGCGGCCGTCAAAAATGACGGGATCTTTCATCTCATCGGCAAAATTGTCGACCGTCGGCCGGCGGAACTCGTTCCACTCGGTGCA